>CAYPEJ010000001.1:0-325277 GCA_964409685.1 uncultured Anaeromicropila sp.
TAAAAAGACAACTAATCCCACCAGAATGGTGGGATTAGTTGTCTACAGCCTGAGAAGAATTTGTAAAAAATTCTTCTTAATAAAACAAGAAAACTATTTTTGCTCCTTCGAGGTTTGTGGGGGGAAAAGTAGTTTTTTACTATTTAGGGAGAATTGACTTTAAAATAATACAGTAATATAATGAAAAGAAATATACTTAGGAGGTAAAAACATGTTTGAGGTTGTGAAGAAAATTTTATTGGAAGTAAAAGAAGATTTAGATGAATCAAAACTTTGTCTAGATGCAGATCTAAAAACAGATTTAGGTTTTAATTCATTAGAATTAATGGAACTAGTTGGAGAAGTGGAAGATGTTTATGATATTGAGATACCAGAGCGTAAAATTCGTGACATAGTAACTATAAACGATGTAGTAAATTTATTAAATGAATTGGGGATTAATAATGAATAGTATAAATGCTTATGTATTTATTCGTTTATGGGAACATAGGGATAATATAGCATTTATTTTGTCACGAAAAGGGGAAGAGATTACATATGATGAATTTATACGCTCTATTTTTGCATTAATGTGTAAATTCAAAGAAGAAGATATTCAAGGACAAGATATTGTAATTGTTTCGGAAAATTCATACGAATGGGTAGTATGTTATTTGGCAATTATATGCTCGGGAAATGTGGCTGTTCCAATTGATTCAGAATTGTCTGATAGCGAGATTATAAATCTAATAGAAACGATAGAGTGTAAATATATATGGAAAAGTAAAACATTTGATGCACTTTTTTTAAATGGACTATATGAGAATAACAACCACTGTCAAGTAAATGAATTAAGTGAAATCAAGGAGAAATATTGTATACACGAAGTTTGGAAGAAAAACGAGAACAAGTTAAAAGAGTATATGCATCAGTTGCCAAAAGAAAATGCAGATCAACTTGTAACCAAAGTATTTACGTCCGGGACACTTAATAATCCTAAGGCAGTAATGCTTTCTCAGAAGAATATTTTGTCTGTTATAGTAGGATGCCAAAGCTACATTCAGCGTGCGGGAAAAATATTCACAGTGTTACCATTTAATCATACATATTCCTTAATATGTGGTGTTTTAGCGTCGTTATATTCAGGAGAAACATTGATCTTGAATGATTACGTGAAAAATTTTATAAAAAATATGAATATATATAATCCTGCAATGCTTTTTCTTGTTCCATTATACATAGAAAAAATGTATAAAATGATTTGGAGTGAAATAGATGAGCGTCAAAAGAGAAGACAAGTGAGGTTTTTAATAAGTGTTTCAAACAAGTTATTAGCACTTGGAATAGATATTCGAAGAAAATTATTTAAAGAAATACACGCTAAATTTGGAGGAAATGTAAAATATATTATTTGCGGAGGAGCGCCATTAAAGAAAGAATATATTGAATTTTTTCACGGGATAGGGATAGAAATACTGAATGGATACGGAATAACGGAGTGTTCACCTTTAGTATCAGTTGTTCCTAATACTATGAAGATAAAACAAAAGGGAGATACAGTAGGAAAACCAATAAAATGTTGTACAGTAAAAATATCAGATCCTAACGCTGATGGAAGAGGAGAAATCTTAGTAAAAGGTGATAATGTTATGCTCGGATATTACAATAATGAACAAGCAAACAAGGAAGCTTTTAAAGATGGTTGGTTTCATACAGGAGACATTGGAAGGCTTGATAGGGATGGCTATTTGTACATAACAGGGCGAAGGAAAAATGTAATTATTAGAGATAATGGGAAAAATGTATATCCAGAAGAAATAGAAGGGTATTTACTGGATTGCAATCTTATTGAAGAAGTAATAGTCTCATTAGATGAAAGACAGCTTATAGTTGCTACTATATATCCAAAATTGGATAGGCAAGAGGAAGAACAGCTCAAAGCATTTTTGAAACAATTAAATAGAAATATTCCGTCTTATGCACAAATTCAAGATATTAGGTATAGAGAAATGCCATTTAATAAGAATACATCTAAAAAGTTAAAGCGTTATGGAGGTTAAATTATGAAGGTATTATTGATTAATCCACCATATCCAAGTAGAATGGTTGGTTTTGTTGTTGATGGAATTAAGAAAAAGGGTGTAGAAAGTTGAAAATGAATAGAGTAGTTATTACAGGCATGGGAGTAGTAAGTCCTATTGGTAATACAATAAATGAGTTTTGGAAAAATCTATCAAATGGGGTTTCGGGGATAGATGCATGCACCAATGAGGTATTTAAAATGTTGCCTGTAGGAGAAGTAAAAGATAACTTTTCTGATGTAGATGGTGTATTTTCAAGTTTGAATAAGAATATGAATAGAGCAACAGAATTTGCGATTGTGGCAGCGAGTGAAGCGCTTAGTAATGCAAGAATAGATTTAAAGGATATCGATGTATTTGAAACTGCAGTTGTATTAGGTAGTAATCCATCTTTATCAGAATATGAACAAGTACATAAGAAATTGTATGAAAAAAAGTATAAGCATGAAGGTATGAAAGAACAGTTGAATGAATGTAATTTTGATTCATATATATGTGGTTATCATCCAGCAGCTTATCTTTCTGCATTACTAGGAATTCGAAGATTAGCTAAAACCATTACAAATGCATGTGCAGCAGGAGCTTATGCAGTTGCTAGTGGTTATGAAATGATTCGAAGTGGTGAAGTTAAAATGGCAATCGTTGGAGGGGCTGAGGCATCTTTAAATGCAAATGCATTTTCTTTATTCTCCATTCTAGGTGTTATGTCTAAAGAGAAAAATTATAAAGAAGCATGTCGTCCATTTTCTAAAAATCGAAGTGGATGTGTGCTTGGAGAAGGTGCAGGAATTTTGATATTAGAAAGTATGGAGAGTGCAATTGGCAGAGGAGTGCCTATATTAGGAGAAATAGTTGGTTACTCGGCTCATACAGACTTATATCATATTACGAGTCCAGATGTGACGGGTAAGGCATGTAGTTGTTCTATAGAAAAAGCAATAGAAAATGCTTCTATAACAAAGGATGATATTGACTATATTAATGCACATGGTACTGGAACATATTATAATGATTTAATTGAGACATTGGGAATAAAGAGAGTGTTTGGAGAACGGGCATATAAGATTCCTATTTCATCTAATAAGTCTATGATGGGTCATCTTTTAACAGCATCAGGTGCAGTAGAAGTGATTGCAACGATATGTGCCATAAAAAGTGCAATCATACCACCAACTATTAATTTAGATGAGGATGATGAAAATTGTGATTTGGATTATGTGAAAGAAGGAAAAAGAGAGGTAGACATTACATATGCATTGTCTAATTCATTTGGTTTTGGAGGTCAGAATGTATGTGTTGTAATGAAAAAGTGGAGCGAAAAAAATGAAAAATAGAGTATACATTGCATCTTATGGAAGTACGCTGTTAAAAAATGAAAATGAGCAAATAACGATTAATCGAAATAATCGAAAAATTATGAAATATGCTAGAAGAAGTGGTAGAATGTTTTTGCAGGCATTACAATTTGCTCTAGAAAATTTCTCAGTTGAAGAAATAGATGAATACAAAAAAGGATTGTTTGTAGCAGATTTTCTTGATTTGACAATGGATGAGCAGCATTTAGATGAAGTATTAGAGAGTGTACATGAAAAGAACAATACTTTTTCTACAAAAGATGCAGTGGATTTCATTATTAATAATTGGAGTATGATTGAAGCAGTAAAGGGTATTTCTAATATTCCAGCTTTTTTAGGAGCTCAATTAACGAATACAAGAGGAATTGCATCAACGGATCTAAATGCTTGTTCAGGTGGCATGATTTCGTTAAAAGATGGTTTTGCCCATATTGCTCGTGGAGATTTAGATATAGCAATTGTTGGTGGGACTACGGCTAAGTTGAATAAAGTGGAAAAAATGAATTTTAAGGAAATGGGTCTTTTTCAGCAAGGAGATTTTCAACTAGCAGATGGAGCAGCAGTCTTAATATTGGAATCAGAGGAGCATTGTAGAGCACGGGGAGGAATACCACTTGGGGTGATAGAGGAAGTAAATACATCATTTTCACCAAGGACGTATTTAAAGAAAGAGCCAGATGTTAAAAGTTTAGAATATTTGTTTCAAAGTGTAAAGGAAAAGGATGTTATATATTCGTATGTATCAGGAGCCTTTTCAAAGGAATACATGTCAGTTGAAAAAGAGATTGTACAAAATGTTTTTGGTAAGGTGCATTTCATGGATACATATAAGGAGTTGAACTATTATACATTTGCAGCATCTGGATTGTTTGAAATTATTAATGTACTTCAAAACAAGAAAGAAAAAGAGCAAGTGTTGGTTAGTTCTCTTGGATTAAATGGACAAAATGTTCTTGTGAAGATGCATACATAATTAGTTGATATGACGTCTCAATGTGGGGCAAAATGGACAGGAAAAATTATGCATCTGCCAATGTATCCTTTCATTTGTAGAAATTTTGAAGAATAGAGGATAAGAATATGTATAACTATGGGAGCCCACGAAAAAGTTATGGGCTCCTTAATGTTATATATGGTTAGGATTAAATTTATCTATTTTCTTAATTTTGTAATACTTTTTTATTAAATCTGTAACAAAGTAGTTGAAAAATTGTGTTGTTTTGGTAAAATAGAATGGCTAAGGCTAATTTTGAAACAATCTAGGGGACTGGTTGGTGAAAGAGGATGGATGAAGGAAAGTTAAAAGAAGACGAGTGGTTAAGCGAAGTAAGCAACGCCATTGGAGAACAAATTGAACAAGAGTGTCAATTAGAACCTTCAGAAAATAGTCAAGAAGAAGTTATACATGAAGATACAGTAACAAATAATGATATAAATAATAAGGATGATGACGTGGCAGAAGAAAATAGAGAAAATACATTTGCAGAGGAACAAGTGTCTACTCAAGAGGAGGATGCTGAAGTAGAAGCTACAGAGTGTGAGGAAAAAGAGACTCCCAATGCATTAGAAGATTATTTGAATCAAGCGAATCATGAAGAGGTACAAGAGGAGCGAGAAAAAAAGAAATGGTCATGGAAGCGTAAGCTTTTGGTTGTCTTTTGTGTGTTGGCAGTGTTAGTTGGAGGCGTATTTGTATTTGTATATGCCATGCTTGGTAAGATTGACAAAGAGACGCCAGACGAGATTCGAAGAGCAGAAACAGATTTAACAGACGAAGAATTAGCTGCGCAGCAAGCAACATTAATCCCTCAGATGTTCGATGATACAATTGAACAACAAGTGGTAAACATTTTGTTAATCGGTGAGGAAGCCATGAGTGACGACGTAGGTCGTTCCGATTCTATGATGGTTGCGACGCTAAATACAGTTGAAAAGTCAATTAAGCTTACCTCATTTATGAGAGATATGTACGTAACCATACCAGGTTATGCAAATAATAAACTAAATGCAGCATATCACAATGGTGGCGGTGTATTGTTAGCAGAAACCATTGAGCAAAACTTTGGTATTGAGATTGATGGATACGTGCGTGTTGATTTTAATGCATTTGAGGATATTGTAAATAAATTAAAAGGTGTAGATATCGAACTTACAAGTGACGAGGCACATTATTTAAATACGACAAACTATATTTCTAATCCAGCATATCGTAATGTAACAGCAGGATGGAATACCTTAAATGGAAATCAAGCACTAGGATATTGCCGTGTACGATATAAATCTGCTTCCAATGGAGAGGCTAATGATTTTGGTCGAACCTACCGTCAGCGTACAGTTTTAAAGGCAATTTTTGATAAATACAAATCACAAAATGTTGTGAGTATGATATCTATTGCAACGGATTTATTATCCTATGTAACAACAAACTTATCAAAGGCGGATATTATTAGTTATATTTCAACGTTTGCAAGTTTCGGAACACTGGAATTAGAGACATTCCGTGTACCTTTGGATAATACGTATTCCGGGGAAAAAGTAAATGGAAAAGCTGTTTTAGTAGTAGACTTTGATACCAATAAAACTGCTTTGCGTAATTTTATCTATGCAGGCATTGAAGATGAAGATATACAGGTGGAGAGTAACGATATGGAAGATGAACAATACTTCCATTATCTCTGGACAGACTAATCAAATAATGAATAAGGGGGAATTACAATGGCAGCTACATTTGTACCAGTGATAGATGAGAATGGAATTGTAGAAGTGGCTAAAATGGCAGATGTGATTTGGCATGAGCACTATGCAGGGATTGTTGAGAATGATGGAATTGATTATATTGTCGAGCATTATCAATCTGTAGAAGCGATTACAGAGGCGATACATAATAATGGCTATGATTACTTCAAATTAGGTAATGGAACTTCTGATGTAGGCTATTTTGCCATTAAGATAGAAGGAGACGATTTATTTATCAGCAAGCTTTATGTGTTAAAAGAATTTCGTAAGCAAGGCTATGGAAAACAAGTATTCCAGTTCTTAAAAGGATTAAGCGAAGCAATGGCAATAAAGACTATGACCTTAATGGTAAATCAGAAAAATATAGATTCCATTGCAGCGTATGAAACATTTGGAATGAAGAAGATTGATTCCGTTCAAACAGATTTCGGTGGTGGCTTTATCTGTGAGGATTATAAGATGCAGATGACACTTTAATGAAATCGCATTTAGAAAATTTGAATATAAAACTGACATAAAAATAATTAGTTGAAGGAGTGAGTTACATAATTCCTTCAACTTTTTCTTACATGAAATATTATTTAAGAAAGGTTCGGTAACAGTATGAACTATCCTATACTTTTGTTCGATGCAGACAATACACTATTAGACTTTACAAAAACAGAAGAGGTAGCATTTCTTGAAACTATGAAAAAGCATGGATATCCTTGCGATGAAGAAGTGAAACGGGCATATGATACAATTAACCATGGACTTTGGAAGCAATTTGAGCGTGGAGAGATTACAAGAGACCAAGTTGTATTTACACGTTTTGGAAAATTATTCGAAGCAATCGGCATAGAAGGAGATGGGGTTGCATTTGAAAAAGAATACCAAGAAACACTTGGAGCAGGAAGTTACTTGATTGATGGTGCATTAGAACTTCTAGAAGAGTTGAAAAAGATAGAAGGTTGTGAATGCTATATTGTAACAAATGGTGTTGCAAGAACACAGCATAGAAGGTTAGAAGAGTCTGGAATCGTTGGTTATGTAGATGGGATCTTTATTTCTGAAGAAATTGGTTGTCAAAAACCATCGAGTCAGTTTTTCGATGTAGTATTTGCTGCCATAGGATTTGAAAAAAAGGATGAAGCGCTGATTATTGGTGATTCTTTGACATCAGATATTCTAGGTGGAAATAATGCTGGAATTAAGACTTGTTGGTATAATCCAAATGGAATGAAGAATAAAACACAGGCTGTTGTAGATTATGAGATTAAATATTTAGATGAATTATTTCACATTTTGGGTGTAAATAAGAAATAGAAAAACGCTGGCGAAAGTCAGCGTTTTTTTAGGACAATGGATTTAGAAAGTGTATCCATTTCACTGTCACTAATCATATTAGCGTCAAAATACAAGTCACCAACGAGGTTATTGCTCTGAGTGTTATGATAATAGTAATAATGGATGGTATCTTCAGTTGCTTCCTTTCCTTGTTCTGCTTCGGCAGCAGACAGTTCGTATGATACAATAACTTTTTTTATTGTATATGTTCCCATATTGGTATCATTACCAGAAGTTTTAGCGTATGCATGCATTCCTTCAATAGAAGAAACTATAGAATCTGTTGTTATATCAGGTGTATTATAAAATGATAGGTATCCTACATTTTCGCCATTGTATGTAATAATTGCTTCAAAATTTTCATTATCGTATTTCACATCATAATTGGTTGGCAAGTTGGCTTGGAAATAATCTTGAATTTTAATTTCGCCTTGTGTATCTTGAGAGGAAATCGGGGGTTCAAGTTTGTTTTTATCTAATTTAGAGGGTGTTCTCGTTGATACAAATACACCACATATAAGTAGTATAATCAGTATTACGCTTAATACTAAATTTCGCTTTTTCATAATTATTTTCTCCTTACTATATAACTTAGTTTGATTTCTTGTAATATTATAGAGTGATTGGAAATAAAGGTCAACTAAATGCATGAATTGGAATTGTTTGTTTGCACAATATTATGGTAATATTGCAAGTGGAATAAAACTTTGATAGTATTCTTGTAAATGACAATAATTCAGAGAAAATCATTGCAGATTTTCTGGAGGTAAATTATGAGATTCGATAGATGGTGTGATAGTAATCTTTCGGAAGAGGAGTGGAATGAGATTCTTGAGGAGCATTCGGATAATTATGTGCAATATTATTCAAGTGAGATGCAAAGAATATCAAATCTAGAAGAGACAGAGCGAAAGTTACAGGTAGAACAATTAATGCGTGTTATGAGCGAGATGAATAAGCTGGAAGAATTGGAATTAGAAAGAAATAAAAGAAACGTAATAGAACATTTAAAAGAAATCGGTGTGGAATTGCAAGAAAGCAGTTTGACAGCATTTCAACTAAGAGAAAAATGGAAAAATACCTTTTTATCGGAACTATCAGAAGACGAATTAAAGGAATGTTGTATTGATGAATATCTTTGGCATGCATTTACCTATAATAAGGTTACAAATTACGTGGAAGGACAAGAAGCTTTGAAGTTATTTGATAAACAAGAGAAACATAGAGTCTATTTGTTTTATCAATTAAGCGATGATGTATTTTTTTTAGAAACACATAACAAGCTAAATTCTAAATATTTAAGGTTTGAGAAGAGAGCAAGGGATATGTACATTGTGGATGAGGAGTTTACATGGACATATATTTATAAGCATTGTGATAATGAGCCAATATGGTATGAAAGATAGAGTGAATTCCAAAATTAAATCAAGTTTTAAAGGGATTGACAAAAAATATGTTGGTGCTATAATTAAAATTAGTTTTGAAACCCAATTTACAGTAAATACGTTGACGAGAAGAGTAAGATGTGGAACTTTTCAGAGAGGGGCATAAGTGCTGGAATTGTCCTATTGCAGAAGCATCCGAAAACTACCTCAGAGTGACCCTAATCCGGTCCGGTGATTCCGTTATCATCAAGTGCATAAGCACACTAAGGAGCCTGTTTGAAACAGGAATTAGGGTGGAACCGCGACTATGATATAATAGCTCGTCCCTTTCGGAGAAAAGCCGAAGGGGATGGGCTTTTCTTATTCTTAAACTAATATGAAGGAGAAAAAATCATGAAAATTACATTAAAAGATGGTTCTTTTAAAGAATATGACAAAGCAATGAGTGTATACGAAATTGCACAAGACATTAGTGAAGGTTTAGCAAGAATGGCTACAGCTGGTGAAGTAAATGGTAAAGTAGTGGACTTAAGAACAATCGTAGATAGCGATTGCGAATTAAGCATTTTAACATTCAATGATGAAGCAGGTAAAGCACCATACCGTCATACTGCTTCTCACGTATTAGCAGAAGCAGTAAAAAGACTTTTCCCAGAAGCAAAATTAGCAATTGGACCATCTATTGATACTGGTTTCTATTATGATTTTGACTGTGAATCTTTTGACCGTGCAGCATTAGATAAATTAGAAGCAGAGATGAAGAAAATTATCAAAGAAGGACACGAATTAGAAAGATTTGAACTTCCAAGAGAAGAAGCAATTGCCTTAATGAAAGAAAAAGGTGAGCCTTACAAAGTAGAATTAATCGAAGATCTTCCAGAAGATGAAGTAATCTCCTTCTACCGTCAAGGTGAATTCGTTGATTTATGTGCAGGTCCTCACTTAATGAGCACAAAAGGAATCAAAGCAATTAAACTAATCTCTTCCTCAGGTGCTTACTGGAGAGGTAGTGAAAAGAATAAGATGCTTACTCGTGTATACGGTACTGCATTTACAAAGAAAGCAGATTTAGATGCTTATTTAGAGCATTTAGAAGATATCAAAAAACGTGACCACAATAAATTAGGTCGTGAGATGGAAATCTTCACAACAGTAGATGTTATTGGACAAGGTCTTCCACTATTAATGCCAAATGGTACAAAGATGGTTCAAACATTACAACGTTGGATCGAAGATGAAGAAGAAAAACGTGGTTACATGAGAACAAGAACACCTCTTATGGCTAAGAGTGATTTATATAAAATCTCTGGACATTGGGATCACTACCAAGATGGTATGTTTATCCTAGGTGACGAAGAAACAGATAAAGAAGTATTTGCACTTCGTCCAATGACATGCCCATTCCAATACTATGTATACAAAAACAGCCAAAAGAGTTACCGTGATCTTCCTTGTCGTTACGGTGAAACATCTACATTATTCCGTAACGAAGACTCTGGAGAAATGCATGGTTTAACACGTGTACGTCAGTTTACAATTTCTGAAGGTCACTTAATCATTCGTCCAGACCAAGTAGAAGAAGAGTTCAAAGGCTGTGTAGACTTAGCAATGTACTGCTTAAAAACATTAGGATTACAAGACGATGTAACATACCGTTTATCCAAATGGGATCCAGAAAACCGTGAAAAATACATTGGTTCTGATGAATACTGGGAAACAACTCAAGGTATGATGCGTCAATTCTTAGTTGACTTAGAGATTCCATTTACAGAAGCAGAAGGCGAAGCTGCGTTCTACGGTCCAAAACTTGATATTCAAGCAAAGAACGTATATGGAAAAGAAGATACTATGATCACAATTCAACTTGACTGTGAAATCGCTGAAAAATTCGATATGTACTATATCGATGAAAAAGGTGAAAAGGTACGTCCTTACATCATCCACAGAACAAGTATGGGATGTTACGAAAGAACACTTGCTTGGTTAATTGAAAAATACGCAGGTTTATTCCCAACATGGTTATGTCCAGAACAAGTTCGTATTCTTCCTATCTCTGATAAATACGCAGAGTATGCAAACAAAGTAGAAGAAGAATTAAAGAACAATGGAGTACTTTGTACAGTTGATAGAAGAGCAGAAAAAATCGGTTACAAGATTCGTGAAGCTCGTTTAAATAGAATCCCTTACATGCTTGTAGTAGGACAACAAGAACAAGAAGAAGGTCTTGTATCCGTAAGAAGCCGTTTCTTAGGGGATGAAGGTCAAAAACCTTTACAGACATTTATTGATGATATCTGCAAGGAGATTAGAACTAAAGAAATTCGTAAGATTGAAGTACAGGAAGAAAAATAATGAGAAAGGCAAAAAAGGGAACATTGGTGTTGCAATGTTCTCCTTTTTGTCGTTATAATAAGAGCATAAAATGTATTTTGGATTTTACAAAAAGTGTAAAAATGGAAGGGGGAAGAAAACATTTAGATAAAGAAAATGCAACAATTTCTTTAGTTTGTATAATAAACAAAAGATAATTCTTATATTCAAGAAGATGTACCAAGGAAATACTCTGGGGAGATGGGGTATTATAAACAGTAAATTGTTGGTTCTATTTATAATTATAACAAGGTTAAAAAGGAGGAGAGTATACGTGAAAATTAGACTTGGGATAGGGAAGAAGTTGTTAATACCTATCATGGTTGTATTTTTAGTTTTCTCGATTATTTTATCATTGGTCATGAAAAAAATGTTGAATGAAAAATTTATTTTGCAAGGTGCCAATGAGGCAGAAGCAGTAGTTTCACTGATTAGTGAAAATATGGATGCAGAAAAAGTGGAATTAATTAAAGACATAGGGAAGCAAGAAGAGGCTTATCAGGATATGTATGAGTATTGTAATTTAATGATTGAACGAACTGGAGCAAAATATATATACATAGTAGGGGATTTTGAAGGTACATATCAATATTTCTTTTCGAATAATGAGGAAACATCTTTTATTGAACCATTAGAAGATATCTATATAAGCGAGATGGAACCAGTTTTTGCAGGTGAAAAATATGTTACACCATATATTGATGATTCTGGTTATGGAAAGCTTATTTCAGCATATGTACCAATTTATGACACAGAAGGAAATGTTACTGCAGTTTTAGGAGTAGACTATGATGCTGAATTTGTAGCAGAAAATATACAAAGTATTGTAAAGGTTCTATACCTTAGCATTGCGGCTATTGTTATTAGTATATTTATTTGTGTATTCTGCATTATTCAAAGAATGGTTAAACAACTATTACTGGTAGACAATAAATTAGATGAATTAATCAGCAGTAATGGAGATTTGACAAAGACAATTGATATTAAGAGTGATGATGAAATTGGAGATATTGGGAAAAAGATTAATAGCTTGTTAGGATATATTTTAGATGTCATTAAGAATATTTCTAGCGTTTCCGACAAGATGAAACAGTCAATACAAGAGACAAGAACATCTGTGCATGATTCGGCAAATGAATTGTCAGATGTATCTGCGGCAACACAGGAAATTAATGCAATGATTGAAGAAAGTTATTCTAATATAGAAAATATCACTTCTGTTATTGATTCCATGCGGGAGTTATTGGACAGTGTATATGTGAGTATCGGTGATGGAAAGAAAATGACAGAAAGCATTAAGGAAAAAGCGGTTACTGTCTGCGAAGATGCGAAAAAGGATGGGGTTGAAGTAAGACAGACCTCGGAACAGCTTGCGGCATCTGTTCAGGAAAAAATCGGTCAGGCGAATGAGGTGGAAAAAATTAATGTTCTTACTGCGAAGATATTGGATGTGGCAAATAAAACAAGTATGCTTGCACTGAATGCTTCTATAGAAGCTGCAAGAGCAGGAGAAGCAGGAAGAGGATTTTCTGTTGTTGCAGAAGAAATCTCTAAATTGTCAGATGATACGACCAAAACAGCAAAAGAAATACAGCAGATTAGTAATATGATTGTGAATGTGGTAGAGGCTTTGTCAACAGAAGCAGAAAATATTATGAATTATGTTTCTGATAAGACAGCAGCTGGTTATGAAAGACTTTGTGAAGTTGGAGAGGATTATGTAGAAAGTTCCGAACAAGTTACAAAGTTTTTTGAGAGCATGAATGGGCAGTCTATGGAAATAGAAAGTGGAATGGAAGATATTGTGGATGCAATTCAGATGATCCACAATGCTGTAAAAGAATGCGCACTGGGTATTTGTCAAGTTGCGCAGAATACTTCTACGCTGAATGAAAATATGCACTCTAATCTGCATCAGGTAGAAGGAAATGAAGAAATGATGGAAAGCTTAAAATCAGAAGTTTCCAAATTTATTATTTGAACATCATTTGAATAGGAACTTTCAGAGCTTAAAATACCATCATCTTATGTACATAATTATTTGCAAGTAAGGGGGGGAACAAAATGAAACAGATGTTCGAAGACAAGGAAGTGAATAGGAAACATCAATATGAGTTGGATTTTGCAAAAGGAATTGCAATTATTTTTATGGTACTAGTACATACGAATGAATATTGGCAGGGGACAGCGTATGAAGGGGGCATGTACAATCGGATTGTTGAATTCTTAGGAAGTCCGCCAGTAGCACCAGTTTTCATGATATTATTGGGTGTGGGCATTATTTATTCCAAAAACAATACGTCAAAGCAGTTTGCAAAAAGGGGCATTAAGTTGATAATGGCAGGATATTTTCTGAGTTTTATGACTGATATTGTGCCAGGTTTTATCTTATATAAAAGAGAAAATGATTTTGGTTATATGGAAGAGGCAATATGCTATATTCGTGGAATTGATATTCTGCATTTTGCAGGATTAACATTTTTGTTTTTTAGCATTGTCAGAAAATATAAGTTATCCAAAAAAGCCCTTGCAGTTATCTGGTGTATCTTTGCATCATTACATATGTGCCTGAAAGGAATCTCTTTTTCAAGTGAATTTGCCAATGCATTTTTTGGTTTGTTTTGGGGAACAAATGAATATTCCTGGTTTCCATTCCTAAATTGGATTACTTATCCAATTGTTGGATATATATTTGGGGATTACTTGGTACGATGCACGGATAAGCAGCTGTTTTATAAAAAAATCATGTTTTATTCATTTTGGGTATCTATACCATTGTGGATCTATAGTTATGTAAATGATGTACAGTTTGGTGCATTCGGCGAGCTTTGGCAGGAGACATACTATCATCATGATATAGCAGGGAATATAATCTTGACAGCATTTGCTTTGTTTTGGATAAGTCTTTTTTATTTTATTGCACCACATATTCCAGAAATTATCAAGAAACTGCTCTGCAGATGGAGTAAGAACATAACGGCTATTTATAGTATTTCCTATGTATTACTTGGGTTTTCGATGCTTATCTTAAGCGAAGATGGTTATTCGCCACCAGTTGTCTGTTGTCTGGCAGTTGTGCTGTTTGTTTTGACTGATTTTTGTTGTTTGGTAAGGGAAAAAGCAGCTTTGAAACTAAAAGGTATTGCTGCGAAAAAAGCGAATCCCTATTCTTCTTCTGTAATTACTACATTGGATTAACTGGCTACAAGTCTTACAGAAAATCTTCATATGTTAACGGGTGTGTTAAAGTAATGTTACAAGTTAATAGCTTAAAAAAGCAAAAATAATAGTTGACAAACCCAACTGCATCTGTTACAATACTAATTGTTGTGTTAATAAAGATGAACGAAGCAGAGTAAACCACTCTCACCTTAGCGTTTCAAGCGACTTGGGTCACATTTCGAGATTATGAGAATGCGTATATCGCATGATAATAGATAACGGAAACGTGGGTGGCTTTTGCTATCCGCGTTCTTTTTATGTCAGTAACATTTATCGGGTTTACCGAGATGTTTTGAAACTAAAAAATATTTTAAAAACCTTATGGAGGTGCAGGACCATTAGTGAATTAATGATTAATGAGCAGATCAGGGATAAAGAAGTTCGTTTAGTTGGTGAAGACGGCGAACAATTAGGAATTATGTCTGCCAAAGATGCAATGAAGATTGCTAGAGAAGCAAATTTAGACTTAGTAAAAATTGCTCCACAAGCGAAACCACCTGTATGTAAAGTGATTGATTACGGAAAGTATCGCTATGAGATGGCTCGTAAAGAAAAGGAAGCAAAGAAAAAGCAGAAAACAATGGATGTGAAAGAAATCCGTTTATCCCCAAACATTGATGAAAACGATCTGAATACTAAAGCAGGTCAAGCAAGAAAGTTTTTAGCAAAAGGTGATAAGGTTAAAGTAACACTTCGTTTCCGTGGTAGAGAAGTTGCTCATATGGGTATGAGTAAACAAATTCTTGATAAGTTCGTTGAACGTTTACAAGATGTTGCAATGGTAGAAAAACCTGCAAAGATGGAAGGCAGAAGTATGATAATGTTTTTAACAGAAAAACGTTAACATAAATTGATAAGTTAATTGGAATCAGTAAGGAGGAAATACGATGACAAAATTAAAGACTAAAAAGTCAGCTGCAAAGCGCTTTAAAGTAACAGGAACTGGAAAATTAAAAAGAAGTAAAGCTTATAAGAGACATATCTTAACAAAGAAAACAACAAAGAATAAGAGAAATCTTAGAAAAGCAACAACAGTAGATGCTTCCAATGTTAAGACAATGAAGAAAGTATTACCATATCTATAATTTTGGTGATAAGGAGGGAATTAGAAGATGGCAAGAATTAAAGGCGGTATGAACGCAAAAAAGAAACACAATAGAGTATTAAAACTAGCTAAAGGTTATAGAGGAGCTAGATCTAAACAATATAGAGTAGCAAAACAATCTGTTATGAGAGCTATGGCTGAATCTTTCGCTGGTAGAAAGCAAAGAAAAAGACAATTCAGACAATTATGGATTGCACGTATCAATGCTGCTGCTAGAATGAATGGTCTTTCTTACAGCAAATTTATGTATGGTTTAAAATTAGCTGATATCCAATTAAACAGAAAAATGTTATCTGAAATGGCTATCAACGATGCAGAAGGTTTCGCTGCTTTAGTAGAAGTTGCAAAATCTAAACTTGCTTAATAAATAGAAAATGAAAGGCAGTCGTATGTAAATACGATTGTCTTTTTTTCATATTTACATGAAAAGAAAGATGGTATTCAGATGGAAAAAACAAATTTTGAAATATTTTCATTACAGAAAGCGTATTTTAAGACAGGTATCACAAAAGATATCTCATTTCGCTTAGAACAACTGAAAAAGTTAAAGAAGGTTGTAAAAGAAAATGAAAAGGATATTATCGAGTCAATCTACAAAGACTTGGGAAAATGTGAATTTGAAGTTTTTGTAACAGAGATTGGTCAATTCTACAATGAAGTAAATGAATTTATAAAGAAACTGAGAAAATGGACAAAACCAAAGAGAATGCCAGTGCCGATTACGCATTTCCCGTGTAAAGGAGAAGTAGTAAAAGAACCTTATGGGATTACATTGTTGATATCGCCATTTAACTATCCATTTGGACTTGTATTTTCTCCATTAGTAGGAGCAATTGCATCTGGAAACTGTGTGATGATAAAACCATCTGAGTATACAGAACATTTTGTAGAAGTGCTCACACGAATTATCAATGAAAACTTTGAGAAAGAGTATATTTATGTGTGCGATCCTTTTGGAGGAAAAGAGACGGTAGAAGGATTATTGGCGTTTCCATTTGATTATATTTTCTTTACAGGAAGTTCTAGAGTGGGGAAGATTGTAATGGAAAAGGCTGCGAAACATGCAACGCCAGTAACATTAGAATTAGGTGGAAAATGTCCTTGTATCATCACAGAAGACGCCAATATAGAGATGGCTGCGAAGCGAATTATCTGGGGAAAATTAATGAATGCAGGACAGACGTGTGTAGCTCCTGATTTTATTTGGGTACAAGAAACGGTAAAAGAAAGATTACTTGCAGAGTTAAAAAAACAAGCAGTATTGCAATATGGTGAGAATCCAAAGGAAAACAAAGAGTTCTGCAGAATCATTAGTGAAAGAGAAGTAGAGAGATTAAAGGGATACCTAGAAGGAGTAACTATTTTTCATGGTGGTGAGTATGATGTGGAAGCTCATTACTTTGCTCCAACGATTTTAACAGATGTTACATGGAATTCACCAGTGATGCAAGATGAGATATTCGGACCGATTCTTCCAGTAATGTCATTTGCACAATTAGATCCGATACTAGAGCACTTAGTAGAAAAACCAAAATCACTAGCATTATATGTATTTACAGAGAAAAAAGAGATTAGCCGTCGTATTATCAATAAAGTTTCATCTGGGGATGTAATGATAAATGATGTTGTGATGCATGTTGCCACAACAAACTTTCCATTTGGAGGTGTTGGTAATAGCGGTATGGGATCTTATCATGGAAAATACAGTTTAGATACATTTACACATACAAGAACAGTTATGGAACGAAAGACTTGGATCGAATTTTTTATTCGATTTGCACCATATAAGAACCATGTGTCCATATTTAGAAAGTTGATGAAGTAGAAAGTATTGTGAATCGAATATTTTGAAATAAGGTCTTTTGGAAGACTGTATCATATGAAATAAGAACTGCCAGTTAGTGTATTAGAAGTGAAATGAGCTATCTGGCATACTAACGGCAGTTTGAAAGATTTGTGATAGTATCTTATTGCGTATTTTATTAAGTCTTTTTTGAGTTTGGGTTAAATAGATTATAATCTTCTGCAAGAACTGAGTTACCTTTGCTACTTAACGGATTGTTGTCATAGTCATAAAAGGCGTTATTGTTTGGATTGATTCCGTTGGGAATAAAGTCTTTTGGAATGCTGTTAAGAGGTCCGTTTTGAATATCTTTGTAGCCTTTTCCATGATGTCTTTGTTGGCTCATAATCGGCTCCTTTCTAAAAGTGGATGTTATTATTTTAATAGTATCTGCGCTTTGAGAAAAAATATTTGAAAAAAATTTTTAAAAAAATTAAAAAAACACTTGCAATTTTTATTAACACAGTATATAATATAAACATATTCCTCGATAGCTCAATGGTAGAGCACACGGCTGTTAACCGTGGGGTTGTTGGTTCGAGCCCAACTCGGGGAGTTATTTTTTTGCTAAGTGTGAGTTGATAAGATTTGCATGGTGAGAAAATGGTGATTGACATTGTTAGTTAAAAATGTTAATATTAATTTTAATTTTGCGTGAAAGCGCATGAATAGAATACGCAGTCGTGGCGGAATTGGCATACGCGCTAGACTAAGGATCTAGTCTGGGTTAACTGGGTACGGGTTCAAGTCCCGTCGACTGCACTAACGAATAAGAAGTCTTGATTTTATAGGAATCAAGGCTTTTTTGTGTCTGCAAATACTTTTGAAATTGGTGCTGAGTTGCGTATGATATTAGCTCTTAAATTACGGGATTTTGCGTGCGTATGTATTTCATGGTATATTATATCTGATAAAAGATACTAATAACAATTATTGTGTACATAGGGATAATTATGGTGTAAAATTAGGATAGTCTAATATATGCAGAGGAGAAACATTATGATTAGAAAAAAGCAAAAGTGCATCATGTTTATTGATGAAACAGGAAATGCAGATGCTAAAGAAGAACCTTTTACACTGACAGGGGTAATATTTGAATATAAATATGCTGTTAAAGAAGAGGGAAATTCACAACTTGAAGAAAAGCTCATGGAACTAAAAAAACAATGTTTTGGAAACTCGAATGTAGTTTTGCATCTTACTGACATAGCAAGAAGGAAAAAGGAATTTAAAGATATTAGTGAGGAACAGAGAAAAAAGTTCTATGATGAGTTACCTAACTTCTTAGCGAGCTTGGATTTTACCATTATTTCGGTTACGGTTGACAAGCAGAAGTTAGAAAATTATTATACACCATCTAAAAATCCTTACATAGTTGCATTTACATATATACTACAAAACTTTTATTCATTTATTCATATTAATGATGTAGATTCAGCTCGAATTGTAATTGAAGCGAGAGATGATTCTAAAAATTTAGCAATACAAAAGTCTTTTTTTGATGTTTACAATACAGGAACAACGCATTTAAAATTAAATGAACATTTACAAAACAAGATAAAAGGGTTTATCATAGCCGAAAAAGGTGTTGGAAAATATCAAAGTGGCTTAGAAATAGCAGATTTATTAACAAATCCGCTAAGTAGAGTGCGCAGAGGATTACTTGAGGTGAATCCAACTTTGGTTAATTATGGAAGTGAAAATTTAATATTTGCAGCTATAAAGGATAAAATTTATACACCGACAGATAACACTGATTTAAGAAATTGGGGATTTCAAAAGGTTCCGATTACTAAGAAAAAAAGAGAATGGATTAATAATTCAAATTGTGTATCAAATTAGGATGAGTGAAATATAATAATTATGTAAATTTAAATTTATTCTTTACAAAAAAAGCAGATTATGTTATACTGCTTTTAGTAGTTTAAGGGTCGACGTGGTCGTTAAACAAGAATTAATTTAGGAGCTGGATATTTGGCTGCTGAATAGAAAGTGTTACTTTTACTTATTAATTTAAGTTAGAGTAACACTTTTTTACATGCGAGAATTTTAGTTTGATTGTAAGATAAAATTATAGTTAAAAGATTTAGTCATGCGCTAGACTAAGGATCTAGTCTGGGTTAACTGGGTACGGGTTCAAGTTCGTCGACTGCACTAACTTTTAGAAAGAGCTTTGATTTGCTGTGAATACAGTAGGTTGAAGCTTTTTTGTTGTTCCGATCCATTGTATAACAGCATTAACACCAATCAATTATACGCCAGTGTTATTGTGATAGAAAAAGAGTGCCTATTTGTTACTAGACACTCTTAAGGAGCATATTAATGGCGTTGCTTTAGTTCTTGTACTGCTTTAGTTGGTAGCTTAGGTTGATGCATTACCCAAAAGCAAGCACTATTCACATTTTGCTTGGTAAGTTGTTTAGCTGATTTAGTAATCATATTTTGTAATGGCTTGATCATATCTGCGTCTCCTTTCTGTATATGAAATTAGTGTCAATAGTTACCCTTCATCTTTTTATAATTGTCGATGCTCTATTTCATCCAAGCTTTTATTCTGTATAAGTAGAATTTCTTTAACAGGGAAATATATGATTATGGATACGCTTGTGTAATTTCTATTTTCAATGGAGGACTCAATAGTTTTAACTATGTTACCATGATATTTTCTTGTAATGTCCTCAATAATCCTTAGACCATATCCATGATTTGCTTTGTCTGCTTTTGTAGTGTTATTGAATGATGTATGCAGAGGTGCATTGTTCATACATTCTATAGTATATCCGCCTTCCGAATACAGCATTTGAAAATGTATGCGTCTATCATTTACTGGTAATTTAGAAGTACTTTCAATGGCATTGTTTAAGATGTTACCAATAAGAGAACAGGTGTCCATGCTTTTCATATACAGCTTATCCATGATGATGTGTACATCAAAGTCAATCTGTAATTGGATAGCCTTTCTATGTAAATCTCCTACTAAAATAGATAAAGCAGGGTCGGGAGTGTTATATATAGCATTTGGAACTTGTGTTTCCTCATATACCTGCGATATGTATTTTTCTAGATAGTCATATTCTTTATTCTTACAAAATACATACATGGTTCTGACATGACCAGCAACATCATGTCGTAATTTCGCCAGTTTATCCAAGGATTCCTGTGATCTCTTGTTGTTCTCTAGTTCGGATTTTATATACTTATACTGCCTGCTTCTGTTGCTTATTACAAAAAATACATATATGGTAAGCAAGATTAATAGTGACTGTATTCCTGCACAGATACCTAGAGCAACAGGACTATGTTCTGCATTGATACTTTTGATTATAGCACTTGCAGGAAGTTCAAAAAAGACAGTAATCAGACCTAGAGGAATAATCTCCCAGTTATCTAATAGAGCTTTAACTAATGTACCATCTTTTCTAAAATAGACTAATTGACAAACAACAAATAATAGTATCTTAGCTATCAAAGTACAGATGATTGATAAAGTAGTTGGTGTTGTATAGATAGTAGTAGATTCTTGAAGTACAAAAGTAGAAAAACCAAGAACAATTAATTCAGTAAGGATTGTGATACCAAAGAACACAGAAACCCAAACCAGCTTTTTTGATGTTTTACCTTCGTACAAAAGTAATGTACAAGTTAGTATATACAGAACTAACCCCACACTAGAAACAGTATTTAAAATGTCATTATGTAAGTTACCTATAAACAATTGCTTGATAAGTGTAATTCCATAATATCCTAGAAATGTAAATAGATAAGTATGTCTATACTTAGTATATTTGTACCCTAACTGTTTCATACAAGTAGCCCACAGATAAGGTTCTAATGGATACACAAGCAAGCATAATATGATTAAGTTCATACTCTAGTCCTCCTTAAAATTTATAGCTCTATTAGTCACCTATATTATATCATAATTACATTGTTTGACAAGATTTTGTATAGATGATGCTGATTTTACAACGAAATGTATACCAATGTATTTTCTTTGAATATGTAAAACTGAGAAAAATATTACTGCTAAAAAGTAGCAGGAAATGACGTCTTGCATTTTTTGTAAAAGTTCGTTATGATAGTACGAAATATAGAAGTATTGACTAGTTATAAAATGACATAAGAAATGAGGTTTCTAATATGCAAGATGAATATATTTCCTTTACAATTGGGAAAAAGAAAAATATCGCATTAATTGCACATGACAATATGAAATCGGCACTGATTGAATGGTGCGAGGAAAATAAGGAAATTTTAGCAGGTCATTTTTTATGCGGAACAGGGACAACTGCTCGCATGATTACAGACAGAACAGGACTTCCAGTTAAGGGATACAATAGTGGTCCTCTTGGTGGTGACCAGCAGATTGGCGCAAAAATCGTAGAAGGAAGAGTAGATTTCTGCATTTTTTTCTCAGATCCACTTACGGCACAGCCACACGATCCAGATGTAAAGGCACTGACTAGAATCGCACAGGTATATGATATTCCAATTGCGAATAACCGTGCAACAGCAGACTTTATGCTTCATTCTGTATTTATGGATAAGGAATATGAACACAAGGTGATTAATTTCCATAAAAATGTGGTGGATCGTGCAGAATCTTTGTAATTTAAAATAGGTAAGAAGGAGTTATGGCTTGGTTTCGTTTTGCCATAACTCTTTTTTGATTCATAGGAAATTCCGCTTCTAATAGCGAAGCATAATAATCACTTGTATACAAGATTGTTAATTTCCAAACATTACATCTATAAAAATCCCAATATAAGGAACATAAAAATGGAAAATGTTTGAATTTCTTTAATAGAAGAATATAAAGTCTTTGTGCATGTTCGACAAAAAACGACATTATTTTTATATAGTTTAATGAAAAAACAAATAACACATTGACGATTTTTGTCGATTAGTGTATATTGTTAAAGCACTAACTATTTGCGACATAATTAAGGAGGATTTGTTGTGGAAAACAAAAAAATGAAACCATTTGGTTTTCAAGACAAGTTTTCATACATGATGGGTAACGTAGGGTGTGACCTTATGTTTTTCCTTTCAAGTATGTATTTATTAAAATTCTATACTGACGTTATGGGTGTATCCGCTGGTATCGTTGGTACTATGATGATGATATCTAGATTCGTAGATGCTTTTACAGACGTAACAATGGGTCAAATCGTTGACCGTGCACCTACAAAGGCAAAAGGTAAATTTGCTCCATTTATTCGTTTAGTAGCTGGACCAGTTGCTTTAGCATCATTCTTAATGTATGCTGCTTGGTTCCAAGACATGAACATGACATTCAAGATTGTATGGATGTTCGGAACTTATTTATTATGGGGTAGTGTATTCTACACTGCAATTAACATTCCTTATGGATCTATGGCATCTGCTATTACAGATTCCCCAAAAGAACGTGCAGAATTATCTAAGTGGAGAACAATTGGAACTCAAGTTGTTGTTATTTTAACATCTGTAGTTCTACCAACATTCATTTACTATACAAATGATGCAGGACAATCTATTCTTTCTGATTCAAGATTAGTTGTAGCATCAGCAGTGTTCTCTGTTTGTGCTGTAATTGCGTTCATGATTTGTTACCATATGACAACAGAACGTATTAAATTTGAAGCAAAAACAGAAAAATTTGATTTAGTTGGATTATTAAAAAGCTTAGCAACAAACAAAGCATTAATTGGTATGGTTGCGGTTTCCATTATAAGTTTATTAGGACAAATGTGTTACTCTAACATGCAATCTTATATTTATCCAAACTACTTTGGTAATCCAGGTGCTATTTCTATGACTAACCTTATCGGGGTTGTTATGACATTAGCGATTTCCGTAGTTATCGTACAATTATCTGATAAATTCGGACGTAAAAACCTTGCAGTGTTTTCTGCAGCGATTCAAGCAGTTTCATATATCGCATTATACTTCATTCAAACAGATAATATCTGGGTATGGACAGTTTTCTTTGAAATTGGTTTTATCGGTAGTGCTGTATTCAATTTAATCACATGGGCTATGCTTGCAGATGTTATTGATGATACAGAAGTAGTTCAAGGTCAACGTGCAGATGGTACAATTTACTCCGTATATTCTTTTGCTAGAAAATGTGGACAAGGTTTCTCTTCTGGTTTAGCAGGTTTTCTTCTTTCTCTTATTGGTTATACAAAAGCAACAGCTTATGAACCAGCAGTAGTAGAAAAGATTTACGACATTACTTGTATTGCACCAGGAATTTGCTTCGTGGTTCTTACTGTAGCTACTATCGTTTTATATCCATTAAGCAAGAAACGTGTTGAGGCAAATACAGAAGAACTTAGAAGACGTCGTGCAGCTCAACAATAATTCAGTATTGAATAGATTGAGTAGACTTATTCAAAATTTTATAGAAGGGGTTCCCCCTACTAAGTGATTATAAAAGTACCTCTTAGGTAGATATGAGCAAGTATGCTCAGAGCAGATGTGCTCAGGGCAAATAGCCAATCTACTTAAGGGGTATTTTTATTTGCAGAATAATAGTTATAATTATGTAGAGGAAGTAATGTTGTTGAAAAATGAAAGTATTTAAGGAGATAAGGGATTATGATTCTTAAAAATATACTTATATATGGGGAAAATGAGACATTTCGCGCAGGAGGTATTTGTGTGAGAAATGGTGTGATTGAGAAAATTGTCTATGGAGATGATTGGGATACTATACAAACGGATGAAGGTGAAGAAGTAAAAGATGGGCAAGGCTACTATTGTATTCCGGGAATGATTGATTTGCATTTTCATGGATGCAAAGGGTACGATGTATGTGATGGAACGAGAGAGGCGATTCGGGAGATTGCCAGATATGAAGCTTCTATAGGAGTTACCGCTATTGCCCCTGCAACTATGACTTTGCCTGTGGAGGAATTGGAACATATTTTGAGAACGATGGCAGAGTATCGAGAAGAACAGCTTGCTGGAAAGGAGGATGATTCTGCAGATTTAGTGGGGATTAATATGGAAGGGCCATTTATCAGCAAAGAAAAAAAGGGAGCACAAAATGAAGCATATATCAGACCGTTTGATATGGGGATATATCGTCGATTTCAAGAGGCAGCGAAGGGGCTTGTAAAGTTTATTGGAATTGCGCCAGAGGTGGCGAATGGGACGGAGTTTATTGAGGAAGTGAAGAAGGAAGTGACGGTTGCATTGGCACATACAAATGCAGATTATGAGACAGCGAAGAAGGCATTTGATGCAGGAGCGAAGCACGCAGTACATCTGTATAATGGCATGCCAACGTTTACACACAGAGAGCCTGGTGTTGTTGGTGCAGTGGTTGATAGTCCGTGGGTTAGTGTGGAGTTGATATGTGATGGGGTTCATATTCATCCAGCGACTGTTCGTGCAACATTTTCTATGATGGGGAAAGAACGTATGATATTGATTAGTGATAGTATACGGGCAACGGGGATGCCAGACGGAACCTATGAGCTTGGCGGATTGGATGTTAAAGTGAGCGGAAATCGTGCAACACTTGTTTCTGACGGTGCTTTGGCGGGTTCTATTACCTCGTTGCCAGATTGTGTACGTTATGCGGTGAAGGAAATGAATGTGTCATTAGAAACTGCCATTGCTTGTGCGACAAGTCACCCAGCCAAAAGTTTAGGAATTGAAAATGAGTATGGAGTGATTGCAGAAGGAAGACGAGGAGATCTTGTGTTGTGGGATCAGGACTTGAATTTGATTCAAGTATATAAGGCGGGGAATGAATTAATCTCCAATAAGTCATGTCTTAGTTATAGTCAATTCCTATAACTATTAAAAGGAATTAGATATTATACAAATTTAGTAGGATATGTTATCATCATTTCATACTAAACAGATAGGAAAAGTACAACAAAATCCAATCAAGGAGTATCTTTACCTATTAACCATTAGACAGATAGATCAAACAGATAAGATGCTGTAGCCGTTGGAATGGCATAGGTTTGCAAAACTGAAGTTGACGGTTCGAATCCGTCCAGTATCATTAAGGAGGAGATTGAAAATGGGAAAAGAGCATAGTTCTAATAAAACACATCAACATAGAGCAATTATAGGATTTGATGAACATGGAATTCCCGCAGTCATTGTACCAGCTGATAAAGAGACACATACTCACGTAGATGAGCATGGAAATGTATATACACACGTACATGAAGCGGAATTTACCGCAGATTATATGCAAGCAGTTGCAGAATATCGAAAGACATTCCCTTCAAAACAGGATGTATTAGAAAAAACGCCAGATCCAGCGGTGAGGGAAATGATGTTACATATGGAACAGATTGGTGTGGATACTGCGTTTGATCGTTTTGATAAACAAAAGCCACAGTGTAGTTTCGGTTTGTGTGGTGTCTGTTGTAAGATTTGTAATATGGGACCATGTAAGATTACACCAAAGAGTCCGAGAGGGGTATGTGGTGCAGATGCAGATTTAATTGTTGCGAGAAATTTATTACGCTCAGCGGCAGCTGGTGTTGCGCAACATGGTATGCATGCAAGAGAGGTTATTTTATCCCTTAAGTGGGCAGCCGAGGGTAAATTAGATATACCCATTATTGGTAAGTATAAGGTGAAGGCTATGGCAGAAGCATTTGGAATTCCAATTAAAAATCGAGAATTTAATCAGATTGCTATAGATTTAGCAGATGCTTTGTTGGAAGATTTGTCTCGCACAGAACCAGAGGAATATAAGACAATAAAAGCATGTGCACCACCAGAAAGACAAAAGGTGTGGGGAGATTTAGACATTCTTCCAATTAGTGCGTATCATGAAGTGTTTGAAGCGTATCACAAGACAGGATGTGCTACGGATGGGGATTGGAAGAGTATTATGCAGCAGTTTTTACGATGTGGGCTTGCATTTACATTTACAGGTGTGGTTGCATCGAGTATCGCAACAGATAGCTTGTTTGGTGTAGGTGACCGAGTAACATCAAAAGTAAATGTAGGTGCATTAAAAAAAGGTTATGTGAACATCGCAGTACATGGACATTTGCCAGTACTAGTGAGTCAGATTGTGAAAGTTGGACAAAGTGAAAAATATCAGAAGTTAGCAAAGGAGAAGGGAGCTAAGGGAATACAGTTTTATGGAATCTGTTGTTCTGGGTTATCTGCCATGTATCGTTATGCAGGTGTTATTCCGTTATCCAATGCCGTTACAGCGGAGTTAGTTCTTGGTACTGGAGCACTGGATTTGTGGGTAGCGGATGTACAGGATGTATTTCCGTCCATTATGGATGTGGCAAGATGTTTTAAGACCACAGTAGTTACAACTAGTGATTCAGCAAGGTTGCCAGGGGCGGAACATATCGCATATGACCATCATCATTCCAATATTGGTGAGACACAGAAGATTGCGGAGCAGATTGTGGAGCGTGCCATCGAAAGTTTTGAGGCAAGACAGGGAGTTCCTGTATATATTCCACCTTATGAAGTGGAAGCGGAAGTTGGATTCTCGGTAGAGTATGTACATAAGCATTTTGGTAGTATGAAACCATTAGCAGAAGCAGTTAGAAATGGTCAGATACTAGGTATTGTAAATATGGTAGGGTGTAATAATCCTAAGGTTGTATATGAAAAGGCAGTGATTGATGTTGCAAATGTGCTGCTAGAAAATAACATTTTGATTCTAACAAATGGTTGTGCAGCATTTCCACTTATGAAACTTGGTTATTGTACGGTAGAAGCGGGAAAGAAAGCAGGAAAATCACTACAAGAATTTTTAGGAAACGATCTTCCACCAGTATGGCATGTTGGTGAATGTATTGACAATACTCGCTCTAGTGGAATTTTTGCAGGAGTTGCAGGAGAATTAGGAAAGGCAATTTATGAGATGCCATTTGGATTCACATCGCCAGAGTGGGGAAATGAAAAGGGAATTGATGCAGCACTCGGTTTTCGTTTGATGGGAGTCAATTCTTATCATTGTGTGGAAGCGCAGATTCACGGTTCTGCGAACGTGATAAATTTCTTAAAAAATGAGACGAGAGATATGTTAGGTTCTGTGATGTATGTAAATACAGATCCAGTTGCATTAGGAAATAAAATTGTTGCGGATATAAAAGAAAAACGTAAGGCACTTGGCTGGGATTGATGCGAGTGAAGATAAGGAAAGGATGACATAGAGATGGGATGTTTTGTAGTACCTGTTGCAGAAGCAATTGTAACAACAATCGTAGAGCAGTGTGTAAAGAAGAAAGAGAATAAAGCAGCAAAGCAGGAAGAACACAAAGAGGGAGTGTTACTGCTTTCTAGAAAAATTGGCTGGTTGAATAAGATGCTTTGGGGAGGTTCGGTATTACTTGCATTTGAGCATGTATGGCACGGAGAAGTAGTACCATGGTATCCATTTTTAACAGCTATGAGTAGTCAGAAGGATGCAGCAGAGATGTTTCATGAGATGTCGACCGTAGGTGTAGGAATGTCACTTATGGTAACTATAGTGTGGGGAATTATGACAACTATTCTAAGTGCAATGACAAAACATCATGCAGTACAAGGGAATAGCAAAAGTGAAGAGGAATGGGAGGAAGAAGTTTTATGACTTTATTAATTACTGTGTTTGCAGCTGTGATTTGTACTGTATTGTGGTATACAAAAGCACCAAAAGATGAAATGAAATTTAGTACGCTATGTTTCACGTACTGGGGCGCATCTTTGATGTGGCTAGTGGATGCAATTGCAGAATATTCAATACAGCGAGAAAAGTTCTTTTATCCTGCACCAACAGATATGCTAAATGACGCATTTTTGGGATGTGCATGTGTCGTGCTTGGAATGATAATATGGATATTTTCTTTGTTAGTGAAAGATCCAAAAGGAATTCTATTGCAAAGCTTATACTCCAATATTAGGGAAAAGAAGTAGAAAGGGATAGTGATCATGATGAAAGGAAAAAGATTGTTGAGTTTAGCAATCACAATTGTATTAGCTATATCAGGATTATCTTTGACGGGGTGTAAAAATAGCTCGGCTCAGGCTTCTTCCGATGTTGCTAGCAATGTAGTGAAAATAGGATATCTACCAATTACTCATGCGTTGGCTTTATTTCAGGAAAAGGAGTTATTGGAAAGTGAAAATAGTGACATTACACTAGAACTTGTAAAGTTTAGTTCATGGTCAGATTTAACAGATGCATTAAATTCAGGTCGTATTGATGGTGCATCCGTATTAATTGAGTTGGCAATGAGCGCAGTTAGTCAAGGAATTGATTTGAAGGCGGTAGCGTTAGGACATAAGGGTGGAAATGTTGTAGTTGTAGCAAATGATATTCATTCGGCAACTGATTTAAAGGGAAAGACATTTGCAATACCACATACGCAATCTTCTCATAATATTCTGTTAAATGATTTATTAGAAGAGAATGGATTAGAAGCCAATGACCTCAACATCGTACAGTTAGCCCCAACGGAAATGGCATCGTCACTTGCAAGTGGGGCAATAGCAGGCTATTGTGTTGCGGAACCATTTGGAGCACAGGCAGTGAGCCAAGGATTTGGGCATGTGCTCTATGACTCGGAAGAACTTTGGGAAAATTCTTTATGTTGTGGCTTGGTTTTTCAAGAGCAATTTATCAATCAGAACAAAGATGTTTTGGAGATTCTGTTAGAGAAATATTATGAAGCGGGAAATAGCTTGAATACGAAGAACAGAATCAATGTTGCAAAAGAAAATTTAGGACAGAATGAAGATACATTAGAAACTTCTTTAGAATGGATTCAGTATGATGATTTGACAATTACAAAAGAAAGTTATCAAGTACTTGTGGATAAGGTAAAAGAATATGGAATTCAAGAGAATCCGCCATCCTATGAGGAGTTTGTGTATCAGACAGAGTAGGAGGTCATTATGGGCAAAAAAGTGAAATACATCATTGTATCATTTGGAATACTACTTATTATATGGCAACTAGTAGTGAAATTCGGAAATTTTCATGAATCCTTGTTTCCGGCACCCTATAAAGTATTTCGTGCATTCGGGGAATTAATAGAACAGGGATTACAAGGTAGTGTATCAAATGTAACTCTATTTACACATCTAAAGGATAGTATGATACGATTTATTATCGGATATATTCTTGCAGCAGTATGTGGTATTGTACTAGGACTTCTATTTGGGTTGTTTCCTAATATTTATGCATATATAAATCCGATCATACAGATTCTTAGACCAATTGCTCCTGTTGCATGGTTTCCATTCTTTGTACTCTGGATTGGTATAGGTGATGCGCCAGCTATTGCAATTATCTTTATTGCTGGATTTTTTCCAATCTTATTGTCTACGATTACAGCCGTTGGAAATGTAGAACCAGTATACTTTAAAGTAGCAAGAAACTTTGGATTGAATCAGTTTCATACCGTTGTAAAAATTGTATTTCCAGCAGCATTTCCACAGATTTCAAATAGTCTACATATGGCATTGGGAACATGTTGGATTTTCCTAGTATCAGGTGAGATGGTAGGAACACAATCAGGGCTTGGATTTTTAATTATGGATTGTAAAAATTGTATTCGAGCAGATGCATTGTTGGCAACGATGATAACCATAGGTATTGTTGGTTTCCTATTAGATATTTTGATTGGCTTGTTTGAAAAATGGGTAGCAAAGACATGGGGATTTGGAGTAGTTAAGGATATAAGAAAATAGGAGAGGAGTGGGAGGTCAATGTATATAGAAGTAAATGATGTATCTGTACAGTATAAGCAGAAAAATGAGGATTTTCAGGCATTAAGCCATGTCAACCTTTCTATTAAAGAAGGGGAGTTCATTTGTCTCCTTGGTCCCTCTGGATGCGGAAAAACCACTTTATTAAATGCAATCGCTGGATTTGAAAAGGTTTCTGAGGGTAGTATTACGATAGATGGAAAAACGGTGGAAGAACCGAACATTCGATATGTGACCATTTTTCAAAACTATGGATTACTTCCGTGGAGAACTGTGCAAAAAAACGTGGAATTAGGCTTAGAGTCTTTAAAAGTACCCAAGAAAGAAAGGGAGAAGATAGCTAAAAAGTACATAGATATGGTTAATTTAAGTGAATTCCAGAATAGTCATCCTCACCAGCTTTCAGGAGGTATGCAGCAACGAGTTGCAATTGCACGGGCATTGGCTGTTAATCCCGATATTTTATTTATGGATGAACCATTTGGTGCATTAGACGCCATTACCAGAATGAAATTACAAGAAGATGTACGTAATCTGTCTATCAATGAGAAGAAAACAATTATATTTGTAACCCATGATATAGAAGAAGCAATTTTTCTAGCAGATAGAGTTGTGGTTATGACACCGAATCCAGGGAAGATAAAAAGTATCGTGAATATTAGTAATAAATATATGAGAGATCGAACTTCCGATGAGTTCTTAATGGCAAGAGATAAGTTGTTTGAAATATTTAATATGAAGACGGATCGAACAATTGAATACTATATATAAGCAATGATTGAACTTATTCTTTTATATCATTGAAACAATTGAAATGAGCATCTTGGTCTGATAAAATAGTTTCATACTAAAAAGGAGTAACTTACATAACTATGTGGATTAATTATAACGAAGAGTACAAAAAGTTATCAGATCGAGTTGTAGATGATTTTTTAGAACAATCAAGTCCTATTATAGCCGAAGCCAAGCAAGAATTTCAGCGTGGTGGAAAATGTGAAGAAGGATTAAGAGCGGTTATTAAATTAACAAAAGACAATAACACATTAGACAACTTTCGATTTATACAAAATCTACAGTCGAATCATACTGCCGATAGAAAAATAGTCGCAAGTGCAGAAAGTGAAATCTATGCGAATTTATTAAAATTATCAACTGTACTGGTTCAACAAAGACTATTTGATTTTATGGAATTAGTAAATTTGCAAAAATTCAGTAATATTAAGCGAGAACGAGAAGGAGAACGATTTATCTTAGAAACAACAGGTATCTTAGAAGACTTTATTCGTTCTTTATTATTTGAACTACAAATGGAAATCTCCGAGATGTATTACGAGATTAAGTTTGCATGTTTACAAGACTTCTTGAATGAGCATAGCGAAGATTTTTTTATTGAGTATCGAGAAGAGAACTATGCAATTGGTTTGACGGACATAGGAAAGAAGAAATATATATCCGATTTAAGACATGGAGATTTGCAATTATCGGAGGAGCAAGAAAAAGAATTAGATTGGTTAGCAGAAGATCCAGCAAGAGGTGTTGTTTTATTTCAAAAGGATGATAGTGTAGACGAGCTAGATGAAAGCAATGAATCAGTATGTAACACGTATATTAGTGATTACAAGATGTTAAATAAAGTTGCAAATGAAAATGGTTTTGAACTAGAACGTGTTTGTGGAAGCCATGGGATTTTTAAAAGTAGTACAGGAAAAATGGTTATTATTCCACAAGGTCGTACGATCGGAAAAGGGTTAAGTCTTAAGATTCAAAGAGAAGTTTTAAAGGGAAAATAGGAAGAGGAAATGGCTATGGAATAAAGAATTCTGTAGTCATTTTATTTTTTTTAATGAAGTTTTCATTATAAATATATGTGGACATTTATATGATTGAAGTTTTTCACCTATACAATATGATTTTATTTTACATGAATTTCGTTATGAAAAAAATATTAAGAAAAATTATTTTTTTTTATATTATTTTGCATAATTTTGAAAGGCTAAATTGTATTATAGGTGAAAGGAGGAGAAATGATTGCTCAGGAAATCATTTGTCGACGATGATTATTTTGAAAAAATAGTAAATACATACGCAGACATGCTCTTACGAATATCGTACCAGAATCTGAAAAATAAAAATGAAGCAGAGGATGTAGTACAAGATACATTTTTGCAGTATGTAAAAAATAAGAAAGAGTTTGAAAGCGAAGAACATTTAAAGGCCTGGCTTATTCGCACGACAATTAATGATTGTAAAAATAAAAATAAACTTGCTTATTTTAGACGGGAGGTACCAATTGATAATATAGAATATGCATTTAACAGAGAAGAACAAGAAGTAATGAGCGAGCTATCTCAGTTAGATGCAAAATATAAAAATGTACTATACTTATATTACTATGAAGAATTTTCCATAAAGGAAATTGGCAATATATTAAATAAAAGTATTAGTACGGTAGGATGTTGGTTACAACGAGGCAGGAAGAAATTGAAAATGGAATTAGAGAGGAATGATAGGAATGGGTGAGAGCTATTATTCGATGTTTGATAAGATAAAGCTTTCAGATGGAAAGAGACAAGAGATACTAAAGCTTAGCAAAACATCGAAAAAGTTCCACAAAAGATATTCAATTCAGAAAAAGTACACGATTCCTGCAGTTTGTATGCTTGTATTGTGCTTTTTTATACTAGAACCAACAAAACTATATGCAAATAAGCTGTTATATGAACTGTTAGGGCTTATTCAAGTGAATAGGGATAGCGTGGAAATTGGCCATTCAGAATGGCTTAAGATTGACATGCCAAGGGATGTAGAGAGTATAAAATATGATGGAGTAGTATATCAATATAAAACATATGATAAATTGAGGAGTTTAGAGCAGGATTTAGGAATAGAACTGCTTGACTTCGCATGTGAGTATCAGGTAAAAGATAATTCTATTAATTTCGTTGTAGAAAACCATGAAGCGGGAAGTATTAATATGTTAATTGAACATAATAAAGAGGGAACTCCTGTTTCTTATACCTTGTACTTTTCAGTAGCAGAAAATGTATCGACAGGACAGTTGAAATTTGAGGATATGAAAAAAACTTATTTATCCTATAAAAAAGAGGGAGAGGATATTAAATTCGATTTTGAACAAAAGTATGATATAATCGAGATTTATAAAAGTGAAAATTTGAATACAGATGTTATTATTGCTAAGGAAAATAAGAATAAAATCAGAGAAGACTATCAAGTGTCGAGTGAAACATATTTTGCTATTTTTGTATATAATAATATAGAATATCAATTACATTTTGATACTGGCGTGAAGGACATAACTCGCATAATAGAACAAATGAAATAGGTGAATATTGAAATAATTGAAAGGAGGAATTTTATGAAAAAGAAATATTTTCCGTTTATACTTCTATGCATTATACTAGTAAATGTTTTGTTAATAAGTGAAAATGCTGTTATGGTTAGATGTGAAACTGTACAGACAGAAATCTCAGAATTAGAGAATATTGTTCCTTATGTAGAAATTTTAGAAGAACTGAATGATGAGTTTGACACCAATTTTGCATTTCCTACCAATGCAGTAATAGAGAAATCTGGAATGGATAGGGAGCAGATTATTGCAGATATTTTAAGTACAGATATAGAAGATTATGAACAATTAATTCGTTCAGAATATGCCAATGTGAATACGAATATACAGAATAACAGTGTGCTTTCATTAACTACACAAAAGGCATATTATAATAGTTCTACTACGAATTATGTTTCTATATCAGCGAATACATATTACGCAGATGGTTTAATGCGTTATTCCACTTTTGACCATTATAGCTATGGTTATGGATCCGCTCCATATTATCAACCATTTGTATGTTCGAGAAGCTTGACATCAAATAGTACGGGGTATGACTGCTTGTTTACATGTTATAAAATGCTGAATTCATCCGTTTCATATGATGCATGGGCAGAACATACTCTTGCTGCCTTATTTACGGCAGGTGGAGGTAACACAACTGCTACAGTATTAAGTTAGTATAGAGTTAAAAGAATAAGTTATTTCAAATTTACCTATTTTATATATTGACTAATCTTTAAGCTAGAAAAGTAAGTATTGAGTAGAAAAAGTATCTTAAATTAATCGCTAAAAGCACTGGTATCTGCCAGTGCTTTTCCATTGGTGCCTTGGGGCGTAAGTTTCTTTTACCAGCAGTAAATGTACATAAATTAATTGAAGCACAGGAAAAATAGTGATTTGTATTTTGTATTAATAGACAGCGACTTTTGTTTTTTTACTCAGTTTGTTATAATATTTGTTAATTGTACAGATAATAAGAGGTAAAAACAATGGAGGATGCAAAATGGATCGTATTGACATCGCAATCATCGGCAGTGGACCTGCAGGAGTCTCAGCTGCCATCAACGCAAAAATTCGTAAAAAGAGTTTTATCCTTTTTGGAAATAAGGATATGAGCCCAAAGCTTACAAAAGCCCATGAGATAAACAATTACCTAGGGTTCTACGGAAAACCAGGTGCAGAACTCAAAGACATTTTCCTAGAACATGCACATTCCATGGGAATTGAGATTACAGAAGCAAGAGTAACCAATATTTATGACATGGGTGGTTACTATTCCATCTTAGCCAACAATGAAGTCTACGAAGCAACATCTATTATCCTTGCAACAGGTGTAAGCTTTGGAAAACCATTCGAAGGTGAAGATGAATTCTTAGGACGAGGTGTAAGCTATTGTGCAACATGTGACGCCCCGTTATACAAAGGCAAAGAAGTAACAATCATTGCTTACAACAAACATGAAGAAGCGGAAGCAGACTACGTTGCTGATCTAGCTTCAAAAGTAAACTACATTCCAATGTACAAAGAAGACGTAGAAGTAAAAGACTGCATCAACGTAATTCGTGATGTACCAGTTTCCATAAAAGGAAGTATGGCAGTCGAAAAGCTTGTCTGTAAAGAACAAGAAATTGAAACATCCGCTGTATTTATTTTACGAGATAGTGTTTCACCTGGACAATTAGTACCAGGCTTAGAATTAGACAAAAATCATGTGAAAACAGATATCCACATGAAGACGAATTTACCTGGTTGTTTCGTAGCAGGAGACCTTGCAGGAACTCCATACCAATACATCAAAGCAGCAGGTCAAGGAAATGTCGCAGCACTTTCCGCTGTTAGTTATGTAGACGAAATGAAACGAAGCGAAAAGGAAAAATAGAAACTTAAAAATAGAGACTTACAATCAAATACTAAGCAGATTTCTTGTATAAACGTCTACCTTTCTGGACACAGTACACCATAGAAAGGTAGGCGTTATTATGTTTGAATCCATATGGAATGAAGTAAAAATAGATGGAAAACCATCTCTAGACTCAAATATGAGCACAGAAGTAGCCGTTGTCGGTGCAGGTTTAGCAGGAATTCTTATTGCGTACTATTTAAAAATGAACGGAAAAAATGTCATCATCCTAGAAGCAGATCAAATCGGCAGTGGAATGACAAAGAACACAACAGCCAAAATCACATCTCAACATAACCTTATTTACAAATATCTCATCGACAACTTCGGTACTCAAAAAGCAAAAGAATATGCAACATATAATGAACGAGCAATACAAGAATACGAGAACCTAATCAAAGAAAAACAAGTCGATTGCGATTTCAAAAGAGAAGATGCATACGTTTACACCATGCAAAATGCACGAGAAATCGAAGCAGAAGTCCAATCTGCGAGAACTTTAGATATAGAAGCAGAAATAGTAACGGAAACAGCATTACCATTTCAAGTAGCTGTCGCTGAAAAGTTCCCAAATCAGGCATCCTTCCACCAAATTAAGTTTATCAAGGCACTAGCAGATGAACTAGAAATCTATGAACACTCTCAAGTCATAGATCGAAAAGGGGAACACACCTTAATTGTCTCCGTCAAAAAGGAAGATGGAACAGAAGAGGAACATGAAGTAGAGGCAGATACCATTGTATTTGCTAATCACTATCCATTTGAAAAACTCAAAGGTTTATATGCAACAAGAATGTACCAAGAGCGAGAGGATATTCTTGTAGTAAAAGCCCCAGAAGCACTACCATACGGCATGTATATCGGCGTTGATAATACAGGGTACTCCTTCCGAAAATACAATGACTACTTAATTGTTGCAGGATATAATCATCGAACGGGACTTCAAGGCGTAAAAAATCCAAAAGAAGAACTAGAAAATGCAGTAAAACATTATTACCCTGAATGTGAAGTCTGTTATCACATGGTAAACCAAGATTGTATGACATTAGATAGAGTGCCGTTTATCGGTCACTACACCAATCACACCCCACACATCTATATTGCAACAGGATTTAACAAGTGGGGAATTTCACATTCTATGGTTTCCGCACTTATTCTTACTGAAATGATATGTAAGGGAGATAAAAAGGAAGATTCTATCTATAACCCACACCGCGTAGAATTTCAAGCAAGTAAAGAAGAAATGAAAAAGCACTTTGCCACTACACTAAGTCACCTAACCATGCAAAAACTCCCAATGAAGCCAGAAGATGTTGAAAAAATCGAGAAAGGGGAAGGTGCTGTCATCAGTAAATTTGGGCAGAAAATTGCTGTCTACCATGCCGAAGATGGCTCTTATCAATACTTCTCTGCAAGGTGTCCACACTTAGGTTGTATCTTAGAATGGAACTCACAGGAAAAGTCATGGGATTGTCCTTGTCATGGTTCTAGATTTCATGCAGATGGAACTTTAATTAATGGACCAGCGTTAGAAAATATGAAAGATAGAGATAAAAATTAATCATTTTTTACAAAAATATATCACGCTAAAATCACAAATCTATACAGAAAAAGCCAAGTTGCAAGTAGCGTTATGACGGATAAAATCACGCTTCTTGCAACTTTTTTGCATTAAAGTGATACTGAAACATTACGGTACAAGGTTTAGTAATTATTAGTAATTCCTATTAGATTGTCGAAATTTGTAGATAAATAAGCTATAATACCAAGGAGATAATTATGAACAGACTAAAAAGGAGAAGATTATGGAAGTTATTAAATTACTCGGAATTCTGATTGTAATCGTTGGTTTTGCGTTAAAACTAGATTCCATTTTAATTATTATTTCCGCGGCAGTTGCTACTGCAATCGTGGGTGGCTTAGGGGCTACAGGTTTCTTGACAACATTAGGTTCCAGCTTTGTATCTAACAGAAGTATGGCTATTTTCGTACTAATCATGCTTGTTACAGGAACTCTTGAAAGAAATGGTTTAAAAGAGGCAGCAGCTCAGTTAATCGGAAAATTAAAGAACCCAACACCAGCAAAGGTTATCGGTTCTTATGGTATTATGCGTGGTATCTTTGGTGCATTTAACGTAAGTTTCGGTGGTGTAGCAGGTTTCGTTCGTCCAATCATTATGCCAATGGCAACAGGTGCGATTGAAGCAAAAGGTGATACACCAGATGACGAACACGTTGAAGAATTAAAAGGGATGTCCTCCGCTATGGAAAATATCGCATGGTTCTTCTTCCAAGTATTATTCGTTGGTGGTTCTGGTGGATTATTAATCCAAGGAACATTAGCAGATTTAGGTTACAACGTAGAATTAGTAGATTTAGCGAAAACAGCAATTCCAGTTGCAGCAGTAGCTATGATTTTTGCAATCGTATACTTCACATTAAAAGACAAGAAGTTACGTAAAAAATACTACGGTAAATAGGAAGGAGTAAAATATGTCATTTTTCTTAGACGCTGATGTAGCTTTAGGCACAAAGTTATTAGAAGTTATATATATTATCATGGGTCTTATCTCTATCTACACAGGGATTAAAAATCTTCGCGACGAAGAAAACCCATCTCGTGTTCCGACTGCAATCTTCTGGTGCGCATTCGGTATCATTTTAGGATTCGGTAGATTTATACCAGAAATGGTAAATGGTGTTCTTGTTATCGTTATGGTTATCCCAGCGATTCTTCAAAAAGTTAAGCCAGGTAAAATGGAACTTCCAACAGAAGAGCAAAGAGCGCGTTTACTAGAAAAGAATGGTATGAAAGTATTTATCCCAGCTTTAGCAATCGGTTTATGTGCAGTTATCTTCGCACTATTCACTGATCTTGGTGCTTTAGTTGGTGTTGGTGTCGGTGTTGTTATCGGTGCAATCGTGTTAATGATATTATCCAAAGAAAATACACCAAAAGTGTTTTTAAAAGATTCTGAACGTTTATTATCCACAGTAGGTCCTTTATCTATCTTACCAATGCTTTTAGCTTCTCTTGGAGCAATCTTTACAGCAGCAGGTGTTGGTGATGTTATCGCAAGTTACGTTGGAAGAATTATTCCAGAAGGTAACGTAAACCTTGGTATTATCGTATACGCAATGGGTATGGTTCTATTTACAATGATTATGGGTAACGCGTATGCAGCGATCACAGTTATGACAGTTGGTATTGGTGGACCATTCGTATTAGCTTACGGTGCAAATCCAGTTGTAATTGGTATGTTAGCTTTAACAACAGGTTTCTGTGGTACTTTATTAACACCTATGGCAGCAAACTTTAACATCGTACCAGTTGCTATGCTTGATATGAAAGACCGTTTCGGTGTTATTAAAAATCAGATCGCAATTGCTTTATTTATGATCGTATTCCAGATCATGTTTATGATCTACTTTAAATAGTTCAATAGAATTACGGAGGTAAACCAATGAAAGTTTTAGTTACAGGTTTCGACCCATTTGGCGGCGAAAGCGTAAATCCAGCATATGAAGCAGTAAAATGTCTTCCTGATACAATCTGCGGAGCTGAAATTATTAAATTAGAAATTCCTACTGTTTATGGGAAAAGTGGTCAAGTAATTGACGCAAAAATCGAAGAATGTAATCCAGATGTTGTTCTTGCTATCGGACAAGCTGGTGGACGTTCTAGCATCACAATCGAAAAGGTTGCAATCAACCTTGCAGAAGCAAGAATTAAAGATAACGACGGCAATCAACCGATGGATTCTAAATTAGAAGAAGATGGTGAAAATGCATACTTCACAAACCTTCCATGTAAAGCAGTTGTAAAAGAATTACGTGAAAATGGAATTCCAGCTCATATTTCTTATACAGCAGGAACATTCGTATGTAACGATGTTATGTATCACATTTTATATTTAGTAGATAAAAAATATCCAAATTTAAAAGGTGGATTCATTCACGTTCCATATGCATTAGAACAAGTAGTAGACAAACCTCAAGGAACAGCGGCAATGCCAATTGAAACAATTGCAAAAGGTTTAGAACTTGCAATCAAAGCGATTCTTGAAAATGAAACAGATATTACAGGTCTAATGGGAACAATTATGTAATCGTGGTCAGATAAAATACCAGGATGCTGTAAAAATCAAAAGCCATCATCCAGCCAGTTCATTATACTGGGGGTGATGGCTTTTTAAAAGGGGTGCTTGAGTTGACGGTTACTGTGAGAAACTCAAAAAAGGTGATAACTGCCTACTCTATTCACAAATAACTTACTTTTTATTTTTTATTTAGGTTACATTTTTCTTATGCAATTTTGTCACTAAAATATTATGCACCATTTAATCTAATGCATCCATAACATCATCTAATGTAATTTGTTTTGCTGAAGTACTGTCAGATTCTAATTTCTTTGATTTTACTGATTTTTTCTTGTTTCCATTAGATTCTTCTGTATTCAACTGAAATACGGATTGCTCTACATTTAACAGACTTGGATAACAGTCAGGATATGTTTGTAATGTAAACAAATAATTGCAATTTTCTACAATAGCTGCAACATCTGTCGCATCTAATTGTTTTATTTTTATTGTATCTTCTGAATATTCGCCCTTATATACATTGGAAATCTCAATATCATAAACAAAATATGTATAAATACAAGCATCTTGGCTGCCAGTATCTTCTGATTCAGATGTAGGCTTACTGGAAATATCAATAGATTCTTTTGAAATTTTGGTTACCTTTCCGCTTAGTATTAGATTAGCAGCATCTATTAAGTCTACGGCTGAATCATAATATGGATAATCTGCGAACACTTCAACTGTAGTATTTTTAGAAGAAATATCTTCTGGGGTGGAACTTCCAGAAGAGTTTGTATTGGAACTACATCCAAGTAGTACCACAGATGTAACAATACACAAAGCTTGTAAATATTTTCTTTTCACTTTGTAGCCTCCCTATTAATATTAATAATACTTAATTGTAAATTTATATAAAGGAAGAGAATTTTACGAATAAGGAATCAAAATATTCAATGTAAAAAGCTCATCAATGGAATAGTCAAATGTACCATTATATTTTTCCACAATGGACTTAATATTCTCTGTACCAATGCCATGTTCTAAGCTTGCTCTCTTGGACGTTATAAATTTTCCATCAACGATAACAGGAGCTTCTGCATATGTATTTTCACAATGAATAAAACATGTATTATTTTTTTCCTTAATAATAAGTTGTACATATTTATTCTCATTCATTTTATTCGTAGCTTCAATGGCATTGTCAATGATATTTCCTAAAAGAGCACACATATCTTTATCAGAAATTTTAATTTCATTCACTTCAATTTCAGTTTCCATACGAATATTTTTTTGCTTTGCCTTACTAATTTTGCTATTTAGCAGAATTTGAAGTGGTTGGTTTTCAACAAAAATAAAAGTATTTGCATCATCTACGGTCGAATATATTTCATTTATGTATTCATCGAGCAAGTCATAGTCATTGTTATCAGATAATCCCTTTATGATACCAATGTGGTTATTCATATCGTGTCGAAGGGAACGAAGATTTTGTACTACGGCGCTTAGATCATCATTTAGTTTATTTTCCAACTCAATTTGTTGCATTTTTAATTGGTATTCAAGTTCCTTATTTGCTTGATTTGTAATTCTGTAGCAGAGCATAATGGTGAGTCCAGATATAAGCAGTATTACAATCAAAATTAAGGTTATGTATTCATTACGATATTTTTGTAACATTACAGGTTTTCCTGTGAAAAGTAAGCTCAATATAATCAACATAAAGTCCATAAGTAAGATAGATGCTAGTTCCAATCGAAAGCCTTTCGGTACAATGATCGTATGTTGGAATCGCCTTACAATGTATTCGACAGTCACTAAATTTAAAAACTTTGAGATGATTAAGCAGTAGGCATTCGTAGTAAAGTTACTTAATATGTATTCCGTATCAAAATGTAAGATAGTAAGAATAAGAAGAAAAGCAATTACTTCAAAGATCATAGTAAGTAAATAATATAAACTATACCATATTAATTTAGATAACAGGCTATCTTTATAAAATAGAATCACCACAAGAAATAATAAAATCAGGGCAGCAACTCTTGGAATCATACGTGATGAGATTAAATTATACTGAATAACAAAATATCGAAGGGAATTTATTGAAATATAGCAAAAAAAGGGATATAAATTTTTCCCTTTTTTTGAATCAAATGTGAGCATGGAATTCGTAATTCGAAAAAATAAAAAGGATTCTAAAATGATTGAAAGTATGTTCAGTAGCGTATTCATTTGAAAACCTCCATATGAATTGTAGATTGTTATTGAGTATATATAATCAGTTTACAATCGTAAAATAAAATTGTCAATAATACGCGAATTACAATAAAAATATCTTATATTTATGTTAAAATAGATATTGTTTAATAGCCGAAATATACTTTAGACAGGGGAGATAGACTATGAAATATAAAATCGGAATATGCGATGACGAAGTATTGCATGTAAGAATCAATGGAGTATACGTACAGGAGATCGCAAAAAGAAATAGATATGATGTAGAAGTGAAAGGATTTACAAAGGGATCTCAGGTACAAGACTACTTACAAAAGGAGTCTTTAGATATCTTATTTTTGGATATTGATTTAGGAAATGACTCTGGCATCTTGTTAGCAGCTGAGTTAATCAAGAAATATCCAGAGTTAATTATTATCTTTATAACAGGTCACCGTGAATTTGCTAGCGAAGCATTTGATGTAGAAGCCATAGGGTATATTGTAAAGCCAGTAGAAGAGAAAAAAATGGAAAGAGTTTTGAAGAAAGCATTATTACAAGTTATGGCACTAAAGGGACAAAATAGTTCACAGGAAATTATAATTACAGAAGAAAATATTAAGAAAAAAATATATGAAGAGGATATTATACATATTGAAAGAGAACTTGCAAAAACTGTAATTCATACATTGAATAGAGATTATAGGGTATATGAAACCATAACATCATTGTGTGAACGACTAGGGAATAATTTTTTACGAATCAATCAAAGCGAGGTAGTAAATATCAAGGAAATTAAGGAAATACGGGACAATAGCGTATTTTTAAAAAATGGGAAAATGGTTAGAATCGGTCGAACATACCGAAAAGCGGTGATAGAGACCTATTTTAATCAGTGATTTTGATTATTTGAACAAATGGATGACGCCAAATACAAATAATTATAAATCTATGTAATATAATGATAAATGCATTGTTTTATTAAGCATTGTTTCGTAAAATTGAGTGCAAAAGAGAGAAGGTGATGCTATTCTTTTAGTTGAAATTCGTGATTCTGACAAATGCAAATGCAACCTAGGGGATTTCAAAATAGTAATTCAAAGTGGCATGATTACTGGACTTCATTTTGAGGATAGTGATTCAATAAAAGAATTTATAAATATTATCACAGGATACTATGGCGAGATTACGAATATACAATTGGATGAAAAGATGGAAGAACAAAGTGATTGTGCCTTTAAACAGAGGCTTGAGATTATTCCAAATGAAAAAATAGAATCAACTCTTAATAGCAAGGAATATGTGTACATGTATTGCATGCTTCGTCAAGGATTTAATAGAGCTACGGAAGAAAGATTGGAAGAGTTAATGCAATTATTTCAAATTGAGAGACTGAAGGAAAAAACGATAAATGAACTAAGTTTGGGACAGCAAGTGATACTAAGAAATATTGCAGCCTATTTACAAGGGTGTAAAGTAATTGTATTTCAAAATGGAATAGGATTTTGTACAGAAAGAGAAAAAGAGCTTCTCATTGCATTTGTACGCTTTTTTCTGAAGAAAAATGGCATATGTTTAATTCTTTCAGAAGATAGAGCAGAATTAGAGGAAGTGTCAGATATTGTATATCAGTTTGGAAATAAAAAAATAAAATAGGGAGAATAGCTAAAAAAGGGGAAAAAGAAAATACAAATAGTGAGAGAATTGTGTAATATAAAGAGAAAATATAGCTTGTTGTTTCGAAATGCTGTAAGATTGTCTATAAGAAAAGAGGGGAAGTAAAGATGCAGAAATTATCAATTTATTTAGTTAATTTACTTCTAAGGAATAAGGAAGATAAGCAGTCATACAGGGAAATTTACCAATATAGTATGGAAATTATATTATCTACAATGGCAAACATTGTAACTATGCTTGTATTTTCGTTAGTTCTTGGAATCGGGGACAATGTGTTCTGGTATTGTCTATTTTTTCTTCCATTTCGATTCTTGTTTGGAGGAGCACATGCAAAAACACATATAAGATGTATCTTAGCATCCAATATTTGTGTACTGCTAAGTGTTTTTTTTGCAAAAACAATCGTTCTTACGGACTATCTATTGATATTAGAATATATTGTTTTGCTAGTAGCAATGTTGTGTAACTTCTATTATGGAAGTGTGACAAAGATAGGAGTGAAAGTACTCTGCCTTGTCATTCCAGCATGTTTACTTGCTTGGTTACATCTAATATTACAGAGTTATGAAAATAGTGTTTGTGCCACGTTAGGTGTATTGGTACAGGCGATGTCATTTGTAATAAAAAATAAGAAGGGTGAGGTAAATGAAGAGATTATTTAACAAGGGGACAATTTTAAACGTATTAGCTTTGGTGGCAATTATCATAGGAAATGGAGGTGGCTCTGGGCAAATGGGGGGATGTGCACTATTTTTTTATGAGCCAGAGAAACCAAAGTTGCTTGATAAAATAGCAAAGGAAGAGCTATTAAACAGAAAATAGTGGATATATAGAAGATAGTTGTTTTATAAGAGTGGAGGAATAATATGGTAACCATGTTGCTTTGTGATGATTCTGGAAAACAGATTATTTTACTTAAAAAGGCGATTCTCGAATATCAAAGTAAAAAAGGTCAAGAACTATTTGATATACATACGGCTTTAACATCAAAGGAAGCCTTACAATATATTTCGTCAAATCACATTGATATCGCCATATTAGATATTGAAATTGATGATAAGACGGGAATTGATATTGCAAGAGAAATATTAGAGAAGAATTCTAGATGTAAAATAATGTTTATTACAAATTATGATTCCTTTGCATATTCGGCGTTTGAAATAGAAGCATTTTCGTATTTATTGAAACCATTTGATGAAAGAAAACTGGCCCAACAGCTTGATAAATTCCTATTGGAGCGTCAAAAGGAATGTTTATTAAAACGATATGGAGTATCAAAGTTGGAGATGAGATATAAAGGTACAACTACTACAGTTTCCCAAGAGGATATCTTGTTTATAGAGAAGAAAGGAAAGAATGTAGTGGTAGTTACAAGTGATTCTGAATATGAGTATACGGATAATCTAAAGGATTTGGAACGAAAGTTGGATCAGGAAAGCTTTATTCGTTGTCATAATGGGTTTATTGTAAATTTAAATCGAATTACGTCCTATAAGAGAACAGAGGTGTATGTAGGAGAAGAGGAGATCTGTATACCAATTAGTAAGGCAAATATTCCAAGGGTAGTTGGAACTTTGCAAAAAAGAATATGGGAGAATGTAATATGATAGTTCTTATATTGTTTTTTGTCTTGTTTGCTATTTTTTCCATAGGAATTCAAGGGTTGCATAAGAAGATGGAGAAAGCAAAAAGGACAGAAGAAGAAAACCGTGTGCAGAAGCAAATTATTTTGCAACAGAAAGAAGTCATTCAGAAGATACGAAAGAAGCAACACGAGTATAAAAATAACCTTGGCAACATTAATGCATTACTTTTAAGTCAAGATGTGGAGAAAGCAAGGAATCTGATGGATGAATTACTGCAACAGAATGTTTCTGTAGATCGATTACTTAGAAGAAATGGAAATTTTATAGGGCTTTTATTGGACTATAAAATACAGGAGGCAGAAAGGAAACAAATCAAGACAGTACAAGACGTTGTGATGTGTCAGGATCTTCCGATTGATGAATATGATATAGCCATTGTAATTAACAATGCAATGAATAATGCCATAGAAGCTTGTGAGAAACTATCTGTGAAGGAACGATACATAAGGTGTATTGTTAATATGAAGATGGGATATCTGAATTTTTATTTTGAAAATCCTTGTACGGAGATTGTGGAAGGAGCTAATGGAGAGTTGATAACATCTAAGACAAACAAGGAGGAGCATGGAATTGGTATGCAAAATATTATGGAAGTAGTGCGGAAGTATGACGGATTTACGAGTTATGGAGTGGAACATGGAGTATTTGGAGTTCGATGTAGTTTAAGAATTGCAGGGGTGAGAAGTGCGTAAGTGAGGATGACGTTAATCTAGGTACACTATACGGTGACATTACATTCTGCAAACAACCTATTTGAATTACATATTAAATATGCTGTCCTAATAGAATGAAAGAAAATCAAAGAAAAAGCGAGTACACTTAATTGGATAAATCCATATTAGTGACTCGCTTTTTTAGTTGCATTTTGTACATGATTTATGCATCCACAATTACACAATCCTTTTAATTGCCTCAAAACTCTCCTTACTCAAATAATGTTCTATTTTACAAGCATCCTCAGCCGCAATCTCACTAGGCACTCCAAGTTTTACAAGAACCCCCTTAATCACCTCACGCCTCTCAAACAACAATTCTGCAATCTCCAATCCAGACTCCGTCAAACAAATATACCCTGCTTCCGACATAGTAATATGCCCTTTCGTCTTCAAATTTTTCATTGCCGTACACACACTAGACTTAGTAACCCCAAGTGCATTAGCAACATCAATTGAGCGTACAACAGGAAGTTTTTTACTTAATATCAAAATGGTTTCTAAATAATTCTCAGCCGACTCATTGATTATCATAGTTATTTCCCCTTATCCCCTTAATAATTTTTATCCATTCCAAGAAAATTATGTCAAATTCAGTATAGCATAATCTTACTTTTTATTCAAATTATAAGAGCTGAAATTGGATAAATTATAAAAAAACATTATATAATTGAGAATTTTTTTTTGTTTGTCAAAAAAAAAACAAAAAGTACTTGATTTATTGTTCAATTGCATTTATCATAAAGAACAGTTAGATAAAACTTACTACAGTTAGTCACATATAACGAGGAGGATAATCATGATCATTAAGGAACAATGGAATGGTTTCGAAGGTAGAAAATGGAGAGAAGAAGTTGATGTTAGAGACTTTATTCAAAAAAACTATGAGCCTTATGAAGGAGATAGCTCTTTCTTAGCAGACCCAACAGATGCTACAGATAAATTATGGGGCGAATTACAAAAATTGCAAAAAGAAGAACGTGCTAAAAATGGTGTATTAGACATGGATACAGACGTTGTATCATCCCTTACATCACATGCAGCTGGATATATAAAAGAAGAAATGAAAGACTTAGAACAAATCGTAGGTCTTCAGACAGATAAACCATTAAAACGTGCATTTATGCCATTTGGTGGAATTGCCATGGCGGAACAATCTTGTAAAATGTATGGATATGAGCCAAGTCCAGAATTACATAAAATTTTCACAGAATACCACAAAACACACAACCAAGGTGTATTTGATGCTTACACTCCTGAGATGAAAAAAGCCAGACACAATAAAATCATCACAGGTCTTCCAGATACATACGGTCGTGGTCGTATTGTAGGCGATTACCGTAGAGTCGCTCTTTATGGTATCGATTTTCTAGTAGAAGAAAAAGAAAAAGATTTTGCTAACTGCGGCGACGGTACAATGACAGATGATGTTATCCGTCAGCGTGAAGAATTAAGAGACCAAATCAATGCATTAAAAGGCATGAAAGAAATGGCGAAACTTTATGGTTATGATATTTCCGAGCCAGCGAAAGATGCGAAAGAAGCGGTTCAATGGTTATACTTCGGTTACCTTGCTGCTATTAAGACTCAGAACGGTGCCGCTATGTCTGTCGGCAGAGTTTCCACATTCCTTGATATTTATTTCACAAGAGATATCAAAGCTGGAAAATTAACAGAATCTGAAGCACAAGAAATCATCGACCATTTCGTAATGAAATTAAGAATGGTGAAATTCGCAAGAATTGAATCCTACAACCAATTATTCACAGGTGACCCTGTATGGGCTACACTTGAAGTTGGTGGTATCGGTATGGACGGTCGTTCTATGGTTACTAAGACAGACTACCGTTTCTTACATACATTAGAAAACATGGGACCATCCCCAGAACCAAACTTAACAGTACTTTACTCATCTGCATTACCAACAAACTTCAAGAGATATGCTTCTAAAATCTCTATCACAACATCTTCTATCCAATACGAAAATGATGATGTTATGAAACCAGTTTGGGGCGATGACTACTCCATCTGTTGTTGTGTATCTGCAACACAAACAGGTAAAGAAATGCAGTTCTTCGGAGCTAGAGCAAACCTTGCTAAGTGTCTTCTTTACGCGATCAACGGTGGTGTGGATGAAAAGAACAAAGTACAGGTTGGTCCTGAATATGCACCAATCACAAGTGAATACTTAGATTACGATGAAGTAATGCGTAAATATGATACAATGATGGAATGGTTAGCAGGTTTATACGTAAACGTATTAAACTTAATCCAATACATGCATGATAAATATTACTATGAAGCAGCTGAGATGGCATTAATCGATACAGATGTACGTCGTACATTCGCTACAGGTATCGCTGGATTCTCTCACGTAGTAGACTCTTTAAGTGCTATCAAATATGCAAAAGTAAAAACAATCCGTGATGAAAATGGCCTTGTCGTTGACTTTGAAACAGAAGGCGACTTCCCTAGATACGGAAATGATGATGACAGAGCAGATGAAATCGCTGTATGGTTATTAAAGACTTTCTTAGAAAAATTAGAAAAACGTCACACATACAGAAATTCAGAACCAACAACATCTATCTTAACCATTACATCTAACTTAGTTTATGGCAAAGCTACAGGATCTCTTCCAGATGGAAGAAAAGCAGGCGAACCTTTATCACCAGGTGCAAATCCAAGTTATGGTGCAGAACAAAATGGTTTGTTAGCTTCCTTAAACTCTGTTGCAAAATTACCATATGAATGGGCATTAGATGGTATTTCTAATACTCAAACAATCAATCCAGATGCAATTGGTCATGACGAAGAAGAAAGAGTTACAAACTTAACTCAAGTATTAGACGGATACTTCGATCAAGGTGCTCACCACTTAAATGTAAATGTATTCGGTAAAGAAAAATTAATCGATGCTATGGAACACCCAGAAAAAGAAGAGTACGCTAACTTTACAATTCGTGTATCTGGTTATGCTGTTAAATTCATCGATTTAACAAGAGAACAACAAATGGATGTTATCGCAAGAACATGCCATGAAGCTCTATAAGATATATGAACGGTAAAATTCATTCTTATGAGACTTTTGGAGCTGTAGACGGACCAGGAATTCGATTTGTCGTATTCTTAAAAGGTTGTCAAATGAGATGTCAGTACTGCCACAATCCAGACACTTGGACGACGGATGGTGCAGAAGAAATCTCAGCAGATGATTTACTAAAAAAAGCTCTACGTTATAAAGGCTATTGGGGTAAGCAAGGTGGTATCACTGTCAGTGGCGGTGAGGCTCTCTTGCAACTAGATTTTATCACAGAACTTTTTGAAAAGGCAAAAGAAAAAGGAGTTCATACAGCATTAGATACATCAGGGCAGCCATTTCACCTAGAAGAAGAGTACTTGGAAAAGTTTAATCGTTTGATGGCAGTGACGGATTTATTCATATTAGATATTAAGCATATTGATGAAGAGAAACATCGTGAACTGACAGGACATAGTAATCAGAACATCTTATCTTTGGCACGATATTTATCAGACCATAAGAAATCAATGTGGATTCGTCATGTATTAGTACCAGGGGTTACAGATGCACAAGATGATTTAGAAGGTCTACGAGATTTCGTAAAAAGCCTTACAACGGTAAGACGATTTGAGGTACTCCCTTATCATACATTTGGCAATTATAAGTGGGACGAGTTAGGAATTGAGTATTACTTAAAAGAAGTCCAGCCACCTACGAAAGAGCAGATTGAGCTGGTAAACCGTATTTTAGAGACGGAGAGTATGAAGAAGGAATAACAATAATGACAAGAACTTTTGCAACTTAGACAGTAGTGCTAGGTTGTGGGAGTTCTTTTTTTATCTCCAGTCAATTCCTATTCTTTACAAATCGAGATGCCATTGTTATAATTTTCTTAATACAAAAAGGAGGATATAGGATGAAAAAAGGAATTAATGTATTGCAAATTTTGTTTCTCTACATATTTGTGTCACTTAATTTGGCACCATCGATTGCAAATGCACAAGAAAATATTTTATATTCAGAGCTGGTAGAGCAATCGGAAACTGTGGAGGAAGTAGAAGACGAATCGCAAGTAGAGACAGAAGTGGATAATGCAGAAGCAGATTCGACAATTACTTATGCTACAAGTTTAAGGATTCCAAGTAGTAAAATAATGCTTAAAGGAGATAGTACAACATTAAAAGTTTCAAAGATTCAGCCATCAAGTGCAAAATTGGGCATTACTTGGAGTTCAACATCCCCAACGGTTGCAAAAGTAAATACGAAAACAGGAAAAATAACAGCACTAAAATATGGTACAACCTATATTAAGGCAAAACTAAAAAATGGTAAGGTTTATCAATGCAAGGTATTTGTTGAAAATCCGAAGTTGAGTAAATCCGCCATTACTCTGATTAAGGGAAATAAGAAACAGATATCCGTAAGTCAGAATTATAACAAAGTATATTTTTCTTCTGCTGATAAGACAGTTGCAGTAGTTACCTCTAAGGGTGTTATTACAGCAAAGGGAAAAGGAACAGCGAAGATTACGGCAAAAGTAGGTACAAAAAGATTGACTTGCACAGTAAAGGTAGAGGAACCTAAAATTAGTGCAACGAAAATTCAGCTTACTGCGGGAAAATCAACAGCATTAAGCATATCAGGAACGACACAAAACATTACATGGAAATCTTCCAATACATCCGTAGCTACTGTAAATGCTAGCGGAAAAGTTACTACAAAGTCTGCTGGAAAAGCAAAGATATATGCAGTAGTAGCAGGAAAAACAGTTGCAACTTGTTATGTGACAGTAAAGGCAAAGAAAACAACATCCAATGATACAAGTACAAATACTGTATACATAACAGAAACAGGTGAAAAATACCATCGTTACGGATGTCGATATTTAAGAAAAAGCTGTATTCCTGTTTCTTTAAGGTCAGCATTAGATTGTGGCTATGAAGCTTGTTCTGTATGTTATTAGAAACACAACTTCAACTTATACAAAAAGATAAAATAGTTATTTCAGAATAGGAGAACTTAATTCCATGCGTTTAGAGGATTTATTAACCAACTTTTTTGAACTGGAGAAAGAGTCGATTCCATATGCTACAGTGAGCGAGTATGAGATGGATCAAGTACGATGGTTGGATATGATTTTGAATATTGCATGTTCTATGAAATACTTAGTAAGTGAAGATTCGCCAGTTGAGATAGAAAATGCTCATTTAAGAGGTGTACCTATTACAGGGGCAGAGGTAACAGATTCCCTTATGATGAATATGATTTCTTATGAAAATGAAATTGAAAATGAAATCGCCTATGACAGAATTCAAACTATAATCACAGAAGCAAGACTACATATTGAAAAGCGCGTTGCAATTACTAAATTGGATATTCCGTTAAGAAGGTTAGTAAAGCAAATAGACTTATCTTCATTTGAACAATTTGTATTCCTCTTAGCATATGCTAATTTTATGGATACAAAATACGAACTTATCTATGCATTTTTACAAGGGGATGTTCGAATGAAATTACCTTCTTTGCGTTTGGCAGTCTCTTTATATGAGCTATTTGATACGGTAAATCAAGTTGAACTAGCAGGATTAGCAGAAGGACAAGGTACCTTATTTGACATTATTCTAAAGAGTGAAGAGGTTTATGATAATATTAAACTTGCCAGAACTTACACGCTACACGATAGTGTATACGGCTGGTTGCAAGGGAAACAAAAAATCAGCAGAGAAATAGAAAAATTTGCGCAACTATTTCGAAGTGGGAACGCAGAAGATTCCATAGAAGAAGTAAAACTCCGCCATAACGATATCAAAAAAGTTAATAATTTAATGGGTGAAATGCTCGTATCAAATGAGCATGGCAATGTACTAAATATATATGGTGACAAAGGAATGGGAAAACGCTTTTTCATAAGGCAAGCAGGAAAGGAACAGAATCGAGCAGTTCTATTTGTTTCAATATCTGCCATTTTATCTGGACAACTCAAACCAGAAGAATTACGAGAACGATGTATTTTATTATACCGCGAATGTATTCTTAGAGATGCAATCCTATGTTTTACACCGAAAAATCAACAGATAAAAGAAGAGGAAATGGATCAATTATATGAATTCATCCATTATCTAAAACAATACATTTCCTTTTTTGTCTGGCTATCAGAAGAAAAAGCAGAATATTTTATGGTAGAGGGATTCCGATATGTTGGATATGAGGTTTTTAATCTAACTATGAAAGAACGTTTCCTATTATGGAAGGAATATGGAGACAAGTACCCATTAGACCAACAATTTGATTTCAATTTACTATCCAGCCAATATGTTCTGTCCATAAAAGAAATACAAGACGCATTGTGGAACGCAGATTTACACCGAAAAAGCGAAGGTCGACAGGTGATTTCGTTACAAGATATTAGAAATGCAATCAAACAACAATCCGTAACGAATCTAGGAAGTTGTGCTAGTTTAATTCCATCCACCTATACCTGGAATGACCTTGTTCTCTCCGATGAAAATGTTCGACAGCTAAAATTAATCATCAATCAAGTGAAATACAAAAGTATTGTAGGGGAGGAATGGGGGTTTTTTGGAAAAACAGCTTATGGGCGAGGTACTTGTGCATTGTTTTATGGAGCACCAGGTACGGGAAAAACGATGGCAGTTCAAGTCCTTGCCAGTGAACTTGGACTTAATTTATACCGAATTGATTTATCACAACTAGTCAGTAAATACATTGGTGAAACTGAAAAAAATATATCCAAGGTATTTGAACGAGCAAAAGGAATTAACGCGCTGTTATTTTTCGATGAAGCCGATTCCTTGTTTGCAAAGCGTACGGAAGTACATGATTCATTAGATAGAAGTGCAAATGCACAAACAGCACATTTACTTCAACAGATTGAAAATTATGACGGAATCACCATTTTAGCCACCAATCTCGCCATGAATATTGATGATGCATTTAAGAGAAGATTCAAATTTATGGTGAAGTTTTCATTTCCTTCTGAAGTAGAGCGGCTAAAACTTTGGAAGACCATTCTACCAGTGAATGCACCATGTGAAGAAAACCTAGAGTTAGAGTTTTTTGCGAAAAAATTTGAGCTTTCAGGAAGTAGTATAAAAGAGATATTGACCAATGCGGCATTTTTGGCAGCAGCAGAACAAAGAAAACTTTCCAATGAAGACATTATCGAAGCAATAAAACTTAACTTTATGAAGTATGGTAAGACATTAAGTCAGGATGAATTTGAATACCTAGTTTAGTCGATGTAAAATGGATTCACTTGTGGAAGTAGAAAGGTGAGGGAGTATGAAGAAAAAGATTTTTCAAAGAGGGTTACTATTTATAGTGGTATTCTTTGTTGTAATGATTACGTTTACAATGAGAACAACGGAGAGGGATAAGAAGGTGGTTTCTAATGCAATTCTGGAGGAACAGATGATAGTAAGTGAGCCTCCAGTAACACGTTCACCAGTAGAGGAATTGGTGTCAGAACAACCTAATTCCGAAATGAATTTTATAAGTTGTGATGAAACTGTTTATGTGAATACAGAACGGCTAAATGTTCGTTCAGAACCTTCTATTGAAGAAGGAAAGGATACCGTTGTGATGCTTTTATCATTAGGTGATGTAGTTCATCGAATTGGATATAGTGATGAATGGAGTATGGTTCAGATTGAGGGAGAAGAGGAAATATTATATGTAATGTCGGAATATCTATCATTAGAGACACAATAAAAGTATCTGCCACTTTTCGGAGATAACCTTGCAATAATTTAATGCAAACAAATATTTTAATAAAGACAAAAGAGGAACTATGTAAAAAATATATCCAAAGGGTAAGAAAAGGGTGACTTCTTATGGATAAATATGATTTTTTTGCGTTGGAAAAAGCTAAGATTGTGCTAGGAAAAGCACCTGCTGGTTTTGGAAAAACCAGTAGAATGAAATATATTCTTAACAAAAAGGAAGTGGTTTGGATCTCGCTAGACGAAGGTTGTAATCAAGAAACTATTTTCTTTGAAAGATGGTTGCGAGCTTTGAAAAGAAAGATGAATCAAGGAGCAGTAAATTCGGTAGTAGGCAATCAAATGGACGATAGTATAAATGAGGGGCTACATGAAGAAGATGCAGACTTTTATTCTTTCGTAAATCAATATGTAGAAGGAACTATGAAATTAGAATTAGTTCGACAAGAAGTTAGAAAACGATTAGAGCAATTATTGGCAAGAAAGCAAGAGAAATTGGTAATGGTATTTGATAATATTCAATGTATGCACAATAAAAAATGTTTGTCAGTAATTGAAACTTTGATAGAACACTATGCAGGTATGCAATATATTTTTTTGGGAAGAGAAGAACCAAAGTTTTTAATTCGCTATATTATTTCAAAGAGTTGTATCGTATTAGAAAAAGAAAAGTTTTATTTGAGCAGACAAGAGACTTGTGCGTATTTTCAACAACAGTTAAATTGTTCAGAACAAGACGCCAATCAGTATGTTGAAATGTATATGCGCTATTTTCATGGATGGCCAATAGGCGTGAATGAAGTGGTCAAGTTCTTGGGCATGGGCTATGGAGGCGATTCAAATTTTGAAGAATATTTTCTGAATTCTTGGCTTTCTAGATATATAGAATATGCGTTTTTTGAGAAAATTCCAAGGGAGGAGTTGTATCAATTAAAAATATTAGCGTTGCTTTTGGAATGTGATGAGGAATTATGGGGATATATTTGTCAGCAGAATTTAGGTGATCATACAGCTAAGAAAATGTTGAATAAGCACTTTTTTATTTATGAAGAAAAAGGGATGGTAAAATGTATTCCAGCATTTCGATTGATTTTACAGAACCAGACAGAGCACAATGAGTTGGAAGAAATGGTAAATCTCGTAGCACAGTATTATTTTGCAAGAAAAAAGTATACGCAGCTGAATGATTTGCTTTTTCGTTTTAAGTCCAAGGAGATTATGGAGGATTATTTAAGTAAATGTTTTACTGTATTCAAGGAGAATGATATGATTCCATCTTATGTGGAAGGCTTACTCTATTTATTGGAAACAGGTGAAGAGTTGCAAGGAACAGTTCTTCGGTATATGGCAGAAGTTGTGAGTCTGATAGGAGCGAAAAAAGAGATGGATGAGAGAGAGCGAACATTGTATCTTGATATTATTATGTACAATGAGAATCCAAAGGAATATAAAGCTTCTCTCCTAAATTTTTTTCATGAGTATTTAAATACAATTCGAGATACTAAGAGAATTTATATTACATGCTTTGGACAATTCAAAGTAGAAGTAATGGGAGAACAGAGTGAATTAAAATGGAGAACCAAAAAAGGATGTGAGCTATTCGCTTACTTGTATCATATGCAGGGAGTGCCTATCACAAGAAAAGTTTTGTTAAATATATTGTGGCCCAATGAAATACAGAAAAATGCAGTGACTATGTTTCACAATATGATTTACAACATTCGAAAAGAATTGATGAAGTATGGATTAGAAGAGGTCATTCAGTATAAGGATAAGATGTACTCTCTAAATATGAAATGGATTGAATCGGACTATGATGTAAGGAAAACATTGATAGAAAAGAGTGACCAGATAGAGTATTTATTGGAACAGGAGCACTTGGTGAAAAGTTATCCAGGACAGTATCTTGAAAATATAGATAACAACTGGACAATTGAGTTAAAGGAATTTTATGATAAAAAATACATTGTAAGTTGCATGAGGTTAGCAGATTATTATATAGAAAGAAAGCAGTATGAGAACGCGTTGATTTATTTACGAAATATTTTGCAAGTAGACAATTTGAAGGAAATCGCAATCGGAAAAGTCCTATTATGTTATGGTTCTATCGGAGAGAAGAAATTGTTGCAGCAAGAGTATTTGGCATTTGAGCATTTATTACAGAAAGAATTAAATGTAGAACCTTGTGAGTATGTAAAACAAATGTATCATAAAGCATTAAAAATATAATAAAAATTTTAGAAAAAAATATTTGCCGTTTCTTGACAAGAGGAGTACAATGAAATTTGTGCTAAAAATAATACATAAGAACATACAGGAAGGATGAAAAAAATAATGCGTAAGAAACTATTGGCATTGGGAATGTGTGCATCACTTTGTCTTGCTGGATGCAGTACTTCCCAAAATAATAACGTGGCAACAAACAATCAAGCAGGAGTCGAATCAGAGGAATCGGTAAATTACATAACAGAAAATGTAGATATAACTACTCCAGAAAAAGCACTTGAACGATTAAAGGAGGGTAACGAAAGATTTGTTAACGATCAATCAGAAGTTGTTAATGTAACGAGTGAAAGAAGGGCACAATTATTAGAAGGGCAAAATCCATATGCCGTGGTAGTGTCCTGTTCGGATTCACGAGTGACTCCGACTGCTGTATTTAATGTAGGTCTTGGGGAATTATTCGATGTAAGAATTGCAGGAAATGTATTAGATGATGATGCATTAGGATCCATTGAATATGGTGTAGAACATTGTGAGGCACCGTTAGTTGTTATTATGGGGCATGAAAGCTGTGGTGCAGTAACAGCGGCTTATGATATTTTGCAAAATGGCACAGAAGTTGAAGGTCATATCAATGCTCTAATGGATAAGATATTACCAAATATCCAAGAGTCTGAATCCTTAGAAAATGCCATTGAAGATAATGCCATTGCAGTGAAAAAGCAAGTGGAAGAAGATGAAATTGTAAAAGAATTTATAGAAGAAGGAAAAGTGAAAGTTGTGTTAGCACACTATGCATTAGATGGTAGTGTGACATTTGAAGAATAAAATCCAGTTAAGAAAAGAGCTGTCGCACTAATTACTTAGTGCGGCAGCTCTTTCAATTCATAGGAAATTCCGCTTGATATATAATTATTCAATTAAGATGTAATTATCAACTTTTTCTTCCACCGCTTCTTTCTTTGGCACATGGATTCTTAAGATTCCATTGTCGAATTTTGCCTGAATATCTTCCTTTGTTACCTGTTCGCCTATATAATAACTTCTCTGACATTGACCGACAAATCGTTCTCTGCGAATAAACTGTTCGCCTTCGTGTTCCTCCTTATTTTCCTCTTTCTTTGCCTGAATGGTAAGGTAACCGTCCTTCAAGTCTGCTTTTACTTCTTCCTTTGCATAACCTGGAAGTTCTATCTCCAATTCATATGCATCGCCACAGTCACTGATATCTGTGCTCATCTGTCCCTGCATACTGCTGTATTCAAATGGAAAAGAAAATACGGTATCTAACATATCATTCATAAAACTATCATGAAACATTCCTTCATTACTGAAAATACTTGGCATATACATATGTCATTCCTCCTTCAAATTTAAAATGATTTCTTATTATACATTTATCTTATACATTTATCATGATTATACAATCTCAATAGAATTAGCTTTTTCTTTGTCTTCTTTTGACATCTTCGGGATATGGAGTCTCAGTACCCCATGTTTGTAAGAAGCTTTGATCTCGTCCTGTTTGATATCAGTTCCAATATAGAACGTTCTCTTGTATACTCCATCAAATCGTTCTTTGGAAATATATTGTTTCGGCTGCTTTTTCTCGCCTGTTTGTGATTCTTCTGCTGATTTTTCCACTGATTTTTCAGTTGTTTCCTTTGCCTTGCTTGCCTCGACACATAAGTAACCATTTTCCAAATGAACCTTGATTTCTTCTTTTGCAAAACCTGGTAAGTCGATGTCTAGGATATACATGGTTTCTGTTTCTTTCACATCGCTCCGCATCAGGTAGTGTTTCATTGGTGCTTTCTTGACTGGGTAAGCACTTCTGTTTGATCTTGCAGTTGGAAATTGTAGACTTGGCATAAATAAACTTGGTATCATCATAAGACATTCCTCCTCATTCTTCTTAACTAGATACCGCAAAGCAGTTACTTGTGTTACTACATTTATTTTATTATGAACTGTTTTGTTTGTTATCTTTGTTCTATATGTAATATAACACTTATTGTTAGCACTGTCAATAGGTGAGTGCTAATTTTTTGAATTTTATCCTTTTCAATAACGTATTATGGGGCTGCCGCATAACTTGACAAAAAGTCTTAGAAACAAACCAATTCTGACATGCATGTTTATAAAAATGTTTATAGAAACTTTTTATAATTACAGTTATGTGTTGAAAGTCGAGAGCATGTTTCTGGAAAACAAACATAACATTAAATATGAGGTAAGAAGGGAGGAATCTAGTTCTATATTCATTAGAGTTTTATTAGATTTTGTTATGGGCAACCAATGAGTTAGAGCTAGGCGTGTATGGCAGAATATTTATCGCCAGGTGTCTATGTAGAAGAGTTTGCTTCTGGAGGACAACCTATGGAAGGTGTAGGAACAAGCACAGCAGGTTTTGTTGGAATGGCAGAGAGAGGTCCTGTTGTTGGAGTTCCAGAGTTAGTTACGAATTTTGCAGAATTCAAAAGAACATATGGTGGATATTTATCTGAAAATGAATTTGGTGAATACCGTTTTCTAGCATATGCAGTAGAGAATTTCTTTATCAATGGAGGTTCCCGTTGTTTCATTATGCGTGTGGCACCAGCAGACGCAAAATGTGCAGTTGGATATGCGCCAAGTGAGGAAAAACCAGTTCTTACATTTACAGCGAAAAATCCAGGTATCTGGGGTGATAACATAAAGATTGCACTTGCAGAGCAAAGCAAGGCAAAGACACAAGTAAAAGAGATTATCGAAGAAGGTACTGAAAAACGCTACAAGGTAAAAAGTAGCGCAGGTTTCCTAGTTGGTGATGTAGTTGCTTATGATGATGGAACAAAAGTTATTTATAACAAAGTTTTGAAAAGTCAAGATAACATGATTACATTTGCAGAAGAATTTCCAGCAGATATCGTAGACACAGACCTAGTTCCTAAGAAGGTCATTACTACTTGTGAGATGAAATTAGAAGTTAAGTATGAAGAGATTATCGAAACATACGAACATGTTTCCTTTAATATTGAGTCACCAAACTTTATTGGAAAGAAGATTGCAAAATCAAATCTTGTAACAGTTGCGTACACAGAAGACAAAGCAGGTGAGATTACAGCTCCATTTGTAGCAGTATCCACAGGTGAGGACGTTGCATTGGTCAACTTCAAAGGTGGAAGCAATGGTGATGTGTCTGCGGTAACAGCAGCAGAATTTATCGGTGAGGACAATGGAGCAGGTAATCGTACGGGGATTCAGTCTTTTGTTGATAATGACGTAGTGTCTATTATGGCAGTACCTGGAATCACGGATCCAAATGTACAACTTTCCTTAGTGGCTCATTGTGAAAATCTTGCAAGTAGATTTGCAGTATTGGATATTCCAAGAGATGCCAAAAAGGTTCAAGATATCATTACCCATAGAGAATTGTTTGATAGTGATTATGCAGCACTGTATCATCCATGGTTAAACGTATTTGATCCATTAGATAAAAAGAATATAGCAGTTCCTCCATCTGGTGCTGTTATGGGTATCTATGCAAGAAGTGATAATCAACGTGGGGTTCATAAAGCACCAGCAAATGAAGTAGTACGTGCTTGTGTTGGATTAGATATCCAATTTAACAAGGGAGAACAAGACATTTTAAATCCAAGGGGCGTGAATTTAATTCGTAGCTTTCCTGGTCAAGGAATTCGTGTATGGGGAGCAAGAACAGCATCTAGCGACCCAAGTTGGAAATATATTAACGTTCGTCGTTTGTTTATCTACATTGAAGAATCTATCAAAGCAAATACAAACTGGGCAGTATTTGAACCGAACGATGCAAATCTTTGGGATCGTGTAAAACGTACGATCAGTGTATTTTTAAATTCCATGTGGAGAGAAGGTTCTTTAGCAGGAAGTTCCGCAGAGGAAGCATTTTTTGTAAATGTTGGTCGGGATACCATGAGCCAAGATGATATTGATAATGGTCGCTTAATTTGTGTAATTGGTGTTGCGCCAGTAAAACCAGCAGAATTTGTAATCTTCCGATTAACACAAAAGACAGGAGATTCTGAATAAGATCGAAAAATAAACAGAAGGGAGAATTTAGAAGATGGAATATCCTTATGGAAAATTTAGATTTAAGGTAGAAATAGAAGGCTTACAAGTTGCAGGATTTTCAGAAGCAAGTGGATTTGATGCTTCCATTGAAACAACGGATTATCGAGAAGGAAATATGGTAACCACAGCGCAAAAAGTTCCAGGATTAAAGAAATACAGCAACATTACTTTGAAAAAAGGTGTTGGAAGTAGTATGGAATTATTTAATTGGATCAATGCAGGAATTACAGGTGAGGTACAAAGAAAAACGGTTACAATCACCATCCTAGATCAAACAGAACAACCACAAGCTTCTTGGCAGATAATCAACGCTTATCCTTGTAAATATACAGCACCAGACTTTAATGCAACCTCTTCCGAAGTTGCAATTGAATCTTTAGAAATTGTACATGAAGGATTAGTAAGAACAAAATAGAATAAATAGAGCCTCCGTCAAGATACTTGATTCAACACAAGATATCTTGACGGGGAAAGACAAGGAGGAAAAAATATGTCGTTTCAAACAGAATTTCCATTTACATTACCAAAAGGATATGTTGATTTTTCGGGAAATGTACATCGAGAAGGTGTGATGCGTCTAGCAAACGCAGGAGATGAGATACTTCCATTAAGAGACCCAAGAGTACAACAAAACCCAGGATATTTAACGATTATCTTATTATCTAGGGTGATTACAAGATTAGGTTCTCTTCCAACAGTCGATACCAATGTGGTAGAAGGATTATTTACCATGGACTTATCATTTTTACAAGATTTATATGAAAAGATTAATTCTATGGAAATGCCCGTTTACAAAGGTGTTTGCCCACATTGTGGTGAGATTGTAGATATCCCAGTAAATTTTATGGAAGCCGGTCAATAAGCACGTATCCGGCAGAAAAAATATATGAAGAAGTAGCATTTATTGGGTATTACATGCATTGGAGCAACGAGGAGATTATGAATTTTAGTCATAGGGATCGGCTTCAGTGGTGTAAAGAGATATCGAAGATTAATAGCCAGATGAATAAGGAACCAGAAAATATATTTGAGAATTTTTGAAAGATAGGTTAGCTCAAATGTGCGCGGGGTTGTACGGAGCTTAATCAAGATAGAAAGCAGGATACGGAATGAACAATTACAATAATCATGAATATGTCTCTAGCTTTGAATTCGAAGTTTCTTTTCAAGGGATAAAAATTGGATTCTCAAAGGTAACGAATATGGAAGCAAAAATTGAATATGAGACCATTTATGAAGGTGGTAACGATATTCCGATCTTATTGCCACTTCCGAATAGGAAACCAAATACGATTACCTTTGAAAAGGGATTACTTTTAAGTAAATCAAAGACCATCTGGGACAAATTGAAACCAGGAATGATGGTATACGCAGTTGTGATTGATGTAATGAAAAATAAACAAGTTGTAAGAAAATTAACCTTTCAGCAAGGAATGGTTTTGAAAAAGAAATATCCTTTATTGGATGCGACGTTCAATGGAGTTTATATAGAAACATTAGAGATTGCACATAGTGGACTAGAAGAGGAATATGTGTGATAGAAGTGCAAACTTAGCCAGTGATCGAGCAGGTGATATATGAAACAGAAAATGGGCGTAATTGTGCCTTTTCATAAAAGGGAACAAGGGATTATCAATAAGAGGGCAGTTGCCATAGCACTATTTGCCAAGAAGATTATGGAGAAATATAGTGCATTGGGAATGTATGGATTTGACGAAGCAGCTATGGTATTTCTAGAAAAGTTGGTAGAAGGTGAGAAGAAGGGGAAGGACATTCGAAAGCAGATTGAATTTACAGTTAAACTTATGTTGCTTCACCAGAATCGAAATCGTTTATCAAGAGATATTATCTCCGAAAATACTGCCTTTCAACGAAGTATTACCAATCATGTGATGATAAATCTAAATCGTTTGCTTACAGTGGACAAACGAGTGTATCGTGAGTTAAGCCAACTTTCTCATAATAATGTGAAGTTAAAAGAAGCTTATGACAAGATAGTGCGGTTGGAAAATTATGAAAAAAAACTTGTATTTCAAATGAATCACCAACAGACCATTCGTCCAAATGTTTTGAAAAATTCATTTTACAAAATGTTTCATCGTATGCTGAAACAGAATCAGTTGAAATTAAGTAATCAGATATTTCAGGAAACGGCAGAACGACAACAATTTAAGCAGAATCTGAATAAGCTTTTGGAATTGCAGACATTACGTTCGGATGTACAGCGTCATGAGTTTTTGCATGTTATGAAATATGGTACGTTAGAAGAACGGCGAGAAGCTATGGAAGTGTTGAAGGAAGCGGTTATTGAAGTAGATACTATGTTTGTGCATAGGAAGACAACCCAGCTTAGGGAAGAAGTGCAATTGCAAGTTGCGAAAAATCAAATGCAAGAACGTGAGTTGAACCATATTAAGCAGGAATTACGGAAACAGCAGGTGATTCAAATGGATGAGCGAAAAGTCTATGAAGAAATGCGAATAAAATTAGAAAAGCAAGAAAAAGAGGTTCGTCAATTGATAAAAGAGAAAACCATTTTGCAGCAGGAATCATCGCCACAGCAGATTTCAGCAATGATTCAAAAGAAGATTCATTCGGAGCTTCAAATTGACCGTATGCGTTATGGTATGGAATAGAATTCGGAACGGGAGGAAACAATGGAATGCCACAAATTGGAGAAAGCAAGTCTGTTAATAAAGCCAAACTGATTACAGAAAGAGGGGAAAAAATCGTCCTACAATTTAATCCAAGTGAGTATAGTTTTTCCGAAGACGTGGTGTACACGGGAGGAGGAGGAAACAAAGGTGATTTGATACAATTTGCTGGTTATCGAGCAAAGACTTTAAATCTGACCTTTCATTTCGATACTTCTTCTGTGGTAGATGTGAATAAAACATCTCGAAGTGTAACTAGCGTAAAAGAAAAAACCGACGAGATTGAAAATTTGACAAAAGTAGTAGACAGTTTGCATAGACCCGAGAGTGTTAGATTCTTATGGGGAGAAATAGACTTCTCAGGGGTTGTGACATCGGTAAAAACAACATTTACTCTATTTACCAAAGAAGGGATTCCAATTCGTGCAAAGGTGCTTGCAACGATCCAAGCCGCTCTTGTAGATCCAAATGATAGGGAAAAACTTGCGTTGTATTCTCCAGACAGAACAAAAGCAAGGGTTGTGTCCGAGGATATGTCTCTTTGGACTTTGGCTCAAAATGAATATGGAGATATGAACGAGTGGAGAAGGATTGCGAAAGCCAATGATATCTTGAATCCATTTGAAATTGAGACAGGGAAGGTATTTAAGATTCCTGCATTGGTAGAGGAAGATTGATAGGAGGAACGAGATGTCTGACTTGATGAAAGGGCGAACAGATTTTGATACGCTTGCCAATCAGTATGGGAATTTTCTAGTTCCTCTAGTGAAAATCAAAGTAAACGGGCAGGATGTTGTGAAAACAATGGATTTGCATTTAGAAGAAGTAGAAGTGACTTGTTCATTAAAGGCAGCTGGATATGCACGAATTAAAATTGGAAGCTGCTATGATGAAGAACAGTCCAGCTTTGATGGAAAGATAAAGGATAAATTCAAGTTAGGGACGGTAGTTTCTGTAGAGTTAGGTTACTTATCTCATTCCGAGCTTGTATTTAAAGGATATGTAGCAATGTTGGGGGTAGAGTTGCTCAAGCAAAAATTACTAGTGGTAACCCTTATGGATGCAAGACGATTGATGATGACCAGTGGAAAAAAACATTTGTTATGGGACGTGAAAAATTATTCCGATGCATTTCAAAATGTAATGGATACATACGGAAAGTTATGTTCCATAGAATCAGACCCAACCAAAGATGAATTAGAATATCCTATTTCACAGACAAGTAGTGACTATGATTTTGTAACGAAAGAGTTAGCGAGGAAGGGAAATCGAGAGTTTTTTGTATTTGGGGAGAAAGCGTATTTTCGTAAAATGAATCAGGATAGTTCTTCTATTATGAAGTTGCAGTTTGGCAGAGAACTATTTGAATTTAGAGTAGACCATATGTATCTGGATGCCAAAATAAAGGTGTTTGGTTATAACCATGAAGAGGAAGAACAGATTACCTATGAGAAGGCGGTAAAGAGTAGTTTAAGTCAATCTAATGTCATGTCGACGCCAGAATATACCATAGTAGACCACGATGTAGATAGCCAGGAAAAGGCGAAAAATCGTGGTGAATTTATTGCACAGTATGAAAAAAATCGAAGTTGTACAGGAACTGGAAAAACAATAGGACTTCCAGAACTGGTTCCAGGAAGATATATCGAAATCGAAAAAGTAGATGACCTTGTAAATAAGAAATACTACATCTCCGAAGTAAGACATACCATCGTAGACGATTATTTTGTAACGGAGTTTGAGATAGGAGGATTGAGCGGTTGAGTTTATTTGGAGAACTGTTTGAGAATGATGAAAATATTTCTAATAAAGTATGGGGTGTGACGACAGGGATTGTATTGGAAAACTGGAATGATAAAAATCCAGGAAAAGTGAAAGTGGAGATGAAACTTGGGACACAAGGGAAGAATGTCTCAGGATGGATTCCTGTCGTGACGCCTTATGGTGGAAATGAATATGGAATGTATACACTCCCAGAAGTTGGGTCAGCAGTGGTCATAGCATTTGAGATGGGGGACCGCAATTGTCCAATTGTAATTGGGAACCTCTGGAATAACAAAAATGCGCATCCAAAAGAAACACTCAATGAAAAAAATACCGTAAAAAGATGGAAGACAAAGGGGGGATGTGAAATCATTTTCGACGAGGAAGAGGGAAAAGAAAAGGTAACGATTCAGACCCCTGGGCAGATGCAGATTGTGTTGGATGATGAGAAGAAACACATTTCTGTATTAGATAGTGATAAGGAAAATGGTTTCATAATAGATGGTGAAAAGGGCGAAGTCAGCGTCATGGCTAAAACCAAGTTAGAACTAAAAGTAAACGGTTCTGCCATGATTACATTAGATGGAAATGCCAAAAAGACAGCTGTAGAAAGTGATTTGGTTGACATACAAGCAGGGCAGTCTTTGAAAATGAAAGGACAGTCCAGTAATCTGGAAGGTTCGATGATTAAGGTTAAGGCAGATAGTTCCCTTGGTTTAGAGTCAGGGGCAATGGCGCAACTGAAGGGTTCCATGGTGAAGATTAATTAAGAAATTCAGACGAAATGAATTTAGATCGGAGGAACTATGAATACAAAGCAATTTTTAGGGACGGGTTTTAAGTTTCCTATTCAAATCGATAAAGCGACAGGTAGAATGAAGACTTCTTCTTATGAAGAGGATATCAAAGAGGCAATCTGGATTATTATTATGACAAAGAAGGGGGAGCGTATTCGAAATCCTCAATTTGGCTGTTCCATTCATGAATATGTATTTGGCACAACGGATTTTCAAACTTTGAAACAGATGGAACGAAGTGTTTTAAAGGCACTTGAAATGTGGGAACCACGTATTTATGAAACAGAAGTGACGGTCTCTGTTGATCCACAGCAGGAAGGTGTGGTGAATATTGAGATTTCCTATTTGGTACGAGCAACGAATAACCCTTATAACTTAGTATTTCCATTTTATATTGTAGAGGGATATGGAAAGCAGGCAGAAAGCATTTAACGAAATATAATGGAGAGCAAATATAGGATAAGCGAGGTGAGACTTGATGGGTGAACAGTGGAAAGAACATGTAGATGAAAAAAGTAAAATAATAGAGGAACTAAAAAGGCGTGCAAGTGCGTATGTACCAGAATGGCGTTTTGATGAAGAACACCCTGATATTGGAACGGCGTTAACACTTGTGTATGGGGATATGATGGCATCTATTCATGCGCGTATGGGAAAAATGATGGAGAAAAGCCAGATTGATTTTCTAAATGCGATAGGAGCAGACTTAACGCCAGCCATACCAGCAAGGGGATATGTATCCTTCGGTTTAGTCAATGATTCTGTATCTGCTGTAAAAGTGCCAGCGAAAACTTATGTGATGGCAGATGTAGAAAATGCAGAAAATGGTATGGTATCGTATGAAACCCAAGATGACATTTTAGTCTCACCAGCAAAACTTTCTTGTATGTACGAGGTAAGTGAAAAGAACGATTATATTGGATTATGCTATCAAGAAGGACAGGGAAAAATAGAACAGTTTCTGTTTCAAAGGAATCCAAAAAACTTGCAGGAACATGAGATATATATTGGACAAAAGGAAGTATTACAAGCTACTTCCGCAGCAAAATATACATTATCATTGACACAATACGGCATGACTCCTGTTGGGGAAGAGCTCTTACGGTTCTTATTGAATCCAGACTATGCTGAGATTTCATATTCTACATCTACGGAAGGTGTATTTGAACCATTTGCAGAAAAAACAGTGGAAAATGGAAATCTAGTGTTGTACCGATTTGCCGAACAAGTACCTTCAGGAGCGCAAGTAATTGGAGGCGAGGAAAATCTTTGGATTCGAATTCGGTTTCATCAGATAGAACCTTTTCGTCTATTGAGTATTCAGAAAGCAAACATATCCGTTCGAATGGAAGGAATCCATGCAGATATGGTAGTTGCAGATGGAATGGAGGCAGATTTGCACCGCTATTATCCATTTGGAGAAAAACTTTCGTTATATAGTGAGGTGTATTTTGTTTCTGATGAGGTATTAAGCAAAAAGGGAGCAGAGGTGGAGTTATGCTTCTACCTACAATTTGACGCCATTCCATTGGATACCAATCAAGAAGAAACAGATATCAAGTTAAATTGGATTATGAATGAATCAGATTTTGAAAAAGTCAAGGAGTATGATGTGACCATTGAACATGTTGTGTGGGAATATTATAACGGTTCAGGTTGGGTGCGACTTTACAAAGATAATACCAATGAAGATGTATTTCAATTTCAGAGAGATCATTATGTGAAGATAAAATTCCAATGTCCAGAGGATATGGAAAAGGCGTATTTAAGTTTTGGAACGGTTTATGCGATACGGGGAAGGATAACGAAGTTAAATAACCCATACAAATTGCAAGGGCAGTATCGCAGTCCTGTATTGCAAAACACTATCTTCTATTGTGATTACGCAGAAAATCCAGTAGAACAGCTTAGTGTATGGGGAAAGCACAACATGGAATTAAAGAAGTGGACAGAAGGGCAGTTTCAACCATTTCTACCGTCAAAATCTATGCAGTTCGCCCAATTATCACAATCTTCACATCAGGCATACAAAGAGTTAGATAGCTTGTATCTAGGCTTTCAAGTTCCACCAAAGGGTGGTCCGATTAAGTTATTTTTCCGAATGGAAGAAGCTATATCGGTGGCGGATGTAAGTTTGCAATGGGAGTACTGGAACGGAAAAGCATTCCAGCCACTTCATGTAATCGATGAAACGATGGGATTTACCAAAAGTGGCTTAGTTACCTTTATTGGAGCAGAAGACTTTGCATGTAAGAAGTTGTTTGAAAAGGAACAATACTGGATTCGTATATCTGAGCGAAATAATGCATATAACAGGCAGTCATCAACGGCATCCGTCCCCCTTCTAAAAGAAATCATTATCAATACGGTGAAAGTGGTAAATCGTCAGATGGCACAGACGGAATATTTTCAAATGGAGTACTGTGTAAAACACAAAAAGTTTCATCTACAAAGGAAATCTATACAAGAAGTTCAGGTTTATGTCAAGGATTCAGTCATTGGCAATCAGGAACAAGAGTGGGAACAGTGGGAAAGAGTATCCGATTTTTTAGAGTCAAAGGATTCGGATAAGCATTATATCATCAATCAAAATGAGGGATATATTCAATTTGGCGATGGGGAAAGAGGTAAAATTCCACCAGTGGGAAGAACGGATAATATCAAGGTCATTTACCAATGTGGAGATGGTCTTTGTGGAAATGTAGAAAAGGGACAGATTAGTAAATTGTCTACCAATATTGGATTTATCAATCAGATTTGGAATCCAGAAGAACTATCAGGTGGTATTGATATGGAAACAAGGGAACGTGCCATCAAACGTTGTTCCGAACAGATTCGCCTTCGTAATCGTGCCATAACCAAGCGAGATTACGAATCTATGGCGTATGTAGCTTCTCGTCGAATTGAGAAAGCAAGATGTTTTACTGGAATGGATGGAGAGGGAAATCCATTGTACGGTGCCATTACCTTGGTGTTATTATTGAAAGATTACCAAGTAGGAAGTTCCGTATTCCAAAGTGTTTGCAATACTGTAAAAGATTATGTCGTGGATAAAATGCCAGAGGGCGTTTACCACAGTGGAAAGTTATTTGTTATTGAGCCAGTGTTCATTATCTTCCAAGTAAATGTGGAATTAGTAGTGAAGGATGTTAATCAAGTATTTGCCGTTCAAAAGGAAGTGGAAGAGAAAATGGATACCTTTTTCCATCCGATTAAGGGAAATTTTGACCATGCAGGATGGACGGTAGGAATGCTTCCAAATGCCATTCAAACTCGTAATATGATTCACCTTGTTAAAGGGGTAGAGGAAATCAATAGTTTATTTCTCACTGCATATCGAAATGGAACATCTGGTTTCGTTGAAGTGGATTTAGAAGAAATGAAACAGAATCCATATGTGCTTCCAGTCAGTGGAAAACATCAGGTAAATGTCATATGGAAATAATGTGCAAAAAAACATGTGAGTAGGAGGGGAATGTTGTGTTACCAGAGATTATATTGGATAACGAGGAGTATCAAGAAATATTTGAGGAAGCGAGAAGTAAGATCGCAAGTATCTATCCAGAATGGACTGATTACAATTATCATGATCCTGGTATCACCATGCTTGAACTATTTTCTTGGTTGAAAGAGGGGCAGCAGTTTTACCTTAATCAAACAGGTGAGGGACAGAAAGATAAGTTTTTAAAGCTTCTTGGAACGAGGCGACAAGTAAAAGAACCTGCTCATGCAATGTTGACGATGGATACAGAGGAGAATGTGTGCATTCCAAAGGGGACGAAGTTTTTTGCAGATACCCTCTGTTATGAGTCGGTTGATAAGAATTACATTTTGAAAGAAGAGTTTACGAAGTGTTTTTATGCCAGAGAGCGGATCATAGAATATGTGGATCGAAGACAACTTCATTTTGGGCATCGTTTGAAGATATATATGTTTGGAAATGCACCAGCGGAAGGGGATTGTTTTTACATTGGGTTATTGGAGGCGCTTCCGAAGGATGAGAAGATAGATATTTGGTTTGATATTTTTGATGAATATGAGAGGCTGCGAAAGCCAATTGTGGGACAGAGGGATTCTTTTTTACCATTTGTAGAGTTTAAGGTGGAGTACTTCACTAGCAATGGATGGGTAGAAGTAGACAAGTTACAAGATGAGACATATGGATTTTTACAAGATGGGCAATTGAGTTTTGTGTTAAAAGAGCAGATGGAAGAAGGGGATGTTCATGGTCAGTTTGGATATTTTATTCGAATTCGTCTTATAGATGGAGTGTATGATGTGCCACCGATTTTGACGGGATTTGGTATGAATATCTTAAAGGTTAGGCAGACGGATCATATTGTGGAACATTGCAGAATTACAAAATATAATATAAAAAATAAGATGGAAAATTCAATAGAAGTAATTGCAGACACGTTTCTAAGTATCTACGGTGATAATGATTTATACATTGAATCTGACAAAAAGCTATATGAAGTTGATGTGGTGCAAAAATACATTGCCTCAGACCAGAACGCATGTTTTTTTCATTTTACTTTGCCAGAAGAGATTGAAAAGATAGATGCGGTTCATTTGGTGAATTTTCAATCAGAAGGTCGAAAAGTGCGAAATCTTGATATTGGAAATGGTTACCCGAATCAGTCCTACTGTTTGTACGATGAGTGGATGGAATATGAATCCTTTGAACTTATGGTAGAACAAGACGAAGGACAAGGAAACTTTGTTCTATGGGAAAGAGTATTTGATTTTGCAAACTCATCACCTGAAGATAGGCATTATACAATTGATACGCGACAAGGTATTGTGTCTTTTGGCGATTCCATCCATGGTCTTGCACCAGAAGGGGAGATTCGTATTCTACAATATGTTAGAACACATGGAAGTGATGGAAAGGTAAAAGCCAACCAACTAAATCAAATATCCAAAGAACTAACAGCCAAAGTCAGCGTATATAACAAAAAGAATTCTGAAGGTGGCAAACGAGAAGAAACTTATGAAGAAAGTTTTATTCGAGTGCAAAGGGAATTAAAGCATCCTCTTACGGCTGTAACCTACCAAGATTATGAAGAGTATATCCGAAACACACCAGGTTTAATGATAGAAAATTGCAAAGCATTAACCCCAAGCCAAGTAAAAGAGATTTTTCCATACTATGATGAATCCTCTATTACTGTTGTGGTGAAGCCATATACGAAGCAATTAAGAAAAGAATTGATGTACCGCTACCAAGAAAATATTTTAACTCATTTAGAACCATATCGAATGATAGGAACTAGTGTAAATCTAATTCGACCAGAGTACATTCGTTTTACACTACATATAGAAGTGATGCTGAAAGCACATTATATTCATGGGAAAGAGGAAGTGGAAGAAGCAGTAAACGCTTATTTTCAAGAACTGGGACGAAATTTTGGTGGATGCGTGATTTATAGTAAGTTGTATGGTGTGATTGATATGCTCCCATGTGTGAGGCAGATGCAGTCTCTTTCCATTGATGTAATAGGAACAGGGGTGAAACATCTAGCCGATGGAAGTATCCAAGTACCACCAAATGGTGTTGTGGAATTAGAAGACGTTGCATATCAATTTACGATTGGATAGGAGGATGCTGTGAAGAAAGCAAAACATTATTTCATTTTAAATAAGAAATCCGACTATGAAAAAAGTGCATTAGACAATATGGAGTACGATGAAACAGGGATATGGGTGGATACCAAATCGGCTCAAAAGCGAGGGATATTTCTTTCTAGGGTATGGGATTCTAGAGAAAAACGTATGGAGTGGCATCGCCTTGTTTTGAAACTAAATGATTATAGTGATGCTCCATATCGCATTAGCATTTACACATCCGAAGAACCGAACTTATGCTGGAATGGAGAGTTCATATCCATTCAAAAATGGATTCAAAATGATCAGATTTCCATCGAAGAAAAATTGAATTATTTAGAATCTTATTGTAGGAAGGTGGAAATTGGAAAATCAGACTTACTCCTACATGAAGTGGTAGGTCGATATCTATGGGTATCCATAGAAGTCTATCAACAATTTGAACAAGAACTTAAATTTGAAACTATGACGATATACTTTCCAAAAAACTCTTGGTTGTCTTATCTGCCAGAGTTGTATGAAGCAAGTGATACAGAGCACTTTTTAGAACATTTCTTAGCGATATTTCAGAGTTCTTTTGATGATATGAACTTAGAGATTAAGAGAATCCCGTACCGTTTAGACGTAGAAACCACTGATTCTGAATATCTGGATTTTCTATGTGAATGGATTGGCGTCACCAAAAGCCAGATGTGGTCAGAAGAGAAAAAGCGTGCCTTGTTAGCCCAAGCGGCGGATCTTTATAAAATGAGAGGAACAAGAGAGGGAATGCGAAAACTTCTATCTTTGTATCTTGGAGATGAAGTGTTTCTAATAGAGAAACATCTGTGGAAACGGGTAAATATGGCAATGGAGCGAAAGAAGTTGTATGAAACGTTGTATGGAAGTAGTTCCTACATAATTACCGTCTTGGTAAAGGAAGAGTGTGTTCCAGATAGAAAAAAATATCAGACGTTAGTGGAAGTCATTGATACATTAAAGCCAGCACAAGCAGGGCTCAATTTAGTTGTATTGAAACCATATATTTTCTTAGATCAACATACATATTTAGGCGTAAATAGCACATTGTCTAGATATCAAGAAGCTTCTTTAGATGGAAAATCAGTGCTGTCATTTACCACCATCGGTGGAAGTAATAGGAGGAGTGGGGAAGAGCATGAAGAATACTAAAATTTTTCCTTTTGAACGCAATCATTATTATTATGGAAAATTATTATCCGTTGATGATTTTAATTTAGAACAAAGATATAACAGTAGTAAGCACCGCATGAATCACATGTTTTTAAGCGGTTCTGGGGTTGTATGTGGAATGAACGTGATAAATATAGGCGAACAAAGCATATCCGTAGAGTCTGGATGTGCCATTGACCCATTTGGCCGCGAGATGATTATTGATGTTCCTGTTATGAAAAAGTTGCAGATGATTGATGGATTTGAGCAGGCAACTAGTCGTGGTGAGAATTACATTTATCTTTGCATAGAGTATGCAGAAAAAGGCAACGATACTGTTTACAACATGGCAAGCATGGGAGGAACGCAAGATCATACAGAATACAATAAGATAACGGAATCTTACCGTTTGTTTGTAACCAATCAAGAACCAGCTGAAAATATATTAGAGGGAAAATCTCTGTACGAAGACACAAGAACCCTTTATATGCGCAATGGAATTAGTATCAAACAAACCATGCCTCGTTATGTGGAAATCGGTAAAAAAGCAGAGATGCGAATTGAAATCGAGACCCGTGAAAAGAACTATGTTGCATTTTCCTACACCTTGAAATTAAATGGATTTACATATCAAAAGGAAAAGTCATTCACGATCCATTTTGATGAGCGACTTATTAAAAAGACGGGCAATTATTGCTTAACCTATGAATTAGAACCAGTTGCAGTGGCAGGGTATGACGCAAGTGTAATGGTTGAGCAAAATTCTTTTACGTTAGTCATTGACCAACAAGTGAAAGTAGTGAATTGCGACCAGAAATACCAAGTAGAGATTGTTGCTGGTGATATCAAAGAACAAATGATAGCCGATTACTACAAACTTTCTATGGAAAATATAATAGAAGCTGCACGAAGAAGGTATATTTACCTAGCGAAAATATATATTACCAAAGCGGATCAAACTTACTTAATTGAGCGAGTAGTGGAGATTCCATTTAAACAATATGTAATGAATCAAGTGTTACTGGAAACGATAAACCAAGTGATGCGAAAAGAAATTCGCCAGTTAGAACAGCAAGTGATGGCACTACAAACACGAGAGAAAACGCCATCTTTAGACCATAAGTCTGAGGCAACTGGTGTACAAGTAGTATCAGGTGTCTATGAAATGGAATTTGGTCTATTGGGTGAAAATAGAAAAAAATTTTTCTCTCCACCAATCGTCCACGGACTTGGTCTAGGTTATGTCACCATCGTACTTGCATTGGAAACGAAGCGAAATGAAACGGTATTTGGAAATGGAGAGATTTTCCAAGAGAGCTATGTGGATGTAGATTTAGCGGCACAATTAGATGAATCTACAGGTTCCTTTATCATTGGTGCAATGTTAAGAGAAACCGTTGCGAATCGTAGTATTCGAATTAAATGGACTGCCATTCGTAAGCTAGATGATCAGGTAGATGAGGTACTAGACCGACGCATTTCCATTCGCCCAAGTATGCTTGAACTTTACACAAGGGAAAGAGCTCATTTAGAACTCTGCTTCTCCAATATTGATGAAAAAGAAGTTACTTGGCACGTACAAGAAGGTGGTGGAATCGTTGAAGACACTAATACGTATGTAGCACCGAACGAAAAAGGTGTATATGAAGTAATGGCACAAAGCGTTGCGTATCCAGAAGTAAAAGCATCTATATTTGCAGTAGTGCGAGAACGATAATGTGCTTGTGAATAAAAAAAGAAACGAGGTGGTGAAGCGCATGGTAATCAAGACATTTCATACTACATATGCAGTCATTCATAGTAGTAAATCGGATAAACAGATGCCTGTGTATTTATGCAGAGAAGAATCAAGTGGAGCACTATTTCATCTCTTTGCGATGCAGAAACGATTTTTAAAAGACACAACCATTTTATTTTTACAAGAACAACAAAAGTCCAAAGATTTTGCCGACTTCCATGACATGTTTTTGTATGAAGATAGTTTGTATGTGGCTATGCGCTGTTATTCAGAACCATCTTTAAACACGTTGATGGAGCAAAAGCATTTTTTAGAATGGGAAGAGCGATTTGAATTAGGAAGAAAGATTTTGGAGCAAATTATTTTGACGAAAATGCCACAGTACTTTCGTTGTAATTGCCTAAAGTTAGAAAATATATTAGTGACGGAATCATTAGACATTCATTTTTCCTACAGTTTAGATGATATTGAACTTGCAGGAGGAATGAGCAAAAACATGTATTGGAAGGCTTTAGTGGAACTGTTTTCCTACCTATGGCAAGAAGAATTAAAACGAGAAAGTATCCCACAGATGAAAGAATTCTTTTTGTATTTAGAGCAAGATGAGGAAAAAACAGACGAAGATATTTACCGAAAATATTTGGAAATAAGAGATACCTTAATAAAATATTCAAAAGAGGAACGGAAGAAATCAAATAGAAAATTGGCGGTATTTTTGAAGAAAGCAAAAAAGGCAATTCCAAAGGTGCTTCCAATCTTAGCATATTTGATTTTAGTAGCAGCAGTTGGATATTTGTTCTATACCATATGGGAACTGGTTCAGCCTACAGAGGAAGCGCTAGAACAGTTCCAGTATATAGGAAGACTCGATTTAAAGAAGTAGAAGGGGGCAGAGGATATGTCACCAGAGGTAAAAGAGGGCTATGTAAAGATAGGAAGAAGATATGTTGCGAAAAAGGTACTGTTTGTCATAGCACTGCTCGTAATAGTGGCTATTATAGTGAGCATTAAACTATTTGCACCAAAGATAATTGCAAGGTATTACACCAAAACGATGGTCGTAAATACATCGGAGATGAAGGGGTACACAGGAAAAGTAAAATTAATTGATGGAATTGAGACAAAAAATGTATTGTATATTGGGGAGCTAAAGGACGGACGAATTGAGGGAACAGGAGAACTGTATGACTACCAAGGGAATAAGTTATATGTAGGCGAATTTGAGAAAGAAATGTATTCAGGAAAAGGTGAAACCTTTTATTTGAACGGAAAAACCCAGTACAAAGGTGAATTTGAGCTAAATCAATATACAGGAAATGGACTGCTATACTATGAAGACGGAACGCTTCAATATGAAGGCGAATTTTCACAAGGAAGCTATAGTGGAAGTGGAACATTATACAATAAAAAAGGGAAGATACAATATCAGGGAACTTTTGTAGAAGGTCAATACGATGGAAATGGTACTCTTTACGATGAGGCGGGAGAACTTGTATATCAAGGCGAATTTGCAAAAGGAATGAAACAGGGACAAGGCATTTCCTATAAAAACGGAGAGGTGGAAGCGGAAGGAATCTTTATGCAAAATGCTATTTATACAGGGAAAGGCGTGCGCTATCGAGAGGATGGAACAATTTTATATGAGGGAGAATTCAAAGAAGGAAACTATGACGGCTCGGGTGTTATTTACTATAAAAATAGTAAGAAACGATACCAAGGAGAATGGGAAAAGGGAATTTATAATGGTGTAGGAACGTTGTACAACAAAAAGGGAAAGAAAATCTATGCTGGTGAGTGGGTAAAGGGAATCCAAGAAGGGGAAGGAAAATCTTATGATTCTGGAACTCTTGTCTATAATGGTTCATGGAAAGAGGGAATGTATCATGGCAATGGAAAACTTTATGAGGGAAAGACATTAATCTATGATGGGGCGTTCGAAGACGGCGTATATTCTGGAGAAGGAAAGTTATTTAATAATGAGACTGGAAAATTACGTTACGAAGGAGAGTTTTATCAAGGACAATATAATGGTGTCGGAAAACTTTATTATATCAAGACCCAAACCATTCGTTATGACGGAGAATTTCGGAATGGAAAGTTTGAAGGAGAAGGAAAACTTTATACTACTTGTCAGAAACTTCGTTACGAAGGAGAGTTTGCATCTGGTTTATATGAAGGAAAAGGAATTGAGTACGAGCCATCCACTGGGGAAATTATTGCAGAAGGTGTGTATCATAGAGGCGTGCTGTTAATTAGTAAGGCTGAACAAGATAAGAAAAAAGAAGAGTTGGACAAAGAGCTTCTGGGAGAAGAGGAAGCCACTTCAGATAAAGATGCACTAGATCAAGGGACATCAGATAAAGATACATCAACGGAAAAAGTATCAAAAGAAAATGCATCAGAAGAGGAAGTATCCAAAGCAGAGGATAATAACGTTGTATCAGAAGAGAAAGTATCCGAAACAGAGGACAATAACGTTGCATCAGAAGAGGAGGTAGCATCATGGGAAGTTATACAGTAGTGGAAGACGTTGGAAATGCAATCGTAAGTTTACTTCGAAAGGAATTAGTTCCGCACTTAGTAGAACACCAAGAAGATATTAATCTATGTAGTCCTGATGACAATGAAGATATTACCGTAGGTGTTCATTTATACGATATCAGTCAAAATGAAGATTTAGTTGGAATGGGCTTTCAAAACAGAGGTAGTACAAGACAGTCCTATCCATCCTTGTTCTTAAACCTTTCATACATGATAACTGTCCAATGCAAGACGGATATCAAATACCGTGCCAGACAGGAACAACGCATACAGGGAAAAATTCTACAAGTGTTTTTTGATACCCCAAACCTACCCGTATCGTATTTAGCAGATAAAAATATAAACACTCCGATTCAAATGGAATTAGATAAGCTAAAAGTAGAAGACAAAATGAAGATTTACAGCGTACCAAACAAGGCATACAAAAGTACATTGTTCTATCGTGTTTATCCAGTAGAATTAGAATCTAGCAAGGTACGAAAAGTAACTCGTGTAGAAGGTGCCGATATGGGCGTAAAGGATCAGAAAGGATTTGGTGAAGTATGAAATGGAAGTTATCCCTTGTGATTGTGCCTGTTGACGATTATACCAACAAGGTGCTTACTGAGGATAAGTTAAGAATTTCTTTAAAAATGAAAACCGATCTGATAGGCACACGAACCAAGACTGCTATGTGGAAACAAGGCTTTTATGTATTCTTTGATGTAAAAGAACAAGATGTGATTATCCAGATAGAAAGTAAATTCTATCAATCGCAGGTACTACATTTAACATTAGATCCAAATGCAGTCCTAAAACAAACGATTCGATTGGTGCCAAATGAATTGTATGGAAATTTAGAGGACTACACCATCTTAATAGGAAAAGGACATCCAGGAGAGCAAGTTAAGTTTTATTGTAATCAACTAACTGAAAAATTTCGTTTAGCCAGAGATTATCAAAATGAAAATACATTAGAGTTAACACATCACTATAGTTTTGATTTTTCAGGAAAAGAAATCTGGATTAAAGGGAGAGAACAAGAATGGTTTACTACCCTAGGGACACGCTTAGAAGATTCAGATTCTGAATATAGGATTACTCCTTTGAATTCAAATATTCGAAGAGTGGAAGCAATTATCTATCCTGTTTATCAAACAAAATGTAAAGAAGACGGAACATTTATTCTGTTCCTACCAGAAGGAGAAAAGGAAACATTTCAAGGTCGTTTTGTTTGTGGAGAAAAGGAAAACGTCATTGAAATAATGAATCATAAAATAAACCAAGTATAATTGTTAGAGGAAATCAAAAAAGTTTCAAATAAATGGGGGGATACAAATGGGATTTTGTGTTTGTGCTGGGGCAACGTTGTGTTGCAGTTTCGGAGCAGCACCATCTACACTGAATGTTTTACCGAATAATAAAGTGGTTTCGTCTATGCCCATCGCAACAATAATGGATAATGTACCAATAAAAAATATTATGCCATTTGGCATGTGTTCCTCAATGGCAAACCCAACTGTAGCCTCAGCAACAGCCGCCGCTATGGGTGTATTGACTCCAATGCCATGTACTCCAGTCATTGCAGCACCGTGGGCACCTGGAAGTCCAACAGTGCTTATTGGAAATGTACCAGCCTTAAATCATTCGTGCAAATTAATGTGTATGTGGGGTGGTGCCATTACCATTGCCAATCCAGCAGTAACGAATATACAAGTACCATAAATTAGTTGTGAAAGAAGGAGTTGCATTGTGAGAACCATAGAAATCATAGAACTAATTTTACTAGCAATATTAAGTATCATCTTAATCTGTGCCATTATTATCATGCTACGTCAAAAAGTGAAAATAAAAGTGCTACGAGAGAGGAATGACAACTTACAAGAGACATTAGAGCTTCAACAAAAAAAGGTTACAAGTATGGAACGAACCATACCCGTAGAATTATATCGTCGCTTACAAAAAAATGAAGGAGAACATACACAATGGCTTCCGACTTTTCGGCCATCTATTATCATGGACGTCAATACAAGTCATTTTATAAGACACATTCATTCCATGCAAGCAAACGATATCTTTCAATTTATTAATCAAATCTTAGTCAAAACGATTCCTTGCGTCTATCAGAAGAATGGTATTGTCGACAACATTTATAAAGCTGGATTTACAGCATACTTTGATGAACATTATGAAGATGCACTAACTGCGGCAATTTCTATCAGTGAAATCATTGAAAAAGAAGCAGCAGGCTCCGATTTGTTCAAAGACTTTTCCATTGGAATGAGTTATGGAAATGTGCTCGCTGGCTTAGCAGGAACAGAAGAAAGAATTTCACTGGTTATCGTATCGGAATATACTGGGTTATCTTCCTTTTTACAATCCATTGCAGGGAGATACGATGCTCGAATCTTAATTACAGGAACACTACGCAATAAAGTAGAGGCGTTTGAACAAAAATTTAATGCAAGAAAGATTGGTTATGTCTACATCTCCGCAAGTAAAACACTAGAAGCAATCTACGATGTATTTGATGGAGATTTTATTAAGAAGCGAAATAATAAAAGAAAGACCAAAATTGTATTTGAAAAAGGTGTTGAATACTACGCCCAAGGGGAATACCAAAAAGCAAGACAGTGTTTTATCGAAGTTTTCAAAATGAACCGATATGACCGCGCAGCAAAAGATTATCTCAATCGATGTGAACAGTTGCTCACAAGCGAATCTACGCTTACGGTGAATCCACAAATAGAAACTTATTAGTGAGGAGTATGCCATGAAAAACAAATCTTTCAAACGCCAATATCCGAAGCATGTAAGCAATCGGATTATTGTTTTTTGTATTTTGCTTATTGGAATTCTATGTACAGGAATCATCTACATCAGCTATGAAATGTATCAAGATGATATGATAAACGAATATATCAAATACGAACGCACCATTCTTAACATAGCACTACAAGAAGCAGATCCAGAAGGGATACAAGAAGCCATTGAGACAAATACAAAAAATGAAGCATATCAACAGTTATCACAGCAATTTAACTTGCTTATGAAAAACTCAGATATTACATATATTTACGCACTTTATTTTTTGGAAAATGATGAAAATATGTACTATGTAGTCAATGGTTATTTAGAAGAACAAGAGGAAAACAATTCACAGGGAATGCACCAATTGGGAGAATTACCTCGTGAAGGCGATTTTTCGGAAGACATGATAGAAGAACTACGAAAGGCATTTGAACAAGGAAAAGACGATTTTGATTATATGTGTGAAAAGGATGCAGAGGACGTCTACCTTTATACAACATACTGTCCATTGCAAAATGCCAATGGGGAAGTGGTGTGTATTTTCTGTGTGGATATTGCAGTCAAGGAAATTTATGAAAAGTTAGACAGTTATTTATGGGCAGTTATTATATGGGTGACTATTTTAGGAGCAGCAATGCTTAGCATTTTTATCTTGATTATGCACCGACAGCTTGTAAGACCTATTAAACGACTTGCAGATAGCGCAAAAGATTATATTAAACAACAGGAAACCTGTGAGGTAGAACAGTTGGAATTTAAGAAGATTCCAATTGGTACGCGAGATGAGCTTCAACTGCTTTCGGATAGTTTAACGCATATGGCAGAACAGTCCAAGGAATACATGCAACATCTAGCACGTTTTGCCGCAGAACAAGAACGTGCCCATGCAGAAGCAGCAGTTGTGCAGAAACTGAAAGAAAATTTGTTACCATCAACATTATTCCAACAAAGAAATGATTTTAATATAGCGGTTGATATTACATTAAGTCAAAAGAATAGCGGTGATTTTTATAATTTCTTCTTAATAGATGAAAATCATCTTTGTTTCTTTCTGGGAACTGCTTCAGGTGGAGGTGTAACTACAACCATGATTGCCATGATTGCAACCATTTACTTGGAAAATTATGCACGAATGGGTTATCTTCCAAATCGTATTCTAGGTGAGACCAATAATCGTCTTAGTGAAAATAATAGTGGAGAGGTTACCGTTAGTGTATTTTTAGGAATTGTGGATTTAGAAACTGGTGCATTCACTTACGCACAAGTAGGAGAATTGACACCACTTATTAAACGTTCTGGTCAAGAACTTACAGAATTAGAAGTATCATCAGGCTTTTCATTAGGTTCTATGGAATATGTTGTATTTCCACAAAAGACTATTTCGCTACAGCAAGGAGAATCTATTTTTCTGTATAGCCAAGGCATTTCCAAAAAAGGAGATACGAAAGGGTATGAATTTACGGATGAGTATGTAAAACAATCCATTACACAATTCATGCAGGATGAGTTTCACTTAGATAAAATATTGGACAGTTTTCACGAGACATTACAAGATTATGGAAAAGATACGGTGCAACAAATGGATGAGACTTGTATCATGTTCCGATATAATGGTTAAGTATTAATAAAAATTCTCAATAGAGTAAAAAAGTATTGAGAATAGTTCTCATTATTGGTAAAATGTTTTGCGTAAATACGTTTATAATCTTAGAAAAACTAATTTACGCAAATAGAAAGTAATATTTGTATCAATAAGGAGAACCATGATTCCATGAACATAGTAAAAGTTATTTATTTAAGTTTAGCATTTATATGCACTGCAATTGGAGCAATTGGTGTTGTACTTCCGGTATTACCAACTGTTCCTTTGCTTTTGTTAGCATCTTTCTTCTTTGCAAAAGGAAGTGACCGTTTCCACAAATGGTTTTTAGAAACAAAATTGTATAAGAATCATCTAGATAGTTTTGTAAAGTCTAGAGGGATGACATTAAAGACGAAGCTATGTATCTTGCTTCCAGTATCAGCTATGTTGATTCTGACAATTATTTTCTTAGATAATTTACACGCAAGAATATTTTTAGCATGCTTGATTATTTTTAAGTATGTTTACTTCTTCACACGTATCAAGACATTGTCGCCTGAAGAATTAGAAGAAAATTTACAAGCAGAATAGATAGGTGGGCAGTTCATAGTAAAATTTTATTGAGGAAAAGGTTCAATAGAGTTTGAGATGGACTTGCCCATATTTTAATGAAAGGATTTTTGAAATGACACCAGAAGAGTTGAAAATAAAGGTTCAAATGAAGCGTGAAAAAGAATTAAAAGTTAGCGAATGTATGATAAAAGTGTACTGCAAGGGGCAGAAACATCCGCATCAAGGTACGGATAAAAGTAAAAATATTCTTTGTGAGGATTGTCAGGCACTACTAGATTATGCTAAAATGCGTACTGAAAAATGTCCATTTATGGAGACAAAGACCTATTGCTCCAATTGCAAGGTACATTGCTATAAACCAGAGATGCGTAAGAAGATGAAAGCAGTTATGCGTTATTCTGGACCAAGAATGATGTTCCATCATCCAATTATGGCAATTGACCATGTAATTCAGACAGTAAAGCACAGACAGCAAAAGGAGGACAAAAAAAGTGATAAATAAACGTTTACTTGGTTTATTAAAAGACTCCAAGAAATATATTTACGCAATGGTATTGTGGAATTGGTTATCATTGCTTTGTAACGTTGTGTATGTATTTTCCATCGCGAATTTACTAGGCACAGCGATTGAAACTCGAAACATTTCTAACGGGCAATTATTCCAAACAGCTGGAATTGTAATTGTCTGCATTCTATTACGAATGTTCTTTATTAAACAAGGTTCGAAAGCATCTTATCAATCCTCGGTAGATGTAAAAGAATCCTTGCGTCAAATGATTTATAAGAAGTTATTGAAGCTAGGTGTATCTTATAATCAAAAAGTATCCACTTCCGAAGTAGTACAAGTTGCAGCAGAAGGGATTGAACAATTGGAGATTTACTTTGGTCGTTATGTACCACAGTTCTTTTATTGTTTATTAGCACCATTTACACTATTCTTAATCTTTGCACCAATCAGTTGGAAAACAGCATTGATTTTATTAATCTGTGTTCCTTTAATTCCAGCATCCATCATTGTGGTACAAAAGATTGCGAAAAAGTTATTAGCAAAATATTGGGGGGCTTACACAGGCCTTGGCGACAACTTTTTAGATAATTTATCGGGATTAACAACATTAAAGATTTATCAAGCAGATGAAGAGCGTGAATCCGTAATGGACGAAGAAGCTGAAAACTTCCGTAAAATCACAATGCGTGTATTAATCATGCAGCTTAACTCTATCAGTGTAATGGATTTAGTTGCCTTTGGTGGTTCCGCACTTGGTATTATCATGGGTGTTTATGAATACAACCGAGGAAATATTGGCTTTGCATCTATGTTCGCCATTATCGTATTATCCGCAGAATTCTTTATTCCGATGCGTCTCTTCGGTTCCTTCTTCCATATCGCGATGAATGGTAGTGCCGCAGCCGATAAAATCTTCCGTATCTTAGAAAGCGAAGAAAACCCAAAAGGTGAATTCACAATCGATCCTTCTGATGTGGAAATCAATGGAACAAATGTGGATTTCTCCTACGATTCGGAACGTCAAGTGTTGACAAATGTGAATTTTTCCATCAAACCAGGAAGCTTTACTGCACTTGCAGGAGAATCTGGCTGTGGAAAAAGTACCATTTCTTCTATTATTATGGGGATAAATAAAGGTTACTCTGGAACAATCACCATTGGTGGTAAAGAATTAAGTAAAATCGATGAAAAGAGCATTATGGAACATATTACAATGGTAAGTCATAACAGCTACTTATTCAAAGGAACTATTCGAGACAACTTACGAATGGGGAACAAAAATGCCACAGACGAACAACTTATGGACGCTTTAAAACAAGTCAATTTATATGATTTTGTATGTGAACAAGATGGTTTAGACACTATTTTATTAGAACAAGGTTCTAACTTCTCTGGTGGACAACGTCAACGTCTAGCAATGGCAAGAGCATTACTTCATGATACACCAATCTATATCTTTGATGAAGCAACTTCAAACATTGATGTAGAAAGTGAAAATCAGATTATGGAAGTTGTCAAAGAACTTGCAAAAACAAAAACTATTATTCTGATTTCACATAGACTTGCAAATGTAGTAACAGCAGATAACATTTACGTTCTAGAAAAAGGTAAAATCGTGGAAAATGGTACTCACCAAGAACTTTTAGACAAAAACAATGTTTACGCTCGCTTATACAACAGCCAAGCAACTTTAGAAAACTTTGCAAAGGGGGAACATGCTCATGCGTAGAAGTGGAATTAGCATCATGGCAAAATTAATTGGTTTAATTAGACCATTATTACATGTTATGTGCGCAGCAGTTATTATGGGAGTATTGGGATTCCTTTGTTCCATCTTTATTCCGATCCTAGGCGGATACGGAGCTTTACATGTACTAGGTTTCGATGTGGCATGGTCCATTAAAACAATCGCTATTGTTATGGTACTATGCGGTGTACTACGAGGAATTCTTCGTTACGCAGAACAAGCAAGTAATCATTACATTGCGTTTAAATTATTAGCTATTATTCGTAAAAAAGTATTTCATGCTTTACGTCGTCTAACACCAGCTAAGTTAGAAGGTCGTGACCGAGGAAACTTAATTTCCCTAATTACAAGTGATATCGAATTGCTAGAAGTATTTTATGCTCATACAATCTCGCCAATTATCATAGCGATTTTAACATCCGTGATTATGGTGGTATTTATCGGACAATACCACATTGCATTAGGATTATTTGCAACAGGAGCTTATCTTATCATCGGGTTACTACTTCCAATGTTAAACTCCAAATGTGGGAAAGAAGATGGTATGGCATATCGTAACAAGTTCGGTGAATTAAACAGCTTTATCCTAGACAGCTTACGTGGTATCGGTGAAAGTATTCAATACGGTGTTGGCGAAGAACGTTTAGAAGAAATGAACAAACGTAGTACAGAAATGGATCAAGAATTCAGAAAGTTAAAGAAATACGAAGGTACGAATGCAGCCTTAACAGACGCAACAGTACTGGCTTGTTCCGTTGGTATGATGATTTTAGGTATTGTACTTTACCGTAACGGTCAAGTAGATTTCCCAGGAGTTGTAATCCCAGTAATCGCGATGATGAGTTCCTTCGGACCAGTTATCGCATTAAGTAACTTATCCAACAATTTATTACAAACACTAGCATGTGGAAATCGTGTACTAGATTTATTAGAAGAAGAACCACAAGTAGAAGAAATCTTCGGCAAAGAAGAAGTTTCTTATGAAGGTGCAAATGTAGAAAACGTAACATTCTCCTACGACCAAGAAACGATCTTAAAAGACTGTTCCATTGATTTTAATAAAAACCAAATCGTTGGTATTAACGGTAAAAGTGGTTCTGGTAAGTCAACTTTACTAAAACTAATGATGCGTTTCTTCGAAGTAAACCAAGGTAAAGTTCGTGTTTCTGGTAAAAATGTAAATGAAATCAACACAAGTAACCTTCGTGACATGCAAAGTTATGTAACACAAGAGACATACTTGTTTAACGATACGATTTTCAATAACGTAGCATTTGTAAAACAAGGTGCAACAAAAGAAGAAGTTATGGAAGCTTGTAAAAAAGCATCTATTCATGAATTCATTATGTCTCTTCCAAATGGCTACGACAGCCAAGTAGGTGAACTCGGGGATTGTTTATCTGGTGGTGAAAAACAAAGAATTGGGATTGCACGTGCATTTTTACATGATGCGCCAATGATTCTGTTAGATGAACCAACAAGTAACTTAGATAGTTTAAATGAAGGAATTATTTTAAAGTCCCTAAAAGAAGAATGTGAGAAGAAGACAGTCGTTTTAGTGTCCCATAGAAAATCGACAATGAACATTGCAGATGTGGTTGTGAAGATGGAGACGGAGAGAGTGTCTTAGGATGACAAAAAGCCCACAACAGAGCGTGTTGTGGGCTTTTTTAGGCTAGTATTACTGATGAAAATGTTATATAATGATGAAAAATGACATTATAAGAGGTAACTATATGGAGAATGAAAAAATATTTCAAAATGTGAGAATACAGATGTACATATTACGTTCGAGAGGTGTGATTATTGGAAATAAGAAAAGGACAAAGAAATTGTTACTTCAAAATAATTACTATAATGTTGTAAATGGATATAAGCAATTATTTCTTGCAAGTACTAGACCTGTGGATAAATATAAATTAGGAACAAGATTTGACGAAATATATGCTGTGTATGAATTTGATATGAGATTGAGAGATTTAACATTGCAATATTTATTGAAGTTTGAGACCACAGTAAAGTCTATTATTGCTTATACATTTTCTGAGAAATATGGTCACAAAGATTATCTGAATTATAGTAATTTTAGTTCTATTGGAAGTGAAAGTTATCAGCGAGTTTCTAGTTTGTTTACTAACTTATACAACAAAATTTCGATGAATATAAGGCATAAAGATGTATCTGTCATACATTACGTCGAGAATAAAAAGTATATTCCTCTTTGGGTATTGGTTAATCTGATGAGTTTTGGAGATTTGAGTAAATTTTATTCATGTATGAAACAGAGTGATAGAAATAAAGTTTCCAAGAGATTAAAATGGGGATTGCGAGAAAATGAACTAAAAAACTATTTAGAATTCCTTTCTGCCATTCGGAATAGATGTGCTCATAGTGAACGTCTATATTCGTATGAAAGCCACACTAAATTACTTGGAGGAAACAAAATATATAGATATTTTAGAGAACAAATAGATGGACGTAGAAGTGCATATTTTGCTGTTATAGCATCATTTAAATCTCTCTTATCAAAAGAAGAATTTAATGCTTATAGTGAAGAATTAAATAATATTTTTTCTACTTTAGGGCGAAAACTGAAAACAATAACTATACAGGATGTATATAGGGAAATGGACATACCTAATAATTGGGAAATAATAAAAGAATTAGAATTTAATAATTGACAGAAAAATTACAGTGATTTATAATTTAGTTATGTAATGACTTTTAATTACATATAATCATGTTGACAGTACCTTGTAAACCCACGTGGAACAGGGTCATATATATAATTTTCAATAGGCATTCAGAAGTGAATGCGTAGATAATGCGAGTACCAAATTCTACTATTATAATATATGGTGGGATTTGGTACTTTGCATTTTTACTGGTGGTGAAAAACAGAGAAGCAGATGTGGTTGTGAAGATGAAGACGGAGAGAGTGTCTTAGGTTTTATCATAAAAGAAAGTCTATGGTAGTTTAAAGGTATTACCATAGACTTTTGTTTGGTTATGGGGATTCAGAATAAAAAGAATCATATACTGTTCTTGCTTCTTCAAGAGTAGTGGCTGGTGCGACAATCACATGGTAACAGGGAATATCGGCCGTTTTATCTGTTTCATTTGGCATCAATGGACTTAGGATGACTATATTATTAAAAGTTCCATTACGTATATATAAATATCCAAGGTTATCAAAGGTTGAATTACCTTGTTTAGAGGAAATCCATTTGAATATTGTTCCAATGGTTTCCTTGGAAGATCCAAAAACCTTTTGTGGAAAATGGCATTCGTAATCATGATACGTTTTTGTACCATCTGATTGCTTATCAAAGGAAAGAGAATAATCGCCCTTATAATATAATTCGCGCTCAAATAAATTAAATTTTCGAGTTAATGAACCATCAAATGTAATATGTACCTTGTCAGACACTTCCCACGTTTGGTAATTCACTAATAATCCATCCATTTGCATATGAATAGGGTGTGTTGCGTTTCCAGACTTATACCAAATGAAAAGACTGCTACATACAAACATAAGAAGGCAGATAGGAATTATTTTATTTTTTTTCATGATATTCCTTTCTTATTTTAGTTTTTAGTGTTAGAAGCATTTTTGCCAATAACAAGAAATAGTTGGTATTTTAATATTAGTGGATACATTATTATAACACGAAAGTGCAAAAAAAGAAAAGTTGGGTTTCTTTGAAGTAAACCAAGGTAAAGCTCGTGTTTCTGGTAAAAATGTAAATGAAATCAACGTAATATAGAGTACTTGAGAAATCTGGTTATATTAAAATGTATAAAACTGAACCTTTAAAACAAATCACTTAAAAATTATAATAAATCACGATTTAATAGAGAACATGGAATAGAAATCAAAAAGGACATCAAATGAAAGGAGTATCACAATGCAAAAAAGTCTTATCAAAACTTCAGTGAAAACTAGCTCACAACAAAAAATTAAGTTTCTCACATTAACAGCAGTAAGTATATCCTTAACTTACTTATTCACTGCATTTGTAAATATACGTCTCCCTATCGGAGGAAACGGTGGTCTAATCCATCTGGGAAATGTCCCATTATTCTTAGCGGCTATTCTATTCGGCAAGAAAATAGGCGCATTAGCAGGTGGCATTGGAATGGCACTATTTGACCTACTATCGGGCTGGACATTATGGGCACCATTTACTTTTATCACAGTTGGTCTTATGGGATATGTCGTAGGCAGTGTAACGGAAAAAAAGAAAGGTTTAGTATGGCAAATAATCGCACTTATCCTTGCCTGTGGTATCAAAATAATCGGTTACTACATAGCAGAAGGAATTCTATATAGGAATTGGGTTGCCCCTGTTTTCTCGATACCTGGAAACCTAATTCAAGTTATAACAGCCGCTGTCTTAGTAATTCCGATTGCAAATCAATTAAAGAAAATAATCAATTTATAAGGAAAGAAAGTGTGAAAGAATGTATAAAATCATGACCCCAGGGCCAACCCAAGTACTTGAAAATGTACGAACAGCCAGAAGTCTAGAATGTACCAATCCTGACTTAGATGAACAATTTGTGGAATTTTACAAAGAAACTTGCCAGTTAATCAGCAACCTATTACACACCAAAAATGAAACCCTAATCCTAGGTGGAGAAGGCATCCTTGGTCTTGAAGCCGCCTGTGCCTCCCTAACCGAACCTGGCGACAAAGTTCTTGTCATTGCCAATGGAGTTTACGGAAAAGGTTTTGCCGATTTTGTCACTATGTACGGAGGTGTCCCAGAATTATATTTATCGGACGATAAAAATGAAATCAACGTAGTAGAACTAGAACAATTTTTAGAAGAGCATCACGACTATAAGTACGCTACCGTGGTTCACTGTGACACTCCAAGTGGAATGCTCAACCCTATCAAGGACATTTGTCCGTTGCTGAAACGATATAATATTTTGAGTGTGGTAGACTCAGTCTCCGCTATGTTCGGTGAAAATGTCCTTGTAGATGATTGGAACATCGATATTTTATGTGGTGGCTCACAAAAAGTAGTATCCGCACCTCCTGGACTTACTTTGGTAACCATCAGTGAAGATGCGAAAAATACCATGAGAAATCGAAAGAAACCAATCGCCTCTTTCTACGCTAATCTAGCTGTATTTGAAGGATATTATGAAAAGAAATGGTTCCCATACACTATGCCAATCAGTGACATTTATGGTTTACGAGCTGCATTTGACAATATAAAAAATGACAAAGATATGTTGCATCGCCATTCTATAATTGGAGAAGCAACAAGACAAGCAATTACTCAGTCAGGTTTAAAACTACATTTAGAAAGTGGATTTTCTAACACTGTTACAGTATTCGATGTTCCAGAACAAATAACCACGGAACAAATTTTAGATAAAATGAAAACTGACCACAACATTATGTTAGCTGGATCTTTCGACGAACTAGAGGGAAAGGTAATTCGCATCGGTCATATGGGTGTTAATGCAAATCAAAAAGATATGGAAGAAACCTTATCCGCTTTAACACAAGTGCTAACGCAACTAGGTGTAACATTACATGCAGATTTACAAGAAATATTTTCGAATTATTATAACACACATATAAAAAATTAGTTGCATTTCTTATTTTTTTATTGTACACTAAAAGCGGAGTTCGTATGACTGGCGGATCAGTGAGAGCACTCACAGGGAGTACGAACATTTAGATTTTACCTTCTAGTAAACATGTTTGTTATTTCGCAACAGTTTATCAGACGTAGAATTGCCGACCGCCTGGGCACCGCTTGAACCAAACTGGAAACAGGAAAGGGAGCGTGCTCAGGCGGTCTTTTTGTTTGGCGAGAAAAAACGGATTTTACTATTTTCTACCAAATTTAATTACCTAATAACTATATTTATGTTTTAACAGAAAAGGAGATAAGTATGAGAGCTTTAGTTAGTGTATCTGACAAAACAGGAATTGTAGAATTTGCAAAGGAACTTGTAGACTTAGGAATTGAAATCATTTCAACAGGCGGCACATACAGTAAGCTAAAAGAAGCAGGAATCAATGCAATTGAAATCTCTGAATTAACAGGTTTCCCAGAATGTTTAGATGGACGTGTAAAAACACTACATCCAATCGTTCATGCAGGACTTTTAGCAATGAGAAGCAAACCAGAACATATGCAACAATTAAAAGACCTAAATATCGAAACAATCGATATGGTAGTTGTAAACTTATATCCTTTTAAAGCAACCATTTTAAAAGATGGCGTAACAAGAGAAGAAGCAGTTGAAAATATCGATATCGGTGGTCCTACAATGCTTCGTTCTGCAGCGAAAAACTATCAAGACGTTGCAGTTGTAACAGATCCAAGCGATTACGAAACTGTATTAAAAGAATTAAAAGACAGCAAAGCAGCTGGTAATATGGAAGTAACATTAGATACAAAATTTTACTTAATGCAAAAAGTATTTATGCACACTTCCAACTACGACACCATGATCGCAGACTTCTTAAAGAAAGAAAGACAAGATCACGATTTACCAGAAACATTAACTATGACATTTGAAAAAGTTCAGGATATGCGTTACGGTGAAAATCCTCACCAAAAGGCAGCATTCTACCGTGAAGTTGGCAAGAAAGTTGGTTCTATCACAGATGCTGTACAATTAAATGGAAAAGAATTATCCTTCAATAATATAAATGACACAAACGGTGCTTTAGAATTACTAAAAGAATTTACAGAAACTACAGTAGTTGCTTGTAAACACGGTAATCCATGTGGTGTTGGTAGCGCAGATACCTTATTAGAAGCATGGCAAAAAGCGTTTGATGCAGATAAAGTTTCCATCTACGGCGGTATCGTAGTAGTAAACCGTGAAGTAACATTAGAAGTTGCAGAAGCAATGAAACCAGTATTCTTAGAAGTATTAGTTGCACCAAGCTATCAAAAAGAAGCTTTAGAATTACTTCAAACTAAGAAAAACTTAAGAATCTTAGAATTAAAAGACATCGATGTACCACAAGATGAAAATGCATACGACTTAAAGAAAGTAAATGGCGGTTTAATCGTTCAAACCATCGACAGCAAGTTATTAAATGAAGATGAATTAAAAGTTGTAACAGACCGTGCCCCAAGCGAAGCAGAAATGGAAGACTTAAAATTTGCTTGGAAAGTTGTAAAATTCACAAAATCTAATGGTATTGCGATTGCAAAAAATAAACAAAGCTATGGTATCGGACCTGGTCAAGTAAACCGTGTATGGGCTACAAAACAATGTTTTGAACATGCAGAAGAATTAATCGGTGCAGACGCAACAAAAGGTTGTGTATTAGCATCTGATGCTTTCTTCCCATTTGATGACAGCGTAGAAGCAGCTCACCAAGCAGGAATTACAGCAATTATTCAACCAGGTGGTTCTATCCGTGATGAAGATTCTATTAAGAAAGCAAATGAATATGGAATCGCAATGGTATTTACAGGAATGAGACATTTTAAACACTAAGATTTTGATTTCTTCTTCCAATAAAAGATTAGTTTAGAAAAGAGACCTTTGTGTATGGATAAGTTTGGATATTCATATCACGAAGGTCTTTTTGTTGATATTTATAATAATACAGAATGTCTTGTATAGTTACTAGGTTTCTTGTAAAATGAAGATGTTGCTACTGAAATAGAGAATACAAAAATGGAGGATTTATGAGAAAATTATTACATAATGAATTGAAGAAAGTATATGGCACAGATGCATCATTTCGTGATGGTCAAGAAGAAGCAATATTGGCAGTTTTACAGAACCAAAGAACATTAGTAGTACAAAAGACAGGATGGGGAAAAAGTTTGGTTTACTTTCTTGCAACTAAAATATTAAGGCAACAAGGTAAAGGATTCACTATAATCATAAGTCCCTTAATTGCACTGATGAAAAATCAGATTTTACAAGCTGAAAAGATGGGATTAACAGCACGTACAATGAATTCAAATAACAAGGATGAGTGGGAGGCAATAGAATTAGGGATAATGAATAATCAAGTAGATCTGTTAATTATCTCCCCGGAGCATTTAAATAATGATGATTTTCGAGATAAATTTTTAGTAAAAGCTTCCACATCTATTTCACTTTTTGTAGTAGATGAAGCACACTGTATTTCAGACTGGGGGCATGATTTTCGACCAGACTATCGTCGAATTGTAGACATCTTAAAGTTATTGCCACCAAATATTCCAGTATTGGCTACAACTGCAACAGCAAATGATCGGGTGATTGAAGATATTATAGTACAGTTAGGTAATGATTTAAAAGTCATTAGAGGTCCACTAACAAGAGAAAGCCTAGCTATTGAAGTGATTAAAATTAGTTCTAGAGAAGAACGAATGGCTTGGATTGCAGAAAATATCAATAAGCTAGATGGAACTGGACTTATATATTGTTTGACAAAATCAGATTGTAAAATGATGCAGAGATGGTTAGAATCTTTAGGGATTGCATGTGAAGAATATGATGGAGATTTAGAGCGAGAAGAGCGAGATAGAATAGAAGAACTTTTCATGAAAAATCAAATCAAAGTTCTAATTGCAACTACAGCATTTGGAATGGGCGTAGATAAATCAGATATTAGTTTTGTAATTCATTTTCAAAAGCCAGCGAATATCGTGTCATATTATCAACAAATTGGTCGTGCAGGGAGAGGAATCGATTATGCAAAGACAATTATGTTAGTTGGATATGAGGATGATGAAATAAATACATATTTTATTGAGAGTGCATTTCCAACAGAAAAAGAAATGATTTCTATTGTTGATTGCTTAATAAATAATAATGGTTTGAAAAAGTATCAGATTGAAAAATACACAGGTATGAAGCACACAAAATTGGAAAAATGCTTGAAATATCTACTTGTAGAAGGAGCTATATATAAAGAAAACAATATATATTATAAGAATCCAGAAAATTGGGTGCCAAATCTAGACAAAGCAGAGAAAGTTACAAAGCAACGATATAAAGAATTAGAAACAATGAAAGAATATACAGATACCCAAAGTTGCTATATGAAATTTATTGCAAATGAATTAAATGATAATCAAGCAAAGGAATGTGGGAAATGTGCAAATTGTGTAGAAACAAAAACTAATAGTAATAAGATAAGCAAAGAGATGATTTTTAAAGCCGATTATTTCTTAAAGCATGAGCATTATATTATTGAACCAAGGAAGCAGTGGCCGCTAGGAGAAAGAGTAGACGGTAAAAATAAAATTAGTGAAGAGTTCCAGATGAGACAAGGAATTGTACTTAGCAATTATAGTGATTGTGGTTACGGAAAATTAGTTAGAAAATGTAAATATGAGATAGGTTGTTTTTCTGACGAGTTAGTAGAAAGAGCGTGTGAGCGTTTAGAAGAATTTATAGAAGAACATAATATTACTTGGGTTACCTACATTCCATCTTTACGTCATCCAACACTCGTAAAAGAGTTTGCAACTAAAATTGCTGATTACTTTGAATTACCAATTTTAGATGCAATAGAAAAAGTGGATAATAATGCAGCAGAGCAGAAGACGCTTACCAATAGTGTTTTACAATTTCAAAATGCATATGATAGCTTTAAAATTACACAAAACATAATGGGAGGAAATGTCCTTTTAATAGACGATATGGTTGATTCTAGGTGGACATTAACGACATGTTCCTATAAACTAATAAAAGAGGGTGCAAGTGAGGTATATCCATTTGCACTAAGTAATACAGCAGGTGCAAGTGGAGGTGCATAACTTGACATATACAAACAATGCAATGGCTACTATACTTTTTTGCAGTCACCTCGGAATAGAAAAAGGTGATGTCAAGCCGTATACAACAAAAGAATGGAATGTTTTACAAGATAGATTAAAAAGTGCTGGTATTACAGAACCAGGCATATTTTTAGAGAAAAAATTAACTGAGCTTGGGCAAATTTTTTATCTAAGCGAAGAAGAACAAATAAGAATAGATAAACTTCTTTCTCGTGGTGCAATTGTAGCATTGTTACTAGAAAAGTATAGTAAACGTGGGATACATGTTGTTACAAGGGCAGAACATAACTTTCCCAAATTATTAAGAAAAAGGCTAAAATTAAAGACACCACCTTTTCTATTTTATTGTGGAGATCTTGATTTAGCAAATAAGATGGGAATTGCTGTTGTTGGATCTAGAAGTTTAGAAGAACAAGGAATTCATTTTGTTCAAGAATTAGCTGAAAAAGCGGTGAAAGAAAAGCTAGCTATTTATTCAGGTGGTGCAAAGGGGGTAGATTCCATCGCGCAACAGACAGCGATTGCTAATGGTGGAATTGTTGTATCCTATATTGCAGATGCAATGACAAAGAAAATTCAGAATAGAGATATCATCCAAGCTATAGAAAATAAGCAATTATTGTTATTATCAGATACAAATCCTGATGTGGGTTTTACGGTGGCAAAAGCTATGAATCGTAATAAATATATTTATGCTTCATCCTGTGGTGCAGTTGCGGTTGCTTCCGATTTAAAGAAAGGTGGAACTTGGACTGGAGCAATTGAGAATTTGAATCAAAAGTGGGTAGCTTTAGGTGTTTGGGATACGAATTTGTACTCTGGAAATAAAGAGCTTATTACAAAGGGAGCAGTACCAATTGAAAGTGTAAGTGATTTCTCAGTTAAAGATTTTATCCAAAAATCTTTAAAACCTGTTGTTAAGGAGGAAGCATATCAACTTAATTTATTTACGAATAAGGTTAGTGAAGAAATAATAGGTTACGAGATAAAAAATGATAGTAATAAAAGAAGGAGTTATGAGATTTTTCTGCCGTTCCTATTAGAAAGTTTGACAGTGGAAAAGAACATAGATCAGTTGTGTGATGAATTTGACGTTGTGAAAAAACAGATGCAACATTGGTTGAATCAGGCAGTTGCTGATGAGACAGTAGTAAAATTAACAAGACCAGTACGTTATATTAAGAACTAAATGATTGTCCCTTCGGAAACATATTTTCGAAGGGATATTATATTTGTTTTTTTCTTGTATTCATGTTACAATGATAAACAACAAAATCTTTTTTCACCAAGTTCGTGCAATTCAATTTATAATATAAAAATCTAATCATAATCAAAACATTTCAGTGCAACATATGTATTCAGCACAACAATCAGCACAATAAAGTAAAAAGTTCACAATTTGACACTTACATACATAAGGAAACAACACAACATAATAATGAGGGGGAGTTTTATTATGGGATATTGTATGAAAGTAGAGGATATTAGGGAAACGGAGTATTCATTAATAGGAGGAAAAGCTGCAGGACTTGCCAGATTACACACCTATTGTTTACCCATACCCAGCTGGTTTGTAGTGAAAAATGAAGCATTCTTTGACAGTCTAACTGAAGACCAAAAAGAATTACTCCAACAACAAAATTGGGAAGCACTAGAAGAAACATTCAAAACCTTTACATTTCAAGACCAAGTCATTAAAGAAATATTAATGCATGTCCAAGAACTAAATGGCACACATTTTGCCATACGTTCCTCAGCAAAGAACGAGGATGGGGAAACCGCCTCTTATGCTGGGCAATACGAAACATTTCTTTGGATAGACTACCACAACATTTTAGATGCCATAAAAGATTGCTTTTTATCAGGGTTATCCAGCAAAGTTGCTGCATATCGAAAAAAGCAGAAAATCCAAACAGGATGGGAGATCCCAGCAGTCATTGTACAACAAATGGTACAGTCTGATTGTGCAGGTGTCTGTTTTTCTGTAAATCCACTTGATGGAGATGTAAGTACTAGTGTTATCAACGCGGTCTACGGATTCGGCACAGTCCTTGTAAATAGTGAAACCAACGCGGATACATACTACGTATACCGAAACCAAAAAGTCGTAAATCGTGAAATTGGGAAAAAAAATATTATTCACACCATAGAAAAAGACCAATTAGTTGAACGAAAAGTTGGTCTAGAACAATGTGAACAAACTGTATTACAAGAAAATGCGATAATCGACATATCCAATCTAGCTTATCTTGCCAGTAAAGTATTCGGGAAATACCAAGATATCGAATGGGCAATCGAAGGCGGAAGACTGTATCTTCTACAAAGTAGACCAATCACATCCTTAAAAAATGCAGTTCCATTAGACCAACAATCCATCTTATTTGACAATCACATCATATCAGAAGGATATAATGGAATTACATTACCATTAACATTTTCCTACGTTCGTAAAGGATACGAAGAATCTTATAAGCAATTCTGCAAGTTATTTGGAGTGACGAGAAAGCAAATTCGTGAGAATCGGCGTGTATTTAAAAATTTAATCGGCCTAGTAGATGGGCGTATCTACTATAATATGAATTCATGGTTTCAGATGATCAGTATTTTACCAGGCTATCAATTTAATCGAGATATTATGAAAAATTTGTTAAATGTCGACGAAGACATCCCAGAAGAATTTTGGAAAGAAGAAAAAACAGTATTAGGAAAAATTCGAAATGCCTTTATGTTTGTACGGGGAATTATATTATTTCAAAACCGCTATGTTAATTTAAGAAAGAAAGTTTCACATATCAGCGAAGAAGTAAACTCGCCAATATTTCAAGAGGATCTTACTTATCTGAGTACAGAAAAGTTATACGAATATCTCTATGAAGTTGGATACATCACAAAAAGTGATTGGGACACGCCAATCTTTCTCGATATTTTTTTAAAAATATCTCATTATGCCTTACAAGTGTATAGTGAACGTTGGCTAAAAGATAAAAAGCTTTATAATGCCTTACTTTGCGGACAAAGAGATTCCCTAACAGCCTTACCAGCACAGATGATCTGGGAAATGAGTCAATTAATTGTACACGACGAAAATATGGTACAAACGTTTCTTACAGAAAGTGTAGGAGTAATAGAAAAAGAAATGGAGAAATATCCTGTACTAAAAGAAAAAGTTTCTTTCTATTTAGAGCAGTTTGGCGACCGTTGTATGGATGAGCTAAAATTAGAATCCGTTTCGGTACGTGAAAATCCACTTCTTCTGTACCGCAGTATCGGTGAAACTGCTAGGAAAAAGAACCGTAGTACAATTGATGAATCTGATAAAATCGCCAAAGATGCAAGAACCATTGCTAAGAAGAAACTCGCAAAGCATCCATGGAGAAAGTTTTACTTTTTCTATATGTTAAGGCAAGCAGATTACTTAATGCGAATGCGAGAAAATGTTCGATTTCTACGTACTCGAGTCTTTGGATTTCTGCGTGGGATTCTAAATGAATTAGGAATGCGTCTTGCAAGTGCGCAGATTTTAGAAAACAAAGAAGATATTTTTTATCTAGAAATGGATGATATCATTGCATTTATTGATGGTACTGCAACTGTTTATCAACTAAAAGAATTAGCAAAGATAAAAAGAAAAGAATATAAAGAATATGCGGAAATGGAAGGCTTATCTAGATTTTGTGTACATGGACGTGTTGGTCAAGGTGTAAAAATCAAACAAGAAGAAAAACGGGAAAATAAGGAATTTGTTCGTGTCTTAAAGGGAATGCCTTGTAGTCCAGGTGTAGTAGAAGGAATTGCCAGAGTGGTATTGGATAGTCGGGATGCATGTATGAAAGATGGAGAAATTTTAGTAGCCAATCACACAGATCCAGGTTGGATTATGCTCTTTAATCAAGCATGTGCCATGGTAGTAGAATGTGGAAGCTTATTATCCCACGCTGCCATTGTATCAAGAGAAATGGGTATCCCATCCGTTGTTGCAGTAGACAATGTATTCGCATATCTTAAAACAGGAGATAGAATTCGCGTCAATGGATCAACAGGCGTAATCGAAATCTTAGAAAGGGTGAAATAGTGGGAACAAAGTTAAATATTCAGTATTACTTTTTACCACTTATGATATTAATTGTTAGTAATACAGGAGCAGCACTAATCCATAGTAAAGTACAAAGCAAAAAATTTAGCGAATACGAAAAAATACCAAAAACCATTCTTGGTTCAATTAGCTTTTTGGTAATTACAGTATGTATTTTATGCATTGGACTACTTGCCACAGGAGAAAAAATGAGCATTTGGCTTCTTAGAGATGCTTGTGTAATCAGTATTGGGGTTACGATTACCGAGCTAACAAGTCGCTACAAAACAGAACTTTTACTAATTCCACTTACATCATATTTGCTCTTAGTAACAAAAGGCTTTTGGGAAGTTACCATATGGTTAAAAATAGGACTACTTGCGATTTTAACTGTGTACTGCATGATGGATCAAAAGATTACGATTCCTGTTATCCTACAAGTATTTCACATATGGTTTTTTAGTTGCCTCTGTGGATTTATGGAGATAGGAATCATAGGAGTATTAATATGTACTGAAGTTGCATTTAATACGAAAAAAGAAGTTATGACAGTAGATGAAATCTGGTGGATACATGTCTATGTCGTAATTCGATGTATTGTTCGTCAAATATGGTGTATATAGCAACTCTTATAACATACAACATAATGCCATGACAATATGAGGTACATATGGTATAATATAGGCTAGTTTGAGTACACTTACAATATATAACAATTAGGAAGGAAGAAACGGATGGCAAAAAGTATTAAAAGCAGCAAAGAGTTAGGAAACATATTTGCATATGAACTAATTCAAGAAGAAAACTTAAAAGAAATCAGCAGTCTAGGACTTGTTTTTCGTCATAAAAAAAGTGGTGCCAGAGTAGTTGTAATCAGCAATCAGGATGACAATAAAGTATTTTCAATCGGTTTCCGTACTCCACCAGAAGATTCTACTGGTGTTGCACATATCGTAGAGCATACTGTATTGTGTGGTTCTGATAAATATCCTTCAAAAGACCCATTTGTAGAACTAGCAAAAGGTTCTTTGAATACATTTTTAAATGCGATGACATTTTCCGACAAAACCATTTATCCAGTAGCAAGTTGTAATGAAAAAGATTTTCAAAATCTTATGAGTGTATATATGGATGCCGTATTTCATCCAAACATTTATAAAAATAAATGCATTTTCCAACAAGAAGGTTGGTACTATGAATTAGAAAATGAAGAAGATGAATTAAATATCAACGGTGTTGTTTACAACGAGATGAAAGGTGTATTCTCGTCTCCAGAACAACAATTATATCGTTCCATTCAATGTTCTCTATTCCCAGATACCACATATGGAATTGAATCTGGCGGTGATCCAAAAGATATTCCAAATCTAACATATGAAGCATATTTAGATTTTCATAAGAAATATTATCATCCAACAAACAGCTATATTTACCTATATGGTGATATGGATATCGAAGAAAAGTTAAATTGGATGGATGAAGAATACCTAAGTCACTACGAGTATGCACCAGTGGATTCTGAGATTAAGAAACAAGTAGCATTTCTAGAGATGAAGACAGTTCGTGAACAATACTCCATCTCAGAAAGCGAAGAAGGAAAAGCAGGAAATTATCTAAGCTACAATGTTGTAATTGAGACAAGCCTAGAAAAAGAACTTTATCTTGCATTTGAAATCTTAGAAGCGGCATTAATTAAATTCCCAGGAGCTCCATTAAAACAAGCTCTTATCGACGCAGGAATCGGTATCGACATTCTAAGTCAATTTGAAAATGGTATCTACCAACCATATTTCAGTATTATTGCAAAAGAAGTAGAAGCTGGAAGAGAAGAAGAATTCTTAAACGTAATCAAAGATACGTTACAAAAAGTCTGCAAAGAAGGAATTGGCGAATCTGCACTTCTTGCAGCCATTAATTATCATGAATTCCGTTTTAAAGAAGGGGATTTCGGTTCCTATCCAAAAGGACTTATGTATGGAATTCAAGTATTAGATAGCTGGCTTTATGATGATTCCGCTGTCTTCGTACACCTTCAAGCAGAAGATACGTTCCATATGATGAAGGAAAATGTAAAGACAGGATATTTTGAAAAGTTAATTGAAAAGTATTTATTAGATAATCCACACAGCACGTTAGTAATAGTAGAACCAGAAGTGGGATTAACTTCCAAAGAAGAGAAGAAATTAAAGGAAAAATTAGAAGCTTATAAAGCGTCTCTTTCTTCCAATGAAATCAAAGAAATCGTTCGCCAGACTTTAGTCCTAAGAGAATGGCAAGAAACTCCGTCCACACAGGAAGAGTTGGAATTAATTCCATTATTAGAGAGAAAGGACATCAAACGAGACGTCCGTCCAATCTTAAATGAAAAATATAACATTGCAAATGTAACAACTTTACACCATAATATTAGTACTAATGGTATTTGTTATATTAGAATAGGATTTTCATTAAAAGATTATATTGGATATGCAAAATATCTTAGTTTGTTAAGTTATATACTCGGTAAGACAGGAACACAAAATCATGAATTCCAAGAGTTGGCAACTCAGGTCAACATTCATACAGGTGGCATTGTATACAATGTAGAAACTTACGATATGCCTTACAAGAAAAATGATTTTAAAGCATTTTTTGAAGTAACAGCAAAAGTACTGTATGAAAATATAGATAAGGCATTGGGCTTTATTACAGAAACAATTTTTACAAGTTGTCTTTCTGATAAGAAGAGAATCAAAGAAATTGTTTCCGAAACAAAATCCAAGATGAGAATTAAGATGAATGGAAGTGCCCATTCTCTTGCAGCAGGCAGAGCATTATCTTATCTCTCAAAAGGTGCACAGTTTAGTGATGAAATGGTAGGATGGGAATTCTATCAATTCTTAAATGAATTAGAAGAAAACTTTGAAGAAAAATTCGATGAAGTAACAGATACACTAACAAAAATGTGTGAAAGCATTTTCCGTAAAGAAAACATGATTATGAGTGTAACCTGCGAAGAAGAAGGTTTTGAACAGTTTAAGAAATGTGCAGAACAATTCGTTGCACAAGTAGAAGAACAGGAAAAAGATGCTGTATTAGAAGCAAAGACTGATTTACCAGTATTAGAACCAGTAAATGAGGGAATAAAGACTGCTGGGCAAGTTCAATTTGTTGCTGTTGCAGGTAACTATTTGGAAGATGGAAATCAGTATACAGGTGCTTTAAAAGTATTAAAAACAATTATGTCTTATGACTATTTGTGGGTGAATGTTCGTGTGAAAGGTGGCGCTTACGGTTGTATGTGTAACTTCTATCGCAATGGAAATGGCTACTTTGTATCCTATCGTGATCCAAATCTAGCAGAAACTGTAGAAGTGTACAAACAAGTTTGCGACTACGTGAAGAATTTTGAAATTGATGCAAGGGATATGACAAAATTTGTACTTGGAACAGTAAGTACAACAGATACACCACTAAATCCTTGCGGACTAGGGGAACGTTCCTACAATTGCTACATGTGTGAATTAACAGAAGAGCAATTGCAAAAAGAACGTAATAGTATCATTGACTGCCAAGCAGAGGATATACGTAATCTAGAAGGTCTCATGAAAGCAATCTTCGACCATTATGTACTTTGCGTTGTAGGAAATGAAGATAAGATAGAAGAACAGAAAGAATTATTTGATAAAACATTTAATTTATAGAGGATGGATAAGAGAATGAATAGCAGTTATAAATCAGGCTTCGTAACTTTAATCGGAAGACCAAATGTAGGAAAATCAACTTTAATGAATCAGATTATTGGACAGAAAATCGCGATTACTTCCAATAAGCCACAGACCACAAGAAACCGTATTCAAACAGTTTATTCAGAAGAAAATGGACAGATCATTTTCTTAGATACACCAGGTATCCACAAAGCGAAAAATAAACTTGGCGAATACATGGTAACTGTTGCAGAACGTACTTTAAATGAAGTAGACGTTATCTTATGGCTTGTAGAACCGACCACATTTATCGGTGCAGGGGAGCAGCATATCGCAGAAACTCTTCAAAGAGTAAAAACACCAGTAATTCTTGTTATCAACAAAATTGATACAGTAAAGAAAGAAGAATTACTTCCAGTAATTGCAGCATATCAGAAACTATACAAGTTTGCTGAAATCATTCCAGTGTCTGCTATGCAAGGTGAAAATAAAGAAAACCTAATCGAAGGAATCTTTAAATACCTACAAGAAGGTCCTCAATTCTATGATGAAGATACCATCACAGACCAGCCTGAAAGACAAATTGTTTCTGAATTAATTCGTGAAAAAGCACTTCGTCTTCTAAATGATGAGATTCCACACGGTATCGCCGTTTCTATCGAAAGAATGAAAGAGCGTAAAGGCGGCGGTATGATGGATATCGACGCAACAATTGTTTGTGAAAGAGATTCTCATAAAGGAATCATCATCGGTAAAAAAGGTGCCATGTTAAAAAATATCGGTACAGCAGCCCGTCAAGAAATCGAGAATTTATTAGATGAAAGAGTAAACCTTCAACTTTGGGTAAAAGTTAGAAAGGACTGGCGTGATAGCGACATGTTCCTGAAAAACTACGGGTATAATAAAACTGAAATCTAGGATGAAATATTCAGCCAAGATTTTATAATACAATTTTAAGAGCATTTGTATATTCGTATAACGAAATGGCAATCCTAATAGTAAAGACATAGACTATATTAGGGGGTCATAGGTTGATGCGGATGTATACCGTCATTCAGCCAAACAAGTTTATGCTACGCGAACTTGCGCCATTAGCTACTCCTAAAAAAACAGTCGTAGCATGGAGGCTAAAAATGAGTGATATAGAACTTTGGAAGTTGTTTGAGAAAACTGGTAGTATTAATGATTATTTAAATTATGCCTGTACATGTGAGAGTGAATGTGAAGAAGACTCTTATGAAGGCTGTCATAAAGAGGTTGAGTATTTTGAGTAATCAAGTTTGTCTTATGGGCATGGTGCTTTCTACTATGCCCGTAGGAGACTATGATAGAAGAGTCGTTATTTTAACCAAAGAGTGCGGAAAAATTTCTGCTTTTGCAAAAGGCGCTAGAAGACCAAATAGCGCCTTACTTGCATGTTCGCAACCTTTTTCCTTTGGATACTTTACGTTGATTCAAGGACGATCTTCTTATAACATTGTCTCTGCAGAGATTAGTAATTATTTCACAGATTTGAGAGAAGATTTAGATGCGGTGGCACTCGGTATGTATTTCTGTGAATTTGCAGATTACTATGGAAGAGAAAATATGGAAGCTATGGGGATGTTAAAATTGTTGTACCAATCCCTACGAGCATTAAGCAAAAAAACGTTATCCCATCGTTTGATTCGGTACATATTCGAACAAAAGATTATGGCGATAAACGGAGAAGGACCACAAGTATTTTCATGTGTAAAATGCAATACCGAGATATCCTGTGATGCACCTTATATCTTCCATATACGAGAAGGTGGCATTGTATGTGAATCTTGTAAAAGGATGAGTTTAGGTGGTTTTTATATTCAACCAGCAACCATTTACACATTACAATATATTATGTCATCTAGTATAGAAAAATTATTTACATTTCGAGTATCTGACCAAGTGTTAGATGAAATGGAAAAACTAAACGAGCAATATATGGAGCTTTACATTGATAAAAAGTTTCGATCCTTAAAAATGTTTGAGCCCTTCTAACAACGCTATTTGACATATGATATAAAATTTTGTTGAAAAATATTGCAATTAAGGTTAAAATAAAAAGAACCATGTTTAGAATCGGGGAAAAAACATAAAGGTGTAGGTATGGTATGAAAAAGAGCGCATTCATATTGATGCTGTGCATTAGTCTTGCATGTTGCACTACAGGGTGCAAAGGCAAAGTACAATCGCTAAAGTTATCAGAGATAAAAGATGAAACTGTATTATTACGCAGTGATGGAAGTGTGCAATCTGCGGCATACGAAGAATTTGATAAGTATTATTACGATGAAAAAGAATTAGAGGAGTATATGGAAGCCGTCATTGAAGACTACAACGAACGCAATGGTGAGAAATCTGTAAAACTTGCGAAATTCGATTTAGAAAAAGTGAATGGTAAAAATATTGCAAAAGCAATTTTTTCATATAAAGACTTAGCCACATATTGTGAAATGAATGGTGTCGCAGCCACAACATACACAATAGAAGAGGCAAAAGCAGCAGGGGTTCTCCCAACTACATTTACAAATGCAGCTGACGGCACAAAGATTGATCAGAATGCCGTAACAGAGAATTCGAATTATAAAGTACTTGTGATTCAGGTAAAAGCAGATATTATGCTTCCTGATTCTGTAAAGTATTACTCCAATGCAATGTTATTAAATTCAAATTCAGTTGAAACAACTGGAGAGCAAACTGCAGTAATCGTTTATAAATAAAAATGTAATAAATTAAGATACTAAGAAAGGTGATCAGTCAATGGAAAAGACAATGGACAAGATAGTCGCATTAGCAAAAGCAAGAGGATTTGTTTATCCAGGTTCCGAAATCTACGGAGGTCTTGCAAATACTTGGGACTACGGTAATTTAGGTGTAGAATTAAAGAACAACGTAAAAAAAGCATGGTGGAAGAAATTCATCCAAGAAAACCCATACAACGTTGGGGTTGACTGTGCGATTTTAATGAATCCTCAGACATGGATTGCTTCTGGACACTTAGGAAGTTTCTCCGATCCTCTTATGGATTGTAAAGAATGTCGTGAAAGATTCCGTGCAGATAAAATCATCGAAGATTATATGCAAGAAAATGGAATTACAATTGATGGTGCAGTAGATGCTTGGTCGAATGAAGAAATGGCGAAGTACATCGAAGAAAAAAATATCTGCTGTCCAAGTTGTGGAAAACATAACTTTACAGAGATTCGTCAATTTAACTTAATGTTCAAGACATTCCAAGGTGTAACAGAAGATGCGAAAAACACAGTTTATTTAAGACCTGAGACTGCTCAAGGTATCTTTGTAAACTTTAAAAACGTACAAAGAACATCTCGTAAGAAGATTCCATTTGGTATTGGACAAATTGGTAAGTCATTCCGTAACGAGATTACACCAGGTAACTTCACATTCCGTACTCGTGAATTCGAGCAAATGGAATTAGAATTCTTCTGTGAGCCAGATACAGATTTAGAATGGTTTGCATACTGGAAGGAATTCTGTATCAACTGGTTAAAAGAACTTGGTATCAAGGAAGATGAAATGCGTGTTCGTGACCATGATCAAGAAGAATTATCTTTCTACTCAAAAGCTACAACAGATATCGAATTCTTATTCCCATTCGGATGGGGCGAATTATGGGGTATCGCTGATAGAACAGATTATGATTTAACACAACATCAAGAAGTATCCAAAGAAGATATGAGCTACTTTGATGATGAAAAGAAAACAAAATATGTTCCTTACGTTATCGAACCATCATTAGGTGCAGACCGTGTTGTTCTTGCATTCTTATGTGGCGCATACGATGAAGAAGAATTAGAAGGCGGCGACGTTAGAACAGTTCTTCATTTCCACCCAGCATTAGCACCAGTTAAGATTGGTGTTTTACCATTATCTAAGAAACTTGCTGATGGCGCTGGTAACATTTATGCAGAGTTATCTAAATACTATAACTGTGAATACGATGACCGTGGAAATATCGGTAAACGTTATAGAAGACAAGATGAGATCGGTACACCTTTCTGTGTTACTTACGACTTTGAATCTGAAACAGATGGTTGTGTAACAGTTCGTGATCGTGATACGATGGAACAAGAAAGAATTAAGATCGAAGACTTAAAAGCTTACTTTGAAAAGAAATTTGAATATTAATTTATATATGGATGCGGCAAAGAGTAGATACAAGAACAATGCCACTAAGTTATGATGATGAAACTAGACCTCTATACCAATCAAAAGGTATAGAGGTCTTCTTTTATTTTGCTTGACAAAGTTATGTGTGCAAGGTAAAGTTAAAGAAAAGCAAGTGTAATGACTCGCTTATTTTACAGTAAAGATAAACTTGGAAGACATAACATAATAGCGAATAAAATGTAACTCATGCGAAAGAGGAAATATAGAATAGTTCCTTAAGATGAGGAAGCAAAAAGCTCTTAAAACATACCTACTTAGCTACTAAGTAGAAGAAAGGCGGATGTTATGTACAATAATCTAATTGATGTTATTACTTCTAAGAAAGAGGTAGATAGCAAAGGAATATACTTTATAGAAAATGAAGTAGAAGAAGAATACTTATCTTATCGGGAACTTTATACGTTATCATGGCAATTGAAAGAACAGTTGAGGGAACATGGCATCATGCCAGGAACAGAGATTATATTACAGTATGAAGAGAACCGGTCATTTTTAATTGCATTTTGGGCATGTATCTTAGGAAGGATGATTCCGGTACCACAAGCAGTACAAAAGGGAAAAGAATCCATTGAGCATGTTTTAAAAGTCTATCATCAGCTAAAAAACCCACTTATTATAACAAATCAGTCAAGAATGGAAGAAATATTGCAGTATGCAAAAGGACAAAAAATAGGGCCAATCCATTTTTTTGTTCATACGAAATTATTTAAAGATAGGGAAATAGAGGATTACCCAATTACCTGTGATCCAAAGGATATTGCATTTTTACAGTTTTCATCGGGTTCTACGGGAGAACCAAAAGGAATACAAGTCTCACATCTTAATTTGATTGAGAATTTCAATGGTATGGTAAAAAGTAGTGAGATACAACCAACAGATAGTATACTTAGCTGGATGCCGTTATATCATAATTTAGGCTTAATTGTAAGTCATATGCTTGGTATTGTGTGTGAACTGGATAGCTATCTAATGAAAACTGAACTCTTTGTTTATCATCCTTATCTTTGGATGGAGAAGATTAGTGAACATAGAGTGACGCTTAGTTGTAGTCCGAATTTTGGCTATCGTTACTACCTTCGTAGCATAATGAATCGTGATTGTAGCAAATTAGACTTATCTTGTCTGCGTATTATTTTAAACGGAGCAGAACCGATTTCAATAAAGGCATGTAATACATTTCTTGAGATGATGAAACCATATGGTTTAAGAGAAGATGTATTTCAAACAGGATATGGTCTTGCAGAAGCAACGGTTTCTGTCACATCTACTTATGTTGGAAGATTTTTAGAAAAAGTTGTGATTAGTGCTGAAAATCAAAAAGTAGGAGAACCAGTTCAATTTCTAACATCAGAACCAGATAATACATATGCATTAGAACTAGTAAAGGTAGGTCGTCCTCATTATAATATTCAGATTCGTACAGTAGATGAGGAGGGAAGACAATTAGCGGATGATTTTTTTGGAGAAATTCAGGTAAAAGGGCCGATTGTAAGTTGTGGTTACTATGAAGGCCTCAATCAAGATCACAAGATGGAAATACAAGATGGCTGGTTAAGTACGGGTGATATTGGATTTTTACACAAAGGGCAATTGGTTATTAGTGGAAGAAAAAAAGACATTATTTTTGTAAATGGAAAAAACTATTTTTGTCATGACTTAGAAAGTGTAATTCGTGAAGAATATCCAAATTGTGAGTGTGCTATTTGTGGGATTTACCAAAAAGAATTAGAACAGGATCAGATTGTTTTGTTTTTAGTAAAAGGAACACAAACTTTTGTTGAAATAAGAAAATTTGGTGAAAGTTTACGAAGACGAATTATGAAACGAACTGGTTTAAAGGTTGATAAAATTGTATTGGTAAGCGAAATTCCAAAAAGCTCTAGTGGTAAAATACAGCGTTTTCAATTGAAGGAATATATAGAAAAAGGTTTGTATTATAATTTAAATCAGCAATATACAAGAACCCAAATTATAGATATGATACAGGAGCAGATAGAAAAGGTTCTAGGATTTACAATGGAGGATTTTGATGAAAGTATAGTAGAATACGGAATGAACTCTATGAAGGCTGCAAGTTTTCATAAATATTTAACCCAGTCCTTTGAAAGAGATTTACCAGTGTCTATTGCCTATGATTATCCATCTGTAAATGTAATCGCAAATTATTTGTTGGCTCAGGAAGAAGATGTTAGTAGAAAAGAGGATAAGAAAAAAGCGAGTACGGTACAAGAGATTGCAGTGATAGGTATGTCATGCGAGTTTCCAGGAGGAGTAGATGATGTAGAAACTTTTTGGACAAAGCTTTTAGAAGGTTTTGATGCAATTGGCGATATACCAGAAGAACGAAAAGAATTGGATGGGTATTGCAAGAGAACTGGATTAAACCTAAAAGGAGGATTTCTTAGAGATATAGACCAGTTCGATGCGGGATTATTTGGAATTACACCAAAGGAAGCGAAATATTTAGATCCACAACAGCGACTATTATTAAAACATTCCTATCTGGCGATGCAAGATGCTTGTCTTGATACAAAGAGTTTGCGAGGAAGTAGAACAGGGGTATATGTAGGCATTTCAAATAATGACTATAAGGAGATTATGCCAAAAGACGAAATGATTCCGTATATGCTTTCAGGCAATATTAATAGTATGGCAGCAGGGAGAATTAGCTACACATTTGATTTTCAAGGTCCTTCTATGGTAATTGACACAGCGTGTTCCTCTTCTTTAGTAGCGATTCATCAAGCTATTTTAAGCTTACGTTCTGGAGAAAGTGATATGGCATTAGCAGGAGGTGTAAACTGTATTCTTTCGCCATTTGGATATGTTGGATTAAGAGAAATGAATGCGTTATCTCCAACTGGAAGATGTCATACATTTGATGATAAAGCAGATGGATATGTGCGAAGTGAAGGTTGCGGAGTTGTTCTTCTGAAACGATTGGAAGATGCAGTAAAAGATGGAGACCATGTATATGCGGTTGTAAAAGGAAGTGCGGTCAACAGTGATGGATGGAGTAGTGGATTAACGGCACCAAATGGAACAGCACAGGTGAAAGTAATGCAACTTGCACTAGAAGATGCAGGTGTTAATCCGTCAGATATTTCTTTTATTGAAACCCATGGAACAGGAACGAAGCTAGGAGATCCACAGGAGATAAATGCTTTGAATCGTGTTTATGGAGGAAGAAAAGATGAAATTGTTTTAGGAGCGGTAAAAACGAATATAGGGCATACGGAAAGTGCGGCTGGAATTGCTTCATTTATTAAGACTGTTTTAGCAGTTTCAAAAGGGGTTATTCCGGCAAACCCAGGAGTGACCACATTAAATCATTTCATACCGTGGAGTTCTATGAACTTCAAAGTACCAACAGAAACGGTATCGTGGAATCAAGAAAAAAGAACGGCTGCAATTAGTGCATTTGGACTTAGTGGCACGAATGTACATATGATTGTAGAACAAGTAGAGACACATAGAAAACATGAGATTTCCAGTAAGATTCCACAGATATTAACGTTATCTGCGAGAAAGAAAGAGCTGCTTAAAAAGGATATGGAACATTGTATTCATCTTTTGGAGACAAGTTCAAGTTCCTTATCTTCTATTTTGTATAGCTATAATCGGTGTATGGCAAATGAAAAATATAGGATTGCCATTGTCGCAAAAAGTAGGAGAGAATATATTGAACAATTGAAAGAAAAAAGGGAACAGGATATTATAGGAAATACAAGAAAAGAAGATGTACAAAAATTTATTATGCTTTGTGGTGGTATACAGAAAATAGATAAGAGCATATTAAAAGAATTGTACGAGAACAATGATATTATCAAAACTGCAATTGAAGAATGTGATCAAGTTCTTAAGAAAAGAATAAAAGAAGAACTGTTGCCATATTTTCATGGAGCAGATCCAAAGACGAAGATTCAAGAAATGTATATTAAAATGGCAATAGAGTATGGAATCTATAAGTCTGTTTTATTCTTCGGGTTAAAACCAAGTGCAGTGGTTGGACATGGGGCTGGTGAATGGATTGGTGCAGTAATAGCCGGAATAATGTCACTTGAGCAAGCATTTTTCTTTGCTACTTGCTTGGAACAAGTGAAGCAAAAGTATGCACAAAAAAGAAAAGCTGCGATACTGTTCATAGAAGAGAAGAAGTTTGATGCACTGTGCCAAAAAGAAAAACGAATGGATATGTGCATTTACGCAATTAACACAAAAGAAAATATTGTGGTAGGGTATGAAGACGAGCAAGCATTTTCTAAATTTGTTAAAGCAAATACAATACCTTGCATGAGAGTGCCAGATTATGAAGTGCCATGGATTACAGATAAAAAGATAGCGATTACAGAATTTCATAATATGGTGAAGGAAGAGAATGTATCTAACAGTACAATACCATATTTAAGTACAGCAGGTGGAGTTTTTGAATGTGAAACAGATAACAACCATATATTTTTTGCAAAGCAGTTAGAGTGTGTAGCTCAGATTGCAACGACGCTTCAAGAAACAGAAAAATTGGAATGTAAATCTTATCTGGAATGTAATACACGACCATATTTATCGGCGTTAGCGGAACAAGTACTACGAGAAGAAAAAGTGATTTTACCGATTATTCGAAGAAAAGGACAGGAGGAGTTGCAAATACGAGATACAATGGCAAAATTGTATGAAATGGGCGTGGATATTAAGTTTACATTAGAAAAAGTACAGGAAGATTGGTTCGTAAAATTGCCAAGACGGGAGTCTGAGCAAAGTGTATATTGGTTTTAGTGAAGGTGGAGGAGAACAATGCAAAGAATAGTAGACGAAATTAAGAGAATAATTCAGGATGTTTCGGGAATCAGTGCAGAGGATATAGAATCTGATTGTAACCTATTTTCTTTCGGGTTGGATTCTCTTATGCTAGTTCAGATAAAGAAAAAGGTTGATCGTAAATTTCAACTAGAACTTCCATTGGGAAGAATTATGAGTGATTTAGATACAATTGAAAAGATCGCACATTTTATCAATGGTGATGTTGAGCAAAATCAGTCAGAAATATTAGAAGAGCCAGTGGAAGCATTTCACTCACTAGAAGCAGTAGAAGTGCAGGACCACATAGACGAGAAAGTTTTATCAGGAGAAGATACAGCGAAGGAAAAAGAGAACGTACAAAATTTACAGAAGAAAAAGGAGAAAGTACTTTCCTCTAATAATACCAAGACTGATGTTGAGATAGGTAAAATTCAAGAAATCTTAGAAATGCAGATGCGGGTAATGGCAGAATCAATGCAGAATCTGGCTATGAAGCAATTGGAGGTGGTTGCTCCAAAGCAAAAAGAAAAAGAAAAAAAAGAAAAAAAAGAAGAAAAAGAAAATGTGCCACAGATTAATTTTCGTGCAGTTAAATTTGAGCGAGATATTTTCACAGAAGAACAAAAGCATTTTATTCAATCATTTATAAAACGTTATAACCAGAAAACAAGAAGTAGTAAAGAGTATGCAAAAGCAAATCGAAAACAATTCTGTGATTGGATTACAACCTTGAATTTTCGAATGGATTTTAAAGAACTAATTTATCCAATTGTTTCATCCCGTTCTCAAGGTGCAAAGTTTTGGGATTTGGATGGAAATCAATATTTAGATATGGCAATTGGGTATGGAGTACACTATTTTGGACATCGTCCACAGTTTATCGTAGATGCTTTGCAGGAACAAATGGCAGAGGGATATGAGACAGGACCGCAGACGGATTTGGGTGGCGAAGTAGCAAAATTAATCTGTGAAATAACAGGTTCAGAACGTGTTGCATTTGCTAACACAGGTTCGGAGGCAGTTATGGCCGCACTGCGTATTGCCAGAACGGTTACAAAAAAATCAAAGATTGTTATGTTTCGAGGGGCTTACCATGGTAATTTTGATTGTGTACTTGCAGACTCGGATGAAGGGGTTACTTTTCCAACATCTCCTGGGACAATGGCTGGAATGGTGGAAGATGTCATCGTATTAGAGTATGGAAAAGAAACTGCTTTACAAGAAATTGAGACAAGAGCAGATGAAATTGCTGCCGTAATAGTAGAGCCAGTACAAAGTAGAAATCCAAGTTTGCAACCAAAAGAATTTTTACATAGCTTAAGAAAGCTTACGGAAAAAAGAAATATCGCATATATTTTTGATGAAATGATTACAGGATTCCGAATTTGCCCTGGCGGCTGTCAAGAATACTTTGGTATACAAGCGGATATGGTTACCTATGGAAAAATTATTGGCGGTGGAATGCCAATAGGGGTTGTAGCAGGAAAGGCAACTTATCTTGATGCAGTTGACGGAGGATATTGGAATTATGGGGATGCATCGTATCCAGAACATGAAATGACGTACTTTGCGGGAACATTTTGTAAGCATCCATTGAGTTTGGCTGCATCACGTGCAGTTTTACGCTTTATTGCACAGGATAAAGGTGAAGTACAAAAGAAGGTAAATGCACTTACCGCTGAATTTGTAAAACAGGTAAATGCCTATTTTTTAGAAGATTCCGTTCCGTTGAAGGTAAGTTACTTTGGTTCTGAATTTCGATTCGAGTCATTTGGAAAATATGATCTTTCAAGATTGCCAGCAGAGATCGAACTATTTTTCTATTTGCTTATGGAAAAAGGGATTTATATATGGGAAAAACGAACTTGTTTCTTTTCGGCAGCACATACTTATGAAGATGCAAGATTCTTTTTGGATGCAATTAAGAGTACAGTGGCAGAAATGAGGAATGGTGGTTTTATTTTTTCGGTAGAACGAAGTACGGACGAAAAAAAAAACGATATAGCCAAGAAAATGAAACAAGATTTTACGGTTTGTAATCCAACAAAAGCACAAGAACGTTATTTTCTACTAAGTCAGATGGAACACTCCGAATCTGGGGCACACTTACCTTCTGCAGTTGTAATAACAGGTCAGTTTTCTACAGATAAGGTTCAAACTATATTTCAACAAATCATACAAGAGCAACAGCTATTGCGTTGCTGTTATGGAGAAAAAGATGGTGAATTAGTACTCAAAATATATGATATGGTTGAAGGAAATGTGGAATTTGTAGAGGGGAATGGAAAGAGTATAGAAGAACACATACAGGAATTTCTTCAACCATTCCATTTATTTCAGCCACCACTCATGCATATTCGTGTTGTAAAACTGGAGGAACAGAAACACCTGCTTCTCTTTGATATTCATCATAGTATTGCAGATGGGTATGCCTGTACACTGATAATCAAACGCTTTATGAATCTGTATGTAGGAAATAAAGAATGGGGAGAAGTATTGCCTTTTGAGCAATTCATAAAAAAACAAGAACTATATAAAGCGACTGATTCATATAGGGAAGATGTGGAATATTGGAAAGAACATTTAGGAGAAGATGACTTAAACGTGACATTTCCTATGGATTTTATTCGTCCAGATAACAATGATACTTCTGGTGCTACTTTGGCAGATATATTAGAACATGAACTACTCGTTAAATTAAAACAAGTAGCAAAAGAGAAAAAATGTTCTTTGTATCACTTACTTTATGGTGCATTTTCTATATTAATTTATAAAATGTCAGCAAAAGAAACCTTTGTAGTAGGAATACCAGTTGAATTACGAGAGGATGGGCTTTACAATACTGTGGGGAATTTTACTAACATCATGGTTTTAAAGAGCCAAATAAAAGAGGAGTGGAGTTTGCCTAACTACCTACAAAAAGTACGATATCGCTTAGGAGAAAATATGATGCATGCAAAAGTTCCTTTCGCAGATTTAGTTGCATTGACAGCAACAAATTTAAGACGGAACCAAAATCCAATGTTTGATATGATGTTCATTTATGAAAATGGAGAGGAAAGAGTGAATCGGATTGCGGATATCGTATGTGAAGCATATGAGATTCCAAATACACAATCATTTTTTGATTTGAGTTTTGAACTTATAGAAGAGTATGAGAGGTTGTCCATACATATTACTTATAAAACAGCACTATATAAGCAAGAAACAATCAAGCAAATACTTATGTATTATAAACAATTATTGCAAGAGATTATCCTTTTCCCAGAGGAAACGATATCGTATTTCCTGTCTTCCTATCAAGATGAGTTCATAAAAAAACAGCAACAGAGCAGAAGAATAGAAGAACAGATTCAAAAGAACACGTACCAAATGGAAACAAAAGCTTTTGCAACTAATGGAAATACAAAAGGAAATACAGAATTAGAGGAAGAACTATTATCTTATTGGAAAACGTGTTTGCATACGGAACAAGTAGGAATTTATGAAAACTTTTTCGATATGGGAGGGCGTTCTATTGATGCGTTAAATCTCATTGATATGTTAAAGCATAAATACAGAGTTACGATTATGGATTTGTTTCGATATCCTACAATTGCACAATTAGCAAAGAAATTAAGCAATGAGCAAGATGAGTTAGAAAATGATTCACTCCAAAAACAATTCATAGAAAAAAAAGAGAGAATCGAGAATAAGCAGAAAAGTATGGAGGCAGAGGATCAAGAGACAGGTTTACAAATGCCCATTGCCATTATTGGTATGGCAGGAAAGTTTCCTAAGAGCAAGAATGTCACAGAGTTTTGGAAGAACCTAGTAGAAGGAAAGGAATGTATCCATTTTTTTGAGAAAGAGGAGCTTTTGCAGGAAGGAATCAGTGAAGAAGAATTAGAAAATCCACAATATGTTATGGCAAAAGGAATACTAGAGGATGCAGAATGTTTTGATGCAGCTTTTTTTGAATATTCGCCCAAAGAAGCTGAAAAAATGGATCCTCAAATTCGCATTTTTCATGAATGTGCATGGAATGCATTAGAAGATGCAGGGTATACACCGGATTCTATTACAGCAGGCTTTCAACAACCACAAAAAATTGGAGTTTTTGCAGGAAGTGCATCCAATTATACGTGGATGAGTCATATTTATGAGCCAACTTCAGATGTACAGGAACGGATGGAGCGAATTTCTCTCAATGATAAAGATTACATGGCAACTAGAGTTTCTTATAAAATGAATTTGACAGGTCCCAGTTATGGGGTACAAACAGCGTGTTCTAGTTCTTTGACATCGATTCACTTGGCGTGTCGTTCCTTACAATTAGGTGAATGTGAGATGGCATTAGCAGGTGGTGTTTCCATTATGTTACCTCAAAAAACAGGATATCAATATAAAGATGGATTGATGTTATCTCAGGATGGGCATTGTCGGGTATTTGATGAGAAAGCAACAGGAACTGTATTTAGCGACGGTGTTGGAATCATTGTATTAAAACCTCTAAAACAGGCAATTAAGGATAAGGATAATATCTATGCTGTAATTAGAGGAACGGCTGTAAATAATGATGGAAACCAAAAAGCGGGTTATACAGCACCTAGTGTGGAAGGACAAGCTGAAGTAATTATGGATGCCATACATCAAGCGAATATCCAAGCGTCTTCTGTTACTTTTGTAGAGGCACATGGCACAGGTACTGTTTTAGGAGATCCAATTGAAGTGGAAGGATTAAAGGAAGTGTATCCGACGTTAGCTACGCCATATTGTGCATTAGGTTCGCTGAAATCCAATTTTGGGCATTTGGATGCAGCAGCAGGAGTTGCAGGTGTAATGAAAGTTGCACTGGCTCTAAAACATGGGGTAATACCAGCTAATATAAATTGTGATACTCCAAATCCAAATTTACAGCTAGAAGAGAGCCCGTTTTTTATCCCAACCAAGACAATACCATGGGAGAAAAAAAAGAATGAGCCAAGACGTGCTGGAGTAACGTCCCTTGGATTTGGCGGGACTAATGCACATGTGGTATTGGAAGAGTTTGAGTTAAATATAGCACAAGAAGAAGTAACAATGCCTCAACAACAGCCTCAACAAAAGAAACTGTTCTTATTTTCAGCGAGAACAAAAGTAGCATTAGAGCAAATGAAACAACAGTATATTCAATATTTAGGGGAAAATCCAGATGTTCATATGGATTCTATGGCATATACTTTACAAGTAGGGCGAAAGGCATTTCCGTATCGACAAATGGTTTTGGCATCTAACTGTGAAGAATTGTTAGCTGGTTTAACAGGAGCAAAGAAGGCAATACCAACAAGATTTCATATGGTTGAAAAAGACAAGGCACAAGTCGTGTTTCTATTTACTGGGCAAGGTTCTCAATATCTTAATATGGCAAGAGATTTATATGAGAAAGAAAAAGGATTTGCAAAGTACATGGATCAATGTTTTAAAATTGTAGCCCCTAGATATGATGGTGATGTAGATTATCAAAAAATTGTATTTCCAGCATGTGAAGGAGAAGAAAATGCGAAACTTCTTCGTGAAACGGGAAATGCACAAGTTATTCTTTTTATATTAGAGTATTCGATGGCTCGTTATTTGATGGAATTGGGAATAATACCAGATGCCTTAATAGGACATAGCTTAGGAGAATATGTAGCGGCTTGCATAGCAGGTGTTTTTTCCCTAGAGGATGGACTCCGACTAGTACTGCATCGGGCAAATTTGATGCAATCTGTGGAATGTGGTGGAATGGATGCTTTGTGTTCTTCCGAAGAAGAAGTACTGAAATTGATAGAGGAGAGCAAAGTGCAATTATCAATTGCAACGAAGAATGGACCAGAAAATTGTGTAGTATCAGGAACTTTTGAGGAATTGCAACGGTTTGAGAGGTTTTTAGACGAGAAAAAAATAGATTATAGGAGATTAGAGACTTCTCACGCCTTTCATTCTGAAATGATGGATTCTATTTTGGAATCTTTTCAAGCATTGCTTTGTACCATAACAATGTCATCACCACAGATACCTTATATTTCTAATCTTACAGGGGATTGGGTTACTAATGAAGTACAAACACCAGAATATTGGTGCAAGCATCTTAGAAATACAGTGCGATTTTATGAAGGCATTCAGACAATATTAAAGAAAAAAAGCATTTTCATTGAGGTAGGGCCTGGTAAGGTATTAAGTTCGTTGGTAAGAAATTCTGGGCAGACAAAACATATAAAAGCAATTTATAATATGATTCGCCATCCAAGAGAAAACATCGATGATGTAGAATATTTTCTACAAAGAATTGGTGAGATATGGTGTAGTGGAATTTATATTGATTTTCGCGTTTTATATGGGGAAAGACAAGTCCAAAAATTGCACTTACCAGGGTATCTGTTTCAGGGACAAAGTTATAAAATTCAGGAAATGGAACGGACAAAGAAAAAAGAACGTCCAATGTCGGAGTGGTTGTATCGACCATGTTGGAAAGTTCGAAAACGTAGTATAAAAGAATATAACCCAAATACACTGTTTGTTCTATTTGGGGTGCAAAATACATTACTTGAATTGATTCAAAAAAAACTAATAGGGAATGGAAACCAAGTGGTTGTTATTACAGAGTTGGAAAACCTAGAGGGCTTATTAAAAGCAAATGTGGCAGATAAAAACAGGTTAATCTCTGTAATAAATTTAGTTCCGTATTTTTCTCCAACAATAGAAACTTGTTTTTGGGATCTGATGAAACAAATACAAAGCTTTGGAATGATACCAAATATTCATTACTATGTCATAACAAAAGAGCAAAGAGAGATGAATGAGTTGGTATATAGCTTAGTAAATGGAGTTTGTGCAGTTGCTAGTAAGGAATACGAGAACTTAAATTGCACAGAAATTGTTATAAGCCAAGGCGAGTCGGACGAGCAATTGGCAGATAAAATCTATATGGAGTGTAAAACCGAACAAACGGGTTCTTATATCAAGTATGAAAACGGATTGCGTTTAGAGTTGGATGAAGAACCATTTGCGTATGAAATGAACCAAATTAGTAGGATAAATCAAAATGGTGCGTATGTGATTACTGGAGGATTAGGAGATATTGGAAGATACTTAGCGGATTATCTTACGAATCAATATAATGCCAAAGTTTTACTTCTTTCCAGAGATTCGTTACCAAAGGAAGAAACATGGGAATCGTTATGTAAGGAAAATGCAAATGCTTATGTCGTGCAGAAAATCAAATCCATTTTAAAATGGAGAAAAGAACAAGTGCATATAGAAATAAAATATTGTGATATTTGCAATGTAGAAGAAGTGGAACATGCAATTGCAAAATTTGAACAGGAGAATGGAACTATTCAAGGTGTATTCCATATAGCAGGAATAAAAGGTGACGGACTTATTCGTTTCAAAACAAGAGAGAACGCAATGGAAGTATTAAAACCAAAGGTACAAGGAACACAAGTTATGGAACAAGTTTTCTCTAATCGAAATCTTGATTTTATGGTTCTATTCTCGTCGTTAGCTACCAGAACAGAAGATGCAGGGCAGGCAGATTATGTTGCTGCCAATCGCTATTTGGATGCATATGCTACATGGGCAACTCAACAGTATCCAAACAGGAAAACAATATCCATCTGCTGGGATAATTGGAAGAACATAGGGATGGCACATCGTGCAGGACTTGAAAAACCTAGCCAAAAAGTTTTTTTTGAATCTGCCTTACTTCCAAGTCAAGGAATAAAGATTCTTGAATGTGCTTTATCATCTGAGGAAACACAGGTTATTGTTTCAGTACTCTCATTACGAAAAAGAAAGCAAGATGTGTCGAAAGACAATTGCGAACAGCTCATAAAAGATGTGCTACAAGAGGATAGAAAATATGAACGTCCGGAATTATCCACTGAATATGTAGAGTCTTATACGGACATTCAGAGGCATATTGCTTCGGTATGGGAAACTGCATTTTCATTAAAAACAGTAGGAATACAAGATGATTTTTTTGAACTAGGTGGAGATTCGCTGTATGCAATTGGAATTGTAAATGAACTGAAAAAATATTACCAGATAGATATGACAGATATTTATGAGCATCCAACTATTGAACAGTTGGCAAGGAAGTTAGAGTCATGTTCGTTTGATTTAGTACAACAAATTAAGTGTGCGAAGGAAACTTTGAGAGCATTAGAAGATAGAGTGACAAGGGAAAAGGAATTGCGTGGTGAGAAAGAACGTTATTATGCATTATGCCAAGATTACAAAAGCCTGGAACTTACCTCTACAAAGGATTGGGAGCAAATATTATTGTTAGGAGGAACAGGATATCTTGGAATCTACTTACTAAAAGAAATTGTTATACAGACAAACGCAAAGGTAGTGCTTATTGTTCGACCCGATGAAAAGGTGGATGGCAAAACACGTATTTATGAAAAATTCTGTTCTTACTTTGGAGAAGAAATGTATCAACGATATCAAGATAGATGGTTGGTGCTGGATGGAGATATTTCAAAGAAAAAGTTTGGGTTGGATGATACGAAATATGGTGAACTGGCAGAAAGTGTAGAATGTATTGTAAATGCAAGTGGAAAGGTTGATCATTATGGAGAATATGAGGCATTTTATAAAGCAAATGTAGAGGTTGTGAAGCATCTTATTGCATTTGCTAAGGTGGGCTGTGAAAAAGAGATTCACCATATGTCAACAAAGGGAGTTGGGACTGGAAAGATAGCAGGAAGAAAGTCCATTCTATTTACCGAGTTTGAAATGGATTTTGGGCAAGAGTTTTCAAACTATTATGTAGATACGAAACATCAGGCAGAGAAACTTTTAGGAGAATTGCAAAAGGAAGGGCATAATGTAAATCTATACCGTATTGGAGACATTGTATATGATTCTACAAATGGTCATTTTCAAGAAAATATTGAGAAAAACGCTGTTTATTTACTGATGCAGTCTATCTTGAAATTAGATTATTTACCAAAGGATTTACCAGCGTTTATGGAATTTACCTGTGTAGATTTTGTAAGCAAAGCAATTGTTTCTTTCATGAAGCAGAAACAGTTAAGTAAGGAAACGTATCATTTATTAAATCCAAATTTACTTTCTTTTGCCGACTTAGAGCCGGTTTTGAAGAAGAAAGGATACTCTATTACTTATGTAGAACGGGATACTTTTTTTCAATATCTTGTGGATTATTATGACAATCCAGAAAAGAAAGAGTGGATTCAAAACTTTTTAACCTATTCTCATTTTTTGGAACTTCCAATGTACACAGAATTTGAAATTGTGTCGGATAAAACATGCAGTTTACTTGAAAAAATGGATTTACATTGGAAGAAACCAGATGTAGAATCCCTTAGTAAGATGATTGAGTATGGTCAAAAGATCCATTTCTTTAAGAAAGAAAAATAGACAACAAGAGTGAAGAAAAAGAGGGATGTTATGCAAGAAAAAAATATCATATTATATTTTACAGGAACTAATAATAGTTTGATGGCAGCAAAAATCATAGCGAATAACTTAGACTCGTGTAAATGTATTGCCATCAATGATTTTTCAACAGATGAACAGTTGGAAGCAGAGCGCATCGGTATTGTGTGTCCGGTGTATTGGTTTGGATTACCAAATGTGGTAAGAGAAACAATGAAAAGGATAAAGATGGATTCCAATGCATATGTGTTTTCAATTATTACGATGGGAAGCAACGCTGGAAATGCACTTTCTGAATTGGAACAAATTCTAGGGGCAAATGGATATTCCTTGAATTATGGTGCGACTGTAAAGTGTCCGGATAATTATGCAACGATGTTAGGGACACAAAAAATAGCGAATCATCAATCTATACTGGAAGAGGCAGAAAAAGAATTACATCGGATATCCAAGGACATTAAGAAAAAAAAGAAAAATGAGATTCCAAGATTTCATAGAATAGTAGATATGCTATTTACTGGTTATCGAAAGTCTTTGTATAAAAAAGACGGAAAATTTCAAGTGAAAGAAAGTTGTAATCGTTGTGGTGTTTGCATGAAACTGTGCCCAGTACAAAATATTAAGATGGAGGAGAACGGGCCGACATGGCAACATCATTGTGAATTTTGCCTAGCATGTATATCGAGTTGTCCGAAGGATGCAATTCAAATCGGAAAGAAAAAGGGAGGAAGTCAGAAGTATCGAAATCCAATTGTGAAATAGTTAAAAATGTGACAAAGCCTATAATGAAGAGGAAATATTTTGTAAAAATGGAAGAAAGTTTAAAGTTAAAGTTGCTATCTGAATACAATGTATTGCAGTAAGAAGTAAGAATTGGCAATAAAAATGAAAGAATCGAACAAAAAAACAAAAAAACTTCTTCCATGCTTTATTTATGTGTGTTATAATACCAACAGTGACTAATGTTTAACAAACTTAGTTCGTACATAATTAAAATTGAATAAAGTGTTGTAAACATTAGTGGTACAATTATATTTAGGAGGAATTTTCACAATGGCAAAATGGGTATATTTGTTTAAAGAAGGAAATGCCGACATGAGAAATCTTTTAGGCGGCAAGGGAGCTAACTTAGCTGAAATGACTAACTTAGGCCTTCCTATTCCACAAGGTTTTACAGTTACAACGGAAGCTTGTACAGATTATTACAACAGTGGCAAACAGATCACAGACGAAATCAAAGGACAAATCTTTGATGCATTAAAAGAATTAGAAAGCATTCAAGGTAAAACATTCGGTGATACAGAAGATCCTTTATTAGTTTCTGTACGTTCTGGTGCTAGAGCTTCTATGCCAGGTATGATGGATACAATCCTTAACTTAGGTTTAAATGATGTTGCTGTAGAAGGCTTTGCGAAGAAGACAGGAAATCAAAGATTCGCTTATGACTCTTACAGAAGATTCATCCAGATGTTCTCTGACGTAGTTATGGAAATCCCTAAATCTCACTTTGAAAGAATCCTTGATCAAATCAAAGAAGAGAAAGGTGCTAAATTTGATACAGATTTAACTGCTGATGATTTAAAAGAAGTTATTGAAAAATTCAAATCTATATATAAAGAAGCTATGGGAGCTGATTTCCCACAAGATCCTAAGGAACAATTAATGGAAGCTGTAAAAGCTGTATTCCGTTCTTGGGACAACCCTCGTGCTATCGTTTACAGAAGAATGAACGATATTCCAGGTGACTGGGGTACTGCTGTAAACGTACAAGCAATGGTATTCGGTAACATGGGTGAAACATCTGGTACAGGTGTTGCATTTACACGTAACCCATCCACAGGTGCGAAAGGTATCTATGGTGAATACTTAATCAACGCTCAAGGTGAAGACGTTGTTGCTGGTGTTCGTACACCTCAACCTATCACTAAATTAGCTGAAGATTTACCAGAATGCTACAAAGAATTCATGGCAATTGCTGAAAAACTTGAAAATCACTATCGTGATATGCAAGATATGGAATTCACTATCCAAGAAGGTAAATTATACTTCTTACAAACACGTAACGGTAAGAGAACAGCTCCAGCTGCTATCCAAATCGCTTGTGATTTAGTAGATGAAGGAAAGATCACTCCAGAAGAAGCTGTTACAAGAATTGAAGCTAAATCCTTAGATCAATTATTACACCCAACATTTGATAAAGATGCATTAGCAGCAGGTAAAGTAATCGGTTCTGCTCTTCCAGCATCTCCAGGTGCTGCAGCAGGTAAAGTTTACTTTACAGCAGAAGAAGCAAAAGCTGCTCATGAAAAAGGTGAAAGAGTTATCCTTGTTCGTCTTGAAACATCACCAGAAGATATCGAAGGTATGCATGCAGCTGAAGGTATCTTAACAGTACGTGGTGGTATGACATCTCACGCTGCCGTAGTTGCTCGTGGTATGGGTACTGCTTGTGTATCTGGTTGTGGAGAAATCAAAATCGATGAAGAAGCTAAAGTATTCGAACTTGGCGGAAACAAAATCGTTGAAGGAGATTACATTTCATTAGATGGTTCTACAGGTAACATTTACTTAGGCGACATCAAGACTGTTGAAGCTTCTGTAAGTGGTAACTTCGGAAGAATCATGGCTTGGGCTGACCAATTCAGAACATTAAAAGTTCGTACAAATGCAGATACTCCTGCAGATGCAGCTAACGCTGTTAAATTAGGTGCTGAAGGTATCGGTCTTTGCCGTACAGAGCATATGTTCTTCGAGCCAGATAGAATTCCTAGAATTCGTCAGATGATCGTTTCTGATACAGTAGAACAAAGAGAAGAAGCATTAAATAAATTAATCGAATTCCAGAAAGCTGACTTCAAAGCTATGTACACAGTTCTTGAAGGAAGACCAATGACAGTACGTTACTTAGATCCACCTCTACATGAATTCGTTCCAACTGATGAAGCAGATATCGCTGCATTAGCAAAAGATATGAACTTAACAGTAGAAGAAGTAAAAGCTCGTTGTGACGCTTTACATGAATTCAACCCAATGATGGGTCACAGAGGATGCCGTCTTGCTGTTACATATCCAGAAATCGCTAAGATGCAAACAAGAGCCGTTATGGAAGCTGCTATCGAAGTTAAGGAAGAAAAAGGATACGATATCGTTCCTGAAATCATGATTCCTTTAGTAGGCGAAAAGAAAGAATTAAAATATGTAAAAGACGTTGTAGTAGAAGTTGCAGAACAAGTTAAGAAAGAAAAGAATTCCGATATCCAATACCACATCGGTACAATGATCGAAATTCCTCGTGCTGCATTACTTGCAAACGAAGTTGCAGAAGAAGCTGAATTCTTCTCCTTCGGTACAAACGACTTAACACAGATGACATTTGGTTTCTCTCGTGATGATGCTGGTAAATTCTTAGATGCTTACTACAAAGCTAAGATCTATGAATCTGACCCATTCGCAAGATTAGACCAAAACGGTGTTGGACAACTTGTTCAAATGGCTGCTGAAAAAGGTAGAAGCGTTCGTCCTGATATCAAACTTGGTATCTGTGGAGAACATGGTGGAGACCCATCATCTGTTGAATTCTGCCATAAGGTTGGATTAACATATGTTTCTTGTTCTCCATTCCGTGTGCCAATCGCTAGATTAGCTGCTGCACAGGCTGCTTTGAATAATAAATAGTCGATACTAAATTATATAATAAGTATTTTTATGGAAGCATACTATCAGATTAAAAACTGATAGTATGCTTTTTAGCTTAGGTTAATAGCCAACTAAATGAGAGGTGGATATATGAAATACAATTTAGATAATCTGGGATCAAACTCGTTTGAACTGCTAGTGAGAAGCTTGGCTGAATGTGAATTTGGGATATCATGTAAACAATATGGTGAAGGTCCAGATGGACAGAGAGAATTTGTATTTGACGCGACTATAGAGAATAATTTCGGTAAACTATCAGGAAGAACCATTGGTCAGGCAAAATTTAAAAGTTGTATGACTAAAGACAATGATTTAAATTGGTTGAAAAAAGTAATTAAAGAAGAAATTGACGGATTTAGAGAAAAGAAAAAGGAAGAACCCGAATACATTCCTAATAATTATTTGTTCTTTACTAATGTTGTATTAACACCTGTAAAGAATACTGGAGTACAAGATAAAATCGAACAATTTATTAAAGAAACAAATGATGTAATAGAGAACTTTATTGTTTTAGGATATGATAATATTTGTGCATTACTTGATATTCATAGAGATGTCGCAACTGGTTATGCTAGTTATATAATGCCAGGTGATATATTGATGGCACTATACCATGAATTTTCTCAGAAAAAAGAAAGAATAATGGAACTTCTATTACGTTATCTTGAAAAGGAATTTTTGGGAAGGGATTTAAATATTCGTTTAGAACAAGCAGGTTCGGTTGGAGACGATAAAATTAAAGTCGAAAGTACTTTTATTGATTTATTTGTAACTGATAATAATGGAAACGATTATAGATTTGTTGAAAATATAGTAAAAAGGGCTAATAGTATTCAGGGATATCGGCTTGGAGAGGAACAAATAAAAAGTATGTCAAATGTGGTGTTAATTGGAGGTGCGGGACAAGGGAAAACTACATTATGCCAATTTGTTATTCAGTTATATAGAGCTGTATTTTTAAAGTACAATAAAACTTTGAACAGTGATGTATCGGATTTTCTAAATGTATTTAATAATGGTTATAAATATCAGATCTCTTGTTATAGAATTCCAATAAAAATCATCTTAAAGGAGTATGCTTCATGGATAGCAGAACAAAAGGAAAAAGATAGGGATTATACAGTGAAGTCTTACATAAAGCATATGATTCTTCTTAGGGAAGCTGAAGGATTTGATGTTAGCGATTTACTGTTGCTTTTAAAAGATTTTTCTTGGATTTTTATTTTTGATGGACTAGATGAAGTACCAGTCACTTCAAATAGAAGTGAGATGATGAAGGAAATTAGGGATTTTGTGTTTGTTGATTTAAAGAATGCCAAATGTGACTGCATACTAATAGCAACAACAAGACCACAGGGATATAGTGAAGAATTTGGTAAGCAGTATTTTGAGCACGTAGTTTTGAAAGAATTGAATCGTCAAACTTGTATGGAATATCTAAATAAGTTTATTCCAATTATGGAGCAAGACGAACTGAAACAAAAAGAGTTTTTAGAAACATTAGGAGAAGCAATAGAAGATGATTTGATTTCTAGGTTATTGGTGACCCCTTTACAAGCAACTATAATTGCTATATTAGTGAAAAGTGGGGGTAGACCACCAAAAGATAGATACACATTATTCGAGAGTTATTATGAAATTATAGTTAAAAGAGAAAAACAGAAAAAAGTAATACCTCAAATAGAAGATAATATAAATTGGATAGATGAAGTACACTATAAATTAGCATATAAATTGCAGTTAGAATCTCAATATAGAGAAAATGCCTCTGCAGAAATTGAAAGAAAAAATTTAGTCGAAATGCTAGAAGAATATCTAAAGGAAGATCGAGAAAAAGATGAATTCTTAAGTGATAACTCTAAAGATAATGAGAAGGAGGTTAAAGAATTAGCAGTAGAACTACTGAATATTGTTTCTCTTAGATTGTGTCTTTTAGTAGAAGACAAAGAAGATATGTATAGTTTCCCTATTCGTTCAATACAAGAATATCTAGCATCGAGATACATTTGTAGTATGCAACCTCAAAAATTACATGACGAGATCAAAAGAATAGCGTATTCATCCTATTGGAGAAATGTTTTGCTCTTTTGTATAGGATACATTAATCGTCATCGAAAGTATATGGAAGATAACATTAGGGCTTTATGTAGTAATATGAATGGAGAGTCGTTGCTTGACGATAAGGAAAATAGTGAAAGTATTTGCTTTTATGGCTCATGGCTTGCTTTGGACATATTGAATGATGGAGTTTTTAAACCTAGTGAACAAAATTATTATATTAAATTGTTGAAAGAGTTAATTACCTTGCCGTGCTCAGACAGAATAAAAAATTTATGTTTATGTTCGGAACAGATTAAAAAGAAATTCATAGTAAATATATTGCTTAAAGAACCTGAAGTTGAAAAACCTAATTTTTGGTATATTGTATTTCAAATGGTGAATGATGGTGGGGTAAGTATAGAAGATGTAAATCAGCTATTAATTAAGTTTAGTTTGAAGAAACAAGAAGAATTAATTTTTATATGGATTGAATCTTGTGATGTTTTTACTTGTTGTAAGAAACTTAATAATATGATAGAGGATAAAATAATAGATTTTTGTGTACAAGAAATAGATATTCCACTGTTGAGTTGTGATAATATTATAGCATTACTTAAAGAAGGCGCTAATAAAATATTAGAGAATAAATTATCTAGAAAGTATTTGATAAATTCTTTTATATCTGATTACTTAACAAGTGATGTTATGTACGATTATACCAAAAGAAAGAAAGGAAATGACCTATTTTATGATATTTTCAAATGCAATATAGAAGATTTGCTTAAGTATTTAGAAGAGAATACGTTGGAAAATAAAGTAAATATTAAAAATACTGGGATTAGCATAGATTTATCGACTTTTACAATAGCAAAAAATCATAGAGAATTAAATCTGATATATAAATTCCTCAAAGAAAATGAGATTGAGACATATTCCTTACTTGTACTATTTCTCATAGAATTTAATAATCATTCCTATTTATCTCTGTTAAACCAAATAGAAAAAGAGCCTAAGCAATTGCAGCATGTAATACTCAAATTGGTAAGAGATATTTTGAGTAAATATCTACATATAGGGTTCTGTGAGGATATTTGTATTTCACAACTAAGAAATATAGACATAAACTCCGAGTGGCATAGTTGTAATGAGAAGAAAAGATATATAATAAAAATGATACATGAAGAAAAATTTACTAAACTTATGAAGAATAATATTCTCTCATTTGCAAGGTATTTGTGTTTGTGTAGGAGTGGAGTTTTATCCAACTTTACTGAAAGTATTAACATTTCGATAGAGCAACTAAGAAATATGGATGATGAATTTATTAGATTACTTATTCTTATTGCGTATGTTGACTGTAGGGAAGGAAATGTTTCACAAGCGACTTTAAATTGGGTGGTGGAGATTTTAAAGGAAGTTAATAGAAGAGAAAAACTAAAACAAAATGTATTTTTAATAATGCTTCTTACAACGGTGATACTAGAGGGAAAAGGTTCGGAGGGAATTAGTAATCTCGTTCCTCTTGATAATAAAGTATTATTGTCATACTCTGATATAGATTATAATATTGAAGAGACAAAAAAAATAATAGATAAGATTTTACAATATACAATATTTTTAGAGGCGGAAAATGACAATCTTAAGTTAGTCCCACTACTAATTACAAATGACGGAATATATGAATTTAAAGTTGATTCTCAAAAAATGGAAATGTTGCAAAAAGTTAAATGTATAGATTATTATAATAGAGTTGGTCTTTTCATTTTGTTATCACTATGTAAAAATGTAAATATTACTAATTTGAATGGTTTGCTTAATGATATTATTGATTATTCTATTCAAGAAGAAAATATGTTTGCATTTTCAGAGATTGTTAAGGTATATAAATATGAAGCAAGATGCTTAAAAATTAAGGAACAAGTAATTATTAAACTGTTTCATAGTCTGAATGAGGCTAAGTTAGAAAATGTGAATAAAGCAGATAAACAAGAGCTTTTGAACAGTTATATAAAGTTACTAACCTCAAATAGAGAAGGTATGTTACCAGAACAAGTGAAATTGGAATCATTTGATAGATTGCAGTAAGTTGTTTGATGGTGACTAAGGTGGAGTGATAAAAGGGGGAACGTGTTTCAAAAGAACGCTAGCATTTATTAGCTGTGAATAAAAGATGTTAGGGACAATGGCTTTAAGCTAAGTAATTGTTGTGCCCAAGAATTTTTGCAACATTACATATTAAATGTTTACAAATATGGATATATAAAATTGTGTCTTTGGTAGCAATAATTTCTTTTTCGTGTAAAAGCTTAAGAGCAGAAATTCAGCCTCTTTACGGTATTGATTTTTGGTGAAAAATACCTGTTTGAATTATTTTGCATCAAATATCATTCAAATTGTTGCGGATTTATTCAAAAGTGGATATAATACTGTAAAAGGAGGTTGATTACAATGACGACTGTAAGTTTACGTTTTGATGATGAAATGAAAAAAGAACTTGATGAAATGTGCGAAGCTATGGGCATGAATATTACTACTTTTTTTACAATATATGCAAAAAAGGCATTAAGGGAGAGACGAATTCCATTTGAAATAGAAGCTCCTCCAAAGGCTGATTCTGTAGAGCTGGCTCTGGATGAAGCAGATATTTATGCAAGAGAACATTTAGAGAGAATGGCACATGAAGAAGTATTTGATGGACTTAGAGGGAGAGTAAATGGCAGATAATAAATACAGATTAAGTTATCTGCCATTATTCTAGTATACCCAGTTAGGCAATAAAGAAAGGAGAACATAGTAAATGAATACAGAAGATCTAGGAGAAGAGCTATACAACCTATTAGCTCAAGTCTTAAACAGTCCTGAAAACCGTCGATTCTTTGACAGTATTCGTGGTGAATACGGCGTACTTTGGTACTTGCTAACTAAGAATACGATTGTGACGGTAGGGGAGCTTCGTGAAAAACTTCAGGTAGTGCCTGGGCGAATGACGGATATTTTAACGGCTCTTGAGAAAAAGAAGTTAATCATTCGCTCTCGAAGCATTCATGACCAACGTGTCGTCAATGTGGAGTTGACAGAGGCAGGAAAAAAAGAAGCACAAAAAAGAAGAAGCGAGATTCACGAAGAGTACAGTGAACTATTTGACCTGTTTGAGTATGAAGAAGCTAAGGAATTGATTCGTCTTTTAAAAATATTGTTGACTTATAAGAAAAAATAGAACATTTTATCAAATATTTCGCATTGCGAAATAAATAAAAGAATGTTACTCTAATGTTAAGAGACTAAATAAGTTGAAAAGCTACTAACACTAAGATCATAGCAATTGGTTGAGCAGCAAATAATAAGAGGTGATATGATGATAACATTTAACAATACAAAAACGATTTACGACCTGGTAAAAAATGTAGGACAAGAATACGAGAATAAAGTATTTATGAGATTTGAAAAGGATGATACCATATTTGAAAAGGGATATGGGACCTTTACTATGGACACTATGGCAATTGCCGCGTACATACATGGGCAGAATGAAAAGTGCGGACATCCCGTACATGCTGCTATTCTGGGAAATTGCAGTTATGAGTATTTGACTGTGCTTTTGGGTGTTCCTTCCGCAGCAGGTGTATCTATTCCTATAGATTGTAAGCTGTCGGCAGAGAAGATGGCAAGGAATCTTAAGAAAGCCGATACCGATATTCTGTTTTTTGACCAAGAATTTTCTTCTCAAGCAGAGCTTCTGGAAGAGTTGTGCCCATTTATCAAACGTTTTATCTGCCTGCAGAGCCGTAAAAATGTAAGGTGCGTTCCTATGATTCATAAAGTTTTCCGTGGTGCGGATGTTAAGAAGAAAATAAAGCCAACAGATTGTGCCATGATTATCTTTACTTCTGGCACAACTGGAGAAGGAAAAGGTGTCATGTTGTCCCATGGAAATATAATCGATAATATGTTTTGTACAGATGATTCAGAAGAGGTATGTCTTAATGTATTACCAATTCATCATGTATTCTGTATCAGTGGTGACGTATTTCTTGTACTCCGATATGGTAGTACATTATGTTTATGTGATGATACATCGAAAATGTTATATTATATACAATTGTTTCAGCCAACAGTGATGCGTGTAGTTCCCATGATAGCCAAGATGCTCGTAAACCGTATCGCTATTTTACAGAAGAAGACGAATCGAACTCTTTCAGATATTAAAATTGAAGTTGTAGGAAAGCGTCTTAATCGTCTGGTAAGTGGAGGCGGTTATCTTTCAGAGTCGCTTTCGGAAGCTCTGTATGATCTAGGAATTGTTACGGGTCAGGGGTATGGGATGTCGGAGTGTTCTCCAAAGATTTCCGTCCCAGATTATGAGAGGAAGGATAAGGTGGCATCGGTTGGTCATCTGGTAACTGGCTGTCAGGTTCGTATTGTAGACGGTGAGATTCAGGTAAAGAGTCCTTCGGTTATGATGGGATATTATCATGATGAAGAACTTACGAGAGAAGCAATCACAGAGGATGGCTGGCTTCGTACGGGAGACATGGGGTATGTAGATGAAGAAGATTTTGTGTACTTAAGTGGACGGAAAAAGAACTTAATCATACTCAGCAATGGTGAAAATGTATCACCAGAAATGATTGAGAATTGTTTTGACGGGGATCGTCTTGTAGCGGATATTTTAGCATACGGAAAGGGTGAAATCATTGCAGCAGAAATTTATCCAAACTTTGAATATGCCCAAGCTCATGACATACAGGATATTGAAGCTGCACTAGATGAGATTGTGAAGAAACATAATGAGGAACTTCCATCCTATGCACAAATCGCACAGTTTTCCATCCGAACAACTGCATTTGAAAAAACATCGTCTAATAAGATTATTCGTAAAACTTACTTTGATGACCAAAGCAGCAGAGAGGCAAAGATCAATAGCAGTAGGAAACCAGAAAATGATGTGCAGCAAAAACTGTATGATTTGGTTGCAAACCAGATTGGCAATTATGAGTTTGGTATTGATGATAATTTCTATCAATGTGGTTTGGATTCTCTTGGAAGTACTATGTTAATTAAGGATTTATTAGATAACATGAAGTTCCCGATTACGTTAGCAGAATTAATGGATCACGCAACCATTATGGAACTAGAAGCATTAATGAATGGAAAGACAGAAGATAACAAGGCGACCTTAGCGGTACAAGAGGTATATCCACTTACTTCTATGCAGAAATATTTTGCATATGTGATTCCTGGCAATACAACAGGAAATTTGCCATTTGCATTTCAGCTTGATAAGAAAGTGGATTTGGATCGGTTAAAGAAAGCCATCTATATTGTGTTAGATGCCCATCCATCCCTGAAGGCGGTAGTAAAACCAACGGAGCAAAAGTATCTGGCTATTTACAGGGATGATAGTCGTGTGATTGATATTCCAATCCAGCCAATTAGTGATGCAGTAGCGGAAGTCGCCATGCAGGAATTGGTTAAGCCATTCCGTTATAGGGAAGATGATAATCTAGTACATATTGCGCTTTTTGAGGGAAAGGAACATAAGTATCTGTTCTTCGATGTAGCGCATTTTATGGGTGATGGTGTTACCATGAATATTCTTATGGAGGACCTTTGTAGAGCATATAATGGGGAAGAGGTTGAGAAGGAAAACTATACCACCTATGATTATATATTAGAAGAGCAGCTCAGGGAATCCAATGGCATTCGTAAGAACAACATTGCATATGTAAATGAATTGATGAAGAATGTGAAACTTTCTCGAAGCATTCTCAATAAATCGGTGAAATTGGATTTATCAGAGGGAAAATATGCATCGATTCGAAAGCGTTTCGTTAGACTTGCCAGAAGGCAGGTTTTATATTATGGAAAGCAGCATGGAGTGTCGGAAAATGCAATGTTTTTGGCTGCATTTAACTATTGTATTCGCTTGTTTTCGGATGAAGATATCGTGTTCTCCAATTCGATTCATTCAGGACGTACAGACAGCCGATGGAACCGACTGGCAGGAGCTTTATTTGAGACGTATTATTGTAAAAATGAAACGGTAGCCCATGAAAAGGTAGAGGAGCTGTTGAAAAAAACTGGTTCCCAGATTATGAATACGATGAAATGTCTGGTAAGCTGCCCAAGACAGGGAGAGATGTTCTTCCAGTTCCAAGGGGACATTCTAGAGGTTCCAAAGATAGGTGGTTCTGAAACAAAACGAATTCATGTGCAGTTAGACTCCTTACCATTCCATTTGCAGGTAATGTTTGATGAGAAAGGATACTACACAGAGCTAAGATATTGGGAAAATCGTTTTGACAGGGAAGTGCTTGAAATATTCCTGTTATGCTATGAGTCTGTACTTTCTGCAATGCTAGAGGAAAGTTCTGTACGATGTCTAAAAAAACATTTGCCTAAGGAGGTATATCCGAAGCATTATTTTGTTGGTGCGGCAAAATTAAATGAAGCAGCGGACCAGATAGTAGTAAGGAATGTAGAGCCAGATGAGAATATCAAGGTATATGTATTTGACAAAGAGTATCGGAAAAAACCATATGGTGCATGGGGAACGGTATACATTATGAACTACGAGCCAGAGAATTTTACCGAGGTTGTACAGTATCCATATGGAGAGGGTGTATTGTATGGAACGGGACTGATTGGCCGTATCTTGCCTGACGGTTCTATCGATTTTCTGCATAAGTCAGGACGAATCGTATTAACGGATGGAGTACGTGGTAGAAAATACTACGATTTGAAACTGGTAGAGGATACGTTGTTAAAGTCTGGACAGGTAAGAAAGGCAGAATGTTATATGGCATATGATACAGAGCTTAATGAGATGTCTCTACATGCGGATGTAAGTGCGGATAAGGAACTGGATGTAGAATTGTTAAAAGAATATATTGGTAGAGAACTTGGAGATTTCTTGGTAGCAAAATATATACATATTTAATAAGAAGAAAGAGTGTTACTATGTGTGAGAGAAACACATCGTTAGGAAAAGTTGCTGGAATTGAGAAAAATGGAATCATGAACTGGTTTGGGATTCCTTATGCCAAACCACCTATAGGAGAACTGCGATTTAAAAGAGCAGTTCCCCATGAGGGTTGGGATGGAGTGCTAGATTGCAAGAGAATGGGACCTAAGCCATGGCAGATGGCAGGGGGAATGTTTGAACAACTAACCTACTCAAACTATCCACAGAGCGAAGATTGCCTTCATATAAACGTTTGGGCAAAGAAGGATGCAAAAAGACAGCCTGTAATGGTATGGATATATGGAGGCGGTCATCACGCAGGAGAGGCATCAGCACCAGAATACAACCTGAAGCATTTTGCAGAGAAAGGGATTGTTGGAGTATCATTTAATTATCGATTAGGAGTACTAGGATTTCAGGATTTTTCAGCCTATAGTGAGAAGTTTGATTCTAATTGTGGTATATCCGATATGATTATGGCACTTGAGTGGGTACATAAGAATATTGAAAATTTTGGTGGGGATCCAGCCAGAGTGACCTTGTGTGGGCAGTCTGCTGGTGGAAGTGCGATCCTTGCACTTTTAGCAGTGAAGGAAGTAAAGAACTACTTTCAGCAGGCAATTATTATGAGCGGAGTACTTAGTAATACCACCAAGGAAATGTCGAAACAGATCAATAATGAAAAATACCTAAGATGGGTTGGGGTTAAGCCAGAAGAGATTGACCGTTTAAAGAATATGACCTATGAAGAGTTAAAGGCGGGCTCTTCCAAGTTTTTTTCAGAACCAGATTATGAAACTCCTGGCATTATGGCACCTGGACCAGTTGTGGATGCTCTCGTAACAGAGTTTCCGCTAGATGCCATAAAGTCTGGAAAGGCAGCAGATAAAAAATTGTTATTTGGTACCTGTCAGGAGGAGGGGGGCTTGTTCTACTTTATGAAGATATGCCCTCGAAGTTTTCAGGATATCGAAAAAATGCTAACCCTTAATGGGTATCAGGACAGGATCTCTGCATTTTATCAGGTATATGGACATATGGATGAAAAGAAAGCCGTAAAAACAATCAATAAAGACCGTATGTTTTGGGTAGATACTATGAAATGTGCCAAGGCACAAAGTAAATACCAAGATACGTTTATGTATCGATTTAATTTTGAAACTCCTTTAAGCAGGGCAATCAAGTTAGGTTCGACCCATTCCATGGATGTCTGTCCAGCCCTTGGTACGAGGAAAGGAATTGCAGCAAAATTCTATAAGGGAGTATTACTTCATCAAAGATTACGGTTGCAGAGTGAGATGCATGATGCATTTGTTGCATTTATTAAAACAGGGAATCCTTCTACAGACAGGCTGGGGATATGGCCACAATTTGAAGAAAAGGAGCAGAACACTATGGTATTTAGCAGGCATACTGTTCTGGAAAATGGGGCTCAAAGAGAAGAAGTTGTTAAGCTGTGGGAGGATATTGAGCTTTATTTGTAAAGGGGAACGGTCTAGCTTCAAAAATCATCGTTGTAGTATCCGTTGGCTGTGGACCAATGCCGAGCCAGGTTATGTATTCTGCACTGGGCAAAGCAAGTATTTTCTATTATTATGGAAGTTCAAGTAGTGTATTGACTTTAGCTTTGGCAGGAGGTAAAATTAATTGTGGATTGAACTATTCATGTAAATGAAAGCTCTAACTGTTTTAGTTATATTTAGTTATAAGAATTTTTAAAATTTTAAGGATTAATATGAAAGATTATATTTCACGTGACGAACAGATTTGTTTTCTATTTTCGGGACAAGGTTCTCAATACTATGGAATGGCTAAATGTTTATATAAAAGCAACAATATATTTAGAGAGTGTATGGAACGCTTAGATTATGTGGTTAAGAGTACGGCAGGTTATTCTGTTATATATGAAATGTATGAATCTGGAAAAGGAATGTCAGATTCATTTCAAAATATTGTTTATACTCATCCTGCAATATTTATGGTGGAATATTCCTTGGCAGAGCTGCTAATCGATATAGGTATTATGCCAGATTACTTAATTGGATCAAGTCTAGGAGAATCTGTTGCTTATGCTGTCAGTGGTTTAGTTACACCGGAGTCAATGCTTGCGCTACTAGTTAGACAAGCATTTTTATTACATAATCATTGTAAAAAGGGCGGTATGATTACAGTGCTGGAGAATGAACAGGTGTATAACGATATGCTGTGTGATATCTTTGGACTTGAATTAGCTGCTGTTGACTATGATAAACATTTTGTTATATCTGGTGACCAAAAAGCCATTTCAGAAGCACAGGCACGTCTAAAGAAAAATCATATTAACTATGTCTTATTGCCAGTTGATTATGGTTTTCATTCCTCAAGTATTGATGAAATAAAAGAACAATTCTGCAGTTTAGACAAAAAATTAGTGAAGGGGTCTAGTTGGATAAACGTTTATTCATCTGCAGATGTAGAAAAAGTTACATCTGTTACAACAGAACTATTGTGGAATGTAATACGAAAGAAGATAAGATTTCAGGATACCATAAAAAAGTTAGATTCATGCAATAAGAAAATATCCTATATCGATTTAGGACCTTCTGGCACACTGGCAAGTATGTCTAAGGAAATATTACAACGCACAGAGCTGATAACTAGTATTATATCCCCTTTTCATACGGAATTAAAAAATATTGACAAAGTAATTGGAGAAAATATTAAATTTATTTTTTAATAGGAGGAAATTAAATGGTAGCGTATCTTTTCCCAGGTCAAGGTTCCCAAAACAAGGGTATGGGGCTTACTTTATTTGAAGAATTTAAAGAGCTAGTGGAAGAAGCAGATTCCGTTTTGGGTTACTCTATTGTAGATTTGTGTTTAAATGATAGAGATAATTTACTAGGACAGACGCAATATACACAGCCTGCTTTGTATATTGTAAATGCATTATCATATTTACATAAATTAAAAGAAGATGGAAGAAAGCCAGATTACGTTGCAGGGCATAGTCTTGGTGAGTATAATGCGTTATTCGCTGCTGGAGTGTTTGACTTTATTACTGGAGTGAAGTTAGCAAAGAAGCGTGGCGAATTAATGGCAGGTGCTAAGGACGGTGGTATGGCTGCTGTAATTGGTATGAAAGAGGATGCAATTAGAAAAGTTTTTGCAGAACATGATTTGGAAAGGCTTGATATTGCAAATTTGAATTCACCCAATCAGATTGTAATCTCAGGGCTAAAACAGGATATTGTAGATGCACAGAAATATTTTGAAGAAGCAGGAGCATTAAAATATGTTGTTCTAAATGTTAGTGGTGCATTTCATTCGAGATATATGGAACAAGCAAAAATAGAGTTTGCGAATTATATAGAACAGTTTGAATTTAAGAAACCAGATATTACGGTTATATCAAACGTATATGCAAGGCCGTATAAGAGTCAGGATATTAAATCAACCTTAATCAAACAAATGGTTTCTTCAGTTAAATGGGAAGAAACAATCTGCTATCTCATGGGAAAAGGAGAAGTAGAGTTTGTACAGATTGGACCGGGAAATGTTATAGCAGGCTTGGTACGAAATATAAAAAGGCTTGCGAAACCGCTGGTGATTGAAGAGGAGCCAGAAGAGGAAAACGAATCTATTAAAGAAGAGATTATTCCGTCAGAAGAGACAGAAAAAGAAAGTGAAAAAAAGAATAGACTTACAGCTTCTGATATGGGAAGTGAAAGTTTTAAACGGGATTATGGATTAAAGTATGCTTATTTAACAGGTGCTATGTATCAAGGCATTGCATCAAAAGAATTAGTTGTAGCAGTTGGTAATGCTGGAATGATGGGCTTTTTCGGAAGCGGAGGATTAAAGAAAGACAAGATCGAAGAAGCAATTATCTATATTCAGCGTAATCTTATAAAAGGAAAAGCCTATGGGGTTAATTTATTGCATAGTATTCGACATCCAGAACGAGAGGAAGAACTCGTTGACTTATGTTTGAAATATGGTGTGAAAGTTGTTGAAGCATCTGCATTTATAAATATGACACCAGCGCTTGTAAGGTATCGTCTGGCAGGTTTAAAGAAAAATGCAATGGGAGTCGTTGTATCGGAAAATAAGATAATTGCAAAGCTTTCAAGACCAGAGGTTGCAGAAGCATTTTTAAGTCCAGCACCTGAAAAAATTGTACATAAATTGTTAGAAGAAAATAAAATAACAGAAGAACAAGCCGAGATGGCTAAGAGTATAGCAATGGCTGATGATATTTGTGCGGAAGCCGATTCTGGCGGACATACGGATAGAGCAGTAGCGCTTGTATTACTTCCAACCATGATACGTTTGAAAAACAGAATGGTTAAAAAATATTCATATAAGAATGAGATTCGAGTTGGATTAGCAGGAGGAATTGGGACGCCTGAGGCAGTTGCCGCAGCATTTTGCATGAATGCGGATTTTGTTATGACAGGTTCCATCAATCAATGTACTGTTGAGGCTGGGACAAGTGATGTAGTTAAAAATATGCTGCTTAAACTAAATATTCAAGATACAGACTACGTAACAGCAAGCGATATGTTTGAGTATGGAGCTAAGATGCAGGTGGTAAAGAAGGGCGTATTTTTTGCGGCAAGAGCAAAACGATTATATGATTTATATGTTCATTATAATTCAATAGATGAAATAGATGAGAAAACGAAGATTAATCTTCAGGAAAAATATTTTAAAAAGACTTTTGATGAGGTTTATTCAGAAGTAAAAGAACATGCAGCACCAGATGAGGTGAAATTATTTGAAGAAAGTCCTAAGGCAAAGATGGCTGCAATATTCAAATGGTATTATGCCAAAGCAACCAGAATGGCAATACAAGGTGACTTAGAATCTAAAGTTGATTATCAGATTCAATGTGGACCAGCAATGGGAGCCTTTAACCAATGGGCGTTAGGAACAAATCTGGAACAATTGCAAAATCGTCATGTTGCAGAAATAGGAATTAGATTAATGAGTGATGCAGTAGAGATACTGACAAATATACAATAGGGAGGAATATTTTTATGATGAAGCAGGAAATTTTCGATGTATTAAAGAAACATGTTGCAGAAATTATGGAACTAGATACGAGTGAACTTGTAATTGAGAAAAGTTTAAAGGAACTAGGTGCTAATTCTATTGACCGAATGGATATCATTGTTGAGACAATGGAGGAACTAGAAATTAAAATTCCTATGGTTAATTTTGGAAATTGCAAGAATATGAAAGATATTGTTGATGTCTTTTATAATGAAAAAGCAGGAGAATAGCATGGAATCAAATGTTGTGATTACTGGAATGGGGGTTTTTACCTCTATTGGAAGAAATGTTGAAACTTTTCGGGATGGACTGAAGAATGGAGACTGCGGTATCAAGAATCATACTGTACCTTGTGGTTTGCCAGAAACATTGGGAATTGCAGCAAAAGTAGACTTTACATTTAATGAAGAAGTAAAGCAGTGGAATAGTATACTTGGTGAAATTTCTTCTAGTGCAAAAAAGAATCTGAGAAGAGCTTCGAGAGTAACACAGCTTGCAGCATTAACTGCAATGGAAGGATGGGTCAATGCCAACTTACATGAGATGCCAGTTCAAGGTGATAAAATTGGACTGGTAGTAGCTGGGAGCAATTTGAATCAGTATATGGCGTTTTCTCAATACACAAAATATATGGAAGCTCCTGAATATGTAAGTCCTAGTTATGCATTGCAGTTTATGGACACTGACTTAGTAGGAAACTTAAGTGAGTTATTTGGGATAAGAGGAGAAGGTTTTACAGTCGGTGGTGCATCTGCCAGTGGGAATGTAGCAGTAATCAAAGCATATCAGCTTTTGATGTGTAGTGATTTGGATGTGTGCATGGTTGTGGCACCGATTACAGAACTTTCAAATGTGGAGCTGATGGCATTTAATAATCTTGGTGTTTTAGGTGGAAAAGCTTTTGGAAAAAACGCACAGGAAGCATGTAGGCCATTTGATGAGAAACATGCAGGATTTGTTCCTGGAGAAGGGTGTGGATGCTTGATTCTTGAAAAGAGAGAATCAGCACAGAATCGTGGTGCTCGTGTATATGCAGAATTATTGAGCGGTGTCATGCAGTTAGATGGAAATCGTTTATCAAATCCTAGCTTAACAGGTGAGAGTGAAACTATGAAGAAGGCCATAGATATGGCTGGTTTGAATAGTGAAGACATACAGTACATTAATGCACATGCGACGTCTACTCCAATGGGTGATGAGATTGAAGTAGAAGCAATAAAAAATGTGTTCAAAGATAAAATTAGGGATATATGGATTAATTCTACAAAGTCGCTTATCGGACATTGTCTTTATTCGGCAGGTTTAATTGAACTAATTGCATCAATTGTAGAGATGAATGAAAACTTTCTTCATCCAAATTTAAATCTGTCAAATGCAATAGATTTAGATTTAAAACTTGTTGGTGGTGTCACTGAAAAAGCAGACATTACTTATGCAATGTCAAATTCATTTGGATTTGGTGGAATTAATACATGTATAATTGTAAAGAGAGGTATTTAAAATGGAAGAATTCTCAGTAGGTATAGAGGCGATAAATTTTTATGGTGGTCCTGCTTATATTGATGTAAAAGAGCTATTTGAATATCGTAATCTAGATATGGATCGATTTAGTAATTTATTAATGGATAAAAAATCAGTTGGGGTACCTTTTGAAGACCCAGTTACAAATGGGGTAAATGCAGCAAAACCAATTATAGATAGTTTAACAGAGGAAGAAAAAAACAGCATTGAAATGATAGTAACATCCAGTGAATCCGGACTGGACTTTGGAAAATCATTGAGTACATATATACATGACTATCTTGGCCTTCATCGTAATTTAAGATTATTTGAAGTGAAACAGGCATGCTATGGCTGCACAGCTGCCTTTCAGACGGCTGTTAATTATGTGGCATCACAGGTTTCACCTGGAGCAAAAGTTTTAGTAGTGGGAACAGATATTGCAAGAGCAGCAGCTAAAAAGACATATGCAGAGCCTTCTCAGGCTGTTGGAGCAGTTGCCATTTTAGTTGGCGAAAATCCAAAAGTATTAGAATTAGATTTTGGAGCAAATGGATTTTATAGTTATGAAGTTATGGATACATGCAGGCCTTTACCAGAGATTGAAACAGGTGATGCAGATTTATCCTTAATGTCATATCTAGACTGTTTAGAAAATAGTTTTAAAAATTATTGTTCAAAAGTTGAAAATGTTGATTTTCAGACAACGTTTGATTATTTAGCATTCCATACACCATTTGCTGGAATGGTAAAAGGTGCACATCGTAGGTTAATGCGTGAATTATATAAAATGCCTCCAAAGGAAATTTTAAGAGATTATGAAAAAAGAGTTGTACCATCACTTCGTTTTTGTACACAGGTTGGTAATGTATATTCTGCAACGCTTTATCTTGCATTATGCGGTTTAGTCTCTAATTCAGAGATAAACGAGGCAACGAGAGTTGGCATGTTTTCCTACGGTTCTGGCTGCTCATCAGAGTTTTACAGCGGAATCATAACACCGGAATCCAAAAAAGTTGTTGATAAAATGAAAATTGGTGAGAATCTAGATAGAAGATACCGCTTATCCATGGAAGAATACGAAAAGATAATAGACTTAAATATGGAATGGATTTTTGGAATCCGAGATAAAGTAGCAGATATAAGTGACTGCCAGCAGGTATACGATCACTTCTTCGCAGGAAGAAACTTATTGGTATTAAAACGTATCAATGGATTCCATAGAGAATATGAATGGACCTAATACAGAATGGAGGCAGTAGATTAATTCTACGGTAAGAGTGAATATGAAATTTAATACATTAAATATAAGAAGTGATAAGAGTATTTTTTATGTTAAAATGAATCGTCCTGAAGCAAACAACAGTTTAAATATGGAAATGGTGATGGAATTAAATCAGGTATTTGACATTCTGCAGGGAAATGACGAGTACAAAATAATTGTCATGGAAGGTTGTAGTGGGAAATTCTGCACAGGTATGGATTTCAATGCATTGATACAAAATGAAACTTCTGGTGCAATGGAAGAATCCGATATGACCCATATGTATATGGAGTTATTAAGAAAGATTTCCCTTATGAATAAAGTTGTCATTGCAAAAGTAGAGGGACAAGTATTAGCTGGGGGCGTAGGAATATGTGCTGCCTGTGATTTTTGTATTGGAAATGAAAAGAGTCAGTTCAGTCTTTCTGAGATTTTATGGGGATTACTTCCGTCAATGGTAATACCATATCTGATTCGGAAAACGGGATACAAAAATGCATATCAAATGTCATTAACAACAATTCCATATGGAGCTGACAGGGCGAAAGAATGTGGATTGCTAGATGAGGTCACTGATGATCTGGATCGTGCAATATTCAGGATATCACAGAGGGTATCACGATTAGAATGCTGGGCAATACAAAACTGTAAAGAATATTTCAGGAGTACATGGATTATTGACCATGAAATGGAAGAGAGGGCAGTTAATAAGACAGCTTTATTAGTATCAGATCCACGTGTCAGGCATAACATTGAGAATTATGTAAAGTATAAGAAGTTCCCATGGGAAAAGTAAAGGAGAGAATATGGCATCAGTAATTATTAAAGATTTAAGGAAAAGTTATGAACTAGGAATTACGAAAGTAGAAGCGCTAAAGGGAATAAACCTTACTATTGATGAAGGAGAATTTATGACCGTAGCTGGTGCATCTGGAAGTGGAAAGTCAACATTACTAAATATGATTGGCTGTATTGACCGCCCTACTAGTGGAGAAATTTACATAGGAGATAAAAACATAACGTCACTGAAAGAAAAAGAGTTAGATGAAATAAGATTGTATACAATAGGATTTATATTTCAGTCTTTTAATCTGATTCCAGTCCTCACTTTATATGAAAATGTCGAGTTACCTCTGGCAATCACCAAGGGAATCAGCAAAGCAGAAAAGAAGGAACGTGTTGAATATTTTTTAGAGGCAGTAGGATTAAAAGAGCAGATGTATCGTAAACCTGCAGAATTATCTGGTGGACAGAGACAAAGGGTAGCTGTTGCCAGAGCGTTAGTTACGCATCCTAAGATTGTATTAGCAGATGAACCAACAGCGAATCTTGATTCAGAAAACGGAATTGAAATCATTGAATTAATGCATGAAATTTGTTTAAAAGAAAAAACAACATTTATTTTTTCTACACATGATCCTAAAGTAATGAACCGTGCACACAGAATATGTACGATAGAAGATGGTATTATTAAAAAGGAGGAATGTCATTGAAGCTTTTAAATTACGCCGTAAAAAGCATGAAAGCAAACAAGAAACGTTCCTTATCCTTTTTCTTTTTTGTATTTATTGTTACTGTAATTTTGACGGCTTTTGATTCATTTGTTATCACAGTTACAGATAATATGAAAAATTCTATGTCCAGTATTTTATATGGAGATTTATTGATAAGGTCAGATAAAGATACAGAAGATATCTATGCCTCAGGCGAAGGCTGGAAAAAGAAGTATTATGTAGATGACTCAAAAATGGATTCTATATATGAGTACTGCCAAAGCAGCGAGCTGGTAAAAGAAATAACACCACGTATCCGATTTAGCGGAATGGTATCTACAGAGACAAATCAGGATACATTGATGGTAATGAGTCTTAATAGTTCTGCATCAGTATACAAAGATTATATAAGTCTTGTGTCAGGACATTATTTAACAGAAGATGATAAAGGAAGCATTTTCCTAGATAAGGATAAGGCGGATACTTTGCAGGTAGAAGTCGGCGATAGTGTTACTATATTAATCGAAGATCAAAATGGCCAGTATATTACGAAAGAATTTAAGATTGTAGGAATTGGAAATCCTGAAATGCTTTTATCGATGTCAATTGCTTATATTGATTACAGCAGTGCAGAAGAAATGCTAAAGAATGCAGGAATAGCAGAGGATTCTGTTTCTGATATTGCCATATATGCAGATAAGGCAAAGAATGTAAGCAAGTTGCAGGAAAAAATCAGCAGCTTAATAAAAGAAAAAGATGTACAAGATGTTTATGTCATGGATTCGTCAAAAGCGGGCGGATTTATCATGGGAACTTTGGATTTCTATGTAAAGATCTTCTACGTGTTTATTATTATTTTAATGTTAATTGTATGTATCCTCCTGGTTAATCTTGTTATTATGATGGGATTAGAGCGAAGACAGGAAATAGGAACATTGCGGGCAATTGGATTTAAGCGGGGGCAGGTTGTACGAATTATGTTATATGAAATTATTTTTGTTTCAGCAAGCGCATGTTTACTTGGAGGCGGAATGGTTTCACTTATAATTTATCTGTTAAGAAACACTGTTTTTGCGATACAGGAGCCACTAAGCTATATGACAGGCAGTGAGTTTATCATTCATTTAGATGTATCGGGATTGATTTTAGTGTTAATCATTGTATTTGTCTTATCGGTATTAGCATCATTATTCCCAGCTGTGAAAATTGCTTCAACGAAGCCAGTGGAGACGTTGAAGGAAGTTTAGAAAAGAATATTGGTCAAGTAAAAAAGGAATGGGTAAATAATATGAAAACATGTTTTATAATTGCTTTACGAAATATTAAAGCTGATAAGAAAAAATCTTTCATGATATGGCTTGCAATCTTTATGTCGATGCTCACATTAGTATTATCTAACTTTACGATGAATGGAATTTCAAAGCAGGTCATTAAGTCTTATGTTAATTTACAGTCTGGCGATATTGCAGTTATGTGGAAGAAACTCGCAGATTATAGTAATATGAGTTCGTCTAAATTTTTTGGAGCTACAACAAACTATGATTTAGATAAGAAAGAAGAAAACAAAGAGGCTATTTCAATTGCGAATAACTTTCTAAAAGATCATGATAAAGAGATAAAATATTCATTTTTTACGATTAGAAGAAATGCATCAATGGTATATGAAACAGGTAGTTCACAGCAGAAAGGTTCTTATCTTGTTTACAGTATGTCTGATGAGAATGCCAAGTTTCTTATAGACACAAAAACAATGAAAATGCAAGAAGGAAGCCTTTCACTGAGTAGTGATACAGAGGCTTGTATCAGTCAAGAGATGGCAGATGGTTTCGGAATAACAGTGGGGGATACTGTAACTCTTATGGCAAATGGAGACAAGAAAACAGTTGTATCTAAAGAGTATACGATATCTGGAATTTATGCTAACGGTGCTGGTTATAACAATAATTATATATTTGTAACTCCAGAATCAGCACAAAATTTATTCCAGGTGGAAGATGGGTACTTCGATATTATTCGAATATATACAAAAGACTCAGATGATATCGAATCTTTAACGAAGAGCTTAAATCAGCTGTTATTAGAAAAAAGTGATGTATTGCGTGCAGATACTTATTATGATGCTTCCAAGTTTTACACTAGCACATATGATAATATAAAATTGTTTTTTACGATTTTCATTTTCTTTTTACTATTCCTCATTGGATTTGGTCTGTATTCTACTTTGAAGGTTAAGATATATGAGAGAATGAAGGAGTTTGGAACTTTAAGAGCCATTGGTTATGGACGTTACCAATGTGTACTTATTTTATTTTATGAAGTATTTATATTAGCAATACTGGCGTTTGGTGTTGCTTCTCTAATCGGAGTATTGTATGTTGCCATTCTTGGAGATAAAGGTATTTACATTGGAAGTGGTGGCGTTTCCTATGTAATTGGTGGAGAAAGCTTTTATCCGATTTTTAGTATTAGTGATGTCTTAAAGTCATTTATGTATGTCATGATATTCTCTATATTCTCTACTTTTGGACCAAGTATGAGAATGTGCTTCCAGAATATTTCTGATATTTTGATGCGTAGACAAAAGAAGATATCGTTAATAAAGGAAATTTTTCGAAAATGATAAGATTAAGTGAGGGGTGTTTTTATGTCGGAAAATAGTCAAACTGGAATTTATCTCATAAATAAATATACGAATAGTTCAGATAAACGTTTTCTATCATTTTGGGAGAACATTAAGAAAAAAGATTATAAACATGTAGACAATACAGATTTTGATTTTTCTTCAGAGTATGAAAAACTGAATGGACAGGAAATGCTTCATTTATTGGTAAAGGTTTCGGCTAAAACTAAGATAGAAACAATCGTAACAGGTCATGGAATGCCGATGTTGTTACTGAGTGGATTTGGTCATGCCGCACCATTATGGAAGAGTCAGTTTGAATCATTTTATGATTCCTTTCAGTTAATACATATGAACCCACCTGCTGTAGGCCTTAGTGAGTGGTCAAATGCATTTACACTGGAAGAAATAGCAGATTGCATGGAACAGGCTTTAGAAGAACTAGGAGTTAATGAGCCTATTTTTATTCTTGCGTCCTCATGGGGAGGAATAATCGGGCAGATAATGGCACAAAGATATCCTGATAAAGTGAAAACAGTTATATTGGCAGATTGTTTTTATGAATTGAAGGTTTCAGCCAAAAATGCGATAGCATTAAGTTCCCAGTTAGAAAATGACTATAAAATTCTGGGCATGGAAGAACTATATAAAGATGTAAATAGATTCGAAGCAGTTGATATGATAGCAGGTAAAGGCTATGTGAAATATGCATTAACGGGATTCAATATTAAAGAGGTTACAGAGCAGATAAAAACACCAGCGTTAATTATTCATGGGGAAAAGGATAGTATCATTACTTATGAAAATTCTCGGGAGTTATATGAACTAATACCTAATGCAGAATTCACAGTAGTGGAGGGAGCAGGTCATATGCCAAACTTTACCCATGCACAGAAATATAATGAAGTTGTATTGAACTATATTGATGAATTATTACATAATGAATAAAGGTACGGAAAGGAGGCTGCGGAAGTGGACGTTGTACAAAGAAAAAATGAAAAAGAAAGAATTGTCATTATAGGAATGGCATGTCGCTTTCCTGGCGCAGCTGACTATAAAGAATATTGGACAAACCTTGTAGATGGTAAAAATTCAATTCAGGAAATTCCGCCTGAACGTTGGAATACATCTATTTATTATGATAAAGATATTAAGACACCAAATACAAGTATGAGTAAATGGTGTGGATTAGTTGATGACATAGACAAATTTGATAACCGTTTTTTTTCAATATCAGATAGAGAAGCAAGAAGTATGGATCCTCAGCAGAGAATCTTATTGCAGGAAGTTTGGCATTGTATGGAAGACTCAAACTTATCTTTAGAAGAATTACAGAGCAGAAAAACGGCTGTCTATGTTGGAGCAATGGCAGTTGATTATCGCCAGGAAGCAATGAAAGATGGTAATATAACAGATAGTTTTGCATGTCTTGGCGGATATGAAAATATGCTTGCAAATAGAATTTCATATTTTTATGATTTGCACGGAAATAGCGTTTCGGTTAATGCAGCCTGTGCATCTTCACTTATTGCGCTTAGTGATGCACAGCATGCATTAGAAAGAGGAGAATGTGAGTATGCAATTATTGCTGGAGTCAATATGAATACTCATCCATGGAAATATATATCATTTTCAAAATCAAGAATGCTTAGTCCTACAGGGCAGTGCCGCACATTTGATTATGCTGCAGATGGTTATGTGCCAGGTGATGGAATAGGCGTATTACTTGTGACAAAAGAAAAAACTGCGCTGGAAAATAACAGTCATATTTATGGAATTGTAAGAGGCTCATCATCCAACCATGGAGGAAGAGCAAAATCAATTACTTCACCAAATATTGAGGCACAAAAGAGTGTAATACTGGGGGCTTGTGAAGAAGCTGATGTAAATCCTGAAAGTATTACATATGTGGAGGCGCATGGAACAGGAACTTCGCTGGGAGACCCAATAGAAGTAGAAGCATTGTCACAGGCATATCACGTTTATACAGATAAGAAACAGTTTTGTTATATTGGTTCTGTAAAAGCGAATATTGGTCACCTCGAGGCGGCGGCTGGCATAGCTTCTGTTATTAAAGTATTACTTATGATGAAACATAAAGAAATTCCACCACAGATAAACATAACAAAGGAAAATCCTATTATAGATTTTGTAAATAGTCCTTTTCAGGTGGCAAAACAAAAAAAGGCCTGGGAGAAAAGTGATGATGTGAAATCTCGATTTGCTGGGGTGAGTTCCTTTGGTTTTGGTGGAGCAAATTGTCATATGATACTGGAAGAATATATCCCAGAAACCAAAGAAGATACGTTTCAAGCATGGGATAGTGCAATTGTAGCGCTATCGGCAAAATCACAGGAAAGTTTAGTTTCATCTGCAAGACAATGGCTGGCTTATATTGATAACTGTCATGATAAGCAGTTAAAATTAGCATATATATCACAATTATTATGCCGAGAGAATTTTGAGCTGCGTAAATCGGCTGTTGTTCGTAATAAAGATGAATGGAAAAAATTCCTTGAAAAAGTAATAGATGAACCAGCAAGGAAAAGGGAGTATTCCAAAAAAATACTTTTTATTCCGCAATGCGAGTGGGAAAATATAATACAGAGTGACAGATTATGTAATTCATTAATGTTATCATCATCTAAAGTAACAAAACTTATTAAAGCAGAGTTAGGTAGTTCTTATTCAAATCTGATTGAACAATATATCAGTAAAAATATCTTAGAATCCGAACGTAAAGTAGCTGGATTTGTTCTTCATTATTTCATTCTTCATCTAATAATTAAATGTGGTTATCAACCTGATATAATTTATGCAAATGGTAATGGTTATATTATGGCTATGGTGATAAATCATATGTTAACGTTAGAAAATGCCGTCAATATAATTAAAAATCCTGAATCTATTAGGAAGTATCAGCTTGATATACCAGACATACCTTATTATGACAGTTGTGAAAAACGTATTATATCGAAGATTCAGGTAAAGAAAAATTATATTTCATTCCTATCAGATTCATTAAAGCAGTTGCAAATGGAAGAATTGAGGCAGATAGAAACTGCCAAAAAGTTAATTCAATACCAGCATACTTTTATCAACTATATGGGCGAGTGGGATAGCGTATTTTTAACGATTACAGGTGAAAAGACCGCAGATATTTTACTAGAAGATGAGAAGCTGTCTAGATTAACTAAGCAGCAGAAAACGTTGTTAATCATGGCTATCGTCTATTCTCTTTCAAGAGTGTATTTAAAATGGTCGATTCGTGAAGATAAGCAGAAAAATCCGCAGGTCATTAATGAAGTCTGCGATTTGTTATATGACCATGTTATAACGATAGAGCAGGTCTCTAATTTATTATCCGAGGATGAAAACAAATTAGAGAACTGTTATCAGAGCATAAAAGAAAATAAGGAACGTATTCATTTACAGCGTGGATATGAAATTCTAAAAAACTGTATGGAATTAGAGGAATCTACGAATTTAGAAACTCTCATACAGGATAGAACTCAGATTGGTGAAGAAAATACAGTCACGATAAAGGATAAAAAACTGATTTTCACCTGTGGAAGTAATGTGGAGTTACAAGAAGCCCTTACTGAGCTTTGGGAAAATGGAATAGATGTAGACTGGGAGGTATTTTATCCGAGGAAAGAACAGAATTTATGTGATATTCCACAGTATTCTTTCTCGGGAAAGCGGTTCTGGATTTATGACAGAGAAAAAGATGTGGAGAATAAGCCACACAACAAAATCAGCATAACGAATATGCAGCCAGATGTGAGAGAACATGTTATTCACGGTAATGTATTGGTACCCGCAGCGGCGATTATTTTAGCATTTCGTGATGCATTCAATTTAACTAACAGTAAAATGAAAGTACAAGAACTAATTCTTCAAAGACCTTTAGATTTTTCAACAGGTGATTCGTATGATTTGACAATCTTAAGTAAGGATACACATCAGTTAATGAATGGAACGGACGTAATTGCTTCTTGGAAATTTAGCAATGCAGAAGAAAAGGTTGAAAAAGAAAAGTATCTGATTTCTGAAAATAGGAAAGCGTGTAAAACTGAGATTTATAACTTGTTAAAACGTGCAAAGTACGATTATGGAAAAATGTTTCAAATATTAAGTTCATACGAACATAGTAACCAGATGTGGTTTTTCTCGATAGATAAGACATTTGCAAATGAGACTACTATTTTAGATGCAGTATTTCAAGCAGTGTTATTTGCTGTATATAAGCAAAACAGGATTGATATCTCACAATATCAGAATATTCCGTATTATTGTAAAAGTATCGTGTTGAATGGTGACTTGCGGAAAACGGATATAATTCTATTACAAGATGATGAGATTTTTGTTAAGGGCAACGATATTTATGCATCTATGAAAGGATTGAATGCTGAGGGAGAAGTTATCATTTCAGTTCATAATATGGTGCTGAAACATGTGAAAATGGATGAAAAACAAAATTCATCAAATATGCATTCAGAAGCGCCAATACTCTATCATGAGGGATGGAAACAGGAAAAGCTTTCGAATGGCGCAGGCAGTTACAGAGAAAAAACAGCAGTCATACTTCAGGAAAAAGATACAGAAGCATTAAAGTTTAAGGATGAACTGGGAGCTTATTATTCACAGACACATTCTATCAGCTTAGCAGAAATGTCAGAAAAAGAATGTTTGGATGGCCTGAAAAGTGTGATGGAGAATCAGGAACGCCAGGAAGCTGGAATAGATTTTTACCTGTATCTTGAAAATGAAAAGGAAAATAATAAAGATGCAGATAATACATATTTACATTTTTTAAGAAAAGTGAAAGAGGTATTTAATGTTACTAAGGCATTATCCAAAATAAGATATTCCGGAAATAAACGAATACTTGTTGTAACACAATGTCATGGTGATTCTAGGTATCAGATTGAAAATTGTGGAGTAGCAGGTTTCCTTCGAAGTGCAGTTAAGGAACTGGCAAAAACAGAGTTTAAGTATGTTTCTATTTTAAATGATTTACCATTAAAAGAACTAGTACAGTGCTGCGTGAACGAATGTGATGCTATCAGTGATTCACAGATGATTCAGTACCAGAATGGAATACGATACATAGAAGCATATGTACGATATGTACCTGAGCAAAATGAAAAAAGAGAAGGCTTTGAAAGAGGTACATATATTATTACTGGTGGAGCTGGAAAGCTTGGGTTGAAAATGGCTGGCTGCCTGCTGGATAAAGGTGCCGGTACTATAGTGTTATTAGGCAGAAGTGAGCAGTCAGAGGAAAATGTACAAAAAATCAAAACGATGAAAAATGATTTTGGACATGTAGTTTATTATTCCTGTGATATTACAGATAGGAATCAGCTAAAAGAGGTAATGTTACACATCAAGAAGGAGCACGGATCTATTAACGGAATTGTGCATGCAGCAGGGGTTTTAAAAGATGGATTACTGAGTGGTAAGACACAGGATTCTATGGATAGCGTGCTAAGACCTAAAGTCTATGGTGCAATGCTTCTAGATGAATTAACTCAGAATGAACCTCTTTCCTTTTTTATAATGTTTTCATCGATTGTATCCTGTATTGGAAATGCAGGACAAACAGATTATTGTGCAGCAAATTATTTTTTGGATTGCTTTTCGGAATATCGTAGCAGAACCAATGCATCAGGTGAAAGCCTAGCAGTTAATTGGAGTCTGTGGGAAGATGGCGGTATGGGATTAACAGAGCAGCATAAGAATTACTTTGCAGGCAAAGCAGGTTTGTTAAGTGGAAATAATGCAGTATTTTCAATTTTAGACGCGCTTGGTACTAGTAAGAAACGCATAGCAGTAGTAAGTAATCGTGAGGGATTTGAGAAAATTATTAATAATCAATTATGTGATGAAGTGGATGATCAGAGGATGAAAAATACAAACAAGGATGCAATATTAGAAGAGGTAGTAACAATACTATCCAATATTTTGGAGGTTCCGGTTTCAGAGATAAGCAGTGAAACAGACCTAAGAGAATTTGGAATGGAGTCCATTTTAATAACGGAACTTTCGGAAAAGCTCAATGATAAATATGGACTTAGTTTAGATGGTACATTTTTCTTTGAATGTAATACTGTTTCTGGATTATCAGATTACATCGCGGCTCATACTAACAGGAACTTTGCAGATGTAGAGTCAGAGGTACCAACGGAGTCTGACAGCAGCAAAAAAGAGCAAATGATAAGTAAAAAACTGATTGCAATTCTAGCAGGAATACTTGAAATGAATGAAACAGATTTAGACAGTGATACAGATCTTCGTGAGTTTGGAATGGAATCCATATTATTAAATGAATTCTGTTCGCAGATACAGGAATGTCTTGGGGTGGAAATTAATCCATCTGTTTTATTTGAGTATGCTGATATAGAGAGCATTGCATCATATCTGGAAGAAAGATATCCAGATAGATGGGGTGATATAAATAGTAGTATGTCGGTTTCAAAAGAGGAAGCCGTGAGCAGTGAAGAAATAAAAGCGGTGGAAGAGACAGATATAAAAGATGATGACATTGTAATCGTAGGATTGAGCGGAAGATTTCCAATGGCAGAAGATTCATATGAATACTGGAACCGTTTGCTAAGCAATGAGAACATGATTACAGAGGTACCAAAGTCCAGGTGGGATGCTAGAATTCTGGAACAAAGAGCAAAGAACAAGGGACGAGGAACAAAAGTTAAATGGGGAGGATTCTTAAAAGAAGTTGATAAGTTTGATAGCGAATTCTTTAAGATTTCCCGGAGAGAAGCGGAATTGATGGATCCTCAACAGAGAATGATGCTTGAAGAAAGCTGGAATGCGTTGGAAGATGCAGGAATCGTTCCTTCTAAAATTACTGGAACGAAAACGGGCGTATATGTTGGTGTGTCGAATACAGATTATAATGATCTGATGGTTAAATATGATATTCCATTTGATTCCTACACTTCAACTGGAAGCTTTTTCTCAATAATTCCGAACAGGATATCTTATTTCTTTGACTTGAAAGGACCAAGTTTAGCGATTGATACGGCTTGTTCAAGCTCACTTGTAGCGGTACATGAAGCAGTGAAGGCAATTAGACTTGGTGAGTGTAATATGGCATTAGCCGGTGGGGTTAATACTATTTTACTGGAACGGAAACATGTATCATTTTCAGATGCTGGAATGTTATGCGAGGATGGACAATGCAAAACATTTGATAAAAGCGCAAATGGTTATGTCCGAGGAGAAGGCGCAGGTATGGTTGTTTTGAAACGATACCAGGATGCTGTAAGAGATAATAATCCTATTTATGCAGTTATAAAAGGGAGTGCAGTCAATCACGGAGGATTCGTGGGTTCGATAACAAGGCCAAATCCAGTGGCGCAGTCGGAAGTAATAAGAGATTCCTATCTGCAGGCAGAATTCAAACCTGAGATGATTGATTATATAGAAGTACACGGCACAGGAACGAATCTAGGGGACCCAATAGAAATCAATGGACTGAAAAAAGCATTTAAAGAGTTAAATGAGTATTATGGTGAATGCGAAGAAACTCATACATGTGCACTTGGGTCTGTAAAAACGAATATTGGGCATCTAGAAAGTGCAGCAGGAATAGCAGGACTCATTAAAATTCTAAAAGCTATGAAAGCTGGTATGATTCCAGGTACTAGAAATGTAGTGGAAGAAAATCCTATGATTCAGCTGGAGGATAGTCCATTTTATATTGTGAAAGAAAACCAGGAATGGAAGAATAGAATATGTAATGGCATGATACAGCCAAAGAGGGCAGGAATCAGCAGTTTTGGATTTGGCGGAGTTAATGCACATATAGCACTGGAAGAAGCCAAAAATCCGAATCAGGAAAAAACAGTAGATAAAATAAAACATGTAGTTGTTTTATCTGCAAAATCAGAGGAAAGTTTAAGAAATACAGCTGGAAAAGTAAAAGATTTCTTAAACGGCTGTCGCGAAAACAAAGACTATCTGCGCTGTTTGTACACTTTACAGGCAGGAAGAGAACATTTTGAAGAAAGACTTGCATTTAAGGCAGATGATGCAGCGGAAGCAGTAGCAATATTGGAGAAGTATTTAAATTACAATCCTCTTGACAAGATAAGAACAGGTACCGTAAGAAAGAAAATAGTAAATAAGAATGAATATAGTAAAGAAAAGCTGGAGAATAGTTCCGCTGAAAAACTGGCTGAAATGTATGTTCTTGGAGAGCTTAATGAGTGGAAGGAGCTTTATCCGGATATACAGCTTCCATTTCTTCCTATGCCAGGTTATCAGTTCAAAAAAGAAAAGTACTGGCTCCCAGTAACCAAGGATGCTTTTGAGGTACAGGTAAATGAAGAAATAGGAAACGTAGATTTTAGTAAGGTTTTGTTTTACAAAAAGAACTATGAAAAGTTGGAGTATGATAATGCATTAGTATCCAGCAGAAAATGGTATGTAATCTGTACCAATCATTCACTTTTACAGGAATTAAAGAAGCAGGATTTTGCGGGACTGAATATAGAATTTCTCAGTGAAATCAAAGCGATAACAGATAAGGAAAAAGAAAAATCAGGGGTACTTCTTGTTGAAGATGTAAGAAATATTGAAGATAAAAATGGTTCGCCTGATTATATCAAAGAACTTTTTGTACTTAGCAAGGAACTTCAAAAACATAATAAGGGTAAGGGAATATTAAAGGTATTTATTCTTCAAAATTCAGAGGAAGCTAACCCAGCAGCTGCTTCAATTAATGCATTTCTTAGAAGCTTAAGGGAAGAACCTGTGCCATTTAGTATAGAATCAATTGAGTATCGGGAAAGGAGTGATATTTCACTTATTTCACAATGCTTAACAAAATGTATGCTTTATGCAGCAGACTACTATCCGAATGTAGTATTTCAAAAAGGGGAATGGCAAAAAGAAGTATTTACAAGTGAAGAACCTGACTTTGAAACAAAAGAAATGAATTACATTCGCCCTAATGGAGTTTATTTAATCACAGGTGGAACAGGCAGAATTGGAAGTAGCATAGCACAGACATTACTAAATAAGGAGAAGTGCACCATCATTTTATGTGGCAGAAAAGAAAGCATTTCAAATGAACTCAAAGAAAAACTGGACAAAGCCAATTTAAATGGGAGCACAATTGTATACAGAAGCGTAGAACTGATACAGAGAAACCAAGTTGAAGAAATGATATCGGAAATAAACAGAACATACAAAAAACTCGATGGCATTTATTATTGTGCAGGTATCATTCGAGATGGACTTTTAAGAACAAAGACTTGGGAAGATTTTCGACTGGTATTTGAGACCAAAGTGCAGGGAATAATCAATCTAGCAGATACAGTAAGTGATTTAGACTTTTTCTTTATTTCTTCTTCGTATATTGCGGATCGTGGAAATGCAGGACAGACAGATTATTCGTCAGCCAATGCATATATGGATGCATGGGTAGAGAAGAGGAATGAAGAGCTTAAAAAGGTAGGGAAGAAAGAAGTTTTTACATCAATTAACTGGCCGTTATGGGACAACACAACAATGGATTCTAGTAAGGATACGGACTTTAGCCAGTTAAAAGCTATGGGACTAGAGCCGATGCCAGAAGAAACAGGTATTGAAATACTACATTGGGCGTTAGCACATGACATGCACAGATTATCATTTGGATATGGTGATAAGGAAAAACTTCTTTCTGGATTTCATAAGAAATTTGAATATCAAAAGAGATGTGAAGATAATTCGAATGTCTTAGAGTCTGGAAGTGAAGATTATAGAAATGTGCTCGAAAATTATATAAAAAGGTGTTTTTCTGAGCTGACGAAAATAGAGTCTGAGAAGATAGATTCCAGCGTGGATTTCGGTGATTATGGACTTGATTCAATGATGGTAAAAGAAATGAATCAGAAGCTGGAAGCGGTATTCCCAGGAGTATCAAAAACGATTTTATATGAAAAAAACAATATAGATGAATTAACTGGTTACTTATTGGAACATAATTTTTCTGACATTGAGAGAACTTTTGAAGTAAAAACAAATGAAATAGGAAAAGAAGAGTCTATGATGCATGAAAGTGAAGATATTGCAATTATTGCAATGAGTGGAAGATATCCACAAGCAGATAATATGGAACAATTTTGGAATAACCTAAAAAATGGTGTGGATTGTGTTACGGAAATTCCAGCAGACCGCTGGGATGTAGAAAAGTATTATAGTAAAGACAGTTCCGATAGAGGAAAAATGTATTGTAAGTGGGGAGCTTTTGTCAATGATGTAGACAAATTTGATGCGTTGTTTTTCAATATCTCTCCAAAAGAGGCAGAGATGATGGATCCTCAGGAACGTCTGTTTTTAGAGTCAACATATGAGTTGATGGAGAATGCAGGGTATACAAAAGAGATGCTGACTAAAATGGCAAATGGTGAAAAGAGTGTCAATATAGGTGTATTTGCAGGTGTTACGACCAATACATATTCTTTGTGGGGGGCGGATTATATGAACGGGGGAATGAAAGGCATTCCGAACTCGTTTGAATGGTCTCTTGCAAACAGAGTTTCTTATTTCTGGAATTTCTGTGGACCAAGTATACCTGTTGATACTGCATGCTCATCCTCACTTACTGCGGTTCATCTTGCCTGCGAGAGCCTGAAACGGAAAGAATGTGAGATGGCAATTGTCGGTGGAGTTAATTTGTATTTACATCCTTTAAAGTATACCTATCTATGTAGCCTGAATATGCTTTCGCCTACTGGAAAATGTCATAGTTTTGGTCAGGATGCAGATGGTTTTGTACCAGGTGAAGGATGTGGAGCTATTTTACTGAAACCTCTTCGTAAGGCAGAAGAAGACGGCGACAAGATTCTTGCTGTGATAAAAGGAACAGCAGTTAATCATGGGGGAGCAACAAGTGGATATACAGTGCCAAATCCCGAAGCACAGACAAAAGTTATTCTTTCAGCAATGAAGCAGGCAAATGTTGATGCGAATACAATTAGCTATATCGAAACGCATGGAACAGGAACGGAATTAGGTGATCCGATTGAAGTGAATGCGTTGTGCCATGCATTTGAAAAATATAAGGTTGGAACAAAACACTGTGCAATTGGTTCGTTAAAGAGCAACATTGGACATCTAGAGGCAGCCTCAGGAGTAGCCTCCATTTGTAAGGTTGTTATGCAGATGCAGAATAAAATGTTAGTACCATCCTTACATGCAGAAGTAGAAAATAGAAATATTGATTTTGCAAAAACTCCATTTTATGTCCAAAAGGAGCAAAGCAACTGGAAACAGTTAGTTTCAGAAGAAGGAAATGCTATTCCAAGGAGAGCTGGAATCAGTGCCTTTGGTGCTGGTGGAGCTAATGCACATATCATAGTTGAAGAATATGAGGAACGAAAGCAGATAGTTCCGGTATGTGAAGATGCACAATACATTTTTATCTTATCTGCAAAAAATAGAGATAGACTAGTAGATTATGCAGAACGAATTATTGAATATATAGAGAAAGAACAGTTTCATATGACCGCAGGAGATTTAGCATATACATTGAGTCAATGCAGAAATGAAATGGAAGAGCGGATTGCTGTTGTCGCAGGTTCAGTTCTGGAATATAAGGAAAAGCTTCAGCAGTTTATCTCAGGGATAGAAAATGCAGAAGGAGTATTTACGGGGAAATGTAAAAAGCAGTATCTGACACGTTATACGTTAGAAAATGTAGATAGTCTTGCTTTGGAAAATTTAACAAAAGAAGAGCTGGCGCATGCATGGTGCGAAGGAGAGAAAGTTGACTGGGAGCAGATTTATCCAAGAGAAAGCCATTATATGCTTATGCTTCCAAATTATCCATTTGAAAAGAAACGATGTTGGTTTGATATGGGAATAACGACTTCTGTTATGAGTTCGGAGCCAATGAAAAAGAATTACAACAAGGAAGCAGTTCAGGTTGAAGTTTCCGAGCATGGCATTGCCATTGTAAAAATGGAGGACAGAAAAAACAGGAATATGTTTTCTGATGATATTCACCAGGGACTTATTGATGCATTTACCAGAATTAATCAGACTGAGAATGTAAAATGTGTGATAGTAACAGGATACGAAAATGTTTTCTGTATGGGTGGTACAAAAGAACAGCTTGACAATATCTCTAGGCAGACGGCGAAGTGTTCTGATACAGCATTTGCGTATAAAGGATTTCTTCAGTGCAAAGTGCCTGTTATTGCAGCAATTCAAGGACATGCAATGGGTGGCGGATTAGTAATGGGCTTATTTGCAGATATTGTTGTCATGTCAAGGGAGAGTGTTTACAGTATAAACTTCACTCAGTTTGGATTTACACCTGGAGTAGGTGCTACATATATTTTACGTGAAAAATTAGGATTTAACCTGGCGAATGAAATGATGTATACGGCCCAGTCTTATACAGGAGCAGATTTGGAAAATCGAGGAGTTGGATTTAAATTTACAGACAGTAGTTCTGTATTAAGAGAAGCAGTAAAAATTGCTGAGTCTGTTCAGAAAAAGCCGAATATTACACTAACTACATTGAAAGCAGAACTGGCTGGAAGGGAATTAAAGAAAGTACCTCAGATAGTAGAAAGCGAAGTTCGAATGCATGAGCACGTATTTCAAAATTTTGATGCAAGTGCAAATATAGATAAATATTTTGGAGAGGCTGAGATGGCATCCGAGGAAAAGAAAGATATTCAAAAAGGTGAGATGAAGTACCAGGTACATGTAAATGAGCCGGAAGATAAACCTGAAAAGAAGGAAGCGATATACCAGTCATTTCAAGAATCCAGAATAGATAAGAATAAAGTAGAGATGAAAACACAAAAGGTTCCTTTGAATGTAAGCCAGCAGAAGGAAAAGCAGAAACGTGTTGCAGATATCCGCAGACGTATTATGAAAATCTTATGTGATTTGCTTCATGTAACAGAAGCAGAAGCGAATGGTGCAGAGGATTTCAAAGATTTAGGCGTTGATTCTATCAGCGGAGTTGAAATCATTCGTGATATAAACAAAGAGTTTCAGACGGCAATTGATGTAGTGGTAATTTATGATTACTGTAATCTGGATTCTCTTTCTGAATTTATATATATGGAACTTGCATCTGAGGATACGGAAATGGAGACAGAACCAGATTCTAAAGAAGAACAGTATTTATTGTCTTTGTTTGAAAGTGTGAAGAATAATTCATTGGGTGTAGATGCTGCAGAGAAATTGTTGGAGGGCATGTGTTATGACAAATGACTTATATAATAGTCTGCTGAAACAGGTTAAAGAAGGCAGATTATCTCCTGAAGAAGCAGTTCAAAGATTGAAAACAGGTGTACAGGATACAAAAGAAGTGAAGGAAGATGTAAAAACAGGAGTTATTTTGAAATCAGGTATGGCTTCTAAAAGATGTATGCAAAGACGTCCAAGAAATGGACTGAACTGTCGAAAAGCACCTGTAGAAGCAATGGAAAAAGTGGACACTGTACAAAAAGAAGATGTTTCTTTTCGTGAAAATGATATCGCAGTAATCGGGTTTTCGGGAAGATTTCCAGATGCCCCAGATACAGATGCATTCTGGAAAAATCTAAAGGCAGGAAAAGATAGCGTTAGGGTGCTTCCAGAGAAGCGTTTTCATACATCAGAATTCTATAGTGAGGACATGAAAGTTCCTAATAAGAGCTATTGTATCAGTGGAGGGTATCTTGAAAATGTAGCAGATTTTGATGCAGCATTTTTTAATATTTCACCATTAGAAGCACAATATATGGACCCTCAAAGCAGGCTTTTCCTGGAGGAGGCGTGGAAGTCTTTTGAGCATGCAGGATATAGCACGGATAAGCTCTCTGGAACAAAATGTGGTGTATTTGTTGGCTGTGCACAGGGAGATTATTTAAATTATATTAGGAAGCAGGGTGTAAAATTAAACGCACATGTATTGAACGGATATAGTACAAACATGCTTGCAGCCCGCATTTCCTATTACTTAAATTTGACCGGGAAAAATTTATCCATTGATACTGCATGTAGTTCTTCTTTGGTGGCAGTCCATGAAGCATGCCAGAGTATCCTTCGAGATGAATGTGATATGGCGCTTGCAGGCGGTGTATATGTGGCATCTTCAATGGACATGTATGTGATGGCAAGTAAAGGTGGAATGTTATCCAAGACTGGAAAATGCAGTGTGTTTGACAATGCAGCAGATGGTTTCGTGCCAAGTGAAGCAGTTGGTTGTATTGTTTTAAAAAGAATGGAACAGGCCATTAAGGATCACGACAGTATATATGGTGTAATTAAAGGAAGTGCTGTAAATTATGATGGAAAGACAAATGGTATTACAGCACCAAGTATGCTGTCACAGGTAGCACTGGAAAAAGAAGTTTTTCAGAAATCAGGAATTCAGCCAGATACGATCAGCTATGTTGAAACACATGGAACAGGAACAAAACTAGGTGATCCAATTGAAGTTAATGCACTGAAAGAAAGTTTTCGTACAGATACAAATGCAAAAGGTTATTGTGCACTGGGTTCAGTCAAATCAAATATCGGCCATGCTTTATGTGCATCAGGAATTGTAAGCATGATTAAAGTGCTTTTATGCATGAACCATAAAGAACTGGTTCCTACCATTCATTATTCAAAGCTGAATGAGCATATTAAGCTGGAGAATACGCCTTTTTATATCAATACAGAACATAAGAAATGGAATTCAGATAATGGACCGAGAAGAGCGTGTGTGAGCTCATTTGGACTTAGCGGAACAAACTGCCATGTTTTGATGGAAGAGGCACCAGAATGCATTCGCGAAAAAGGAACAGAAGCAGTAAGAATGATTGTGCTTACCGCAAAGTCATGGAATGCATTAAAACAGAAAGAAAGAGATTTGTATGATTGGATTTTAAAGGCAGACAGAACAGAAAATTTAGCGGATATCAGTTATACGTTAATTGATGGAAGAACACATTTTATGTACCGTGAAGCATTTCTTGTTTCAACCGTAGATGAGCTCAAAGATAAATTACAGGAAGTTATAGAGGAAAGAACGGTTGAAAACTTTTACAAGAAAGAAAGTATGAATTGTAAGGAAGAGATTGAAAACGAAACGGAACGATTAGAAGAGGTACTTAAAAATAGAACGAGTTCTCAATCGATTTCCATGGCTGAGATGCAGGAGATTGCACTGTGTTTTGTGAATGGAGCCACACTTAATTTTGAGGAATTATTTTTAAATGAGGATATTAGAAGAATTGCTTTGCCTGTTTATCCATTCGAAGAAGAGAAATATTGGGTTCAGGAAAAAGAGGAGAAACAGACAAGTGTTTTTGAAAAGATAAATCAGCTGGGTAAAAATGAGTTTTCCATCATTTTTAAAGGAGATGAATTCTTTTTTACCGAACATAAAGTGAACGGAGTAGGAATCATGCCGGGGGCTGCATACCTTGAGTTGATACAAAGCTGCATGTCTATAGTTGATAAGCAGTTTGCATATCAGATTGAAAATATAGTATTTCATCAGGCATTCTCAAATCAATTAGAATCATTGGAATTACGAATCCATTTTTATAAAAAAGATAGTGGGTATGAGTTTAAAATTCAGTCTGGTTCTAGAGAACTGCTTTATGTGGAAGGTATGTGTACACAACGTAAGCAAGTACAGGATAGCTTTATTTCTCTGCAACAAATGAAAGAAAATATCTGTGAAGAAAAAGATACGGAATCTTGTTATAGAATTCACCAGGACAAGGGGATTGAATATCAAGGATCTTTTCGCGCAATGAAAAAATGTTTCTGCCATGGAAGAGAAGCATTGGCTTATATTGAACTTCCAAAGAAGGAAGAAAAATATTGCCTGCATCCAGCTCTTTTAGATGGAGCTTTGCAGACAATATCAGTACTTGATGACTATACAAAGTTTTCAGGAAATGGATATCTTCCGTTTTCCATTGGTTGTGTAAGTATATATCAGGCACTTGACCAGTGTGCTTATGTATATACTAATTTGAAAGAAATCAGTGAATATGCATTAAATGCGGATATTTTGATTTTGGATAGAGAGGGACAGATGGTTGTTAAGTTAAACGATGTCATCTCGGTACCTTTCCGAAAAAATCAAAACAGTCTGGTTTATATACGTTCCGTTTGGAGAGAACGAAAATTGGAACAGAAACCTATGGAAGGGTTAAAGGGAACTGCAATTGTATTCCAGAGTGAACGTGATAACGTAAAGAACGTAATTGAAGCTGGAAGAGTATTTGCAGACTGCGCACATGTATTCTACGTTCAGTTTGGAGATTCCTATAAAGAACAGGGAAATATAATCCAGATACAGAATGATTGTGAAGAAGATTACATCCGTTTATTTGAAAAGGCTGGGCAATATGATGAAAATGTTCACATCCTGTATAGCCAGAGCAAGTTAGATAATTTGGCTTCAGCATTGGGAAAAGAAAATATACTGGAGTATACAATTGGAAATCTGACTGCAATGATAAAAGGCATCTATGAGGCCTCAATACACAGACATGTAACCATTCTTTGCCTTAGCCACGGTGAAAACCTGCTTCATGCAGCACTTGGTGGATTTGCAAGGTCTATTATGATGGAATACAAAACAATTACAATGAAAGTAATTGCGTATGAAGAGAATGAAATGGAACAGACTCTTCCAGATATCATAAAAAGTGAATTCGCACCAGACGAGAAAAGCCAGGTTTCTATTCAATATAGGGATGGTGCAAGGTTTGAGTCCGTATTAGAAGAAAATAAAGTGAATGATAGAAATAACAGTTTACCGATGAAAGAAAACGGTGTCTATCTTATCTCAGGAGGAATGGGTGGACTTGGACAGATATTTGCAGAATATATTACATCAGATTATCATGGAACAGTTTTATTACTGGGAAGAAGGCCGGCTGATGATAAAATCGAAGGAAGGCTGAATGAATTATCAGGTGATTCTGTAAACAAAGAATACATACAATGTGATGTTTCAAATCGGGAACAAACCCATAGAACGATCCAGATGCTGAAAGCAAAGTATGGGCATATAGATGGTGTAATTCATTGTGCAGGAGTTTTAAGGGATGCTTTGTGTGTTTACAAGAAGAGAGAAGATATCCGCTGTGTTTTAGAACCAAAAATATTAGGAGCAATTCATCTAGACGATGAGCTAAAAGAGGAAAAACTTGATTTCTTTGTATGCTGTTCTGCGATTGCATCTATATTTGGAAATACAGGTCAGGTGGATTATGCATATGCCAATGCATTTTTAGATTCTTTCTGCGAGTATCGAAATGTTCTTGTGAGAGATGGGAAGCGTTTTGGAAAGAGTGTATCGGTGAACTGGCCGTACTGGGAACAGGGCGGAATGCTTATAGATGAGGAAACCAGCAGGAAGCTGGAAAAAAGATTGGGGATGAAACCTTTGAAGACACGAAACGGAATAAATGCGTTCAATCAGATGTTATCAATGAATGAATCTTCGCAGGCGGTAATTGAAGGACGTCCAGAGCAGATTTTAACTTCTAGGGCAATGCAGAATGATGAGTTTATAGATAATAATAGCTTTGTGAATGAGTATGAAAATAAAGCCGCTCAGACTGGAACAGATGAGATACAGGACTATACAGAAAATCTGCTGAAGTCTATTATAGCGGAAGCAATCATGCTTCCAGTGGAAAAAATGAAAGCCGATGTATCTTTCGATGAATATGGGATTGATTCACTTGTAGTAATAGATGTAAATGAAAAGCTAGAAGAAAAGTTTGGAAAACTCCCAAAAACATTGTTATTTGAATATAAAACCGTTCATGATTTAGCTGGATATCTGGCAAAAAGCAAAGAATCGGAACTTGTATCTATGATGTCAGTTTTACAGCCAGTGAAATCTGTATCAGAATCGAGTAAAAGTGAGTGTACTACAAGTATACCTGTATCGGTACCGTTTGAATCAAAGTCTTCAGAGGAGCAGGAAGACAATGGTTATGAACCAGGAGAAGATGAGATTGCAATTGTAGGTCTAGCAGGACGTTATCCACAAGCATCTACCCTAGAACAATTCTGGGATAATCTTCTAAAGGGAGAGGACTGTATTACAGAGATTCCAAGAGAAAGATGGGATTGCGAATCATTCTATAATCCTGATAAGGATGCAAAAGGAAAAAGTTATACCAAATGGGGCGGATTTATCAAAGATGCAGATAAATTTGATGCAGCATTTTTCCATATAGCACCAAGGGAAGCAGAAAAAATGGATCCACAGGAGCGTCTTTTCTTAGAGACAGCATATAGTGCAATAGAGGATGCAGGCTATAAAAAGGCAGATGTGGAAGGAAAGAAAACAGGTGTATATGTTGGTGTTATGTATAATAACTACCAGCTCCTTGCATTGGATGAATACAGGAAGAATCATGAAACTGCAATCAATACTTCATTTTCTGCCATAGCCAACAGAGTATCTTATTTCTTTGATTTCCGTGGTGAAAGCATGGCAGTTGATACAATGTGTTCTTCTTCTTTAACAGCACTTTATTCAGCATGCCAGAGCATTAAGTGTGGAGATATTGACAGTGCAATTGTAGGAGGAGTCAATTTATCTCTTCATTTTATGAAGTATCTGGCCTTAAGTGAAGGAAAATTTATGTCCAGTGATGGAAGATGTAAAAGTTTTGGTGCAGGCGGAGATGGCTATGTACCAGGCGAGGGTGTTGGTGCTATTTACATAAAACCACTGAAGAAGGCATTACAGGATGGAGATCATGTGTATGCACTGATAAAATCGGCAGCACTTAATCATGGAGGAAGAACAAATGGTTTTACTGTTCCTAATCCAAATGCGCAGGCCGAAGTAATCGAAGATGCACTGGAAAAAGCACAGATAAATCCAAGGACAATAGGGGTAATAGAGGCACACGGAACAGGGACTTCTTTAGGAGATCCGATTGAGATAGCAGGCTTGACGAAAGCATTTAATAAATATACGACGGAGACTGGATTCTGTCCGATTGGTTCCTTAAAAGCAAACATAGGACATTTAGAATCAGCAGCTGGGATAGCAGGAATCACAAAGGTATTATTGGAAATGGAGCATAAAACTTTAGTTCCATCCATTCATTCACAACAGCTGAATCCGTTTATATCGTTTGAGGATACTCCATTTTATGTACAGCATAAGCCTGAAGTTTGGAATCGTACGGTAATGAAAGAAAACGGACGTGAAGTAGTTTATCCACTGAGAGCAGGAATTAGTGCATTTGGTGCTGGAGGCTCGAATGCACATGTCATCTTGGAAGAATATGTACAGCATAAGCATGTTGAGAGGGAAGAGACAGGAACAGAAGTATTTGTTTTATCAGCTCAGAATGGAGAGCGACTAAAAGAATATGCAGCAGATATGGCAGAATATCTGGAGAGAAAGAGTTCAGAAATGGATGATAACCAGAAAAAATATTACTTCCACGATGTCTGCTATACTGCCCAGATTGGAAGAGATGCAATGGACGAGCGTCTTGCGGTGACTGCTGAAAAACTGCAGGATGTTATAGAGGGATTAAAGATGTATGTGAAGGGTCAGAGGATGGACAAACTTTTCACGGGAAATATTCATAGCATTCAGGAAGGTAAACAGTCTGAAAATGTCGCAAGTGCCTGGGTAAACGGTAAGGAAGTAGACTGGAAACAGATTGAAAGAAAAGGCTGCAGCAGAGTTTCACTGCCACATTATCCATTTAGGAAGAAACGTTACTGGATAAATAGTTTTGAAACAAAAGATAAAAAAATAGAAGTAATAAAACAAGTGGAGACGGAGCCTGTGCTTGAGAAACCACTGGAAGAAAATATCACAAAGCGTGAAGTACCACAATGGGATGTATTAGCAGAGAACTATGCAGGAACCGGGGTTTCGTTGGAAATTGTGGATGAAACAATAGCATTAGTTAAAATGCAGGATTATGAACATAGAAACTCATTTTCCAATGAGATGATTGCAGGTCTGGTTCATGTATTTAATGAGATACGCGCCAATGAACAGTTAAAAGCTGTTGTGGTAACAGGATGCAAAAATGTATTTAGTATGGGAGGCACTAAGGAACAGTTAAATAATATTGCAGATGAAAAATGCAGATTTTCCGATGCACCATTTTTATTCAGGGGATTTCTAGAGCTGGATATTCCTGTTATATCGGCAATGCAGGGACATGCTTCAGGTGGCGGAATGCTTTTTGGCTTATATGCAGATTTGGTGTTAATGGCAGAAGAAGGTATCTATAGTGCAACCTTTACCAAGTACGGTTTTACACCAGGTATGGGAGCAACCTTTATATTACCAGAGCGATTTGGAAAACTGTTAGCAAATGAAATGATGCTTACGGCGAAGACATTTACTGGAAAACAGCTTAGAGAACGGGGAGCGTCGGTAATTGTAAAACCAGCAGAGAAAGTATTAGAAGAAGCAATGCAGTTAGCTAGGATGATAAGTGAAAAGCCAAGAACGACATTATTGGTTTTGAAAAAAGAGATGTCCTCTAGAATACTGACACAGCTGCTTCCTATTATTGAAATTGAAGAACAGATGCATCGTAAAACATTTACACAGGGTGAAGTAAAAAAGAGAATTGGGCATTATTATATTGATACAAAAAGCGATAAATTCACTAAGGGTAAGAAAGATAAAGAGATATCAGTTGTGGAACAAGCAGATAGTGAAAAGCCGCAGAATACAGAAAAGCACTTACGTGATGTAGATTATGAAAAAGCTGAGATGCCACAAGAAGAACTGACAAATATTACTGCAAAACTCGTTGCAATAGTAGGAGTTATTCTTCATATAGAAGAAGATGAGATTGCAGATAATATTACGTTCCGTGACATGGGTGTAGATTCCATTAGTGGTGTAGAAATTATTCGTGATATCAATCATTCATTTGGTTTAAATTTAGATGCTGTTATGTTATATGATTATCCAACAGTGACTGAGATGAGTGAATTTATTCAAAAATCGATTGCTGCTGGCGGAGCTGCTGATTATAAACCTAAAGAAGATGTATGGGGAGAACGCAAATCATACGCAGAAGAGAAAGAGAATGTTATGGTACCTGAAGTGCCGCTAAAACAAGAAGATGAAGAGGAACAGTTAGAACGGATTGAAAGCAGATTGCGAGTTATTGTACAGGATATTCTTCACATTGAGGAAGATGAAATCAATGATTACATGACATTTAGCGAAATGGGAGTGGATTCCATCAGTGGTGTAGAAATCATCCGTGATATAAATAATGCATATGGATTCAATCTGGATGCGGTAGTACTTTATGATTATCCAACAATTCCGGAAATGAAGAAGTATGTAGCATCACTTATGAAACAGGAGAATAAAATCGAACAGCCTGTGCAAATATCAAAAGAAGAGAAAACAGATACATCCTCATCATTTTTCTTTAAATCAAGTGCGGTTTATGGAAGAAATAATGGAAGTAATAAGGTAGCAGATACTAGTTTAGAAGAAAAAGAGGAGAAAAACTCTGTAAGACAGCTAAAACCATTAAAAAGAAAAGAGAATGCAGCAGTAAAACAGCCTTTGAAGAAACTGAAAATGGTGGAGAAACATGAACATGTCGAAACAGTGAATCGAAACCATGCAACGAATAAAATAGTTCTTTCTCATAATAAAGAACAGCATAAAGAACCAGCTTCTAAGGAAGAGGGGGAATCGGAAAAAGAAACACATAAAAAGGAAGAAAGAACAGAAAGCCAGCTAGGAAACCATACAGCAATGGATATCGCAATCGTTGGAATGTCAGGACGTTTTCCAGGAGCTGAAAATATTGAGAAGTTTTGGAGTAACCTAAAGAATGGTGTCAACAGTATCAGAAAGGTTCCAAAAGATAGATGGGATGCAGACAAATATTACAGTGCTGATGTAAGTGCGCCAGATAAATCCTATTGCCGTAATGGAGGATTTTTATCAAATGTAGAGGAGTTTGATCCGTTGTTCTTTCATATTCCGCCAATAGAGGCTGAATATATGGACCCACAGCAGAGAATATTCCTTGAGGAGTGCTGGAAGGCCTTAGAGAATGCAGGATACTCGGATACAGAACTATCTAATAAAAAATGCGGAGTATTTGTTGGTGCAGCACAGGGAGATTATACAAAGAAACTTGGAAAAACACGTTCCTTGAATACTGCCGAAGCCTTTTCTGGTGTTTCAACTTCAATATTGGCAGCCAGGATTTCATACCTATTAAACCTGAAAGGGCCAAGTATGGCAATCGATACCGCTTGTTCCTCTTCATTAGTGGCATTGCACCTTGCATGCTTAAGTATTTTAAATGGAGAATGTGATATGGCGCTGGCAGGAGGAATACGACTGATGTTCACACCATCACTGTTTTTGCAGACAAGTAAAATGGAAATGTTATCAAAGTCAGGTAACTGTTATGCATTTGATCATAGAGCAGATGGAACCATTATGAGTGAAGGTTGTGGAGTTGTTGTACTAAAACCTCTGAGAAAGGCAATCGAGGATAGAGATTATATTTACGGTGTAATAAAAGGTACAGGAACTAATCAGGATGGCAAGACGAACGGAATTACGGCACCAAGTGCACAATCCCAATCACAGCTTGAGCGGGATGTGTACGATAGATACGGAATTAATCCTAGAGATATCTCTTATGTAGAAGCACATGGTACGGGAACATCACTGGGTGATCCAATTGAGGTAAAGGCGTTGACAGATGCTTTTCGTAACTTTACATCTGATAAGCAGTTTTGTTCGATAGGTTCTGTTAAAACAAATATCGGACATGCAACTATGGCTGCAGGAGTTATCAGTTTAATCAAAGTATTACTGTCGATGAAACACAAAGAGATACCACCTTTACTAAACTACGAAAAAGCAAACGAACATATTCATTTTGAAGATTCACCGTTCTATGTAAATACAGAGCTTGCCCAGTGGAAAACGGAGGAAGGCAGAAAACGTATGGCAGCAATAAGTGCATTTGGTTTCAGTGGAACGAACTGTCACGTTGTTGTGGAAGAAGCACCTGATTTATAAAGAATGGTAAAATGGAGGAACTTTTATTTCATGGATAATCAAAGAGTAAGTATATGGAGTAATAAAACTGGTTGGCTGAAAAGTGAAGAAGAATATGTGGAAGAAATAACAAAGGAAACAGTACAAAAGGAGAAAGTCTTGCCAGATAGAAAGACATCCTGGAGAACCTACCCAATTGCATTGTCAGCTAAGAGCGAAGATGCTCTGTATGAAAAGATATGTGATTTAAAGAAATGGATTAACAAAGAGGGGAAAAACCAGACGCTTGGGAATATTTCATATACGCTTCTGGCATGCAGAAGTCATTTTAATATCCGTTGTGCAATGCTTGTAAAAAGTTTAGATGAGCTAGAAGAGTATCTGCAGATATTATGTGATACACATAAGCAGTCTCAAGTGAGCCTGGTACAGAGAATTTATAAGAACGGACATGTAAAAGGGGAAGAACTAAAGAGACTGACCAGGGAAGTTAATGTTATTTCAAGTGGTTCATATTATAATGAGGACGAAGAATACCACATGAAAAATATGATGGTCTATTATGTAAAGGGTGCGGATATCCCTTTCAAAGAGTTGTTTGCATCTACTTCCTATCGAAAAACTGCAATGCCAGTATATCCATTTAGCAGAGATGTTTATTGTATTTCAGATGGCTTAGATATGGAAGATACAACTGAAGAGAAAAAGTATCCTATGTTTGATTCTATAGAATATGAAAATGATGAAATCGTGTGTAAAAAAGTTTTATCCCGAAATGATTTCTATATTCGGGAACATCAGGTGGGAAATGAAATGGTCCTGCCTGGAGTGGCATATCTTGAGATGGCACGTTCTGCTTTAGAAACGGCCAAACCACAGATAACGGTAAATTATATAAGTGAGGTATACTGGCTCAATCCGATTCGACTAAAAGTTATGTCAGATCAATATGAAGTATATATTAGGCTGATAAAAAGTGGAGAAAGTGAATACCAATTCCAGATAACTTCATATAAAGAAGAGTTACAGCTCGTTCACGGATATGGCTCGCTTATCTGTAATCAGGAATTAGAAGTACAGGAGAAAGTCGATGTTGAATATCTGAAAAGCAGATGTACGAACGAATTATCTTCTAGTGACTGTTATGAACAGTTAGAAAAACATGGACTTATGCTTGGTCACGCTTTTCATACGATTCACAGTTTAGCAGGAAATAGAAAAGAAGCAGTAAGCAGTCTTTTACTGCCAGCAGAACTTAGCAGTGATTTCGATTCCTATGTACTACATCCGAGTCTTTTGGATGGTGCGTTAGAAACGGTAAGCTGTCTTTTCTATGACAATTATGGAAACAAAGCATCTGCTTCCTTACCATACAGTGTCAAGCAGGTTACCATTTATCAATCGATACCAGAAGAGTGTTATGCATATACAAAAGAATCAGAAGTACAGGTTGAGAATGCAGTCTGTTATGATGTTTTGATTATAGGAAAAGACGGAAAAGTATGTGTACAGGTAAATGGTTTTGCCTTAATACATCAAACAGAGGAAAATAAATTAGAAGAAGCACTTTATTATCGTCCAGTTTGGAAGAATGTAGAGTTAGAAAATATATGTACACTTCCAGAACAGATTATTTTAATAGATGCAGAGAAATCCTTGCTTCAAGCGTTTAAACGAGATGGTAAAAATGTCATTGAAGTAGTAAGAAACAGTGATTTCTCACAAAAAGACAATAGATATCAACTTGATATCATGAAACAGGAGCATTTTGAAAAGCTATTCGACGTTTTAGGAAGAAAAGAAGATATGGGCATCCTATTTCAAACTAAAATCGCAGAAGATGGGTTTGAGAATCAGGAACAGTACTTTCAGCCGATACTTGCACTTGCGAGAGCTATATGTGCAAAGGGGTTAAGAAATGTAAGATTTCTTAATCTCACAAACCAGCTCTTTCATCCAGTAAATCAAGCAATTACGTCGTTATTACAGACAATACATTTAGAATATAAGTCGTTTCAGGGAAAGAATCTTGCAATTGACTTGATGCCTGAAAATATTGTGGGAATATGCAGTACAATATTACGGGATGAAGTACCAGCGGTCTGCTGCCGCTATATGGATGGAACTCTGAGTGGTCTTACTTATGAGGAAATTCAAACAAAGCAGGAACCCTTTGAACCGAAAACAGGAGAAGTATATCTTGTTACAGGAGGAGCGGGAGGCCTTGGATACCAGGTAGCACAGTTGTTTGTAAAGAAATCTGCTTCTGTCATTATGACTGGGAGAAGCAGGGAAAGTGCTGAGATTCGGAATAAAGTAACTGAATTAAATCGAGAGGCAGGCAGTGCAGAATATATCGCTAGTGATATAAGCAGTCAGCAGGATGTAAAAGACCTTATACAATACATAAAAAACAAGTATGGTAAAATCGATGGTATTATCCACGCAGCAGGCGTAAATAGAGACTCTTTTATTTGGAATAAGCAGATGGAGGAAGTAAAAGATGTATTTGCTGCAAAGATACGTGGAACTATACTTCTTGATGAGATGACAAAAGATGAGAAAATGAAACTTTTTGTTTGCTTTTCCTCTATAGCAGCGGTAGGTGGATGTATTGGTCAATCGGATTACTCATTTGCAAATGGGTTTATGGATGGCTACATGCAGCATCGTAGGGCACTTGCAGAGAAAGAAAATCGCAGCGGACAGAGTTATTCCATCAACTGGAGTTTATGGGAAGATGGAGGAATGCAAGTAGATAAAGAGACAAAGGATTATTTTAGAGAAGGAATGGGAGTAACTCCTTTGTCAGGAAAAACAGGAATGAATGCATTTATGAACATAATAAATGGAAAAGAAACTCAGGTAGTCTGCATTTGCGGGGATAGAGAAAAGATTGCGGGGAATATTTGTATGGAAATGAAGAAAAATACAGCTTCCATGACGGAACAGAGTGACGAAAGCATTAGAAGTTTTATAATGGAACAGACTACGCAGTCCATGATGGATATTTTAAAATTAAGACGCAAGGATATCAAAGGTGACACTGAACTTGCGGATTATGGTTTTAATTCCTTAACGTTTACCAGTCTTTCTAATGATTTAAATCAGAGATTCGAAATAAATACGTTTACACCTGCCAGCTTTTTTGAACTGGATACCGTTAATGCAATCTGTGATATGCTGATGAAACAGGATACTAGTCAGATTCAAAGAAAAATGAATAGAAATAAAAAAAGCAATATAGAACCAGCACCTATAAAAAAAGAACAGAAGATAGTAATGTCTCAGCCAGCAGTAAAAAAAGAACAAAAGGATGCTGTTAATGTTTCTTATCAGGCAGTGCATACCCAGTCTATGGAACAAGAACCAATTGCCGTTATTGGTATTAGCGGGGTAATGCCTCAGAGTGAAAATCTAGATGAGTTCTGGAACCACATAAAGGAACAAGATGACTTAATTACAGAAATTCCAAAAGACAGATGGGACTGGAAAACATATTATAGCGAAGATGGTGTGAAAGAGAATACAACGTATTCAAAGTGGGGCGGCTTTATGAAGCAAGTTGACCAGTTTGACTGCAGATTCTTCGGAATATCACCAAAAGAAGCTGAGTTAATGGATCCACAGCAGCGGATTTACATGGAAACGATTTATAAAACAATTGATAATGCTGGTTATAAGCCATCCGACTTTTCAGGCACAAAAACAGGTATGTTTGTAGGCGTTTCTACAATGGATTATTATAACATCATGAAAGAAGCAGGAATGCCGATGGAAGCACATACTTCAACGGGAATTTCCCATTGTGTACTGGCTAACCGTATCTCATACCTTTTGGATATACATGGTCCAAGTGAGCCGATTGATACAGCCTGCTCAAGTTCTTTAATTGCTATTCACAGAGCGGTGGAGTCTATTCACAATGGAGACTGCGAAATGGCTTTTGCCGGAGGAGTCAACGTTATCCTAAGTCCAATGCTTCATATAGCATTCGGCAAAGCAGGAATGCTGAGTAAAGACGGAAGATGTAAAACATTTGATACCTCAGCAGATGGGTATGTAAGAGGAGAAGGTGCGGGTGCAATTCTTTTGAAACCTTTAAGTAAAGCAAAACAGGATAAAGATCATATTTATGCTGTTATTAAGTCTACTGCTGTAAATCATGGGGGAAAGGCTAATACATTGACCTCACCGAATCCGAATGCCCAGGCAGAACTTTTATATAAAGCATATACAAAAGCCGGAATACATCCGGACGAAGTAAGCTATATAGAAGCACATGGAACGGGGACTTCTTTAGGAGATCCAATTGAAATAAATGGCTTAAAGAAGGCTTATCAGATGTTGAAAGATTCGAGCAGAGAAAGCAGTAATGTGGTAAATCCAAGATGTGAAATTGGTACTGTAAAAACGAATATTGGGCATCTTGAAGCGGCTGCTGGAATTGCTGGGATTTTAAAAGTTATATTGTCAATGGAACATAAGACAATTCCAGGTATTGTACATTTGAATCATCTAAATCCTTATATAAAATTAGATGGAACCCCATTTCATATTATTGATCGTACATCGGAATGGAAGGCACCAAGAAATGCACAGGGAGAAGAACTTCCTAGAATTGCTGGTGTCAGTTCCTTTGGTTTTGGAGGAGCGAATGCCCATATTGTGCTGGAGGAGTACACTGGCAACAATGACAGTAATATTTCATTTGAGCAGAATCTATTTGTATTATCGGCCAAGAAACAGGAGAGCCTTCGTTTACAGGCAAAGGAACTACTAGACTATCTGCAAAACAGAGTTGTGGAAGAAAAACGTCCTGTGAATGTGGACAAGGCAGGAGTACAGGATTCTCGAAGAGTTCTCGAATGTATTAGCAGACAGCTGTCTGTTCCAGTAAATGATATCGATGTTTTTGACTCTTTGTCTGATTACGGTATGGATGTAATACAATTAGAAAAATTATCTGATGAAATAAATAGAGAATTTGACACTGAGATAAGCTGTGATGATTTGCGTGGACAGAAAAATGTGAATGATATTGTAACAATGATTTTACAGCGTGAAGGAGTCAAGGAAAAAGGCATCCAGGCAGATATGGAAGGCAGTCAGGAATGGTTAAGCAGCGTTGCATATACGCTTCAGAAGGGAAGACAAGCATACCAAGAGCGTTTATGCATTCTGGCGTCTAGTCTTACGAAACTGATTTCCAAGCTGGAGGCATATATTGCGGATAAAGAAGAAGCTGGCATTTATACTGGTAGTGCAAAAGAATTGGAAGAGAAACTTGGAAGTTTCTTCGATGGTGAAGTAGGAAGTAGATATATTAGCGATTTGATAAAAGAAAAGAATTGGGAGAAACTTGCTCAATTATATGTAATGGGATTTGATATTGAATGGAATCTTTTGTATGAAGATGGCATACCACAACGAGTTGCGCTTCCAGGATATATTTTTCAGAATAAACGGGTTTGGTTTCGCAAAGAAGACAGAGCTGAGATGCCAAAGACATTGGATTTGAAAGATTTCGATAGGACAGAGCCAATTAAGAAAAATAAATCTGGAGAAGCAAAATCAAATGCAGTTGACTGGGAACAAATCATGGCGGATGCAGATGACTCAGTAGTAACTTTGGAAATGGCAGATACAAATATTGCATTGATACGCATGCAAGATCGTCAGAACCGTAATATGTTTTCGAATAATCTAATCGGAGGCTTGATGAAGCGTTTTAAAGAACTGAAAGGCAGGGATGATGTAAAAGCGATTATTGTTACTGGATATGAAAATGTATTTAGCATGGGAGGTACTCAGGAACAGCTTCATGGAATTGCCAGTGCAAACAGTCATTTTACAGATATTCCGTTCTTGTATAGTGGTCTATTAAAGGCAGATGTACCAGTAATATCAGTGATTCAGGGACATGCCACTGGAGGCGGATTTTTATTTGGATTATATGGTGACATCGTGATGCTGTCTGAGGAAAGCGTATATAGTGCGGTGTTTATGAAATATGGATTTACTCCAGGCATGGGTGCAACGTGTATTCTTCCAGAAAAACTGGGTGGAAATATTGCAAATGAAATGATGTACACAGCGAAAACTTATACAGGAGCAGAGCTAAAGGAAAAAGGTGCTTCTGTTATGGTAATGAAACGTGATGAAATGATGCAAAAAGCAATCTCCATCGGCAGAATTATTGCTGAGAAACCAGTAAATTCACTCCGTGTATTAAAGAAAGAGTTAGCAGGTAGAATGCTTGAGAAGTTAGAAGCGGTGTTAGAAAGTGAAAACTGTATGCATATGCAGACATTTCAAGATCCTGATGTAAAAAAGAAAATTGACAAGTATTACAGTAGCACACTGGGCAATCCAGATAGAAAAGAAGAAAAGCAAGATAAAAAGAATACAGAAAAACCGAAACCTTTAAATGAACGAACAAAACGGAAACTGTTAATCAAGATTGTGAAGGATATGAAGGAACAGTTTATTAGCCCAGAAGAAGCAGTCAAGATAGTTCATAAAATTATGGGTGTTACAAGAGAGGGTAAGGGTGAAAATATGAATGAGCGCAGTTACTATGAACAGATTTTAAATGAAAATATAGACGAAGAAGTAGCAGTTGATATGATGCTGAAACTCCTACAGGAAGAGGAAAGTGCCAACAGTGAGAAAAAAGTTAAGAAACCTGAAATCAAGGAAGAAGTAAGAGAGTACAGAGAACAGGAAAGGAAGGTTTCTAAGACTGAAAAACCATGTATCTCCAAAGAAGTATTAAAAGAGAAGCTGGAACAAATTTTTGATGAAATCCTTCATTTAGAAGGTGATTATGAAGAGGATATGACGTTTAGTGACATGGGAGTTGACTCTATTAACGGGGTAGAAATTGTACGTGATATTAATCGTGCATTTGATCTAAATATTGACACTGTTGTATTGTATGATCATTCTAGTATGGATGCATTAACAGCATATTTATACGAAAAGATACAAAAGGAGAATCACGATTTTTTTGTATAAACGCCTTAGAGCAATCTGAGGCAGATGTAACTAAGAAAGAAGAGAGCCTTGAAACAAGGGAGCTAGATGAACAGAATGCTGAAAAAGTACTGGTTGTAACCAATCGAGCGAATAGAAAAAAGATAGCTAAGCGTAAGATAAAGGATATAAAAGAAAAACAGGTACTATTTAAAGATTGCAAAGAAGCGTTACTAGTAGAGCCAAAGATGGCACCAAAAGAATCAGATATAAAGGATACAGATATTGCAGTCATAGGTATTTCACTTCGTTATCCAGAATCAGATAACATAGATGATTTCTGGACTAACATTTCTCAGCAGAAAAAGATGACGGATGTAATACCAAGTGACCGCTGGGATTATAAGGCGTATTACGATGAAGATATTACAAATGAGGAAACGTCTAATAGTATCTATGGAGGATTTTTAAAAGACATAGATAAGTTTGATGCCAGATTCTTTCATATATCACCAGCTGAGGCAGAACTTATGGATCCGCAGCAGAGAATACTATTACAGGAGGCATGGAAAGCAGTTGAAGATGCTGGTTACAGTGAAAGTGAAATCGCTGGGAAGCGATGTGGCGTGTATATGGGAGTAACGCACGGTGATTATGAAAAAGTAGTAGAGAAGAGCGGCTTGAAGAATTCAAAATATGCCTTTACTGGTTTGAATCCATTTATGTTCACTGGGAGAATTGCTTATCAGATGAATATAACAGGACCAAATATGTGTATTGATACAGCATGTTCCTCATCACTGGTAGCGATTAGTACAGCATGTCAGAGTATTGTGGATGGGGAATGTGAGTTAGCATTAGCCGGTGGAATACGACTTATGTTAACACCAGATTTACAGATACAAACGAGCAATATTGGAATTTTGGCATCTGACGGAAAAGTCAGAAGTTTTGATAAAAATGCAGATGGTCTTGTATTAAGTGAAGGGGTTGGAGTGCTGGTTTTAAAACCATTAAAGCAGGCCATGAAAGACAGAAATCAGATTTATGGTGTCATTAAGGGATGGGGAGTAAATCAGGATGGAAAATCCAATGGCATTACTTCACCAAATACACAAGCAGAAATTAATTTATTACAGTCTGTATATAGAAAATTTGATATTAATCCAGAAAATATCAGCTACGTAGAAGCCAATGGTACAGCAAGTGAGTTAAGTGATGCTATGGAAATAAATGCTTTAACAGAAGTATACAGACAATATACAAAGAAAAAGCAGTTTTGTTATATCGGATGCTGCAAGGCAAATATGGGAAATGCGACTATGGCATCAGGAGTTGGAGGTATCATCAAGGTACTACAGTCGATGAAGCATGAAGTAATTCCTGCACTTAATAATTTTGAGGAAGAAAATACTCATATCCATTTGGAGGATACGCCATTTATTGCAAATAAGGAAAATGTGGACTGGAAGCAGAAAGAAGTACCTAGAATGGCAACTGTCAGCTGCTTTGGACTCAGTGGAACCAATGCACATATTGTTTTGCAGGAAGCACCAGCAATTCCTAAGCATAAGAGTAATTCAAACGAGAAATACCTTATTTTACTTTCAGGAAAAACAAAAGATGCGTTAGCACAGAGAATATGTGATTTAATCCAATGGTTGAAAGTAGAAAATTTAGATGCTACAATAAACGATATAGCATTTACGTTATTAAAAGGCCGTAGTCATTATAAATACCGCCTTGCTGTGATAGCAGGAAGCAAAAGTGAGTTAGAAGAAGCATTAGAATCTGCAGTTATGAGAAAAGAAGCAGAAAATATTATTTATCAGTCAGAACAAATGTCGATAGCAAAAAAAGGAATAACTGAATACGAAGATAAAATGAACGCATTAGAAGAATTAAATGTATGGGATTTGAAAGCATTGAAAGAAGCGGCAGTTTGTTATGTAAATGGTTGCAGCATAGAAGGTAAAATGTCTGAAATAAATAAAGATGCTGTAATTGTACATATGCCTTCGTATCCATTTGAAAAGAACAGATATTGGGTAAATGACGTGAAAACATGGAATGACAATATGGTTACCAAAAAGGTTTCACCACTGATTCAGGAAAATGTTTCAACCTTAATGGAACAAAAATATTTGAGTAGATTTACTGGCCACGAATATTATATGGAAGAACACAGAATTTATGGTCAGAAAGTTCTTCCGGGTATGTTCTATTTAGAAATGGCACTGGAAGCGGTAAGTGCAGCAGCGGGAGAACGTGTGACAGGATTGTCAGATATTATGTGGTACGCACCAGTTGTAGCAGGCAGTCAGGCGAAAGAAGTAATTACAGGAATAATCCCATCTGACAGCCAGATTGATATTGAAATTTACAACATGGATGCTGGAGAGAAAAACCTAAATTTTATTGCGACAATTGATATGGAAAAGGAAATTGAAATACAAGATAAAATTCAGACCGAGGATCTGATTAGCAGATGCAAAGAAACCATACCTGGAGCAGAGTACTACAAACGATTCCAAAGTGAAGAACTCTTTATTGGAGAAAAATTTCATTCTATTCAGGCTCTTTATCGAAATGAAGATGAAGCAGTTTCAGAAATTAAGCTGTCAGACAGTATTACAGATACACAGGAGGATTACAAGATTCATCCAGTATTACTAAATAGTGCAGTTGAAACACTGATTTCGTTGATCAATGAAGAGAATAAGGTGTATATGCCTCTTGCAGTGAAAGACTTTTTAATTCTTTCCGAGTCTCAAAACACTAGATATGCCTATATACAACGAAAAAGTGAAGTAAACCAGATGCATAAATTTGATATGTACCTGTTAGATGCACAAGGAAATATTGTTGTTTATATTAATGAGATTGTAATAAAAGAAACACCGAAAGAATTCTAATTGATTCTGTAAGGTTAAATAGGAGAAGTGTATTATGGAAACTAATAATTTACTATATAAGACGAAAGAGTATTTTAAAGAATTAATATCAAAATATGCGAAAATACCTGCAGATGCGATTGATTCTGAAGAGGAACTTGAAACATATGGAATTGATTCATTGATGATTATCAATCTCAATAAAGAAATGGAATCTGTCTTTGGAAATGTTTCTCGTACTCTGTTTTTTGAGTACAAGAACATTGATGAGCTGGCAAATTATTTTGTACATAATTATACTGAAAAACTGGAAGTGTTTTTAGGCGGACAGCAAGGCGTTGTGGGGGAGAACGCAAATATTGAAAAGAAGAGCTATAGGCAGATGCATAATTTCAAAGTACGTAATATGATTCCTTTATTGAACCAAGAATCAAAGAGCAGTCACAAAGAAGAAATTGCGATTATCGGAATTAGCGGAAAATATCCTATGGCAGGAGACTTAAGTACATTCTGGAATAATTTAAAGGATGGAAGAGACTGCATCACAGAGGTTCCAAAAGACCGCTGGGATGTGGAAGAAATGTATGATCCAGATAAGACAAAGCGGGATAAAATATATACAAAATGGGGCGGCTTTTTGGATGATGTAGATAAATTTGATGCTAGTTTCTTTAACTTAACACCAAGAGAGGCTAATACTATTGATCCTCAGGAACGCCTATTCCTTGAGAATGCCTGGAAGGTATTTGAGGATGCAGGATACCCTAAATCAAAGCTTAATAATCGTAAAATTGGCGTATTTGCTGGCGTTATGTTTGGACAGTATCAGATATTTGGAAAGGAAATTGGGGAAAAAGATTTAGTTCCAACTTCGTCCTATGCATCCGTTGCAAACAGGGTTTCTTATTATTTTAATCTGACAGGACCAAGTTTAGCTGTTGATACAATGTGTTCTTCCTCTTTGTCATCGATTCATCTGGCATGTGAAAGTATTCTAAATGGTGAAAGTGAGATGGCACTTGCCGGCGGGGTAAGTGTATCGATTCATCCTTTAAAATACAGAATTTTAAGTCAGCAGAGATTTGCTTCTAGTGAAGGAAAATGCCGTGCATTTGGAGAAGGTGGCGATGGATATGTATCAGGGGAAGGGGTAGGAGCAGTTTTGTTAAAACCTCTTTCCAAGGCAAAAGAAGATGGAGATTATATCTATGCCGTTATTAAAGGTTCTGCTATGAATCATGGGGGAAAGACAAATGGTTACTCCGTACCAAATCCCAATGCGCAAGAGAACCTTATAAAAGAAGTGTTAAAGAAAACAGAAATTAATCCAGAAACAATTAGTTATTTAGAAGCACACGGAACAGGAACTTCATTAGGAGATCCAATTGAAATAACAGGTCTTACAAAGGCGTACGGAAGTTTCATGGATAAAAAATCATACTGCCCAATTGGTTCGGTGAAATCGAATATTGGGCATACGGAAGGGGCAGCAGGAATTGCGGCAGTAACAAAAGTTGTTCTTATGATGCAGCATAAGAAACTAGTGCCATCCCTGAATTCGGATGTATTGAATTCTAATATTCAATTTAAGGATACCCCTTTTTATGTACAGCATGATTATGAAGACTGGAATTGCCCAAAGGTAGCTGAAAACGGCAGGATGAAAGAGTATCCAAGAAGAGCTGGAGTTAGCGCATTTGGAGCTGGAGGAACTAATGTACATATTATTCTGGAGGAATATAAAAATAAGCAGCATGTAAGTGATATGGGCTTTGAAGAAAATATTTTCATGCTGTCAGCAAAGAACGAAGAACGTCTTCAGGCCTATGCCAAAAAGGTTCTTCAATTTATAAAAACAGAAGGAGAAACAAAATCTATTGCGGATATACTTTTTTCTTTCCAAAACTGCAAGGAACCACTAGAAGAAAGACTTGCATTCACAGCAAAGAATATTAGTGAAATTGAAGCAGGGTTACAGAGTTTTTTAAATGGAGACAGTTCAGAAAAAATCATACATAAAAATGTGTTAGACTTTAAGAAAAAAGTTATGGAATATAGCAGTGATATGATAGACGGACTCTTAAAAGAGCGTCGTTTACAGGAAATTGCGAAACTTTGGTGTGAAGGCGTAAAAATCAATACAGCCAGTCTGTGGAAAGTACGTCCTAATAAGGTGACGTTGCCGGAGTATCCATTTTTAAGAGAGAGACACTGGGTAACGGTTAAAAAGAATACAGAAAATGCATTGGAAACCCTCCATCCATTGGTAGATAAAAATATTTCAACCATTCACGAAGCATGTTTTGCTAAAACATTTAAGAATGAAAAAGTAATACGGGAGCATATCGTATTTGGAAATATTCTGGTTCCAGGAAGTGCACAGGTAGAAATGATTCGTGCAGCAGCTCAGGAAGCTATGGGGAAAACGGTACATACCATAAAGAACATGTGCTGGCTGTATCCAATTACAGTGGAAGGCGAAAAAGAAGTTAAAATCAGCTTTCAGCCTGATGAAGAAGATGTTAAAGTTATTGTGAAAGACATGAAAGAAAATGTTGTCTTTTCTAGTGGAAGAATCGATTATCAGGAGCCAGAGGAAGAACAAATTACAATGGATCATGAAATTGCAAATGTAAAGGAAAATGCAATTCATATTATGTATAAGAACGAAATTGATGATCTATTTGAAGAAGCAGGGTTTGGTTATGGCACAGGATATCAGATCATGCATACATTGTGGTGTGGTGAATGGGAAGCAGTTGCCGAACTAAAGGTAAGTGAGGATTTTAAGAATGACGGATATTATCTCCATCCTTGTATTGCGGATGCTGCATTCCGGGTAGCACTGGGGATAGACGTACAGCTTCGCCATAACATGAAGTTGCGAGTACCATTTTCCTGCGATCAGATAACCTGCTATGCTCCAATAGAATCGGACTGTACCGTATATGTTAAGATAGAGGAGGAGTCCAGGAACGTATCTCGTGAGTCTATGCTTTGCGATGTCTATATTTTAAATAAAGAAGGCAGATGCTTGGCAGAATTTTTAGGTTTTAATGGACGTGCATTAAAAAAGAGCACCAGTCAGAACCCGGTTTATTATTATAAACCATTTTATCAGAAGGCTGTTCTCAATGAGAAAAGAAACAGTTTTGGAAAGTGCCTTGTTTTAGGACAACAGCAGGGGGAACTGCCATTTGTAAATAAATCAAATACAGATTATGTAGCATTTACAGATAGAACGAAGGACTCCTATCTGCAGCTGCTGAGGCAGTATCAAAGTGATGAACTAACGGATATCATTCTTGTATTAGCAGACGACGTAATAGAGAGTCCATATAATAAGACCGCGGTGGAAGATGATGTTGAAACTGGATTCTATCAGATGTGGTATTTGTTTCAAGCAATATGTGAAGTGCTGCCGGAGAAGGAACTAATTATTACGGTACTCCTAAAGAACCAGGCTAACCAAATGAATATTCATGAAATGATAGCAGGATTTGCAGTGTCTATGTTGAATATTAACCATCATGTTCATTTCCGCATAATGAAAAATGGAACAGAGTCAGACTGGACGTTATTAGGAACAGAATTTAATAACATTTATGTACAAAAGGAAAATGGGAACCTAACGGAATATCTCATTACAGAAAACGAGATATTGGAAAAAGGTTATCAGAATATCAGCCCTTCTAGAACAGATAAGAAGCTGTTGAAAAAGGAAGGTATCTATCTGATAACAGGAGCACTCGGTGGGGTCGGTACTATTTTACTTAACTATCTGGCAGAAACATATCAGGCATCCTTGATACTGGTTGGCAGATCGGAACTGAATGAGGAAAAACAAAAGAAGATAAGTGAATTAGAGAAGGCTGGAAGCAAAGTAAGATATTATCAGGCAGATGTTTCGGATATTAAGAGCATGGAAGCCGTATTAGAAGATAGTGAAAAGTATTTTGGTGCAGTAAATGGTGTTTTCCATCTTGCTGGTTCTATACATGAAATTAGTGTTTTAGAAGCAGAGAAAGCAGACTACGATGGTATGTTAAATCCGAAGGTTAGCGGAACCTTATGTTTGGACTGGATTACGAGAAAGAAACCACTGGACTTTTTTAGCGTATTTTCTTCTGTATCTACAGCTATTGGTGATTATGGTATTGGAGCATATGCAGCAGGAAATGCATTTTTAAATCATTTTGCAATGGTACGTAATGAATCTGTTAAGTCAGGTGAACGCTTTGGTGTGACCGTGGCTATGAACTGGCCGTTGTGGGAGAGCAAAGGCATGTTCTTGCCAGATTCCGTAAAAGCAGTTTACGAAAATTACGCTGGAATGACTGCTATGACACAGATTGAAGGCTGCCAGGCAATCGAAGATGCGCTGGGTATGAATGAGAGCGTTATCTATTGCATTACGGGAAATAAAAGAAAAATAGATAAAGTATTAAAAGCAGAATCAACAATAGAATCTATACAGGAAAATATAGTGGAAAAAGCAGTTGGGGTTTTGGAAGAGCAAGACAGTCCGAAGAAATCAGGAAATGCAAGTTATTTGAAAGAGGTATGTCAGTATCTGAGAAATATGCTGGCAGAAACCATTGATATGCCTGCTGAAAAAATAAAAATGAATACAGAATTTGATATCTTAGGCATTGATTCTATTATGATTATGGAATTGAATGAAAAGCTGGAAAAAGAATTTCCAAAACTTCCAAAGACATTATTTTTTGAATATAAAACAGTTGAAACGCTAGCACAGTATTTTATAGAAAAATATCCAGACCTCATTGAGAAAAAGTTTGGAAAGAAAATTGAGCAGATGGCAGCTAATTATGCAGAACCAGCAATGCCACATAAGTCAGTAGAAAAGAACTTTACACCAGTAAGAATGAAATCAAGTACAAAAAGTAGCAAAAAACAAAGAAGCGATATTGCCATCATTGGTGTGAGTGGAATTTATCCGGAAGCCAAGGATTTGGATGAACTATGGGAAAATTTATGCAATAAGAAGGACTGTATTCAAGTAATTCCTGAGGAGAGATGGGATTATAAAAAGTACTATGACCCTCAAAAAGGAAAACGAGGAAAAATATACGCTAAGTGGGGTGGATTTATACCAGATGTGGATAAGTTTGATGCATCTTTCTTTAACATGGCACCTCGCGAAGCAGAATTAATGGATCCTCAGGAAAGAATGTTTATTGAAACAGTATGGCATGCGATGGAAGATGCAGGTTATAACAAACAGCAATTAAAAGATAAAAGTGTGGGTGTATTTGCGTCTGGAATGTACAGTCAGTATGAAGCATTTGGTGTAGAGGAAACTCTAAAAGGAAACCCACTTGCAACCACATCCTTCTTATCTTCCATAGCGAATCGTGTTTCTTACTTATGTGATTTTCATGGACCAAGTGTTGGATTGGATACCGCATGTTCTTCTTCTTTAGAAGCAATACGTCTGGCTTGTCAGAATATCTGGGAAGGAAGCTGTGATATGGCAGTGGCAGGAGGCGTGAATCTAAGCATTCATCCGAGCAAATATCTTTTCTTGTGTCAATCAACCTTCTTATCAAGCGAGGGCAAATGCAGAAGCTTTGGAGAAGGTGGAGACGGCTATGTTCCAGGAGAAGGTGTTGGAGCATTGATTTTGAAAGAGTATGATCAGGCAGTAAAAGAGGGGGATCATATTTACGGTATCATTAAAGGGATTGCGACAAATCATGGTGGACATACAAATGGATATTCCGTACCTAGTCCAGTAGCACAAAGCCAGGTTATTAAGGCGGCACTGGAAAATGCCAATATTGAGGCTGATACAGTCAGTTGTATTGAAGCACATGGAACGGGTACCGCGTTAGGAGATCCAATTGAGATTGAAGGAATTAAAAAAGGTTATGCGCCAGATGGAGTGATACCATGTTCTGTTGGGTCAATTAAATCGAATGTAGGACATCTAGAAGCAGCCGCTGGGGTTGCAGCTGTTACAAAAGTTCTGCTTGAGATGAAACATAAGAAATTAGTACCATCTATTCATTCACAGGAATTAAATCATAATATTGATTTAGAGGATACCAGATTCTATATACAGCAAGAGATACAAGACTGGGACAGTATAGAAGTAATGAATGAAGATGGAACGGTAAGTCATGTTAGAAGAGCTGGAATCAGCGCATTTGGTGCAGGAGGAACGAATGTCCATGTAGTACTGGAAGATTATCAAGAAGAAAACTTCGTAAAGGAAGACACATTAGAAGACCGACTGTTTATTCTTTCCGCTAGGGATAAACAAGCTTTATTGAATCAGGCAGCTATATTACATTCCTATTTAATGAAACATGAAGAGGAATGTAGAGAACATATTAGTGATATTGCTTATACCTTGATAGCTGGAAGAAATGTATTTGAAGAACGAGCTGCCTTCTGTGCGAGAACATTTGAGGAACTGCAAAGCAAACTTGCTCAGCTGATGGTGGATGAACAGGGAATGCAAGGAATTTATATTGGAAGCGAATTTTCTAATGAAGCAGTATTTGGTTCTGATGATGAGGAAGATAAAGAGTATGCAAACTCACTTATTATGAACCGGAAACTGGACAAGATTGCGAAACTGTGGGTCAATGGAACTTACTTTGAACTTATAAAATTATTTGAACATGAAAATAGGAAAAGAGTCTCATTGCCTGGATATCCATTCCGTAACAAGAGATGCTGGATACCAGTAACCGAACATACAATGCAGGTGACTGAAAAAGTAATCGCACCTTTACTAGACGAAAATCTGTCTACGTTACATCATGTAGAGTTTATGAAAAACTTTGCGGAGCATGACCAGTTACTAGAGCAGCATATTGTAAATGACATGGCGATTCTGCCAGGCGCAGCATATGTGGAAATGCTTTATGAGGCTGGAAGAATTGCATGCCAGAACGATTTCCTTACTTTAAGAAATATATATTTCTTAAAGACCTATGAAAATAAGTCTAAGGAAAAACTGCATATTAAAATAGTGGCAGGCAATGATGGATGTAATAAGTCTAGAATTTATGATGACAAGGACAAGACTTACTTCAAAGGCGAGCTGATAGAAGGCATTGAAGAGGCAAGTAATCATATTCCATTTATAAAAGAAGAAATAATACAGAAATGCCAGTTATCATTTAACGGCCAACAATTAAATGAATACTTGATAAAAGCGGGATTTTTGTATGGTGAACATTATCAGAAAGTGAAACAGGTTTATGCCACTGCAAAAGAAGCAGTTGTGTTGATAGATTGGCAGGAGAATGATGACATCTTCCATATGAGCCCATATCAGCTGGACTCGGTTTTCCGTTCGGTACTGGCAATTGGCCTATGTGAAGTGAAAGAGATAATGGAGCCAATGGTTCCATATTATATTGGTTCGTTGAAAGTATACGATAGGAATCAAAAAATGGAAATCGCTCATATAAGAAAAACAAAGCAGACTGATGATGGAAATATGGCAGGTTTTCAGATTTGTATTTATTCTGAAACAGGTGATTTGTTAATCGAAATTGAAGATTTTATGGTTCGCAAATTATTTGATGAAAAGAAACAATATGAAAAGCTGGATCATTTTTACCTTCCAGTTTGGAAAAAGAAGGAGAATGATGCGGGTACTAAGATAAACAGCGGTGCGTGTGTTATTGTTTCTAACCAGAGAGAAATTAGTGAAGGTTTAGAGGAAGTTCTTTCAGATACATTGACTACTATAAGCGTAAGCTCTTTCCAAGCAATTGATGCCAGGTGGATATTACAGAATATATCAGATAAGAAAACAGATAAATTGTATATCATTGATGCAATACAATTAGAAAAAGAAGAAGCTGCATCGATTGATGGCAGTGGGGCAGTGGAAGCATTAGAACAAAGGGCATATCTGTTCCGAAAGATAGCAAATCAGCTTTCCGATATTAATGTGAATCATCTAGTTCTCTTACCACTAGCGGATGGAATGTTAAAACCAGAAGATATGATATTATCTGGAATGATTAATTCAGTACTTTCTATTAGTCCAAGATACAGAATGAAATTGACTGCATTTGGTAAAGCGGATTGTAAGTTATCCAGAATGATTCCTGCAATACAAAGAGAAATGGAGATTCGTCATTCAGATGGAAATATTGTGAAGTATGAAGATGGAATACGAAGTGTATCTGTGTATGAGAAGGCAGATTCTGCAATAGAAGCCGGTATGGAACAACAGACAGTCAAGGTAAGTGGAACATACTTGATTACAGGTGGTATGGGTGGACTTGGAAGATTTACAGCAGAGTTCCTTATTTCTAAGTATCAGGCAAATGTCATTTTGGTTGGAAGAAGTATGCTGTCAGATGAAAAGAGGAGTTTTCTCAATAAATTGAATGCCATTGGTGGCCATGCAGAATATGTTCAAGCGGATATTACCAATATAAAAGCGATGCAGCAGCTTATCGAGCACATAAACGAAACGTACGGAAGCTTAAATGGAATTTTCCATTGTGCTGGTGTAACTGAAAAATATTTAGTAACGGAAGTAACACAGGATAAATTTAGACATATGTTGGATGCAAAGGTGAAAGGTACGATTATCCTGGATGAAGTAACGAAAGCCCAAAACCTTGATTTCTTTGTGAATTATTCTTCTATTTCAGCATTTATGGGCGATTACGGCGCTATCGCGTATGCGGCAGCAAGTACTTTCCTAGATGGATTTAGTGCAGGCAGAGATAAAATGGTGAAGAGAGGATTACGAAAAGGTCATTCTTTATCAATTAACTGGCCATTCTGGAGAGAAGGAGGAGTTACATTAGATTCCGATTCTCTTAGAAGGTATACAGAATATTCAAAACTTGAGGTCATTGAACAGCAAGACGGAATGCTTGTACTGGATAAACTTTTACATACATCATATCCGAATGTTGTATATTTACGTGGAGAAAAGAAAAATACAGACCGTCTAATGAAATTAGAGGACAGTCAATCAGCAGGAAAAGAAGATATAAACATAAAGGTTGAAACGTCGGGCACAAATGGTGAAGAGATGCATAAGAAGCTTGTTGATTACCTGAAGAATATACTTGCTGAAGTTACAAAAACCGAAGTCGAAAATATTAACAGCAGAAGCAATTTTGAACGTTATGGTGTTGATTCTGTTATGGTAATTGAAATAAATCAAATGTTAGAACAAGACTTCTCAAAGCTTCCGAACACGCTGCTATTTGAATGCCACAGTATCGAAGAGCTGGCAGCATATCTTGAAAATAAAGCAGGTGACAAGGTCAAGAAGCTGTTTGAGGCAAGCAATGAGCAGGTGAAAAGTCAGCAGACGGTGGTAATCGCAGAAGAAAAAGAGAGTGGAGAAAAAAATATTGAAGAAACGTGGACGTTGAATTCTAACCGCGATTGGGATTTGGCAGAAAAAGATTCAGTGCCTAACGAACAGAAGACAGAGGAAGAGGAAGATATTGCTATTATCGGGATACAGGGAAGATATCCTCTTGCGGATAATTTAGATGAATTCTGGGATAACATTAAAAATGGAAGGAATTGTATAACGGAAATACCACAAGAGCGCTGGAACTGGAAAGATCATTATGATAAACGACGTGGTACACCTGGAAAATCTTATAGCAGGTATGGAGGATTCATCCACGATGTAGATAAATTTGATCCAATGTTTTTCCATATTACGCCATACGAAGCGGAAGTCATGGACCCACAGGAAAGATTATTTTTGGAGACATCCTGGGGAGCATTTGAGGATGCTGGTTATACGGAGAAAAAGCTGGAACAGATTCATCACAAAGTTGGAGTATTTGTTGGTGTTATGAATTGCAACTATGAATGGCTTGGAGCAGTAGCAGCTGCAAAGGGAAGTAATACAAATGCACATTGTGCATATTGGTCCATTGCAAACAGGATTTCCTACATCATGAACTTGAATGGTCCAAGTATGGCAGTTGATACAGCATGTTCTTCTTCTTTAACTGCAATCCATTTGGCTTGTGAGAGCATAAGAAATGGTGGATGCAAGATGGCAGTTGCAGGTGGAGTAAATCTTATTTTACATCCAATGCATTACATTCGTTACTCTATGATGAATATGATTGCCTCAGACGATAAGTGTAAAAGCTTTGGTACAGGAGCAGATGGTTTTGTAGATGGAGAAGGTGTTGGCGCAGTAATTTTAAAACGCCTGAAAGATGCAAAGAAGGATGGAGACAGAATCTATGGTGTTATAAAAGGTTCTTACTTGAACGCCTGTGGAAAAACAAACGGCTATACGGTTCCATCCCCAACAGCACAATCAGAGGCAATTGTAAATGCCTGTGAGCGCGCAAATATAAATGTACAGGATATTACCTATATAGAGGCTCATGGAACAGGAACTTCATTAGGAGATCCAATTGAAATAGCAGGGCTTCAGAAAGCATTTGGTGATAGCGGTAGAAGAGCCAATACGGTAAGTATTGGTTCTGTAAAAGGAAATATTGGACATGTGGAAGCGGCTGCTGGTATTGCTAGCCTGACCAAGGTATTGTTGCAGATGAAATATGGTATGTTAGTACCATCCATTCATTCGGATGAACTAAATCCCAATATCGATTTGGAGGATACCCCTTTCTATATTCAGCATACATATTCTGAATGGAAACGCAGAGAAGAGATGATAAATGGGCAGAAAATAGTAAAACCAAGAATTGCAGGGATTAGTTCATTTGGTGCTGGTGGAGCCAATGCTCATATTATCGTACAGGAGTATATTGGGTCAGATGATAAAAAGGAAGAAACAGACAATACACAGGAAGAACAGCTTATTCTGCTTTCTGCAAATACAAAAGATGCACTGGTTAGACAGGCAGTACAACTTGCAGATTATCTGGAAGCAGATAACTATGATGTGGAAGAATATCAAGAAAACACAGATGTTGTACAGCATGTACGGGAAGTATTAGCAGAGATATTAGATATTTCAGTGGAAGATGCAGAGGAAGAATGTATGATTTCTGAATTAGGTTGCGATAGAATTCTATTAAATCAGGCCATTTTAGAGTTAGAGAAGAAATATCAGAGAGATTTCCAATCCATTGACAGAAACGAGGATATGACAGTTATGCAGCTAGCAGAGAGTATATGCAAAGGGATTGGAAGGAAGATAGAAAATGTAGTACGTCCTGCAAAAGGACAACATTCTGAATCTTTTGAAGATATTGCATTTACTTTACAGACGGGAAGAAACCACATGAAGGAAAGGTTTGCATTTACAGCAAGCACAAGGCAGAAAGCAGTTGATATCCTACGAAACTATATAGAAGGAAAGAATGATGGCAGTTATCAGACGGGAACCATTACAAGCCAGATGGAGTCTATTGGAAGTATTGGGGACAGCCAGATGAAAGAGCTGTCAAACGCAAAGAATTATAAGGAAATTATAAAATACTGGCTAACAGGATGGGATATGGAATTTGGTATTCTGCATCTTGAGAAAAATCCGAACTTGGTTTCTCTGCCAACATATCCATTTGAAAAGACCCGTTATTGGATACCAGAACTAGAAGGAAAATTGGAAACACAAAATAGAACTTCTGCTCTTAATAATACAGTCATAGAAAAAGTCTTAGATTTGTTAAGCACAAAGCAGATAAGTATCGAAGATGCAGATAAAATAATAGAGGTAATGTTGAATGAATAATGATAATAAAGAAAAATACAAGCTCCTTGAAGAAGTATATCAGGGGATCGTTACGCCGAAAGAAGCTGCAGATTATTTGAAAGAATATTACCGTAATAAAGAAGACGGGATGAGCAGCCGTTCTGTTGTAAAATATGTACCTAAATGGATTGAGAAAAAGTGTGAAAAGGTTCAAGAAAGAACCTTTCACACGGTACTTCTTTTCTTGTCTCCAAAGGATATGGAATTCTATCATGCGTTATCAAAACAATTGCATCATGTAACATTCATTACAGTTGTGGATGGTGACAATTATAAAAAAACAAGCGAAAATCAGTATTCGATCTGTTCTTCCAGGGAGGAAGATTTTGAAGCAGTTTTTGAAGAATTAGATAAGAAAAGCTTAATTCCAGATTGTTTGATTTATTATCGTACTGAAAAACTAAATAAAGAAAAAGTTATGAAGCAGTATTTTTCATTGGAATATCTAGTAAGACAGCAGATGAGATACCAAGGGAAAAATGAAACCAGATTTGTATATGCATATCCGTTTCAGGAAAGTGAAACCAGTTTCCGCACGGATGCCGCCGCTAATGCCGCTGGAAGCATGTTAAAATCAGTATTTCGTGAATTTCCAAAGTTTAAGGTAATAACAGTTGGATTATCAGCAAACGAGGATGTGGAAAGAAATGCGGAGATACTTTCTGGGGAAATGAAGTTAAGCAGTAATGATTTTGAAGTTCTATATTTCAAGTCAAAACGATTTGTTCACAACTATCTGATAAGTGAGACGAGTTGGAATACGGAAAGCAAGTTTAAAAAAGATGGAGTATACTTGATAATTGGCGGTCTGGGAGGCATCGGTTATGCCTTAACAAAGGTGCTTGCTAGAGAAGAGATAAAGCTTGTAGTGGTGGGACGTTCTGCTCTGACAGGAAAGAAGGAAAGATTCATTAACGAACTGAAAAATCAGAAAGCAGAAATTACATATTTACAGGCGGATGTTATAAGCAGAATGGAAGTAGAAGAACTAGTTTCTTCTATCAAGGAAAAGTTTAGTTCCATAGATGGGGTGATTTATTGTGCTGGTGCGCTGAAAGATTCCCTATTACTTCATAAAAAGGATGAAGATGCGAAATGTGTGTTAGAGCCTAAAATTATAGGTGTGAACAATCTTGATTATGCATTGAGAGAGGAAAAACTATCATTTTTTGCAGTGTATTCATCGGTTGCTTCCGTTGTGGGAAACCGTGGACAATGTGACTATGCCTATGCAAATGGCTATTTAGATGGTTTTACAAACTGGCGTAACCACTTAACAGATACAAAACGCCGTTATGGAAGGACGATTGCAGTCAACTGGTCGTTATGGGAAAGTACAGAAGCAGGAGGAATGGCTACTGATTCCAGACATGAAGAGATGATGGAACAGCTTGGCATCTATAAAATTCCACATGAGCTGGGAACAGACATTGCAAAGAATATTATTTTAGGACATACCCAGCAGCAGGCGATTATTTATGGCGACCAGAATAAAATTATAAGAACGATGGAAGGTGCCAATGGGTATGAAGATGCTTCAGGGGAGAACAGAGTACTTAACGAGGATGTCCATACGACTGCGAAAGATGTGATAAAAGAAATCTTTTCAAGTATCACAAAATTTCCGTTGGATAAAATGGATGATGCAATGACCTTTGAAGAATATGGGTTAGATTCAGTTATGGTAATGAATTTTAACCGTGCAGTGGAAGAACGTTTTGGAGAACTTCCGAAGACTCTGTTGTATGAGTATAATACCTTAGAGGGGCTTAGCAAGTATCTTGCCTTAAATCATTCTGCAGCACTGACTCGACATATATCGAAGAAAGAAATTAAGGAACAGGACAAAAATATTCATAAATTAGAAACAAAAAAGACAGTGAAAGTAGAATCTGCATCCAATGAAAAAGGGAAAGCATATAAACAAGAAGATATTGCGATTATTGGATTAAGTGGTAGATATCCTGGAGCCGACAATATGGAAGAGTTCTGGAAACATCTTTGTGAAGGCGCAGATAGTGTTACGGAAATTCCACAAGAGAGATGGAACTATAAGGAATATTATAGTGCCAATCCAGAGGATGCAAAGCAAGGAAAAATTTATGGAAAATGGGGAGCCTTTTTATCAGATGCGGATAAGTTTGATGCATTGTTCTTTGGAATTTCCCCAAGAGAAGCAGAATTAATGGATCCGCAGGAACGTCTGTTTTTGGAAACAGCCTGGGGCGCAATGGAGGATGCCGGATATACTAGAAATCAGAGCCGTGAGTTTGATGGCGAAAATCAAGATGCACAGATTGGAGTATTTGCTGGGGTAACTACGAATACGTATCTGCTTCATGGACCAGATGAATGGAAGAAGCAGAATATGGTCATTCCAAACAGTCTGGAATGGTCATTGGCAAACAGGGTTTCCTATTTATTCAATCTGAATGGACCAAGCATTCCAGTTGATACAGCATGCTCGTCATCTTTAACAGCCATTCATCTAGCATGTGAGAGCCTGCGTAATGGAGAGTGCCACATGGCAATTGCAGGTGGCGTAAACCTGTACCTGCACCCAAGTAAATATTTATCTATGTGTCAGCTTAATATGCTTTCACCAACAGGATACTGCCATACGTTTGGAAAGGATGCCGATGGTTTTGTTCCTGGTGAAGGGGTTGGCGCTGTTATCCTGAAACCATTAAGTGAAGCAGAAAAAGACCATGACCATATCTATGGCGTGATAAAAGGAACCGTTATTAACCATGGGGGAAAGACTAGCGGCTACACAGTACCGAGTCCGAATGCGCAGGCAGATTTAATTGAGCGGGCACTGAAAAAGAGCCATATCAATGCAGAAACAATCAATTATATGGAGGCCCATGGAACAGGAACACAGCTTGGAGATCCAATTGAAATTGCAGGTTTGACAAAGGCATATAAGACTCAGACACAAAAAAAGGGATACTGTGCTGTAGGGTCAGTGAAGTCGAATATTGGACATTTGGAAGGAGCAGCAGGTATTGCATCCTTAACAAAAGTTTTATTGCAGATGAAGTATAAAAAAATGGTTCCAAGTATTCATTGTGAAGAACTGAATCCGAACATTGACTTTGCAGATTCGCCTTTTTATGTACAGAAAAAATATGAAGACTGGAAACCATTATACATAGATGGAGAGAATATTCCAAGAAGAGCCGCTATAAGCGCATTTGGTGCTGGCGGTGCAAATGCTCATATTATTTTGGAGGAATACACAAAAGTTAGAAAAAGTGAGAGTGGATGTGAGGAATCTTTCCTGATTGTTTTATCTGCTAAAACAAGAGAACAGCTACAAAAGTATGCAAAAATCCTTGCAGATTATTTAGAAAGCAATGGTACATCAGCCCAATATAGCGTGCAGGATATAGCTTATACCCTTTACTATGGCCGAGAACATATGGAGGAGAGACTTGCATTAGAGGCATCCAGCGTAGAAGAGATTGCTGTAAAACTCCGAGAATATATAAACGGAACGAAGGAAGAGATAGACTGGGTAAGTGAGAACTGGAAAAAGACTAGACAAAATCATGTACTTACTGAAGATGAGGATTATCAGTTTATTGTTAAGAGCTGGTTCGATAAGAAAAAGTGGCTTAAGATAGGAAAGCTCTGGTGTGAAGGCAATGATATGAAAGAATATATCAGCTTTCATGAGGAAGAGGCATATCGAGTTTCTCTTCCAACATATCCGTTTGCAAAAGAAAGATATTGGATTCCAGTAAAGAAAGAAAAGAAATCTATAAATTCTAAGTCGATTAAACATGAAAATGAGGAAGTGCAAGAACAAAAAAATACACTATTGTATTATCAAAAAGTCTGGGAGGATAAAGAGTTAACGGAACAAATTCCTTTCCAGGGAAATACAGTTGTTGTAACATCTGATATGACAAAGAATGAGTGGAATAAGAAGTTAGAAGAAACACTTGATAATAGTAAGGCCTTGCGCATTATTGATTTTACATTTACAGAGGGAAAGGTGCAGGAAGAACAGCTTCATTTTGTAATGGAACACCTATACAGTATGGGAAAAATTTTATGTAGCATTAAAACAATAAAAGATGTCATTTACATGATTCCAATCAAAGGGAATGCTTTGTATGAAACTTATGGAAATGCAATCCTTGGTTTTATGAAAAGTATTATGCAGGAGAAGGGCAGGCTTCATTTTAAACTGATCAGAACTGAAGAAGAAACCAGTCAAGATAAGTTAGAGAAGTTATGTGAGCAAGAGTCCACGCTGTTAGATTCCAACTTTGAAATACGTTATGTAAACGGAAAACGTCAGGCCCGCGTGCTGAGAGAGATGCCAGTCCATGATTTAAAGGAAAGTAAGATAGTCCAAAATAAAACATATTTTATCACAGGTGGTCTTGGAGCATTAGGAAAACTTTTTGCAAAATATTTAGTCAGCAATTACCATGCTAACGTAGTATTGACTGGAAGAAGAGAATTAGATGCCAGTCTGGAACAAGAACTACGTGCTATTGGTACAGAAGAAATGGTTCAATATAAAAAAGCAGATGTAAGTAATTTATCTGAATTGAAAGAGGCTGTTTTATATGCGGAAAGAAAATTTGGAAAAGTAAATGGTGTTATTCACGCAGCAGGAATAAACCGCGACAGCTTTTTCATTCATAAAGACTATACCGAGTTTTCAGAAGTTGCGAAAACCAAGATTTTAGGAATAGATAATCTGGATGCAGTGTTCCAGAACAAAGAAATTGAATTTATGATATCATTTTCTTCTATTGCAGCGACAATAGGAAATGCAGGACAGAGTGATTATGCATTTGCTAATGGATATTTAGATGGGTTTATGCAAAAGAGAAACCAGATGGTAGCAGACGGTAGGAGAAGTGGCAGATCCATTTCTATCTGCTGGCCTTATTGGAAGACAAATGGAATGCATATTCCAGAGGATATTTTAGCGGTACTTTCAAGAAAATATGGAATCCGTTCCATGCCTCCTGAAAAAGGATTACAGGCATTTGAAACGTGTGTTAAGATGCAAGTTGAGAATCCAGTTATTTTTTATGGAGACAAACATCTGATTGATAAGGCAATACAAGGAAGCAAAACTGCCACGAATCAGAAAACTACCATTGCGGACAAGGATACACAATTATATGTGCGAGAAAAAGCAAGAGAATTTCTAGTAGAGGTCTTTGAGGAAATTCTTCATCTGAATCCTGATAAGATAAAGGATGATACAAGATTTGAGGAATACGGAATTGATTCAATAACGGTAGGGCAGTTCAACAGCATAGCAGAGCAAAAGCTAAACGAAGATTCCAAAACATTATTGTATGAGTATCAGACATTAGAAGAATTGACCGATTATCTTGCCCAGGCGCATAAGAGAGAGATTTTAGAATTGTATCCGCTAAAACAGGAAGCTGTAAAAGAGGATATAACAATACAGGATATAAGAGAAGAAAAGATAATAGATTATGGTAATCCACAGGATGTGAAAGAAGAAGACCGTACATCGGGAGATATTGCAATTATCGGGTTAGCAGGACAATATCCGGGTGCAGATAATCTGGATGATTTTTGGAAAAACCTAGAAAGTGGAAAGGATTCTGTTACTGAGATTCCAGACGATAGATGGGATTGGAAATCGTACTATGATCCAGATATCAATCACGCAGAAAAAGGCAGGATTTATTGTAAATGGGGAGGATTTATATCTGATGTAGATAAATTTGATCCATTTGTATTTCATATGTCGAAGAAGGAAGCTGATATCGTCGATCCACAGGAGCGTATTTTCCTGCAAACTGTATGGAGAGCTATTGAAGATGCTGGCTATACAAAAGAATCGCTTAGAAAAACAACTGGTGGAAAAAATGCAGCAAATGTAGGAGTGTTTGCAGGAGTGACTACAAATACCTATTTATTATATGGGCCTGAAGAATGGAAAAAAGGCAATATGGTAAATCCTTCTTCATTTGAGTGGTCAATTGCTAATAGGGTTTCCTATATATTTAATTTCAGGGGACCAAGCATACCTGTTGATACAGCATGTTCTTCGTCGTTAACTGCTTTACACATTGCATGTGAAAGTCTTAAAAATGGGGAATGTAAAATGGCTGTTGCAGGAGGTGTAAATCTATATCTGCATCCTGCCAAATATTTATATCTGAGCCAACTTAGAATGCTATCACCTACTGGGCGATGTCATGCATTTGGTTCGGATAGCGATGGCTTTGTTCCAGGAGAAGGTGTTGGAGCAGTAATTTTAAGACCGTTAGAAGATGCAGTGAAAAACCACGACCACATTTATGGTATAATAAAAGGCAGTGCAGTAAATCATGGTGGAAATACTAGTGGATATACAGTACCAAACCCAGTTGCACAGGCAGAAGTAATAGAAGATGCAATCAAAAATGCTGGAATCACCGCAGAAAGCATTTCTTACATCGAAGCACATGGAACGGGAACACAGCTAGGGGATCCAATTGAAATTAAAGGGTTAACAGATGCGTTTACAAAGGATACACAAAAGAAACAGTTTTGTTCAATCGGCTCGGTAAAAAGTAATATTGGGCATCTTGAGGCAGCTGCGGGTATCGCAAGTCTGACCAAAGTATTGCTGCAGATGAAGAATAAGAAACTGGTACCATCCTTAACTCATTCAAAGTCGTTAAGTGAAAAGATTGCATTTGAGAAGACACCATTTTATCTCCAGCAGAATTGCTCTGATTGGGATGTTTCCAATGAGAGAAAAGATAAAAAACGTTGTGCAGGTATCAGTGCATTTGGAGCAGGTGGAGCAAATGCACATATTATTGTAGAAGAATATCAAGAGGACGGTAGTAAGGATTTAAATCAGAACCAAGAGAATCTATTTCTATTATCTGCACAAAGCAAGGAGCTTCTTGATACCTATGTTATGAAATACATAGAATTCCTTCATAGGATCGATAAACAACTATCAATGGAACAGTTATGTTATACACTTCAGTTTGGACGTACATTCATGGAGGAACGACTGGCTGTGATAGCAACAGATGTGCAGGAATTATTAGAAAAACTGGAAGCATATATAGAAGGGGATACGGCAGAAGGTGTATTTTATGGCAACATTGAAGATTATGTTTTGACAGAAGAAGGCAGTGAAGGAAGAAACGAATTGAACGCTAGAAGGTGGATAAGCGGAGAGCAGGTTGATTTCGGTGTCTTCTATGAGAATATGGATATAAAGAAAATATCTCTTCCTACTTATCCATTTGAAAAGATATCATGCTGGTTCCAGTCAGTGAAGGAACCTAAAAATCAAAATGTATCTGCACAGATTAGTCCAATACTAGACCAGAATATTTCTAACTTTAGTGAGGTACGCTTTGCCAAAACATTAAGCAGGGAGGATTTTTATGTCCGTGATCATATTGTGAATGGGCAAATGGTCTTACCAGGAGCGGCATATGTAGAAATGGTTTATGAAGCATATAGTCAGGCTTCGGAAGGAAAACTACCGCTATCAGTTTCTGATATTTACTGGATGAAACCAGTTATCGTTGAGGAGGAACATGAAATACGTATCAGATTTGGAAAGCAGAACGAAGCAGTAAAATATGAAGTTTACGGTTTCAAAGATTATCAGGCAGGTCAAAAGGAAGTATATTGTTCTGGATTAGTAGAAACAGAAACGGTAGAAGAAAATATTCAGGAAAGCTTTAGAACAGTGATTCCATCTGTTATGGAAAACGGAACGTACATGAAAGGAAATGACTGCTACCCAATATTTAAAGAGGCAGGATTAAATTATAAAAATTCTTTTCAAGTAATTAAAGATCTATGGACTTATGAAGAAAAAGCAGTATCGAAGATACAGCTACCTTCTGAAAGAGAAAATAGTTTCTCAGAATTTTTCATACATCCTTGTTTATTAGACGGAGCATTTCAGTCAGCAATGGTGCTTATGTCAGATGGAATTCATAATGAAAAGGTATCCTATTTGCCATATTATACAAGAAAGATTACTCGTTATTCTTCCATACCTCAAAATGCCATCGTGCTTATTTATAGAAATAAAGAAGAGTATGTAGATGAAAATCAGATGTGTTTTGAAATTGAAATTTATGATGAAGAAGGACATCTTGTAGTAGAGATACATCGTTATACAGTTCGTGCATGGAAACCAGAAACTGCATTTGAGGGTGAAAAAGTTTTGCGTCCAAAAGAAGATTGGGATATCGCCTCCATCCTAAAAATGCTAGAGGAAGGTAAAATTGAGATAGAAGAGGCAGAAACATTGCTTGGGAAGATAGGAAAATAGGAGGTTTTAAATTGATGTTATGGAATAAAAGGGCGAGGTTTCTTCATACGATTGGATTATTTCTTTGTATTTCACTTTGTGTGCTGCTTGCTTTCCGTTCACAAGATAACATATATGGCGCAGTAAAGAATGAAAAGTCTGTACAAAGTAATATTTCATACGACAAAAAACTTTTTGACCGGTCCTATGTTCACAAGATCAATATTAGCATAGAACAAGGCAAATGGAACAGAATGACTACGTCAGCAAAGGAAGAATATCAACAATGTGATATTGAAATAGACGGTGAAAAAATCTCTAAAGTTGCAATAAGGCCGAAAGGAAATACAACTTTAGCGGTTGTAAAGGCAAGAGAATCCAAACGATATGGATATAAAGTAAAATTTGACCACTATAACAAACAAAAAAGTTATTATGGCCTTGATAAGTTAGTTTTAAATGGTTTCTGTCAGGATCCAACTTATATGAAGGAATTTCTCGTGTACTGTATGATGGCAGATATGGAAGTTCCTTCACCGCTTGTCAGTTATGTATACTTATCTGTAAACGATGAACCACTGGGTATTTACCTTGCATTAGAAGGGGTAGAAGATGGATTTCTGAATAGAAACTATCAAGGTGTAGGAAACTTGTATAAGCCCGATGGTTCGGATATTGATAATTTCGATTTCAGTAAGTTGATAGACAAGGATGCTTCAACTTTTTTTGCAGATGTACTGTCAGGCAGTTCATTTTCAAATGTTGGAGAGAATCAAAGGGTAGATTTAATCAGCTATTTTATGACTTACATAATGGATAAAATGGGGGTAGATACAAATGACGCATCTTTAAAATATGTAGACGATAATCCAAACAGCTATCCTCATCTGTTCCAAAAAGCAGTACATAAAATGAAACAGGAAGAAAAAGAACAATTTGTGCAAATTATTAAGGATATCAATGAGCAGAAAAATATTGAGAGTGCGGTGAATATGGATGAAATTGAACGGTATTTTGTAGTACATAATTTTGTAATGAACTATGACAGTTATACATCTGTATTTGCCCATAACTATTATCTGTATGAAAATAATGGTCAGGTTGGAATGATTCCTTGGGATTATAATGTGGCATTTGGTGCTTTTTCTATTGATACAGGAATGAAAACATTCAACTCTATGTTTTCGGATGTTTTAATTCTCCCGAACCTAGTTCATGGGATGGAAAATAATAAGAGTATGGTGAATTATCCAATTGATAATCCTCTATTTGGAGTTGATCAGGAAGAGCGGCCATTACTCGATGTAATGTTAAATAATCAAGAGTATAAGGAACAATATCATGAGTATTTCTCGAAATTTATTGCACAATATTTCGATTCTGGGTATTTTGAAATGCTTTTTCAAGAAACTCATGATATGATTAAACCATATATAGAAATGGATCCAACAAAGTTTTATTCAGTGCCTGAGTTTGAGACAGCATCCAATGAATTGAAAAAGTTTTGTATGTTGAGAGCTGAGAGTATTGAGGGGCAGTTAAATGGAATAATTGGTTCCACACAAAAAGCCCAGGAAGAAAATGCAGATGTGTTAATATGCGCAGACAACCTTAACTTGGCAGAAACAATTGATTTTAAATCATACCTTGAAGCAACTGGGGTAGATTGGGACCTAGTGCATAACATACTAAAATATGATGTACCATCAGATATTAAAAACGCAGATGGAAAAATAGATTTATCTAATATTGACTACAGTAAAGATTTGAAAGAATATATACCAAGTATAGTCAGCATTGTATTTCAAACATTTTTACATAGCAAATCTCTTAAGCTGTTAGCTCTAAAAAAGATAATGCCAGTAATTCTAATATATATAGCAGTGCTCGTTTCCCTTTTAGGTTATTTACAATGTAAACAGGTTAAGAGGAGAAAACTGCTGAAGCATGATGAAAAATAAGATGTCAATGCAAATTTTACATTACGATGATTGTTGTATTTGGCTAGGAGGTGTACATATGTTTCAATATTCTTCGAAAAGAGATATTTTGAGCGCGATAAAAGAAGGAAAACTATCGGCAGAAGCAGGAATGAAACTGTTGAGCCAGAAAACAGAAGACGTTCAGTCTAATAAAGAAAATATAAATGTCAAAGAGCAGAAGGCTGATCTGTTTGAGCAAACGCTTCAATACCTGACGGATATTGCTTCAGAAGAACTGGGAATCCCAAAGGATAGGATCAAACCGAAACATAAGATGGAAGACTACGGAATTGATTCGGTCATGGTTGTAGGAATTACAAGAAGACTGGAAAGAGATTTTGGAGAACTTTCAAAAACGATCTTTTTTGAATACCAGACATTGTATGAAGTGGCAGAATATTTTGTGGAAAATTATAAGGACAGGCTGAATGAATTATTTCAGTTTGATGAAAAAACTACGATTCAAGAGCCTGATGCAGAAACATATACAGAATACAAAACAGAAAATACAGAAGTGAAAACTACCATTACACAAATTACAGATGAAGAAGGTACAAGCGGATACAAGAAATCGGATGATGATATTGCCATTATCGGTGTAAGTGGCAAATATCCAATGGCAGATGATCTGGATGAATTCTGGAGAAACCTGATGGAAGGAAAAGACTGTATTACAGAAATACCTAAGGAACGCTGGGATGCATCAAAGTATTATGACCAAGAGCGGGGAAAAGAGGGCAAGACCACAAGTAAGTGGGGAGGATTTATAAATGATGTAGATAAATTTGATCCATTATTCTTTAATCTTTCTCCAAAAGAAGCGGAGTTTATGGACCCTCAAGAACGTTTATTTCTAGAAACAGCCTGGCATTCCTTTGAAGATGCAGGCTATACAAGAGAACGCTTGTCGAAAAAGCAGGTTGGTGTATTTGCTGGTGTCATGTATGGAGAATACCAATTATACGGCGCGGAGGAAACAGCTAAGGGACATACATTAGCACTTAGTTCGTCCTATGCGGCAGTAGCTAACAGGGTTTCTTACCTATTAGATTTGCAGGGACCAAGTATTACACTTGATACGATGTGTTCTTCATCGCTTACTACAATTCACTTAGCTTGCGAGAGCCTGAAGCGTGGAGAATGTAATTTAGCTGTAGCAGGTGGTGTAAATGTTTCTATACATCCAAATAAATATTTGATTTTAGGACAGTGTAATTTTGCAGCAAGTGATGGAAGATGCAGAAGTTTCGGAAAAGACGGAGATGGTTATGTTCCAGGAGAAGGCGTTGGTGCTGTAATATTAAAACGTTTCAGTGATGCAAAGAGAGATAACGATAGAATTTATGCAGTCATTAAAGGTTCTGCAATTAATCATGGTGGAAAAACAAACGGGTATACAGTACCAAATCCAAATGCACAGGCAGGCGTAATTAATGAGGCATTACGGGTGGCAAAAGTAAATCCAAGAACAATCAGTTATTTAGAAGCACACGGAACGGGTACTTCCCTTGGAGATCCAATTGAAATCACGGGTCTTAAAAAAGCATATGGCCAGTATACGAAAGATAAGAACTATTGTTTCATTGGTTCTGTAAAGTCCAATATAGGACATCTGGAATCTGCGGCAGGCATTGCGGCAGTGACCAAAGTGCTTTTGCAGATGAAGTATAAAAAGCTTGTTCCATCGATTCATTCGGATGTACTGAATCCTAATATTAATTTTTTAAGCACTCCATTTATGGTAGAGCATAAGTATGAAGACTGGAAAAGGCCAGTTGTAGTTGAGAATGGAAAGAAAGTAGAATATCCAAGACGAGCTGGAATAAGTGCGTTTGGTGCAGGTGGTTCGAATGCCCATCTCATTATGGAAGAGTATGAAAATCCACAACAGCCAGTTCAGCAGGCAAATGAGTTTCTTATACCTGTGTCAGCGAGAAATGAAAAGCAACTGAAGGTATATGTGAAAAGTTTAGTAGAATATTTAGATCGACATGAAGATATTACGATTAATGACGTTGCTTATACAATGCAGACTGGAAGAGAAGGAATGTCAAGGCGTGTAGTTTTTCTTTCTCAAAGTATCATGCAGTTAAAAGATAAAATGATGAAGTTTATTAATGGTAACGTAAATATAGATGGTGTATTCTATGGCAGGGCAGACGAGATTGAGGATGAAATACAGGAAGAAAAGATACGTACTGCATGGAACAACCATGAGCTTCAGACGGTAGCATCATTATGGATTGAAGGAACAAAATTAGATTTTGAATCTCTTTATAAGGAAAAAAGACATATTGTTACATTGCCAGGCTATCCATTTGCAAGGGAACGTTACTGGGTTCCAGAAGGAAAGGAAACAGAAAAGCCTGAAAAACATATATCTGAATTTATTGATTTTAATGAATCTACACTGGAATTACAATGTTATAGTAAAACGATTTATGGAAACGAGTATTATACAGCAGATCATATAGTTAATGGCGAAAAGGTAGTACCTGGTGCAGTGTTTGTGGAGATGATACAAGAAGCAGGAATGCTTGCTTTAAGAAATTTCCAAGTTTTGCGACTAGAAAACATTGTGTTTGAACACATGTTAAAGATAACAGAAGAACCAGTAAAAATTTATATAAGACTTATACCTCAAAGAAATAAAATAGTATGCCAGATTGCCAAAAGTAGTTCGTTAGAAGATACATTCTGTTACTGCCGTGCAGATATTATTTATGGCTATGAAGAGGAAGCAGTCGAAAAAGAAATAACCGCTATCGATATGGCGAAAGAAACAGATTTTTCTGCAGATGAATATTATGAAGAAATGAAAAAGGCGGGATTTTTATATAAGGGCCCGTTCCAGGTAATCAAGGATGTAGAGCTGAAAGAGGAGAAAGCATACGTTCTGCTTGATGGCGATGAAAAAGGTGAAGGAGAGCTGACATTTCTGCCTGCTTTATTAGACGGTGCTTTCCAGTCAGTCAGTTTCTTGTTAAAAGATAGAATGGAGAAGGAACAGGCTTTATACGTTCCGTATATGGCAGGTGAGATAACGTCTTATGCACCACTAGAGAAAAACTGTATTTGTATTGCATCAGAGGATGCTGGAAAATCAGATGATGTAATAAGTTTTCATATTAAGATATATAATCAGAGTCATGAAAAAATTGTAGAAATCAATCATTATGCTGTAAAGAAAGTGACTGGTGTATTAGGTGGTTCTGATTATAATGAGGATATTCTATATGCCTCAACAGAGTGGATAAAAAAGAAATTAATTCCGGCAGGGAAAGCGGATTACAAAAAACTTTTGGTTTTCTGTAATAGCAACACATTGGCGGCAGAGATACAGAACAGCTTTACAGGACAGATGATTTTAGTAAATGCAGGAGAGGTTTATGCTGAGGAAGGTAATCGTTATACAGTAAATCCTTTCAGCGAAGAAAACTTTAGAAGATTATCTGCATCCTTGCAGGCAGTTGATTTTAAATTTGATGGAGTTTGGTATCTTTGGAATCAGAGCGAACTCAGTGCTGTTAATTCGGGACAGATAGCAGAAGGAATGGAAGCTGGAACAGCGGCATTTTTAATGAGCAAAACTCTTTTGTGCCAGACAATAAAAAGAACGGTTTCCTTTATCCAAATCTTTTATCAGAACGGGAAGGATGCACTGCCTGAGGATTTAGCTGTTATTAGTCTTACACAGACTACGGCACAGGAAAATCCACTTTTGAAGGTAAAGAGTGTTATTATCAAAGAAGCCGTTTCGGAAAGAAAACTAATTAATAGAATAAAGGAGGAGTGTTTATCCTCTGATACTGTTATACAATATGATGGAACACGTTATGTAAAAGGCGCGAAGGTGCTAGAGTGTAATTCACAGGACTTACAGACAAATGCGTTTGAAAAAAATAGTATCGTATTGATTACAGGCGGCCTTGGAGAGCTAGGTTATATTTTTGCGAAAAAGGCAGCAAAGCAGAGTGCAGTTATTATTTTATGTGGACGTTCTGCCTTAAACGAGAAAGGCTCAAAAAGAATAACAGAACTGGAAAAGATAGGAGCAGATAAAGTTCAATATTTACAGATGGATGGATCCAATCTAGAACAGATAAGAAATGTAATAGATTCAGTTTTTGCCCAGTACGGAAGGATTGATTATATCCTGCATTGTGCGGGGGTCTTACGAGACAGTCTTTTAGTAAATAAGACAGCGGATGATTTTCAGGCTGTATTAGCCTCAAAGCTTATTTGTGCTAAAAATCTGGATCAGGCAGTTGGTGACAGAGCTGTAAAATATATGATTTATTTTTCATCCATATCAAGTCTGGCAGGAAATGTTGGTCAAGCAGATTATTCTTATGCAAATGCATTTTTGGATGAGCTTGCAAAAAGAAGAAACCAGACTAGGAGCGGACGAACCGTATCAATTAACTGGCCTTTATGGAAACAGGGTGGAATGCTGCCAGATGCGAATAGTATTGCATGGATGAAAGAGAATCTAGGATTGGATTTATTGGAACTGCAAAATGGATATGAGGCATTTGCACTTGCATTGTCAGAAGACGTACCACAATTTATTGTATTGCCAGGTGACAAGAAAAAGATTCTTCCGTTTATCGGCAGTCAAGAACCTGAGAGTATAGAAGAAGAGGATACCAGGGTATTTATGACTGAAGATACAGAAGAAAACTTATTCCAGAAGGCAGCTGATTATATAGGTAGCTTAATTGCATCGGAACTTCATATCCGGGAAGAAAAGATGGACGTGGAGGATTCTTTTGATAAATACGGTATTGATTCCATCATGATAGTAGGTTTAATTAGAAATTTAGAAGAAACCTTTGGAAAGCTTCCAAAGACATTATTCTTCGAATGTCAGAATCTGCGACAGTTAACTGATTATTTTCTTAAAAATCATTATCAGAAGTTATTAAAAGAAATTGGGGGACATGAAGTTTCTGATACTCAGAAAGAGGTTAAAGCAAAAGGACTATCATCTTCCAAAGAAAAGACGAGAAAAACGTTAGAGTTAACCAAGAGATTTTTACATGGCAGAAGGGAAGACGAACCAGTAGATATTGCTGTTATAGGCTTAAGTGGTCAATATCCGATGGCGGATGATGTAGAAGAATTTTTCCAGAATTTGATGGAGGGCAGGGACTGTATTACAGAAATACCAGAGGAACGCTGGGATAAGAATCAGAACTTTGACCCTGGAAAAGGAAAGCGTGGTAAGACTTATAGTAAGTGGGGAGGATTCCTGCATAACATAGATGAATTTGACCCGCTGTTCTTTCATATTTCCCCTGTGGAAGCGCAGATTACAGATCCGCAGGAAAGATTATTTTTACAGAATGTATGGCACACAATGGAAGATGCAGGTTATACGAGAGATAGGCTCTCTAAGTATAAAACAGGAGTTTATGTGGGTGCAATGTATGGCCATTATCAAATGTATGGAGTAGAAGAGGCTATGCGGGGAAATGTTCTTGCAGTTGGTTCTTCCTTTGCATCAATTGCAAACCGTGTATCTTATTTCCTTAACTTGCAAGGACCAAGTATGGCAGTAGATACCATGTGTTCTTCATCTTTAACATCAATTCATCTGGCATGTGAAAGTATTCGCAGAGGTGAATGTGAAATGGCATTTGCGGGAGGCGTAAATTTATCGCTGCATCCGAATAAGTATATCCTTCTTAGTCAGAGCAAATTTATGTCTACCGATGGCAGGTGCAGAAGTTTTGGTGAAGGTGGAGATGGATATGTTCCAGGAGAGGGTGTTGGCTCCGTTCTTTTAAAACCACTTGAACTTGCAAAAAGGGACGGCGACTATATTTATGGAGTGATTAAAGCGACTGCCCTAAATCATGGTGGAAAGACAAACGGATATACAGTACCGAATCCTTTGGCGCAGACAGAAGTAATTAAAGAGGCTTTAAGGAAAGCAGATGTGAAACCAGAGATGATTTCATATGTGGAAGCACATGGAACAGGTACGGCTCTAGGAGATCCGATTGAAATTTCAGGCATGGCTAATGCATTTGCAAGTGCAGACTTTGCTAATATGCATTGTTCAGTTGGTTCCGTGAAATCAAATATTGGTCACTTGGAATCGGCAGCAGGAATAGCAGCTGTTACGAAGGTATTAATGCAGATGAAATATAAAAAGCTGGTACCGTCCATACATTCTGCTATGCTAAACCAGAATATTGATTTTTCCGAGACTCCATTTACTATACAGCAGACACTAGAAGACTGGGAACAGCCTAAGATACAATTAGATGGAATGGAAAGAAAAGTTCCACGATATGCTGGAATCAGTTCCTTTGGGGCAGGCGGCTCAAATGCACATATTATTATTGAAGAATATGATAAACCGCAGGAAAAGTGTGAAAAGAAAGAAGAGTATTTGTTTGTACTATCTGCTCAAAATGAAGACAGATTAAAAGAATATGCAAAGAATGTGCTGACATATTTAAACAGCAGATGTATTAAAAAACAGTTGGATACTGTGCAGGTAAATACTATAGATAGGCAGTGGGTTCTAAAGGAAATAACGAAAGTTTTGGCGGAACTTAAAGATATCGATTCAGCACAGATTGATGCAGGTACCAGCATTAGTGAGCTGGGCTTAGATATTTATCAATTCCAGATATTCTTAGATAGACTGCAGGAACAAATTAAAGTTAAGAGAGAGTTGGAAGTGCGTTATCTTTCACCTGAACAACTTGCAGATAACATATGCAGGGAGAAAAACTCCAGACAAGATGTATTGCCATCCATAAAAGAAGAGAATGTAATGCATCCTGACTTTAACCTAGATTCTTTTATTTATACATATCAGGTTGGCAGAGAAGCAATGGAGGAGCGTCTGGCATTTGTTATTCATAACGTGAAAGAGTTGATTGAAAAATTAAATCAATACATTGCAGGAGAGAGAGATGCTGTTCTCAACAGAGGAAATATACGGACGGATAAGGAACGTGTACAATTAATTTTAGATAGCGGTGATATCGGTAAGAAGTTTGTGAATGAGCTTGTTACAAAAGGAAATTTAAAAGATATTGCAAAAATCTGGTGTTCGGGAATTGATATTGATTTTCAGAAGCTTTATGGGGAAGAAATGAGCGTGACAGTATCCTTGCCAGGATATCCATTTGCACATGAACGTTACTGGATTCCTGAACCTGTTGATATGCCAATGGGGAAGGATGAGGGCAATAACAATATAGCAGTAACGCCTGGAGAGCTGGAGGAACTTTACCTTGAGCGTATCTGGAATCCATGCTGCGATAGAGAAAAAAGTATTGTAAACGCAAAAGAAACAACATTGATTATAGCAAATGCAGAAAATATAGATAAAGCTACACATATTGCAATGAAGTTGAGCACTCCATATATCATTAGTATGGTGGAAGATGCCTCTGATGCTATAGAAGAGAAGGCGATTGACAGGGTAATTGATATTTCAGACTATTACAGAAAAAGCGAGGAAGCAGACGAATATCTTACCAAACTGCAGTTGTTCCAGAAATTAATTCAAAGTAATATGACGATTGTAATTCGTCATTTTACCTGTTGTACAAATACATTTGAGATGGAAGATGCACAATTAAACGGAGTAATTTTTGCTGGGTTTATGAAAAACCTTAGTGCAGAATATAAACATGCAGATATCCAGACCACAGATTTAGACTCATATGATTTGATGCAAGTTGAGCAGGATATTTTATCTGCATGTGAAACGAGGATTCCTTATGGAGAATGCTGTATTCGAAATCATGTTATGTACGTTCCTGTGTTCCGTGAAACTATACAGCATAAAAATGTATTTCGTTTAGAAGATACAAAGAATGATGCATGGATTGTGACAGGAGGAACAAGAGGCATTGGAGCGGAAATTGCAAAATGGCTAGTAGAGCAGGGTGTCCGTAAACTTGCCTTGATTGGAAACAGCAGCCTGCCAAAGGAATCGGAGTGGAATTCCATTTTAGATATGGAACCACAAAGTGCAACGGCTTCTAAAATCCGCTTCCTTAAGTATTTGAAGGAGAAAGAAGTGGAAGTTTTAGTAAGTGGAGATGGCGTGAACGAAAAGGACAAGGTAGAGGTATTTATACAGAGAGTTAGGAAAGAATTTGGCCAGATTGCAGGGGTTGTACATTGTGCAGGAATTTCAATTAGCAATAATCCAGCGTTTATAAATAAGAAGAAAGAAGACATTCATAAGGTGATGCTTCCTAAGACAGAAGGAATTAAAAATCTGGTAACGCTTCTTAGAAAAGAGGAAGTGAAGACGTTTATAACATTTTCTTCAATATCCTCGATTGCGCCGAAACTAGCAGTAGGAATCAGTGATTATGCAGCAGCAAACTCCTTTATGAACAGTTATGCCGAATATCAGGCACAAATGGGTTGGAAAGGATTTAAAACAATTATCTGGCCAAGCTGGTCGGAAACTGGAATGGGTACTGTAGTTGGAACCGTAAATCAGGAGATGGGACTAGAGGCTTTCACTACTTTGGGAGGATTAAGAGCTTTTGAAACGGCATTATGTGATACGGATAAACCAATTGTTATTCCAGTCAGGGCTTATGAAAATACCTTCCAGCCAAGGAAACTTGCTAAAATAGACAAAGAAGGAAGTAGGAACAGCCAAAAGCCAGTGAATAAGATTCTAGAGCCAACAGTTCATCCAGGACAGAAAGAAATGAAGAACGTGGATACTCACCCTATTGTACAAAGGCAGGGAAAATTGCTAAAAGATGAAGTTGTGGAATGGTTGCGAACTGTATTTTCTAAGGAATTAAACATTCCGACACAGCGTTTGGATGCAGAGCGTAATTTTGGTGATTATGGTGTGGATTCAATTCTGATTGCAGAACTTGTGAAGTCACTTGAAAGAGAAATTGGAAGCAAGCTTGAACCATCAGCATTACTTGAGTATCCAACCTTATCAGAACTTTCTGATTATTTTATGGAACGCTATAGTGAACAAATTAGTAGTAAGTTTGAAGTGACAAATAAGCCTGACGTGAAGAAAGTTGAGTTCAAGCAGGATGAAAAAGCGAAGGATAAACAAGAAGAAAAAGTTCAGTATAAGCAGGAAGAAAAGGCAGAAGAGATAAAAGAGACGGTCCAAACAGAAAATATAGTGAAAGAGCATGTTGACCAGAATAAAAGGAGCAAAAAGATAGCTATTATCGGTATGGCTTGTAACTTTCCAAAATCAGCAAATATTCAGATGTTCTGGGACAATTTGAAAAATGGTGTGGACTGTGTTACAGAAGTACCAGAAGAACGCTGGGATACAGGCAGATTCTATTCTGATAAACATGTGAAAGGAAAATCCTACAGCAAGTGGGGCGGATTTATATCAGGTATTGAAGACTTTGACCCAGATTATTTCAATATTGACAGAACATTAGCACCACATATTGACCCATTAATCAGACTGGCATTGGAAATTAGTGTTGATACATTTAATGATGCGGGGTATAGTAAAGATGATATCTGGGGAAGTAATGTAGGCGTATATATTGGTTCTCGAATGGGGCAGTATGCACATAGAATTACGGAACCGGTAAAGGCTTCTATTACGGGAAGTGGCCAGAATTTTATAGCAGCGCATATCTCTCATTTTTATAACTTAAAAGGACCAAGCATGGTAGTTGATTCAGCTTGTTCGTCCTCATTAACTGGATTACACATTGCGTGCCAGGAAATTTTAAATGATGATGTGAAGATGGCTTTTGTCGCAGGTGTGGATCTTCTCTTAGATGAAAATGCATATATTGTACTTAGTGAGAGTGAAGCTCTTTCGCCAGATGGAGTATGTTATGCATTTGATGAGCGTGCAAATGGTTTTGTACCTTCAGAAGGATGTGGAGCCGTTCTTTTAAAACAGCTTGATGATGCAGTAAAAGATGGTGACAGAATTTATGCAGTTATTGACAGTACGGCTATTAATAATGATGGACATACGATGGGAATAACTACTCCGAATCCAGCAGCGCAGCGAGAAGTAATCATGGAAGCCATAAAACGGTCAGGGTATTCACCAGAAGAAATTGGATACATAGAGGCACATGGAACAGGAACTATGATTGGAGATCCAATTGAATTAAAAGGCCTGAATGCTATTTTTAGAAAAGAGACGGATAAGAAACAATATTGTGCAATTGGAAGCGTGAAATCTAATCTGGGACATATGTTAAGTGCTGCTGGAATGGCTGGTCTTATCAAAGTAGTCCTAGCATTACAACATAAAATAATTCCACCAACGATCCATTGTGAAAAGCCGAATCCAAGATTCAATTTTAAGGATTCTCCATTTTATCCAAATACCAAAGCTATTGAATGGAAAGAAATCAACCATAAGAGAATTGCAGGAATCAGTTCATTTGGTTTTGGCGGAACAAATGCCCATGTAATTGTTTCACAGTTCCATGAGAACGATGAGCGTGAATACAGAAAATCTCTTCCAAGACCTATTTACCATAAAGAAAGATTTTGGTTTGAAAAACTAAATAACGAAATAGTACAGAAAGAATCTGTGGAGAAAAAAATTCTTGTAATTGTGGATGAAACCGAAGACACCAAAGAAAAAATTAGAAAGCCAGTCTTATTTGAAATAGAGGATTTAACAGAAAGCATAAACTTGGAGACACAATCACAAAATGTGAATATGCATGGTCTGATAGAACTTGTGGATGAAACAGAAAAAGAAGAATAGGGAGGCAAATATGATTACAAATTTACCAGAAAAAATGAAATTCAGTGTTCTTGTAACTTATGATGATTATATTGTCAGGGATCATCAGCTGCATCAGGTCCGTGCAGTTCCAGGGGTTACATTTTTAGATTTGATTTATCGTTTTTTGCAGATGCGTGGATATGAGCCACAGGATTTTGAAGTGAGGAATTTGATTTTTAAGAGACCTGTAACTCCGACTCAAAAGCATATTCAAAAGGTAGTTGTTGAGTTTTTAAAGAAAGGAACTGGTTATCATTTTATCGGGAGATGTGTAAGTCTTGAAGATGGTAAAGAATGTGAGGAGTGGATTGAGAATCTGACTGGAGAGTTAATGCCAGTAGAAAGAGTGGCTGAAAAGCATTTAGATGCAGAAAAACTGATTCAACAGGCAAGCAGGAAGATTGATATTGATTATGTATATAGTCATTCTCGAAAATCAGGACTGTATCATTATGATTTCATGAAACTGCTTGGAAATGTATATAATGGGGAAGGATATGCCCTTGCAGATGTTACAATCAGTGAACTTGCAAAACAATATTTAAGCAGTTTTTATCTGCACCCAGCGTTCCTTGATGGAGCGCTGGCAGTGCCAGGTGCAAGTATTCTGCCAAATGTAGAAATTGATTACGGGAAGGTAAAGCCATTCATACCGCTTTATATCACTTCATTTCGAGCTTACCACGCGCTTGAAGAAGGGTGCTATATCTATATTGATGAAGATAAAATTGAACTGGCTGCTTCTCAGGATTTAATGTACTTCGATGTTGAGATTTATAACAAAAATGGTGTGTTAGCGGCAAAATATACTCGTTTTGCAGCAAAACAGGTTCGTTCCGAGGAGCGAGTGAAAGAGATGGTAACGGATATTGATCATCCGGAACTAGCAGAACAAAACCATAAGATTATGGTTTCTAATGTATCCCAACATACGGTAAAGTCAAACCTGAAACATCAGGAAGGCGTTATTAACTTTAAAGAGGCTTTAAAGGAAAAACAGAATGAGCAAGAAGTAAAACATGAGAAAGTAAATGAGGAAGAAAAGGCACCTCAGAGCATGGTAGCTGATTCAGAATGGGTAAAGAATACGATACTGAATGAAATAGCTGGTTTTCTAAAAGTGGATGCAAAAGAACTTGATGCGCAAAAAGAATTTTATGACTTCGGATTAGAATCAAAAGATATCTTAGGCCTTGTTGAAAGACTGCAGGAAATATTCAAGGTAGAGCTTTATCCTACACTATTATTTGAATATACCAATACAGACAGCCTGACAGAATATCTAGTAAATGAATGTCATGTTGGTGGAACAGAAGAGAAAACGGATATGGGAGATATGATTGCTGCTCTCATTTCAGAAAAGCTAGGTATACCAGTTGAGGAAATAGACCGAGAAAAGGAATTTTATGATTTTGGACTAGAATCAAAAGATTTATTAGATTTGGTAGAAAAATTACAACAGCTCACCAATATGGAATTATACCCTACGATTTTATTTGAATACACCAATATTAATGCATTAGCAGGATATATGGATTCTGAAAATATCTCGTTATCAGAAGCGGATGTTACAGAGAAAAAGGAAGAAAAAAAAAACAATGAGATAAGTGGGAACGATGATGAATCTGACTTTACCTATTATACGTTATGGGAACCTGCTAAGAAGCAGGCAAAAGATTCAGAAAAGGTGCCTAAATCGATTCTTGTAGTTACTTCCCTAGAAGGAAGAAAACTGGCAGAGGCTATTGTCAAAGAAAGCAAGGTATCAGAGGAAAATGCATTTACCATTGTACTTGGTAAGGAGAACAAAACAGCAGGAGAAAGAATCTTTGAAGTGAATGCAGAAGATAAGTCAGCAATGACAGATGTTTTGAAACAGATTTCAGAGATTCATTCCGTATATTTTCTTGGTGGAGTACAGGATATTAACGATTGCGATAACTATCAATACATTTTAAATAACTATCAGGTAAAACGTAACGACAGCATTATCGCATTCTTCCGTTTGATTAAATGCTTCTTCCATGCTGGAAAGTTTCGATCAGTACAACAGATAAAGGTTGTAGTGAACCAGATTTGGAATGTAACTGGAAGTGATCGTATTCTTCCATATGCAGCTGGTTTGTCAGGATTTACGAAATCTCTTTCTAAGGAATATATTAAAAAAGAAGTATTGTTTATTGATATTGATTATTCAGTTGATGACAATGCTGCACAGACGAAAGAAAAAGCAGAACTTATCTTACGGGAAAGTAGCGAGCAGAAGGAAGTTGCATTCCGTAATAATGTTCGGTACCAGAGAAAAATTCAGAAATGCAACTTTCAGAAATCAGATACGATTCTGTTAAGAGAAAATGGAGTTTATGTTCTGTTTGGTGGTACTGGTGGAATAGGGATGGAGACTGCAAAACACCTTGTGCGAGATTACCATGCCAGAATTGTTCTAGTGAATCGAAAAGAGTTAACAGATGAACAGAAAGAAAAAATAAGCGAGATTGAAAAACTGGGCGGTACTGTTTCTCATATGATAGCGGATCTGACAAAGCCAGAAGAAATTAAATCTGTGATAACTGCTGTTAAAAATACATATGGAAAAATTCATGGTGTATTCCATTCAGCTATTGTGTTAAAAGATAAGCCTGTTAAAACTATGGATGAAGAGCTGCTATGTCAAGTACTGGAACCAAAAGATTTAGGAACGGTAGCAATATTTAAAGCAATAGCAGAGGAAGACCTTGACTTTATGGTGTTTTATTCTTCCGCTGAATCGTATATGGGAAGTTTCGGTCAGGCAAATTATGCAGCAGCATGTTCTGCAAAAGATGCACTTGCGATGTCATTTAACCAGAATGTGAAGTATCCAGTTTACGTGATAAACTGGGGATACTGGGGCAGTGTTGGAATTGTTGCTAAGGAGAAATACCGTGACAATATCAATGCAAGCGGAATTTTATCAATTGAAGTAGAAGAGGGAATGCATGTACTAGATATGACGCTGTCTCACAATGCAAATCACGTGCTCGCTATCAAGTTCAGTGATGAATTAGAAAAGGCAATTCTTCCAGATGCAGAGGAAAAGGGAATTGTGTTGCCAATCAATCAAAATAGTTGTATGATTAAAGTGTGGGAAAATATACAGAAGGATGTCGATAATGAGACTGTTTTTCAGGATAACTACGATAAAGAAGCATGGGAACGTTTTGGAAAGTTATGTAATGGCCTTGTATTAGATGCGTTCTGGCGTATGGGGGTATTTCAACACGCAGGGGAAACGTACACGGTTAACGAATTATTTGGTAAATTGGGCATCATTGAAGAATACAGAAAAATGTACATAGCGCTTTTAGATATTTTGAGTAGAGCAGGATTTTTAACCGTTAAAGAAGAAAAAATTACGGTTTCTGGTTTGGTAGATGATAAAGCAATGAGAGATTCGTTAGCGAATATAAAGTCGGAGCTTAACTTCATGAAAGAAAACTATCCGCAGTTAGAGGCTTATTGTAATCTTTTAGGACGTTGTACAGATTCTTATCCAGATGTTTTGACGGGAAAACGAAAGTATATGTCAGTTATGTTCCCAAAAGGTTCTTTTGAATTAGTTGAGAAAATTTATGCCGGTAATGTCATAACAGATTACTATAATAGGCTGGTAGCACGGATTGTAAAAGAGTATGTAGCTGAAAAGGTAAAAGAAGATGCCAATGTAGTTGTAAATATTTTAGAAGCTGGGGCCGGTACTGGCGGTACTTCCATATTTGTTGCAGAAGCTTTAAAACCATATGCAAAAAATATTCATTATTTTTATACAGATGTTTCAATTGAATTTACAAGGTATCAGGATAAGGCATTTTGTGATGAATATCCTTTTATTAAATTTGGTGAATTTGATTTGGAAAAAGATGTACGCATGCAAGGTTATGAGCTCGGTAAGATGGATGTAGTATTTGCAAGTAATGTTCTTCATGCAACAGCTAACATTAGTACAACTATGCTACATTTAAAGCAAATGCTGAAACAGAAAGGGTTGTTTATTGTAAATGAGGCAACTCGAAGAAATGATGTTGTTACGATGATTTTTGGACTCACAAATGGCTGGTGGGCGTATCAGGATACGGAGCTTCGAATACCGTATACACCTTTACTGGATGTGGATACATGGAAACATGTTTTTAGTCTATGCGGCTATGATGATATATGGACTGCGCAGCTTCCTGCCGGAGAAGGTACAGATGCAGGGCAATCTGTTATTATCGCAGAGAGCAACGGATATCTAAGTGAGCGAGAATATTTTTCAGCAGGGCAGATGAAATAAGAAAGTAAGGAATGAAACTAATCTAAGAAAGGATGAAAGGAAAGATGAAGCAGAATATTTTTGTAGGGATTGCTAGTATATTTGGTATTATGGAGATTATAGTTTTTTTGTCTATGCTAATGGGAAAGGATTTATATATTCTTAATAATTCAAAGAAATATTTTATTGCTTGTTTTTCAATCGGATTTATTATGTGCTGTTTTGGTATCACACGAAACTTGCAGGCTTTAAACTGGTTGAATCCATTAACAATATTAGCTTGTGTGTTAGGTGCTGCAGCGTGTGCAATTTTTATCTGGATTATATGGAAAGAAACAGCTGTTAGTGATGCGAAATATAAAATGGCAAGTATTTTAATTTTTATTATTGTTATTGCAAAATGGGCTATGCAGATGTTAAAGGACTATGTTATAAAATAGCAGTAAAAATTCAATATTGTCTATGATAAATGTGTATCTGGAATGTTTCTTATTCCAGATACACTTCTTATATCCTATTTTATTTGTAAAATTATATTATGGGGAAGGGTGAATGTGTATGAAAGATTATAAATTCAGAACGAAATTGTTTTATGATAGTGATATTATCAAGACCCTGACAGAGAAAAAAATTAAAGTTGTTCCTAATATTATTTTTATAGACCTCCTTTATCAATATTTGGAGATGCAAGGAGAAGACATCTATGAAACGAAACTATATGATATAGAGTTTAGGCGCGCAATTATTATAGAGGGAGAGAAAAATTATCTTTTGGAATTTAACCTGTTTACTGGAAAAGCAGGGTACTATAACGTTACATGCAGGTATGCATGCTATGAGGGAGATACTGATTTATCATGGTGCGTCGGATTTACTGGCAAATTGCAATTTAACAATCCAATAGAAAAAGATACGATGAAGTTGCCAGAACTTAAGGAACCTAAAGATATGCTGGAGGATGTGTATCTTCGTTTAGAAGAAAAAAATATTCAATACAGCAGTTCCATGCATGTAGGAGGGGGGATTTACAAGCAGGATAATGGAATATTGGTCAAAATAAACTGTAATCCAAACATTGAGAGATATGAAGATGATTTTGTAATTTCACCATTTTTATTAGAGTCTGTATTAGTAATAGGGGAGGATTATGCAGAGCAGGTTTTACGAAAGAAAGATAACGTAGGTATACCTCTTGATATTTCTTCCATGAAATCATTTCGATTGTATCGCAAGGTGGAAGATTATGTGTATCTAATAATCAAAAAAGATAGTATTACTTTTGAGAAAAGTGGTATTGGATTCGATGCGGATCTTTATGATAAAGATGGAATTCATATGGCCGAATTGTGTAAACTGTCCATTGGTTCGGTGACAAGAGAACAATTAGATGAATTGATTCAATGGGAAAATGAAAAGAGATATTGTGATGTCCAGAAAGAAAAAACGTACTGTGGACTTTTTTGCAAGATATGTCCATCATATATTGCATCCTTACCAGGTTCTAAAGTTACAGATGAAATGGCGCGAAGTTTCTGGATAAATTATTGTAATTTAGACATTGGTGATGGAACGGCACGTTGCGACGGATGTATGGTTAATAACGGTAGACTAGTGGGGCATTGTAACGGATGTGGAGTACGGAAATGTGCAATGAAAAAGGGCATATTATTATGTGAAGACTGCTCCAAGTATCCTTGCAGTGAAATTAAGGATGTTGAAGAGAAAACATCGTATTTGAGAAAGACAGCGAGGTAGAAATATTAAGAAATGAATAGAAAAGGATAAAGAGGAATTATAGGTCCAGATGATAAGATTACGGAGCGGAAAGTGAAGTCATTAAAAAGAACACAGTTAGATTTCTTTGATTATTTGTAGAAAGGGTTTTTTTATGGAAACAAAGGAATCATTTTTGGTAAGGGGGGAATCTATGAGATTAGCATATATGTGGGTACAAAACTATAGGGATCTTTTTATAGATCAAGAATTTAGATTTAGTAATCAGGTGCTTGTTTCTAAAACAATTTTAGAAAGTAAAAAAAGTGAAGTGAAACTCAATATTAGAATTGAAAAAAATGAAAAGTATTTTTTTGGAAACGATTTTTATGGAGGCAATATATTAGATGCAGCAGTAGCGGTAGGAAGAAATGGTGCAGGAAAAACAAGCTTAATAAGTATGCTTTTAGAAACTATGCCAAATATAATGGAGCTAAATCAGTCATTGGAATTAGTTGATAACAAAATGGAAATTAACGAAGAGACTAAGAGTAAATATCATTCGATGGTTCAGGTTTTTTTATCAGATGAGGCAGATGACTTAAAAATTTTTGTGTATTGTCATAATGTAAATGTCGTGAATGAAGAGAGTTATCCTGAAATAGAATTTTTGAAGAGATGGGAATGTAGATTTCAGTTAAGTTACTTATCCTTTACGAATGTGTTTAATTGGACCGAATTAATTAACAAGTCATATGGAACGGAAGAAAATGATTGGCTGGTTCAAAAAAGTGTCTCACCAGCAGCTATTTTGAAAAATAGTTCAGAAGAATATAAGAAGTTGTTTGGGTATTGTACAAATCAAAATATTTTTATCAGATTAATACAAGATTTTGCAGTTGAGAAGTCAAAGGATGCATTACAATACTATTTGCAAGTTGAACAAAGAGTGCTTGTAGAATTTATGTTGACAATTGATAAGCAAATAAAAAAGAAACTGAATATTTCAGATACTTATGATATTAAGTTTATCGAGTTTGATAGTAATTTACCTATACAATACTTTTGGGATAGTGTAAACCATCGTTGGGATGCGGAGAAAACAAAGAATTTAAGTGCTTATGATCAATCGGTATTGGAAGCACAGAGGATATATATTCTATTAACAAAAAAAATAGAAAAGCATAAAGACAGATTTGCGTTAAATGTCTATATTTATTTATTGACTGAAATGTATCTGGCGGTATGCGCAGATAGAGACAATGAAATAGTCAAAGAAATATGTATATACGCAGAGGATCAAGAGAACTTTGATATTGAGAATATAGATTTTAAGTTATTAGATAGACTGTGCAATGAACTAAAGAAATTACTTCAATTAACAAATGTATTGAATCCAGGAGGTTGGCCAGACCAAATATTTAATTGCGTGGAGCAGCTAAAGGAATTGGAGAAGAAGGAATGGGTTTTAACGAATCGAAAATTTGAATGGCAGAACAAAGAAAAACTTAGTGACGGAGAAGATTCAGAGTTTTTGAAATGGTTTATTGAACAATTTGATAGAAATTCTTTTTTTGTAAGGAATATAAGTATTGACTATAAGCCATTGTCATCAGGAGAAACCGCATTTATTCATCTTATGTCTTACATAATGATGGAATTACATAAGGTAAAAAAAGGAAGCACCGTTTTTCTAATGATTGATGAGGTGGATTGCTATCTTCATCCAGAATGGCAAAGGATAATTATGTCTCTACTGATTCAGTTTTTGAAGACGAGAGAAGACTATAAATTTCAATTGCTACTAACATCTCATTCGCCAATTATTTTATCTGATTTTTGCAATGAACAAGTTATTCGACTGGAGAGGGTAGGCGATTTCTGTAAAAATGAAGTACAGCAAAAGTCGACTTTCGGTGCCAATATATCGTTATTATATACCGATACTTTTTTCATGAATGAGGGATTAATAGGTCTGTTTGCACAAAATAAGATTAAGGGTGTGATTAATAAGTTAAATCAAGGTGTTGCAGATGAAGAGATGATTAGAATCATTGAAAATATAGGAGATGACTTTGCCCGTAAAGCGTTACAGGCAAAGTATGACAATATAAGAAGAGAAGCTGGGAAAATTGATTCTAGAGATATTATTAATTCATGTACACCAGAAGAACTTGAAAAAGTGAGAGAATACATACAACGTATTAGAGAGGAAGATAATTGAGTTGATAAAAATTGAGGTATCAGAGGAAAAGTGGAAACAGATTGAAGAAAAGCACTTAAGATTTGTTCAAAAGTATATTCTAAAGTCCGATAAAAAGGAGATTATTTTTAGTGACCATAATGTCCAATCTAGAATAGCTTATTTTACACAGAAATACCAGTTAGATTTAAAAGAGGAAGTTTTCATCTCAAGAGATTTGAAAAAGTATGCATTTACCTCTGATGAGCTTTTTCCAGATGATTATTTGATACTTACATATCCAAGTGAATGTAGTAACGCAAAAGAACTTAAACACAAAAGAAAAGAATGTGTAGATATAATACTTGATGCATTTGGGTATAAACGTCGTTTTTCAGACAAGGATGGAGTAAAGATTTCTAATAATGAGTTATGGGGGAGGCATGAATATCTAAATATGTTGGATGTTCATATTTGTCCTTATTGTGGGCGTCAATATATTACGAGTTATGGGACAAAGAAGAAAAAATGGTCAACGGCAGATATGGATCATTACTATACAAAAGCAATGTTTCCATTGCTGTCATTGAATATATATAATATGATTCCGAGTTGTTCAATTTGTAATTCAAGGTTTAAACTGGATAAGGTACAGAGAAAAGATCAGGTGCATTTGTATCCTTATGAGGATTCATCTGATTGTATTAAGTTTGGTGTTGATCTAGATTCTTTTGATGCTTTATATAGGGTAAATAAAGATGATATTCATTTAGAGATTAAGGTGATACAGGAGAAAGAGAAGAGTGAAAATTCTATTGATACTTTTAAATTAAATGAGATATATGATGAACATAGAGGGTGTGCCTATGACATAATCCAAAAGATGAATGCATATTCAGAAGAAAAATTTAATCAGATTTTTAGTAAGGACTTCGCAAATTTATTTTCTAATTATGAAGAGTTAGAGCGTTGTATGTTTGATTTTTTGAATAAGGACTATCTTGATGAGCCGTTAGTTAAAATGAAAAAGGATATATATGAGCAAGTGAAGTCTATTTTCTAGCATTCTTCCAACCATTATAGTATAATATAACAGTTTGGTAAGATAAGGTAACCTGACCTTATGTACAGGGGGAAAAATGGAAATGAGAAATAGAACAGCTTAAACTACGTCAAAAAGAGAAGTTTGGTGTTTCCTCTGAAAAGACAGATGAAAACCAGATGACTCTTTTTGACTTTTTTAATGAAACAGAGATTTTAAGGGAACCGATTACAACAGAACCTGACGAAAAAGTCCTGGTTCCCGTCCATACGAACCATATGTTAAAATAAGCCCAGAGGTGATACAAACATGAACAAATCCAACAAATCCCGAAATGCCTACATGCTCCAAGGTTCTCTTGCCACCAAAGGCTACGACTGGTGGTGGCATTCCTTTACAGGCGTGAACAGAACTACAGGTAAAGAAAAAGCCTTTTTTATTGAATATTTCATCATCAACCCAGAGCTATCCAGTGATAAAGTTATCCATGGACAGAAAACGAATCGCACCGAAGTAATTCGTCCGTCCTACGTCATGATAAATTGCGGAACATGGGGAGAGAATCCAAGACAGCTTCACAATTTTTACCCTGTATCTCAGGCAACATTAAACTGCAAATACCTAGACGTAAAAGTTGCAGACTGCGAACTAACAGAAAACTACATGAAAGGACATGTTGATATCAGCGAAGAAGACGCCATCGCTCATCCAGAATACCTCTCCGACTCAGGAAGTATGAGCTGGGACTTATCCATCAACAAACAAGTTGCCTTCCATGTTGGCTACGGTGCCTCCAAACTATTCCGAACTCTAAATTCATTTGAGATGTTTTGGCACGCCGAGGGAATGAAAACAAAATATAATGGAACAGTTACATTAGATGGTGAAATCTACGATGTAACACCAGATACATGCTACGGATATGCAGACAAAAACTGGGGAAGTGATTTTACAAGCCCTTGGGTATGGCTATCTAGCAATCACATCGTAAGTCGAATCACAGGAAAAAAGCTAAACAACTCTGTATTTGATCTTGGTGGTGGAAGACCAAAAGTATTTGGTTTTGCACTGAATAGAAAATTACTAGGTAGTTTTTATTATGAAGGAAAAGACTACGAATACAATTTTTCAAAACCATGGTTATTCAGTAGTATTAAGTTTGATTGTAAAGAAACAGAGACACACATCATATGGAGAATCCATGCAGAGAACTATCATTCTGTTATGAATTTAGAATGTCATTGTAAGAAAGACGAGATGCTTCATATTAACTACGAAGCACCAGATGGCTACAAACGTCATAATAAATTGTGGAATGGTGGAACAGCATATGGAAGAATCAAACTCTATCAAAAACATAGAGGTAGACTTAAATTAATTGATGATATGAATTTTTATCATGCTGGTTGTGAGTATGGAGAATATGATAAATAAATTATTAAACAAAGGATGGAATCAATATGACTCGTAAAATTACAATGCTCGGAACAGGACATGCAATGGTGACAAAATGTTATAATACATGTTTTACGATTTCAGAGCATTTTGAACATAAAGATCATAAGAATGAAAATAGTAATAGCACAAGTGAGCAACATTTCTTAGTCGATGCAGGCGGCGGAAATGGAATCCTAACGCAGATGGAGCGAGCAAATATTTCATTTGCAAATATACACGAGATGTTTTTAACTCATGCCCACACGGACCATCTACTAGGGGCTGTATGGGTAGTGAGAAAGATTGCTACTATGATGCAAAATCAGAAGTATGACGGAGAATTTTATTTATACTGTCATGATGAAGCAGCACACATACTTCGAACATTTTGTGAAATGACGTTGATACAGAAACATAAATGTTTTATCGATGATAGAATTCATATTTGTGTGGTCGAAGATGGAGAAAAAGTGATGTTGGGAAATAAAGAAATCACATTTTTCAACATAGGTTCCAATAAGACAAAACAATTTGGTTTCCAACTTCTATGGGAAGATGGAGTGCGATTAGTTTGCCTAGGAGATGAACCGTATCGAGAAACATCGGAACGATATGCAAAAGATGCAGATTGGTTGATGAGTGAAGCATATTGTCTTTATGAAGAAAGAGAAATTTTTCAACCATATGAAAAACACCATAGTACAGCGTTTGATGCAGGAAAACTGGCAGCAGGATTGAATGTTAAGAATTTACTTCTTTATCATACAGAAGATAAAAATTTAGAAAAAAGAAAAGTAAGTTATGTGAAAGAAGCAAAGGAGCATTATAAAGGGAATGTAATTGTGCCAGATGATTTAGAAGTAATCTGCTTGAAATGAATTGAATTTTTCAACGTTCATAAGTCTGCTGCTGATCGTGTAGAAATCATAAAAAAAGTGAATTATTAAGATATAGTGAAAGAAAAAGCATTATGATAAGCATAAGTTTATTATAATGCTTTTGTTGGTAAGAGGAAATTATTGGAAAACTATATTCAAAATTTTATAGAATAAGTAAAAATACAGCTTTGGCAACCGTTTAACTCAAAGAAATTTATAAAAACCATATTGACTATAAGTTTTCTATGTTTTATAATCTAAATTGATATTTAAATTTCTAAACAGATAAAAAACTAGAGCGGGCACAATGGTGTGCATAACTATATGTTATGTACACCATTTTTTTTGCAAGTGGAAATAATATGCAATTATTGTTTTTCAATAAGCCCTAATTTATTTAGAAAAATCGAGATTTAGAAGAAATATATCAAAAATGTAAGGAGAGGGTATTATTGAGAAACTATCTTTTAAAGAGAACAGGTCTCGCAATTATCACAGTGGTATTAATTAGTATGATCACTTTCTTTGCCATGAATGCGATACCTGGAGGACCTTTTGACTCTGAAAAGGCGACAAGCCCAGAGGTAAAGGCAGTATTAGAAGCAAGGTACAACTTAGACAAGCCAGTTTTAGAGCAATATACGATCTACGTTAAAAATTTGCTAAGAGGCGATTGGGGCGTTAGTATTCAGACAGGTAGAAGTATTTCTACCACATTGACAGAGAGTTTCAAGATTAGTGCTAGAATTGGTCTAATTGCAGCCATGATAGCAATTATCATTGGAATTGTTTTAGGAAGTATCGCAGCACTTACACGAAATAAATGGCCAGACCGTTTGATTGTATTCTTATCGACAGTTGCAACGTCCATGCCAAGTTTCGTATTAGCAACCATATTATTGTATGTATTCTGTATCCAACTTGGCTGGATTCCTGTATGGAGCACCAATAACCAGAATTATACATTGCCTGTAATTGCGTTAGCACTTTATCCTATGGCATACATAACAAGATTAACAAAATCAAGTATGTTAGATGTACTCGGGCAAGATTATATTCGTACCGCACGTGCAAAAGGTGTTGCAAAGTGGAAAATCATTTTTAAACATGGATTGCGTAATGCATTAATCCCAGTTGTAACTTATGTTGGACCGATGATTGCATTCATTCTAACTGGTTCCTTAGTAGTGGAAAATATCTTCACGATTGGTGGTTTAGGAGCAAAATTCATCTCCGCCATTACCAACCGAGATTATCCATTAATTATGGCAACTACAATTTTTCTTTCAGTCATTATGGTAATTGCAAATCTATTAACAGATATTGCATACAAAGTGATTGATCCTAGAATTAAATTGGATTAGGAGGAATGAGCATGAGTCAAGAACGTGAAATGCCTAAGAAACAACTGTTAAGTTCGCAGATTGATTTAAAGAAATTCGAACTTGCTACTGATGAAGAAAAGAAACAGCAAGATGTTATGAGTGAATCTTCTACATTCTTCCGTGATGGGATGAGAAGATTACGAAAAAATCCATTTGCAATGGGAAGTATTATCGTGCTTGCTTTGATTATTGCGATTATTGTATTTGCACCTGCTGTAGTACCTTATGACTATGCAGAGATTATTACAGTAAATGGAGTACGTGATAAGACAGCCAAGAATCTAGCACCATTTGAATACTCAAAAAATGAATTAGCATATATGGAACAAGGCGGAAAAGTATTTCCACATATTTTTGGAACAGATGAAATGTGCCGAGATTACTTTATTCGTGTTGTGTATGGTACAAGAGTATCCTTATGTGTAGGGTTATTCGCCAGTATCATTGTACTTATTATCGGGCTTTGCTATGGTGCAATTGCTGGTTATGCTGGTGGAAAAGTCGACCTAATTATGATGCGTATTGTGGATATCATATATTCTTTGCCAGACTTACTAATGATTATTTTATTAAGTGTCGTATTACGAGAATTATTATCTGCAAAAATCGCAGGTACAGTTTTTGCGAAGATTGGTAGTAACATGATTTCGTTGTTTATCGTATTTGGATTATTATACTGGGTAGGTATGGCAAGATTAATTCGTGGTCAGGTATTATCCATTAAACACAATGAATATGTATTAGCATCCCGCGCAATTGGAGCAAAACCAGGAAGAATATTAAGAAAACATATCCTTCCAAACTGTTTGTCTGTCATTATCGTATCCACAGCATTACAGATTCCTTCCGCCATTTTTACAGAGAGTTACTTAAGCTTCATCGGCCTTGGAGTACAGGCGCCTATGCCTTCTCTTGGTTCTTTAGCAAATGCAGCAAGAAGTGGTCTTCAAAGTTATCCATCTAAATTGTTGTTCCCTGCCGTAACAATATGTTTAATTGTTCTTGCATTCAACTTATTAGGGGATGGACTTCGTGATGCATTCGATCCAAAGTTAAAGAAATAGAAGTTAGTTAAGAGTTCATTTGAACAGATAGGAGAAGAAGATGAGTAAATATATACTTGAAGTAAAAGACCTCCATACATCATTCCAGACAGAAAGAGGAGAAGTAATGTCTGTAAATGGTGTGTCCTTTTCATTAGAACCTTCCAAGACACTAGGAATTGTTGGAGAAAGTGGTTCTGGTAAAAGTGTAACAGCATATTCCATTATGCAGATTTTAGATGCGAACGGTTCGATAAAAAGTGGAGAGATTCTATATAATGGTGAAGATATTACAAAATGGGATAGAAAGCAAATCGAAAATTTCCGTGGGAAGAAATGTTCCATTATCTTTCAAGACCCAATGACAAGTTTAAATCCTGTATTTACAATAGGAAATCAGTTAATGGAAGCTATTCTGCTTCACACAGACCGAAATAAGCAACAAGCGAAAGAACGTGCCGTAGAAATGCTTACGCTTGTAGGTGTAAATGAACCAGAAAAGCGTCTGAAACAATATCCATACGAATTATCTGGTGGTATGAGACAACGTGTTATGATTGCCATGGCACTTGCTTGTGAACCAGATATTCTAATTGCAGATGAACCAACAACGGCCTTAGACGTTACGATTCAAGCGCAGATATTAGAATTAATGCAAGATCTTCAAAAGAAACTTGGTATGGCGATTATTATCGTAACACATGATCTTGGTGTTATCGCAGATATGTGTGATGAAATCATCGTTATGTACGGTGGACGTGTCTGTGAACGTGGAACAGCAGAAGACATTTTCTATCATTCCTGTCACGAATACACAAAAGGACTTTTAAAATCCATTCCAACACCAGATAGTACAGATGACCGCCTAGTACCAATTGGTGGAACACCAATTAACTTATTAAATATGCCAAAAGGTTGTGCATTTAGCACTCGTTGTAGTCAAGCAATGAAAATTTGCTTAGAACAACAACCAGAGGAAATGCGAATTAGCAATTCCCAATTAGCAAGTTGTTGGTTAAATGTAAAAGCAAAGATGGAAGCGGAAATGAAAGCAGGCAAGGGAGGTACTTCACATGAGTAAAGACAATGAAAAATATTTAGTAAAAGTCAATCATTTAAAGCAGTACTTTCCTATAAACTCAGGATTTGGAAAGCAAACGTACTTAAAAGCAGTTGATGATGTTTCTTTTGCCATCAAGCCAGGAGAAACATTAGGATTAGTTGGGGAATCTGGATGCGGAAAAACAACTGTTGGACGTACTTTGTTAAGGCTATATAAACCAACTTCTGGAGAAGTGTATTTTAATGATAAGTTAGTAACTGACAAAAATATGAGAAGTTTAAGAAAAGAAATGCAAATGGTATTCCAAGATCCATATTCTTCTCTAAACCCTCGTATGACTGTAGAAGACATTATCGGAGAACCTTTAGACGTACATCATTTGTATGCCAACAAAAAGGAACGTCGTGATAAAATCTTAGACTTAATGCAATTAGTTGGATTGAATGCAGAACATGCAAGAAGATACGCTCATGAATTCTCAGGTGGACAAAGACAGCGTATTGGAATCGCTCGTGCTCTTGCAGTAGATCCAAAGTTTATCGTTTGTGATGAACCAGTATCTGCGCTGGATGTATCCATTCAAGCACAGGTAATCAATATGTTTGAAGATTTACAAGAAAAATTAGGTGTTGCATACTTATTTATTGCTCATGATTTATTAATTGTAAAACATATTTCAGACCGAATTGCAGTTATGTACTTAGGTAAAATTGTTGAGATTGCGGATGCAAATGAATTATATGATAAGCCATTGCATCCATATACACAATCCCTGCTTAGTGCCATTCCAATGCCAGATCCAAAGATGGCAAAGGAACGCAAACGTATCGTATTAGAAGGCGATGTGCCAAGTCCAATGAACATGCCAAGTGGTTGTGCGTTCCGAACACGATGTCGATACGCAACAGACGAGTGTAAAAATGCATGTCCAACTTTAAAAGATCGTGGGAATGGACATTTTGTAGCATGTCACAAAGACATATAAATGAAAGTAAACTAACGATGATACTTCGTATATGGGTAGGTTCTCTGCCTGCCCTACATACTTGTATAGAAAATGAATAAGAAGGAGAGATAGAAAGATGAGAAAAAAACTTTTATCACTTACACTAGCAACATGCCTTTTTGCATCTATGCTTACAGGCTGTGGCAGTAACAATAATAGCAATAGTGGCAATAATCAGCCAGCTTCCTCAGCAGAGGCATCAGCAGATTCCACATCAGACAAAAGTACATTACGTATTAACTTAGCATCAGAACCACAATACTTAGACCCAGCATTAAGCTCCTCCGTAGACGGTGGATGTTTATCAGTGAACTCTTTCGTAGGTCTTTTCGTTACAGATGCGGATAACAATGCAGTTCCAGCATTATGTGATACTTACGAAGTAAGTGAAGATCAATTAACTTACACATTTACTTTAAAAAATGATTTAAAATGGAGCGACGGTTCCGAATTAACAGCAGCAGATTTCGAATACTCATGGAAACGTGCAGCAGATCCAAATACAGGTGCAGATTATAGTTATTTATTTGATGTATTCGCTAAAAATGATGACGGAAGCATTCAAGTTACAGCAGATGGCAATACATTAACAGCAGTATTAGCAGCGCCATGCCCATACTTCTTAGATTTAGTAGCATTTCCAACATTTTTACCAGTACATCAAGCATCTGTAGAAGCAGCGAATCCAGATGGGAAAAATCCTGGTGCATGGGCATCGGAAGCAGGATTTATCTCCAACGGTGCATACACCTTAGAGTCTTGGTCACACAACGAAAATATGGTATATGTAAAAAATCCATATTTCTATGATGCTGAAAATGTAACCGTAGATAAATTAGAATTCATGTTATCTGCGGACGATACAGCAATATTTGCCGCATACAATGCTGGTAACTTAGATTTTATTGAATCAGTACCAACAGACGAAACAGCCAATTTGTTAGATAATGAAGATTTCTATGTAGCAGACCAATTAGGAACATACTTCGTTACATTTAACGTAAATGCAGAGATATTTGATGGCAAAACAGTAGAAGAAGCTGCAACCATGCGTAAAGCATTAAGTTTACTAATCGACCGCGACTATATCATTGCAAATGTCGCTCAAACAGGTCAAAAACTTGCAACAAGCTTCGTTCCAGAAGGAATGGCAGATGGTAACGGCGGTATCTTCAAATCAGAAGAATACACATACCCAGATATGTCCTCTTTCGGTTACTACAGTGCAGAATATGATGCATTAGCAGCAAAAGAACAAGCAATTGAATTATTATCCAGCATTGGATACAAATTCGATGACAATGGTATGTTAAGCTCCGAAACACCAATTTCCTTTGTATACTTAATCAACGAAAATACAGGTCACCAAGCAGTAGCGGAATCTATTCAGCAAGACTGGGCTTCCATTGGTATTGAATGTACAATTCAAACAGAAGAATGGAGTACATTTACATCAACACGTAAAGCAGGTGCTTTCACAGTAGCTCGTGACGGATGGGTAGCAGATTTCAACGATCCAATCAACATGCTTGAAATGTGGACTACAGAATCTGGTAATAACAATGCACAATTAGGAAAAGAAAAGAAAGTATCTTCTGCACCAGACTGGACAGAGTACAATAAGTTAATCGAGGATGCAAGAACATGTGCAGATTTCGCAGAACGTGCACAATTACTACACAAAGCAGAAGATATTTTGATGGCTTCTTGGGCAGTGTGTCCACTTTACTACTACAACGATGTATACATGTTGAAGAGCAATGTAAGTAATGTAATCGTAACTTTATTTGGTATGAAGTATTTTATGTATGCAAATATTGAATAGAAAATTTGAATAGTGAATTGTAAGGTGAAAGTCCATACCTACAACAAATCATAAGATAGTTTGTAAGTGAAATTCCCATATGGATTTTTGGATTACAAATGCAAAGAGAGCAGATGTGAAAGCATTTGCTCTCTTTGACATATAAGCGAAAACTAGATTGAAACCGTCACTATTAAAATAAGCGTATAAAAGCAAAGTGAGATTTAAAACATTTTCGTATAGATTATATAGTTACTATATGGTAAAATATAGAACAAAATGAAATTAGGAGGAATATCCATGTAGAAACAGATAGAAAGTATGTTCAATAAATCCAATAAGAATATACCATTTTTATGGAGAGAAGAATGTAATGTTGAACAGGCGATAAAAAAGTTCGGTTATAGGAATGTCATAGAAAGAGGGAATGATTGTGAAAGTAAATAATACGGTTCGTACCGCATCTGTAAATTCTGCAAGAAAGACTAGTAACAGCAAAACGACAAGCACAGCGAAAAGCAGCAGTAAAGCAGTTAGTAGCAAAAAAACGACAAGCACAGCGAAAAGCAGCAGTAAAGCAACTAGTAGTAAAACGACAAGCACAGCGAAAAGTAGCAGTAAAGCAACTAGTAGTAAAAAAACGACAAGCACAGCAAAAAGCAGCAGTAAAGCAACTAGCAACAAAACGACAAGCACAGCAAAAAGCAGCAGTAAAGCAACTAGTAGCAAAAAAACGACAAGCACAGCAAAAAGCAGTAGTAAAACTAAGACAGGTATTCAGGCTAGCAGCAATAAAGGTTTAGTTGATGCAAAAACCAAAACCAATACTAAAACTTCCATTGCATCAACTATCGCCAGCAAGATAACCAGTTCTGCCAAAAGCATCATTAATAGCTCATCTAAGGGGAATTCCAATTTGACTTCTTCCAATTCGAGTAGTATAATCGGTTCGGTTACGAAATACATAGTAGATGCACCTGCCATCTATACAAGTCAGGCACTTAAATCAACGATTGGTAAAGATACCTCTTCTTTAGGAAATCAATTAAGTAAAGGCTATGTTCCAGGAATGCCAAGTGACGTCTTCCAAAAACAAAAGCAGTCTTCCAAAGACTATATCTCAGGAATGCCAAGTGATGTCTATAATAAAGTAAAGAATTCCACTAAGCCAAAATATAATGGAAAAAATTCTTCCATTAATAAGATGCTGTCCAATCTGGACAAGGATAAAACTTTGAAACTGACTTCCGATCAAAAAAAGGCGATGCTATATGCAGGAGAGAAAATGTTGAATGATGGATATGATGCAAAATTTGTAGCAGGGGTACTTGCGAACATTAAGCATGAAGGAGAGCCAGGGAAATTTGAGAGTTCCAATTATAGTACTCATCCTGAGGAGAAACCTAAGTATCTGGAAAATATGGATAAGGACTTTGGTTATGCAGAGAAATACTCTGGAAAAAACATTAGTGAAGTTGGTATTAAGGAAACTGTTAAGCTTCAGAAAGAGGCATCCAAAAAAGTACATATTGAAAATGTCAATGGGAAAAAAACAGAGGTAATAGACCAGTTTGGACTTGGGATGTTTCAGTTTACAGGTGCTCGTACAAGTGCTTTACTTGATGAATACCAGGCATTTTATAACAGAACAAAAGAGAACCATCCTACCAAGGAGCAGTGTTTAGAGATAGAAATCAGTTTTGCACTAAAAGAACTTAAGAGTGAAAACTATCGAACTATCTATGAATCATGGAAAGAAGGGAAGAAAACAGCTTATAGTGCTGGGGAAAAGTTCTGCAAAGAGTATGAGAATCCAAAAGATAAAGATAGTCAAGCAATTATACGAGGAAACGACGCAGAGAAAATCTATGCCGTGATGAAAAAGAAGTAATACAAGGAGGAATAAAATGAAACGAATATACCTATTATGTCTTCTAGGCGCTATCTGTTTTCTATTAACATCATGTGGAATTAAGGAATCGGCTACAGATAGCATTGTAACAGAAAGCCCTATAATAGAGCCAACATTGGAACCTGAACCTATCTTAAGTCCAAGTCCAACTATAGAAACGGATCATTTTATAGGGGAATACATGGATTCGGAAACAAATCAACCAGGTCTTGGTCTTCAAATTCAAAAGGATGAGGATGGCTATTGGGTGGAAATGGAGGTTTTAGGAAAGTACCGTGTACCATGTTGTCTAAGTGAAGTGGTAGATGGGAAAATTGAATTTTCTGCATGGGGAAAAGGGGAGTCCATGGATGGAACAGTTACTGAGGAAGATGGTATTGCAACCGTAACATTTTTACAAGACTGTTGGGATGTTGTTCATGCAGGAGATACTTTTGTTTATCATAAGCTATCCGATATTCCTTACCTACAATATAATGAATGGATTAAGAACAATCCGAGTCCAAGTCCAATCATAAAGGAAGAGGATTTTGTAGGGGAATATTTTGAGGAAACAATAAATTGGCCAAATCTAGAAATTGAAAGAAAAGAAGATGGTACCTTTCTGGTAGATTTTGAGATTTGGAAAGTATACAGTATTGATCCATGTGTAGGGGAATTTGTAGATGATGCAATTGAATTTACTTTCGAGGATGAGGAATCAAAAGAGCTCATGAAGGGGACGATTACAATGGAAAATGGGTATGCTGTCCTTACGATTAAGTCTGACTACTGGAAAAATATTGATAAAACAGATACATATTTTTATTACAAAGTATACGATACCCCATACTATTCCAAGAATAATGATGAAATATCGGAGGAATAAAATGAAACGAATATACCTATTATATCTTATGGGGGCTATCTGTTTTCTATTAACATCATGTGGAATTAAGGAATCGGCTACAGATAGCATTGTAACAGAAAGCCCTATAATAGAGCCAACATTGGAACCTGAACCTATCTTAAGTCCAAGTCCAACTATAGAAACGGATCATTTTATAGGGGAATACATGGATTCGGAAACAAATCAACCAGGTCTTGGTCTTCAAATTCAAAAGGATGAGGATGGCTATTGGGTGGAAATGGAGGTTTTAGGAAAGTACCGTGTACCATGTTGTCTAAGTGAAGTGGTAGATGGGAAAATTGAATTTTCTGCATGGGGAAAAGGGGAGTCCATGGATGGAACAGTTACTGAGGAAGATGGTATTGCAACCGTAACATTTTTACAAGACTGTTGGGATGTTGTTCATGCAGGAGATACTTTTGTTTATCATAAGCTATCCGATATTCCTTACCTACAATATAATGAATGGATTAAGAACAATCCGAGTCCAAGTCCAATCATAAAGGAAGAGGATTTTGTAGGGGAATATTTTGAAGATACAATAAACTGGCCAAATCTAGAAATTGAAAGAAAAGAAGATGGTACTTTTCTGGTAGATTTTGAGATTTGGAAAGTATACAGTATTGATCCATGTGTAGGGAAATTTGTAGATAATGCAATTGAATTTACTTTCGAGGATGAGGAATCAAAGGAGATCATGAAGGGGACGATTACAATGGAAAATGGGTATGCTGTCCTTACAATTAAGTCTGACTACTGGGAAAATATTGATAAAACAGATACATACTTTTATTACAAAGTATACGATACCCCGTACTATTCCAAGAATAATGATGAAATATCGGAGGAATAAAATAGTAGAGCACTTTGTTAGGAATATAAGTTTTCTTCCATCTCCCTCACAATATTGCATATGCTACCAAAATGAGGTATATTAACATTAATTACAATAATAAGGAGGCATTATGTCCTATTTAGGTGTAGAAAGTTATAATTCAAATACATATGAAAAACAAATATACGCTAAGCAATCAAATAAGAGTGATACATTTCAAAGTACAGTTAGTGCTTTCGATGAATCATCACCAAAAACAGAAGAAATTCTTGGCTTATGTATGATTAAAGATGATAATGATAATAGTAATCATGCTAATAGCTATCATGGAGTAAAAGCTCAATACGATGAATCATCAACATATGATAACCCAGTGCTTCTTATCACATCTAATTGCAACGGTAAGACATCTTCTTATAAAGTTGAAATAAATAAAGTTGATCCTCAACATGCAACAGAGTTAGAGATGTTTGCATTATGTACGTATGAAGATAGTATAGGGGGACAATCCAATAGCAAGTTTGGAAGTTTTCAAAAATTAAGAAGTTTTAATTTAAATGCGAGAATGAATGGGTATATTCAAAGTTCCTCTCAAAATGATGATTTTTTTACGGAAAATCTAGACTGGTCAAGTATGTGTAAACAGATGATGCAGGATTATTATCAAGCACATCTCATTGGTCAATTTAATGATTGCGGCAAATTACTCAATATTTTTTCAAAATACACAAAGTAAATATAGTTAAAGTAAAAATTTTATTTTTTTAACATTTAGTACTATAAAAACTAGCTGGTATCAAAACATGTCAGCTAGTTTTTTTGTGTGAAAATATAGTTTGACTTGAATCATTCATGACTAGATAAAAATGCTCAAGATTACTCTTTATTATGAATCAAGGTGTCCTTTTTAGTCAAAAAAATACACAAAACGAAAATGTCAAAAATCCGTTCAAAATGAAATGAGATATCTCTCAATAACATGATTTCGTGTCTAAAATGACAAAAAAGCCATCAAAAGTGAAAAAATGCGGTTTCCTATTACACCATCTGCCCTCATTTTCTCCACTTGACGGAGAAAGAAATACATGATAAACAAATAAGAAGAGCAATTTTTGTTTATGAAAATACTTAGTGAAAATGGGAGAGGATATCATGAATTCCATATTGAAAATGCTTTTAACTGGTTTAATCGATCCAGTATTATGGATAAAATCTATGTCAACGTTAGGCGTTCGGAAGAACAGAACACAATGTATATTCATTTTTCTAATTGATTATTGCTTAGTTTTGGGAAAAGGCATTGTGGAAAGGTGCAATGGAGGCAATATAGTTCGAGAGTGTGCAATGTTTCTTATAATACTATATGTAATTTGGGCAACATGGTATCTATTTGAAGGTACTTTTTATGAAAAGATAATACATATATTTATGTTTTACTGTATACTGATTGTTACGGAATTGAGTGCAATGGGGATATATATAAGTCTGTATCCAGAGAATTTTGATAGGGGTGATAAAATACCAGATGTTATCTGTGGCATGGTAAAGATACTGCAAGGTATTTTATGTTATTATGTTTTTAAAGAAAATAAAACTACGAAGTCTCTCTATCAAAATATGGAGAGATTATCCTTGATTCTAGTTGGGTTCATAATACTATGCAATGTATACATAGAAAAAGCTATAAATAAAGAAGGCTTCACCATAACTACATTATTAGAAATCTTTTTTCTATGTTGGTATATATTAAGTTTAGTGCTTGCTTTAAAGGGAAAAAATAAGCATATTGGAGAGCTGGAACAGAAAGCGAAGAGTAGTTTTGGTACAACAAGGCAGGTAAGTGATATCGATCAATTTCGTCATGATTTTTCAACGAATGTTTTTCTTTTAAAGAATTTCTGGTACTATAAGGACTATGAGAAATTAGAGCATTATATGGATACGGTGTTTGCTGATGTAGAAAAAGTAAAACTGCTGTTTGAACATCCCAATTTTCCAGTGAGGATTATAGTTAGTAAATTAATTCAGATGGCAGAACGTGCAGGAGTGCCCTTTTCTGTTCAGATTGAAGTAAATGAATTTGGAATGACAGATGAAGATATTTGCACTGTGTTTTACAACATAGGTTTGAATGGATTGAATTTAGCATCGGAAGTTCCTGTAAAAAAAGCATATGTTCAGTTAGAGGCATTACATAATGATACAGGATATATGATTCGATGTAGAAGAACATGTACCAGAGAGGAAAACAGGCAACAGGATGAAAGAAAGGATTTAGAAAGTGTTGCATTTGGTATGGAATTGATAGACAGGATTATAAAAAAGTACGGTGGAACAGTGGAAAAGAAGAAAGGAAAATCCCAATGGAAAAACATTTTTGAAGAAGAGGTGATACTTCAGATTCCTTATAAGTAAGACCGTTTATAAACAAAATTCTGTTATTGTTTCTAAAAAAAGATAATGTTATAATCAAATTAATTACATAATGAGGAGAGAACAGAATGGCTTTTATATTAGAAATTGTTTTAACTGGTTGGATTGATCCGTTTTTGTGGTTTAAGTCCATGTCTGCATTGTATGTTTTAAAAAGCAAGAAACGATGTATTTGGTCATTTTTAGTTTATGGTGTGTTACTTATAGTCAAACAGTTGACTTCAAATCATACAGGGAATCCGCTTTTACAGGTAATTACAATAGTTGTCATCGAATTATATTTGATTTTTGCAACCGTATTTCTATTTAAAGGGCATTTGCGTGAAAAAATAATAAGTATTTTTGTTTTTTATTGTATACTGATTGTAACAGAGTTGATTGTATTGAAATGTTATGTTGCTCTAGCACATACCGATTTGGATAATATAGTTCAGAATAGAATAGCAAACAATATATGTGGTGTTATGATTACTTTCTTAAAGGTAATAGCATGTTATTGTTTCTTTGGAAGTGCAAAGATAAAACATTTTTTTTACTGTTATAAGGAAAGAGTATTTTTGGCTGTAATGGTTATTGCTATGCTGTTTTTCTTGATGTCAAAAACGTTTTTACATAGGAAACAATCCAATGTGTCTTTTGTGACAGATACATTGTGGTTATTGTTTTTATGGAATGTTTTTAGTTCCCTAATTACATTGAAAGAGAAAGATAACGATATATCTGATTTACAACACGATATAAGAAAAAGTATGGAGCGAAATGAGTTGGCACAGGATATTGACCGCTTTAAGTATAATTATGAAGTCAATATGTTTGTACTGAAAAATCTGTTTTGTAATCAGCAATATGACACGTTTGGGGCATATATGGAGAAAGCTTTTGTAGATGTGGAGAAAGCAGAATTATTATTCAATCACTCCAATATGGCAATCCGAATTTTAATGGGTGGATTGATTCAGACTGCCCAAGAAATGAAGGTTCCATTCTCTGTCCGGATTCCAGTGCAGGAATTTGGAATGGAGGATAAAGATATCTGTTCTATTCTGCAGAATCTTGTTAAAAATGGGCTAGAGGCTGCAGCACAAGTACCTCGTGATATAGCCCATGTATCCTTACAGGTATTACCGAATGAAGAGGGATATGAAATCAGGTGCAGTAACGAGTGTATGGGAAATGTTGATTTTACAAAAACCTCAAAACGTGATAAAAAGGCACATGGATTTGGAGTTAGGATTGTAGATAAACTTGTAAGGAAATATTATGGGATTTTGACAAGACAATGTGTGGAAACGGAAAGAGCAGGAATTAGTCATGTTACCGTATCTATTCGCATTACTTTATAGAGAACAAAAGAGAAGAATTACTAGGAGGTGATAAAATGAAAAAACTGGAACAGCTAGTTGCAAAAGTTGCAAGAGATTACGCAGATAAAAGTGTAAATGGTTGGACGTGTAACCTTTTTTATTTTCAACCAAAAGTAACCGAACAATTAAAAGAACGACTAAAAGAAACGAGAAAGAAAATTTGATTAGGGAAGAGGGGGTGTTTTTTACTCCCTCTTATATAGAATTAAAATGCAGAGCATGGGGAGGCATCATGAAACCATTAAAGATTTATGTGTGCGAAGATGAAGACATTAGTTTAGGGATTAACAAAGTTGTGTTAGAGAAAATTTTGGAAGAAAAGAACATAAAGGCACAGATTACATACAGCCATAACTATAAAGAACAGGATGAAAAAAATTTAGCAAGTATAGAGCTGGCAATATTGGATATTGATTTAGGAGAAAGCACGATAAATGGAATTCAGTTAGCTAAGAAAATATTGGAGATGAATTCAAGTGCTGTATTCATTTTCATTACCTCTCACATTGAATTGGCATATGAGGCAACAAAGATTCATTTAAGCGGATTTTTAGATAAACCATTGAAGCCGTCTGAGTTTAAAGATGCACTAGCAAAGGCAATTACACAGGTAAATGGTTCCCGCATAAAAAATTCCAATAATAACATTGCAACATTCCAGAAAGGAAAGTATCTTTTAAAAGAGAAAAGTATTATCAGTGTAGAAAAACTGCCAAATACCCATGAAGTTGAAATCCATACAACAGAAAATAAGCTTCAGGCATATGACACTATTAAAGATACAGAGAGGCGTCTGTCCAATAATTTTGTTAAATTGAATAGTTCTGTACTTGTGAATTTATCTTATATATTCAATATTGAGGGAGATATCGTCGTCATGCGGGGCGGAGACAAATATAATGTTTCGGTACGAAATCGAGAAAAAGTAAGAAAAGCATATGAAGAATACATAGAAAGAAGATTAATTTAAAAAACAGACAAAAACAGATATGTAAAAAAAGCACATTAAAATGAAAAAAAACACGAATTTTTTATTGTTTTAGAATACAGATATGATATATTTTCCAATGAAATGTGATACCATTTGAAGTCTCGGAACCTCTACAGTAAAATATCATTGTAGATAACAGAGACAACATTGTGAGAGCAAAGTAAACCAGATTTGTATCATGAAAGGTATCCACTACCTGCAAATTAAAAGTCTCATTCTACACGCAGTTTTGTAGCATGGGACTTTTTGTTGTAATTCATGGTGGAAAGGCTTAACGCATAAGTACATAGACTCTTGGGAGCAGAATTATCTACAAAGTGCAATGCGTAAACTGGCATCGTAAGTTGACTTGATTACGGACATCCTAAGTTGACATCTTAGCCGACATCAAAGCCTACAAAAATGTACTTTTCTAATGAGCATTGTCTCATTAAGAATGGTCTGTCAATCAATGTGGCATATCCACAAGCAGGAAGAGGGAGTAAGCTGTAAATGGATATGCCGCTCCCCCAAGAGCAAAACAGGACAAAGGAGCATACATATGGATTATGAAAGTTTTGTTCTTCATACTGCGATTTATGAAAATGATGTCTTTATTCAAGATACACTCTCAGAGTATGTCGTTTCATTAAGCAGAGAACTGGGATTTCTTATAAAAATACATCAATATACCAGAATGCCTCTCAATCCCCAAACCCTCATAAAGATGTGCAATTATATGAATCTTGTCATTATCAATGCAGAGTTTGACGAGAAAGGGAGTTCTCTTTGTAAGGAACTACTGAAACAAAATCGCACATTGCCGGTTATTCTAGTATCTGATGAGAATGTAGTATTGGATCCAATGCTTTCACTTGTTGGAGTAATTCAAGTTCCTGTTGATTTTGAAACATTCCGAACCATATTCCATAGGGCAATTGGTCAGCTACTATGTCAACGGCAGATTCAAAGCAGGAATCTGAATTTTATGATAGGCAGGACAAAGGTATCCCTTGAATATAAATCAGTCATTTCACTACAGAAAATGGGAGGAAAAGTTGAAATAACAGGGCATCATGGGAGCTACCTTGCCGCCTATTCCTTAAAAAAAATGAAGGAAAAACTTCCAGATTACTTTATCCAAATTAATCAGAAAACGATTATTAACGCAAAAGAAATTCTGTTTTTCGAGAAGAAGGAAAGAAAATTAGTAATGAAGAATAGGGAAGAACATGTTGTAACACAAGTATACCTTGATTGCTTAGAACAGTTTCTTCACAGTAAATGATAAGCCGAATGGATTCTTTGTATTTGTGACAAGTCGAAAGGTGTGTGAGTTAATGTTAGTTAGAGAACTTACTTCATACGGAAAAAATTTAAAATGCCAATTGGTAAGGAGCGGAATGACACAAGTTGAATTAGCGGAAAAGGTTGGCACAAGCAAGCAGTATTTAGGAAAAATCATTTTTGGTGAAAGAGTAGGAACTATGTACCTAGATCACATAGAGCGAGAACTATTAGCAAGTGAAAATATAGACAGAGAAAGTACACTAACATCTTATGGGAAAGAGGTAAAGTGTAGATTGATTGAATTGAATATGACCCAGCAGGAACTAGCAGAAATGGTGGGAACTTCAAAACAGTATTTGGGAAAAATTCTACATGGTTCGCGTTCAGGTACAAAGTATGTAGGAGAAATCAATAGAATTCTCGGATTAGGAAAACAATTTCATATAATCCCATCTTTGACAGTTTGAAAATAAAAAAACGTATCCAAATAGTTAAGGTGTCCTTCGGGGCATCTTTTTTCCATTTCCCTTTATGGACTTTAGAAAAAAAATAAGGTACAATAAGGAAAGAAAAAATCACTAAAGTAGAGGTGATAAATTGAATAAATTCGATATAACAGAAACGGATTTTAATCCAACCGTACTATTTGCCACAAAAAGTAAACTAATTAATGACGGATATTATCACAAACATGACTTTACCGAATTAACTTTTATCTTATCAGGCAAGGGAAAATATCATATCGAAGGAGAAAATTATGAAGTAGAAGCAGGCGACGTGATCATGTGCAATCCAGGGGTTATGCATCAAAGCTTAGAAGCGAATGAAAAAGAGCCTATTGTAGAGTTTGTAACAGGATTTACAGATTTTCATTTTATCGGTATGCCCGAAAATTCAATTGTTTTAAACAATGGGAAATACATATTGCGAATGTCTGCAGAGAATCGTCAAGAGATTACAAAACATTGTTACGAAATGGTAGCGGAATATAGCGGAAGTAATTTGGGAAAATACTTTATGTTAAAAGCACAGCTTATGCAGGTAATTTTGATTATACTTCGAGAGATGCAACCAATTCAAGAAAAGCAAAAAGTATGTCGCTTTGAATCTTACAATCGCAATTATGTGGTAAAGAAAATTGTTAATTATTTAAATGAAAATTATGCGTGTAAGATATCATTGGATCAGATTGCTCAGAATTTATACTTAAGTCCAGTATACATATCAAAACTATTTAAAGAAGAAACAGGCGAATCACCAATTAACTATCTAATTAAAATAAGGTTAAACAAAGCAAGAGAACTTTTGGTGCAAGGTGAGTATGGCAGTATAAAAAGTATCGCTAATCAAGTTGGCTATGAAGATGTGTATCATTTTAGTAAATTATTTAAAAAATACTATGGTATTTCGCCTTTAAACTATAGCAGGAGTATGGCTGAAAATGAAAAATAGACAAAAAAATATCGTGAAAAAATAATAAATTGTGCATTAAAATTCACTAGTTTGTGATACACTAGATATGATAGTAAGAGTTTCAGAAAATAGGGTGGATAGCATGAATCAATACGATGCCATTTTTATTAGAAAGTCTGTTAAGAATTTTAGAACAGAAGCGATAAGTGAGAAGAGTATTAATCAGATACTTAATTTTACACATTATATAACAGATGTGTCGGGAAAAAAGACTGTGAAATTCGAGATTTTGTCCGATGTCAATCAAGGAAGAATGAAAGAGTTTCATTTTTTAGTGAAAGCACCTCATTATTTAGTGCTTTCAAGTGAAGTGTTAGAAGATAGATTTCTAAATTTAGGATTTGTGCTTGAACAGGTAGCTTTATATTTGGAAACGAAAGATTTAGCAAGTAGTTTTGCAGGACTTCACAAAGAAAAAGCAATATCTGGAACACGAGTGTTAGCAGTATTAGCATTTGGAAAGGCTGCGGAAGATGCGGTGAGCAATAAGAAAATGAAACGATTGCCATTAGAGCATTTATGTGTGTTTAAAGATCAGGTAGATATAAATATTCGTGACATGATAAGTGCTGCAATCTTAGCGCCATCGAGAATGAATAGTCAACCATGGAGATTTGTTGTGATACGGAATCGCATACATGTGTTTTGTAGAAAAGAACGCATTGGATTTAAGTCTGCAACATTAGAATCCTATCATGAATTTGATATTGGTATGATGTTAGCACATTTGCTGATTGCGGGTGAAGAATTGTGGTACAACACAGAAGTTGTAAAGAGTGAAAATATTGCAGATAAGCAGTTAAAGAACAATCTGTATATGTTTACGGTGATTGTAACAGAACAGCAGTCGGATTTTAATACGGAAAAGTTGAAATAAAGTCAGGTGCTAAATTGCGCTTGGCTTTTTTGATTCATAGGAAATTCTCCTTCGCTATGTTTCCTATGAATCAAAAAGCCTCTAAAAAGCAGTGGCAAGATGCACACTATGTTTTGCGAAAACATGACGAAAAATGAGTTTTTTATAAGAAAATTTGCATTTTGAAAAAAATAATGAAAAAAACTATTGACATTTGTTTCAGAATGAGTTAAGATATAGAACGTCGCTAGCGAAAAGCAGTGACCAAGAGAAATGCGTGAGTGGCTCAGTTGGTAGAGCACCTCCTTGCCAAGGAGGAAGTCGCGGGTTCGAGTCCCGTCTCACGCTTATTTAAAACTCAATTCTTCGGAATTGATTTTTTTTGTGTGGTGGATTAGAAATTAAAATTTCTCAATGCAAAATTTCTCATCCTATGATACAATATCCTATGTTTAGTAATATAAGCAATTTTTAATAGTGTGAATCGCGTTGAGAATCATTCTTTGATTCTCATTACATAGCATTCACAGATAGGAGAACATATGAGATTTTTGCCTGTATACGATTTTGAGATACTGACCCCTTATGACCCAGAGAGAATTCATTCTATACTAGAGCGCAACATGTATCAAAGTAGTGGCAAAAAGGGCGCATTCATTGCAAAGATGCCGACAACAAAAGATGGGAAACTATTAGATGGGACATTGGAGGAAAATGGATTTGTACTAAAAGATTACGTAAACAAAAAAGATCCATTTTACAATAAAAATTCTTTTGAAGCAGTTGCCAAGGGAACTTATCACCAAGGACATGGTAAGACAACGATAAAAATTAGGATGGGATTGCAAAAAGCAAGTAAAATTATTTTTTCCATCTGGAGCATATTAATCTGTTTCGTTGTTTTTACAAGCATCGTATCATTAATACTTGAATTTGACAAAACGACACTAGGTATTTGCTTAGTTACTGCACTATTAATGATAATTGGATATCTTATGATGCTGGTAAGTTTTCGAACTAGTGCAGATAAATTGGAAAAGCGATTGTATGATATTCTGGGAAGAGGAAAAGTGTATAATCAGAAATAGTATTTCTTAATTAGCAATTTAGAGAAAGAAGAGTTGTGTGTTTTGTTGAAAATGCACAACTCTTTTGGTGCTTTTGTAAATGAATTCACTTAAATGTTGGAAAAAGTATATTTAAAACATTATTTATTTTTAATATCCGCTTAGGAGTGAGACAAGAGGTGGGTGACGTGCTATAATACAAACATAAACAAATTAGTTAATTATCCCCTTACCATATATTCACTCCTTGATAGGCAGTCCCGTAGTTGTTCCCCGACTACGGGGCTGTTTCCGTTTCCTTATAATTTGCTTAGAAATAGCAATTTTATTTTACTGCTTATTATAATACATAGAAAGGTACATCATAGGGAAAAACATCGTGGAATGATTTGCGGAAATAGTCATTGTAGGGTATAATATATTTAATCTTTTTACATAAATGTGCTAGAGAGAAAAAATATAATTCGGAGGTTTTACTATGGGGTTGAAAGATCTATTTAAGAAAAAAGAACAGTTTGTAGAAGAAAATGTGGAAGTGAAAAAAAAGGAGACAGATGAGGTAAAAGCAGAGTCAGTCGTGAAAGAAGAAATTTCTACAAGCGAACCACAAAATGAAAAGGAAAAACCAGTAGAGGCAGCAAATATTCCGAATGAAAACAAGAAGAATATAGAAGTGACGGAAGAACGCCGTAAAGAAATTTGGCCAATCATTTTAAAAGATGAAGTAGAAGAAAGTGATTTTGAGGGATTAACCATACAAGAGACTATCTTTTTACTTTGCGGTGTAGATAATATGAATGAGAAATCTGAAGTTGTCAATTATGAGCAAAAATGTGAAATGATAGATCGTGTTCTTGCTAAGAAGTTAGCAGAAGCAGAGACGTTATATATGACATTTGACCGTGTGACAAGATATCCTTTTATTACACAAGGATGTGTGGAGATTTATTCTGAGATGGCATTTGCACAGGATGCGGTGAAACATTATAGCGAACAATATCGTGCACTAGAGATTCGTGTGATTCGTAATGGAAAGAGTGGATTCCCAGATGATATGAGTGTATTTGAATATTTACATTATCTTGGTATGGAACATATTCTTTTGGATAATGGTAAATTTAAAACGGTTGTAGAGTGTCAAGATGTGTTCCCTATGGAGCTCAATGAAGAGAAAAACTTAGACAAGCCGATTATGAATCCAAAGTTAAGATTTGCTATAGTTGATTTTTTTGAGGAAGTGAGATGGCCAGTATCTTATGAACGAAGAGATGAAGTGATGAAAACAAAAGAAGATAAGATGCTCAATGAAATCAAAGAGGCAAGATTATTAGTTCCTATGTGTATTGAAGGAGAAAAGGTAACAACACCTCAGACACAGATGGAATTCCAATCAGATAGAAAAATGATTTTGCCTAAGCTTCAAACAAAAGACCAGGTGGAATTTACACCAGTATTTACAGATTGGACAGAATTTACTAAGATTTATCAAAAAGATCAATGGAATGGATTAGTGCTTACATTTGATCAAATTGTTCAGATTGGTAAGAAAATGGGACTTGTTATTAACCCATTAGGAGAAAATCTAATTATGAATCAACAGTCTTTTGAAGCGTTAGATCGAAGAGAAGAACAGCCAAAATAGGAAGTTCTGAACGAACAGAAAAATTATATAAAATAGTATAAAGCAACATAGATATATGGTTAGAAAAAAGAAGGTGTCGTTGATTGCATTACTTGCAATTCAGTGACACCTTCTTTTAAATTAGCGCGAATTAGCGATCATTTCACTGGTTGAAGGAGGCCAAGAACTTTCGCTAATATTTGTATAACGCTATTGTAATATATTTGGTGAATAAAGTAAAACTCCATTATTTCATCTATAAGGTGAAAAAGATTCACTCATATATTTGACTTGGTATTTTTTACTGTTTATAATGGGTACAAGTTAGAAAAAGGAAAGTAGTGATAGGATGACTATTTTATTTTGCAAGATTTTTCATGCGGTGGTTTTGCAAGGGAGTTTTAATAAGGCAGCGGAACTGTTAAATTTGACACCATCTGCGGTAAGCCATTCCATTTCTTCGATGGAAAAGGAAATTGGATTTCAATTGTTTAATCGGAATAAGGCAGGGGTTACGTTGACGGGATACGGGGAAGCGATTTACCCACATATTCAACGTGTATTAAATGCAGATGAAGCATTAGAACAATCGGTTCATGAGATGAATGGGTTAGAAAAAGGGACAGTTAAGATTGGAACGTTTAATAGTGCATGTATACATCTGCTTCCACCGATTTTAAAGAAATATCAAGAACTATATCCAGGAATTGCGATTGAAGTGTTAGAAGGTACATATGAGGATATTATTTCTTGGATTAAAACAGGTAGTGTGGATATTGGTTTATTGTCAACAAGTTGTACAAAGGAGATTTCGATCTTTCCAATTTATCAAGACCCTTTGGTACTGGTAGCACCAAAGGAAATGAACATAGAGAAGGGCTATATCACAGTAGAGGAATTAAATGAGAAAGATTTTGTCATTCAGCGTGCAGGTTGTGATGCGGATATTCAAAAATTTCTAAAGGATTATAATGTAAAAATTAGTTCAAAATGCTATGTGATTGATGATCAGTCTACTATGGCAATGGTTGAGTGTGGATTTGGAGTGAGTATTATGCCACAGTTGGCAACAAGGAAAAATGTATACGATGTAAATATTTATCCGATTCAGCCCAATGAATATCGCACCATAGGGGTTGCTTGCATGAATGTGGAGGCACTGTCGCCAGCGGCTAAGAAAATGTATGAACATATTCGGGAACAGTTTCAATAAAAGATGACATACTATAGATAAAGCAACCCTTTTTATGGTATTATAAGTAATAATGGGTTAGGAGGAAGAGAGGATGAAACGAAAAATAGGGGTTATTGTTATCATGATGATATTTTCGTTAAGTGTTGTTGGGTGTCAGAATAGTGGGAGTGATGTAACAGATACAATAAGTTCGGAAAGTGAACAGACGATGGAAGCTTCTGAACAACCTAAGCTTTCCATTTGTGAAGATGAACCGATGTGCTTCAAGGTAGGAAAAAAGAAGATTTCATTAGAAGAACAGGCACCATTAGCAAGTGCGATCATGGATGTTCGGTGGATTAATGAAAATCTGATTGGCATTACGGCACATGTTACACCTTCGAATAACTATTTTATTGTATACAATAATAATAATGCTAAATTTGAATACGGTGCATACGGATATGATTTTGTATGGAAAGATGGGGACATAGAAACATTAGTTTACATAGAGACAACGCCAAAAAACACAGGTGCTATGAGCCATTATTGGATTACGAATTATATAGGAGATGTGATATACGAATCCAAAGAGCCGATTACGGATTTGAAGTATGAAGAGGATGGGAAAGTACATTTCCAAGTAGAGAAAGAAGAAGGCATATTTTCAGAGGAAAGTATAGAAAATTATAGATAAATTTCTGAAATTTCTCTTACAATTTCCAAGTAAAGCTGTTTTCAAATATTATCTATGTTATCATAAATGATAAATAAATCTACAATAGACTGAATCAAGCAAGGGAGGATATTTATGCTTATTTCAAAAGGGAAGATAGATTGCCAGCCAATGGAAGTTGGTTACGATAAAACAAGAGAAGATACTTTGCTCAAGCATTTTGAACGAATGATTGAAAAAGATGAAATTCAAGCGGCTTCCTATTGTGTAGCGAGAAAAGGAAAGGTTATTTTACACGGTGCAATTGGTCCTCGTTCCTATGAAGAAAATTGCACAGAACCATTGCAGCCAGACTCTGTACATTGTATTTACTCAATTACAAAAATGGTAACATCAGTTGCAATCATGAAACTGATTGAAGATGGATATGCAAGATTAGATGATTTTGTAGGTTCCATTTTGCCACAGATGGCGAAGCCTCCTTTTGATAAAATCACGATATTCCAACTACTTAGTCACACATCAGGACTAAGACCTGATATGGGAACATTTCCTGATGAATACTTTGTGGGACCTTGGGAGTGCATAGAAAAGATATATAAAATGACAGAAAACAAAGATGAGTTTGATTGGCTTTCGGCAGCACTTCATTGTGGCGTGACGAAGAAGCCAGGAGAAGAGTGGCAGTATTGTTCGTTTGGATTTACTATTTTAGGGGCAATCATTGAAAAATTATCAGGTCAATTCGCTCACGATTACATATTAGAACATATCCTAAAACCACTTCAAATGAACGATACAAATTTTATTGTCAGCAAAGATATGGCAAGTCGAATGATTTATAGAGATGAAGAGCAGAAAAAGAAAGTGCAGGAAGTTGTCGAAGGAAAACGTCATGGATATTTTGATGTTGGTACCATATGGGAGCACATTCCTGACACAGGAGGCGGACTTTATTCTACTCCATATGACTTAGTTCGTTTTGGTCAGATGATGCTTGGAAATGGTAGATTAGGCGACGTCCGCATACTAGGAAGAAAGACTGTTGAAAAGATGACTACATATTCTCTTCACAATATTCCAGATCATTGTTGGGCAGCAGAGGAAATGAATCGTCAATATGGTGTTGGTGTGGATATGCGACGAGGTTTAGCATATCATTATTCGGATGGAACTTTCCTACATGAAGGATATGGAGCATGTGACCTAGTAATCGATCCAAAAGAAGAATTGGTTGCAGCTTGGTTTGTGCCTTATACACATGATCAATGGTATGCACATGGTCTTTCCAATGTCATCAATATCATTTGGTCGGGATTAATATAAGAGGGATGTACATGGTATCGTTAGTAAATGATTTAAAAAAGCAACTTTTTGTAATGAAAGAAGTTGCTTATGTGACTTATAAGGAGTGGAGTGCATATCGTACCCACTCCATGATTTCTATATTTGTTGGACCGGTATATTTTATTGTGCAATATTTTATCTGGAATGCAGTCTATGGCGATAACGGTTCATTACAAGGAATTGCGTTAGAAGAAATGATTCGTTATTTTGCTGTATCCACTTTAATTGGTTACTTAGTAATGGATTTCGCAGATTGGAATTTATCGATGCTGATTCGAACGGGAAAATTTTTAACATTTTCGATTCGTCCGATTCATCATCGTTTTTTTGCATTTTCTCAGAAAATAGGACATCGAATCTTAGGATTTGTATTTGAGTTTATACCGTGTTTACTTATTTTTCGTTTTCTATTTGGAATTGATATGAAACCAGCTCATATGGGATGGTTTGTATTGTCTGTGTTGTTGGCGTTTTTGATGCACTTTTACGCGTATTATAATATGGGATTGTTATCGTTTTGGTTGGTAAAGACGGATGGAATACGTGAGGTGTTTGCATTGTTATCTAGTATCTGTTCAGGAAGTCTAATTCCATTGGTATTCTTTCCAAAGTGGATACAGGTGTTACAGTTCTTTTTACCATTTCAGTACATCATTTATGTGCCAAGTATGGTGTTTACAGGGCAGTATAGTTTAGGTGGAATTACGCTGTCGGTGCCACAGATAGTAGGAATACAGGGAGTTGCGGTTATCGTGATGTTTGGAATTAGTGAAATCTTATACCGCGCTTCTATGAAACATTTTACGGGGGTAGGAGCATGAGACGATATCTTCGAATTTATAAAGAATGTATGCGAGTTGCATGGAATCAGGCGGCGGCATATAGGGTTAACTTTTTGCTTACTACCTTGATTACGTTGTTTGGAAATATTTTATTTCCGTTGGTTACGATTTTAATTTATCAGACGGGAAGTAGTTTTCCGGGGTGGAATTTTTATGAAGTATTGTTGTTGCAATCCATATTTACAATGTCAGATGGTGTGGCTGGAATTATTACAGGTGGTGTGCTATGGACTACTTTGCAACATGTAAAAGAGGGTAGTTTAGATACTGTGCTATTAAAACCAGTGAATCCGCTATTTTTTCTTGTATCGAGTACACTAGAGCCTGAAAATATTGGGTTAGTAGTGGGTGGAGGATTATTATTTGGAGTTTCGCTCACTCATCTTGGAGGAATTTCTGTTTTATCATTCTTCGGTGGCTTGGGATTATTTTTATCAGGTGTTGCGGTACTAGCAGGAATGGCATTTTTAATGGCAGCAACGTCATTTAAATGGGTTGGAAATAGTAGAATTCCAGAGATTTTCGATAGTGTAAAAAGTTTTGGAAAGTATCCCATTACCATATTTCCAAGGGCAGTGCAAAGTTTAGTGACATGTGTGATTCCAGTAGCTGTGATTGCATATTTTCCAGCAAAAGTTATATTACAAAAAGGAGTAGTAGGTGGATTGAGTACCTATCTAGTGTGCATTCCGTGTGTGCTATTCTTTTTCGTAAGCATTTGGCTTTTTGGATTTATGATACGGTTATATGAAGGAGTGGGCGGTTGATGATACAGGTAGAGGAATTGACGAAAACTTATGAAACTTACAAAAAGGGTAGTGGTTTTCGGGAAAATATAAAAAGTTTTTTTCATCGAGAAAAGATTATAGTAAAAGCAGTAGATCATGTTTCATTTCGAATAAATGAGGGCGATATCTGTGGAATTCTTGGACCAAATGGTGCAGGAAAATCTACGACGATAAAGATGCTTTGTGGAACGTTGTATGCTTCGTCAGGTACAGTAAATGTTATGGGATACACACCAACGAAAAATCGGCAGAAGTATGTACAACAGATTGGCGCAGTATTTGGTCAGAAATCACAGCTTATATGGGATATCCCACCGATAGATAGTTTTCGTATGAATAAGGCAATCTATGGCGTGACAGAAGTGGATTATAAGAAGAGACTTACGGTATTAGCTGAAAGTTTTGGAGTAACAGAGGTTATGTACAAGCCAACGAGAGTACTGTCTTTAGGAGAACGTATGAAATGTGAATTTATCATGGCGATGCTCCACAATCCGAAAGTGGTATTTTTAGATGAGCCTACCATTGGTTTAGATGTTATCGCTAAGAAAACAATTCGTGAGTTTGTGGCAGAGCGAAATCGGGAAGGGGTTACATTTATATTAACTACTCATGATTTAGAAGATGTAGAACAGCTTGCCAATCGTGCCATTATTATTAATCATGGTCAGAAAGTATTTGATGATACGATAGGTCAGTTAAGTCATACATTAGGGGCAAAGAAGACCATTGATTTTGAACTGAAAAATCCTATTACGGATAAGAAGTTGCTCACAGATATTCCTGGGGTTGAAGTGATTGAGGAGCAGAAAGACCAGTTCCATCTTTCCTTAGAAGTTAATATGGATGAAATCGGAATTCACGAATTATTAGAATTATTATCGAAACGAATTAATTTTACAGATATCACGATAAAAGAATTAGCTATGGAGAAAATTATTACAGAGATTTATACAAAAAAGAAATAAAAGGGATAGTATTTTAAGCTAAAAAGTATTTGAATATAGCTCATTGACAAACCTAATAGAATCAACATGAATTTAAGATAATTTATATTTTTTCGTTTGATTTTCTTTTCTATAATTATCATATAAGAATAGTGTATTGTTGGAGAAAGGATGAAAGGAAATGAGAAGAAAAAGGTTAATTCACAGATTAGGTAGTGGTGTGTTAATTCTTTCATTATTGACTTCTTCTGGAATTATGCCAGTAGGAACTTATAAGGATTACACAATTGTTCAGGCAGCAGAAAATGTGTCTGAAGATACTTTGAAAGTAAGTGATAAAGTAGAAGTAAAAGTTGGAACTACAACAACCTCTATGAAACTTTATCAAAACGGAGTTTACGAAGCAAAATTAGATTTAGAAGCTGGAGAACATACTATCCAGATTTTAAGAAATGATAGTACATACTTAGAGGAAAAAACAATAGTATTAGAGGAATCGAAAGCAGTTTATGTTCGTATTCAAAATAATACAATTATAGATTCTGTAAATAATGCAACTGAATTTCACACAGCAGCTTTAGTTGGTAACTTCACTGGTTTATCATTTGTAAATGAAGCAAATGAACCATATACAATTGCAAGTTGGGAACCAGCAGATGCAAATGCGGAATTAACTTATGTTGGCGGTGGTATCTTTACAAGAACATTTACCTTTGAAGCATTAGAGGCAGATTTGACTATTGCAGATACAGGTTATAAAGTTGCCTTAGACGATGGATGGAGTGTAAGTTTTGGCGATGGCGCAGGCAATATCGCGTTAACAATTCCAGCAGGCTCAACTTCATTAACTGTATTTGTAGATACCTTAAATCAAAAAGTGTACGATTCCGTAAGAAGTGGTGAAGTAGAAATTACGCAATCAGCAGGAAACGTAACCTTAAAAGCTCTTGATATGAACGTATCTTTAATCGGTTCAGCAAGACAAGATGAATCTACAAATTGGGTTCCTGATGCAACAGGATATGAATTTACAAGATTAACAGATACTTTATATATCTACCAATCTGTTTTTACAAAAGGTACTTATGAGTATAAAACGATTGTAAACTATACCAATTGGTATGAAAAAACAGCTGGAAATAAAGGCTTTACCATTACAGATGATAGTAAAAATGTAATCTTCTTATACGACTCTTCAGATGAATCCTTATACGATTCTATTAATGATGGTAGTACAGTTGCAGTAAAATTAGGAATGGAAGAAGAAGCTGCTGTATCTAAAGTGCAAGATAATGCAAATGGTACAACAACATTTATCACAACTCTTGCAAATGAACCCGATACAGTGAAATTAGTATATGCACCTTTTGCAGATCCAACAAACACAACAACTGTTACATTAACAACAGGAAAAGATGGAAGTGGAAATTGGAATAACACATTTGTATCGGATGAAATTTTCTTTGGTGATGATGCATTAGATTACGTGTACTACTATGAAATCAATGGAACACGTACCTTAGATGATTCTGCAACAAGCGTAACAGTAGGAGGAGTAGAATATTCTCACTACACAAGAGCCAAATTCGAAGGAAGATTAGTAACTGTACCAGGTACTTTTCCAGGACCAAGTTGGGATGCGGCTTCTAACGCTATGACTTATGTAGGAAATGGCTTATATTCCTACACATTTAAAAATGTTCCAGCAGCAAACTACGAATTCAAGATTGCAACAGGAACATGGTCTGAAAACTATGGTGTAGCAGGTATCAGTGATGGTTCTAACTATGGTATTACTGTGCCAGAAAAACAAGACGTAACTGTTTATTATACTGATTTAGTAACACACTTAGCAGTAACAAGTGTTAATTATGAATTTTTAGAAGTCGGACTAACAGGAACAGCTGTTGATACACAATTAACAGATCCAGGTCTGACAGGCATTTATAAAGCGACGGTATTACTTCCAGCAGGAACTTATTCGGATTTAGTATTGTCATTCCATAACAAAACTGTACCAGTAGATGAATTTACAATTACAGAAGAGAAAGCAGTAACCTTCTATCTTGATCCATCAACAGAGATTTTCTATAATGACTCGAATCAAGTAGAAGTAGATGCTTCAAGCGTAATATATGACTCCAGAGATACTGCATATAAGAGTGTATATGGGGCAGTCGAAGAAAATGAAAACGTAACATTTAGCATTGCAACAGGAGCAGATGCAACAAAAGCAATGTTAGTAGTAAAGGGTAAAGATTCAAAAACAGTAGCAATGACATCAGAAGATACTGCGGGCGGAAAGAAATGGTCAGTTGATGTTTCCTTTGATGAATACGGACAATACACCTATTTCTTTGTATTATACTATGGCTCTTATGTTCAAATCTATTGTGATGATGACGGATATTATGGAACAGGTAAATTAACAAATATTTCTGACTTAAAAGCTTATGACTTAAATGTATACAAACAAGGATTTGAAACACCTGATTGGGTGAAAGACGGTGTGTTCTATCAGATCTTCCCAGACCGTTTCTATAATGGTGATACAACAAATGATAAAGCACAAATAGTAGCTCGTGGTGCAACGGAATACGAGTTTGTAGATGACTGGTATCTATATCCAGAAAATCCAGAACAAAAGGTATTAAATCCAGATTCATATCCAGAAAATGCTTGCAAGGGAGACGGCATTTGGAGCAATGAAATCTACGGTGGAGACTTAGAAGGTATTACAGAAAGAATGGATTACTTAAAAGCAGTTGGTGTAAATGTAATCTATTTAAACCCTGTATTTGCTTCTATCTCAAGTCATAGATATGATACAGCAGATTATAAAGAAATCGATCCAATCTTAGGTAATATGGGTGACTTCTCGGAATTAGTAAGAGTAGCAGAAGAAAATGGAATGAAAATCGTATTAGATGGTGTATTCAATCACGTATCCGACGATTCTATTTACTTTGACCGTTACTATAAATTCGTAGGTCAAGATGGTAAAGTAGGAGCTTATCCTTACTGGGCTTATGTATATGATTATATGAGTGAACATCCATCTGTAACAAAAGCAGAAGCAGAAGCAAAAGCAAAAGTTTATTTCCGAGGTAAAGGAGTAACAGATTTCTCTTACACAGAATGGTTTGAACTTTATACAACATACATTACAGATGAAGATGGTAATCCTGTATGTGATACCATCGGCGATCGTGTTGGTAAACCAGTTTATGGTTATGATTGTTGGTGGGGATATGACAACATGCCAGTTGTATTATCCACAAATGGTTCTGAGTACCAAACAGGTAACTGGGCAGATGAAATCATGAATGATAGTGACTCTGTAACAAAATATTGGATTAACAAAGGTTCTAATGGATGGCGTCTAGATGTTGCCAACGAAGTATCCGATGAAACATGGCAACACTTCCGTAATTCTGTGAAATCTCTAAACTCCGATGCTGTTATTATCGGTGAAATCTGGGATGACGCAACCGAATATATCCTTGGTGATATGTACGATTCTGTTATGAACTATGTATTCCGTAGTGCAGTACTTTCTTATGCAAAAGGTGGAAGTGCTTCTGATTCTGTAAAAGAATTGGAAAAGATTAGAGAACGTTATCCAGAAGAAGCATTTTATGCAATGATGAACTTAGTGGGTTCTCACGATACAAGCCGCGTGTTATCTTATTTAGATGGTATTGATGACGATAGAAAACAAACAGATATTAATAGTGCATTCCCAACTTATGAAACTACATCTAATGCGGCAAAGCAACGTCAATATATCGTCGCTTTAATTCAGATGACATACCCAGGAGCACCTACTATTTACTATGGTGATGAAATTGGTATGGTTGGTGCCGATGACCCAGATGATCGTCGTGGTATGGCATGGGGAGAAGGAAACCAAGAGTTAGTAGAGTGGTATGCAAAACTTGCTGAAATTAGAAGTGAATACGCAGCATTAAGAACAGGTTCTATTTCACCAGTTGATTTGGAAAATGATGCATTAATGGCATATGTTCGTAGTGATAAAGATGACTCTTTATTTGTTATTACAAACAATACAGGAAGAGATATCACAGTAACATGTGACGTTCCAACAGGATTCACAGTAGATGGTTCTGTTATTACAGACTTAGTACAAGGAACAGAATGTACAGTGGCAGATGGTAAACTTACTGTAACCGTTCCAGCATACAGAGGTGTAGTTCTTACTGAAAATGTAAAAGCAATTACTGTAGATTACGAAGCTTTAAAACCAGCATATGATAGTGCTTATAAAGTAGCAGTAAAAGAACCAGAAACAACGGTAACTACAGCACCTCCAACTGTAACAACAAGTCCTTCGCCAACACCAGAAGTAACGGTTTCCTCATCTCCTTCTGTGAAACCAGTGAAGAAGACACAGAAAATCACAGTTGATAAAACAACTTATAAAAAAGCATTAGGTTCCAAAGCATTTTCACTAAATGCAAAAACAACTGGTGATGGAAAACTTTCTTATAGCTCTACAAACAAGAAAGTAGCAACTGTTTCTAGTAAAGGAAAAGTTACAATTCGTGGAACTGGTGTTACAACGATTACAATTACTGCTTCGGCAACAGATAATTATAAGAAAGCAGTGAAAAAAGTAAAACTTATCGTTACACCAAAACGCATGGGTTGTACAGTAAATAAAAAAGTTGTTACAACGAAAAAAGGCAATAAGACAACAAAGAAATACTATGTGAAAGTAAATTGGAAGAAGAACACAGGTGCAACAGGCTATGAAATTACATTTGCAACGGATAAGAATTTTACAAAGAATAAACATGTAAGAACGGTATCCAATAAGACAACTGCATGTACATTATCTGGAGCAAAAGCGAATAAGACATATTATGTTCGTATTCGAAGCTACAAGATAGTAGATGGTAAGAAATATTACAGTGGTTATAGTGATATTCGTAAAGTTAGGATGAAATAGAATGTAAAAAATGAGCAGATATTTTGAAAATCGAGTATCTGCTCATTTTTGATTGTTGGGGAACAAACATTTTATTCTGGTGTGCGGGTTGTTTGTTGAAAGTATTTACTTAAAAGAATATAATAGAACTGTGGGATTAGTGTAGTGTTTAATGGATCTTATAATATGTATGAGCAAGGGAGAGATAGGTATGAGTAGTTGCGAAGTATCTACAAAGATGGGAAAAGTAAAAGGAAAAGAGGAAGATGGGATATTTAAGTGGCTTGGAATTCCTTATGCAAAGAAACCATTAGGAGATTTACGATTTCGTCATGCGCAACCCGTAGAAGCTTGGGAAGGTGTAATAGAAGTGGTTGAATATCCGAAAAAGCCACTTCAGGGAGACTTTCTAATGGGGAATCCTGCATATGGTGATAGCGAGGACTGTTTATATTTAAATGTACTTTCTAGTAATACGGAAACGAAGAAACCAGTGCTTGTTTGGATCTATGGAGGAGCCTTTATTATTGGTGAAACCACAATGAATATGTATGATGGAACATCATTTGCGCAAAAAGATGTTGTGTTTGTGTCTTTGAATTATAGACTTGGTATGCTAGGTGGATATGATTTCTCCAATCTAAATGGTGGAGATAACGGCATAGATGACAATATTTTTATTAGCGATCAAGTACAAGCATTGAAATGGATTCATGAAAACATTGAATTTTTTGGTGGAGATCCAGAAAATGTCACAATTATGGGCGAGTCTGCAGGTGGGACTTCCGTTGTGAATTTAATGACTGTTCCAGAGGCAGAAGGTCTATTTCAAAAAGTAATATGTGAAAGTGGTGTGATTGGAGCCACAGTTTCACCTGATGTTGGAAATATTACCATGCGATTACTGTTAGAACACCTTGGAATAGAAGAAACAGAAGTAGAAAAGATAAAAGACTTATCTCCTGAACAATTAAGAGAAGCATCCGTATGGTTGATGCAAAAATTCACCAGATATTATCCAGGTATTTATTTGTCTGGACCAGTGTTGGGAAGTTTGTTACCTGAGTATCCATTAGAGGCCATAAAAAAAGGAGCAGGAAAAGGAATTAAACTTTTAATTGGAACGAACAAAGATGAGTCTACTTTATTTATTGCCGAAGAGAATGGGAATATGTGTTCTTCTAGAGAAGAAGTAGAACGTTTCTTAAGTGATATTGGTACTTCTGAAGAAGTAAAGGATAGGTTGAATGCATTATATTCGGATTATGGAAGTGAGAAAGGTTTAAGAGACTTTATGTCGGATATTAATTTTACATACCATTCGGCACTTGCAGCAGATTATCAAAGTGAGTATGGTGACACATATATGTATTATTTTTCATATGCAGCACAAGTAGCACAAAAGTTGAAATTAGGAGCGTTTCATATGTCGGAGATACCTTTTGCATTCGATAATGTAGAACAGTATGATATGGCACATCTTTATGCTATGACGAGTAAAAGGACTTTGCAATATTTTACGGATATTTTCCATACAGCATGGGTCAACTTTGTGAAGTATGGTAATCCAAATGGAACAGAGGATGGGCCTTGGCCAAAATATGATGCAAAAACGAAAAAAGTATATCAGATTGACGAAGAATGTAAGGTGTTAGAGGATCCATACGGAGAAATGGTTGACGTCCTAGGACAAGTTAATTTATATCATTAAATACCTGTGTCAATGTAATAGAAAGAATGGTCTCCCAAATTTGAAGGGGAGACCATTCTTTTCTTCGGTATATTGAACTACTTTTGTTTGTAATGTAACGCACGAGTTGCATTTAATATAGCAATAACAGATACACCAACATCTGCGAATACTGCCATCCACATATTTGCAAGACCAAATGCACCAAGAATTAAGATGGCGAATTTTACACCTAATGCAAAAATGATGTTTTGATACACAATACGAAGTGTCTTACGACTGATGCCAATGGCAGTTACGATCTTACTTGGTTCATCATTCATAATAACAATATCAGCAGCTTCGATAGCAGCATCGGAACCTAAGCCACCCATGGCGATACCAACATCCACACGGGATAGAACAGGAGCATCATTGATACCATCCCCAACAAAAACAACAGAACCTTTTCGGTTTGGACGATCGAGATATCGCTCCACCTGGTCTACTTTATCACCAGGAAGTAATTCTGTATGCACTTCATCAATAGAAAGTTCTTTGGCAACAGCTTCCCCAGTGGAACGGTGGTCACCAGTTAACATAACTGTTTTACGAACACCTAATGCTTTCATAGAACCAATTGCTTGCTTTGCGTCTGGTTTAATCTCATCAGAGATAATTAAGTATCCAGCGTAAGTGTTATTTACAGCGACATGAATGATTGTTCCAATAAAATCTAAGGTTGGAACTTCAATGTTGTGTAACTTCATCAGTTTTTCATTACCAGCTAAGACAATAGCATCATCCACAGTGGCAGATACACCAAAACCAGACTGTTCTTCAACATTGCTTAAACGTGTGGAGTCAATATCTGCTGCGTAAGCATTTTTAATCGACTGTGCAATTGGATGATTGCTATAATACTCAGCATAAGCGCAGTATTCCAATAATAGATCATTTTCCATAGAAACACTTTGTACTTCCGTAACTTGAAATGTACCTTTTGTTAAAGTACCTGTTTTGTCCATTAAAATGGTATCCGCTTTTGCCAGCAATTCTAAGTAATTACTTCCCTTAACAAGAATTCCAGCTTTGGAAGCACCACCGATTCCACCAAAGAAGCTTAAAGGAACGGAGATTACTAATGCACATGGACAAGAGATAACTAAGAAAATTAATCCTCTATGAACCCAGCCAGAAAAATTCTGTTGTAAAATAATTGGTGGAAGAAACGCTAAAAGTGCTGCAACAATTACTACTACAGGAGTATAATACTTTGAAAAACGTGTAATGAACTGTTCTGATTTTGCTTTTTTATTGCTAGCATTTTCAACTAGGTCTAATATCTTAGCAACAGTCGAATCACTAAATTCTTTTGTTACTTTTACTTTTAAAAGACCTGTTAAATTTATAGTACCACTAAGTACGGTATCTTGGCTGCTTACCTTTCTTGGGACAGATTCACCAGTTAAGGCAGAAGTATCCAAAGAAGAAGTTCCTTCTAGCACAATTCCGTCTAAAGGTATTTTTTCACCAGCCTTGATTACGATAATGTCATCAATCGAAACCTCTTCAGGGTCTACGTCTTCAATTTCACCATCACGTTCAATATGTGCGATGTCAGGACAGATATCCATTAGATCAGATATAGACTTTCTAGATTTTCCTACAGCAACTTTTTCAAATAATTCTCCAACACGATAGAAAATCATAACAGCAACACCTTCTGCAAAATCTCCGATGCCAAAAGCACCAATAGTTGCAAGTGCCATTAAAAAGTTTTCGTCAAATACGTGCCCCCTAGAAATATTTTTCACAGCCTTTTTTAGAACTTCCAATCCAGTTAATAAATAGGCTGCAAAGAAAATCATAAAGATAACAAGCTCGGGAAGGGGAAGTAAGTTTTCTAATAGTTTTCCTAGTAGGAAGAGGCAAAAACTTATGATAATAATGTAGAGTGATTTCTTTTGTTTTTTTGTCAAGGCATTCCCTCCTAGATAAAATAATTATAGTATCATTTGTATCAATTCTTCTCTTAGCGAACGATTACACAATCAGGTTCTACTTTAGAGATTGCTTTTTGTACATCATCCATAGTTGCGTCAAATTTGTCATCGTCAATATCAATTGTAAGCTTTTGTGTCATAAAGTTAACACGGCAAGAGTTTACAGCTTCCATTTTGTTGATAGAATCCTCCATCTTTGCAGCACAGTTTGCACAATCTAAATCCTCTAATTTAAATACTTTTTTCATAATAAAATCCACCTTTCTTTTCTTAATAGTTGTTGTTCCGAGCATCTATTTGCAAGATTACTCGTTAATATGTTCCATACCTTGGTCGATAATAGAACGAACATGATCATCGGCTAATGAATAAATAATGTTTTTGCCTTCCCTACGGAATTTCACTAAGCGGTTTTGTTTAAGTACTCTTAACTGATGGGAGATAGCGCTTTGTGTCATATTTAAGATTTGAGCCAAATCGCACACGCACATTTCATTTTCGAAGAGTACATATAGTATCTTGATACGAGTAGTATCTCCAAATACTTTAAATAATTCAGCTAAATCATAAAGATGTTCCTCAGCAGGCATATCATCATATACCTTTTTTACCACTTCAGGGTGAATGCATTGAAATTCACATGTTTCTACTTGATCGTTTGGTTCAAAATCTTGATTGTTCATTCTAACACTCCTTCATATGAATGATTGTTCATGTGTTTATATTAATACGATCTATACAAGATGTCAAGATAAATGTTATAATATTATTAGACCATGCAAAGTTGTATGGAATTAATTGTTTATTTCGCATAAAAGAGTGCAAAAATTGAAAAAATGAAAAATTTAAATTAGGAAAAAGGAGAGTAATTATGATTTGTAGATTACAATATGGTGACCCAATTTTAACGGAAGCAGTGGTACAGGAAATACCTGTGACGAATCTTGTTCCAGCATACTTACATATAAAAGGGGAAAAAAATGATGTTATTCAATATCATATGCAGAAAGATGATATTGTGTACGGTCTTGGCGAAGCTAATCGTGGAATTAATAAGAGAGGCTATTCCTATGTGTCATGCTGTACAGACTGTGACTGCCATACAGAAGACAAATTGAGTTTATATGGCGCTCATAACTTTATTCTTGTAAAAGGTGAAAAAATATTTGGATTATTTGTAGATACTTCTGAATGTGTACGTTTTGACATTGGTGATAGTGACTTTGATGAACTAATAATCACAGTAAATTGTGGAGATTACAATCTTTATGTAATAGAAGAAACAGAACTTTTAGACATCGTAAAAGAATTCCGTAAATTGATTGGACAAAGCTACATTGCACCAAAATGGGCTTTTGGTTACCAACAAAGTAGATGGGGATATCGTTCGGAAGATGATTTAAGAGACGTAGTAAATGGTTATGAAAAAGAAGATTTCCCATTAGAAGCTGTCTATATGGATATTGATTATATGGAACGCTACAAAGACTTTACGCTAAATATGGAAACGTTTTCAGATTTCTCAGACTTTGTAAAAGAAATGCAAGAAAAAGAAATTCACCTTGTACCAATCATTGATGCAGGGGTAAAAGTAGAAAAAGATTATCCTGTTTATGAAGAAGGTGTGGAAAAAGAATATTTCTGTAAAAATGAACATGGAGAGAACTTTGCAGCAGGAGTTTGGCCAGGAAAATGCCATTTCCCAGATTTCCTAAATCCAGAAGCAAGAGCGTGGTTTGGAGATTGGTATCGTGTGCTAATTGACCAAGGAATTGATGCATTCTGGAATGATATGAACGAACCAGCGTTATTCTATACAGATGAAAGAATTGAAAAAGTATTTGAATACATGGATTCTCTAAAAGGTAAAGATTTAGGTGTTGATTTAGTATTTGAAATGCGTAATGTAATGAATCAGCTTGCGAATAACGTAGAGGATTATAAGAGAATTTTCCATAAGGTTGGGGACAAATTAGTGTCTCATAATCACGTTCACAATTTATACGGTTACAACATGACAAGAGCAGCAAGAGAAGCATTTGATAAAAACTATCCAGATAAGGAAATTTTATTATTCTCTAGAGCTTCTTATATCGGTGCACATCGTTACGGAGGGGTTTGGACAGGAGATAACTGTTCATGGTGGTCACATTTACTATTAAATATTAAGATGATGCCATCTCTAAATATGTGCGGTTTCTTATATTCAGGTGCAGATATCGGTGGATTCAACTCTAATGTAACAGAAGATTTAATGATTCGTTGGTTACAATTCGGTATCTTTACACCATTATTCCGTAACCACAGTGCGTTGGGAACAAGAAACCAAGAGTTATATTTATTTAAAGATAAGGACACCATTCGTAACATTTTACAATTACGTTATAGCTTAATTCCTTATCTTTACAGCGAATATTGTAAGGCGATTCGTGAAAATGATATGCTATTTAAACCATTAAGCTTTGTTTATACAGATGATAAACACTGCGAACAAGTGGAAGATGAATTACTATTAGGTGAAAGTATTTTATTAGCACCTGTATATGAGCAAAATGCAAAAGGTAGATATGTATACCTACCAGAAGATATGTTATGCGTGAAATATAGAGGTCTTGATGATATGGAACAAATCGAATACATAAAAGGACATCATTATATCGAGGTTGCATTGAATGAATTAATCTTCTTCGTGCGTCCTGGGCATCTTCTACCAATGGCAGGTAAGGCAAATCGTGTAAGTCAGATTGACTATGATAAGTTAAATGTAATTGGCTACAAAGCAGAAGGTGTAGAGTATCAAATGTGTACTGGATGGGAAAGGAAAAATGGGTTGTCAGAACCTAGAATGGAGTGTTATACTTTAAAGTGAGTTGAAAAAAGTAGAAGCGTGTATTTTTTGTAACTTCATATTTGTAAATATGCTTTATTCTGGGAGGTATGTATGGAAACAGATAATGGTATTGTATGTTCGAGTTTATCTGAATTTATAGAAGAGTTTCCACCTATGAAATTAGAATGGGATAATGAGATATTTTACAGAGGAGAAAGTGATTTTCATTATACATTAAAGCCGTCGGTGCTAAGAGATACAATAAAAATTCCAAAGAGTGAAAGAGAAAATGAGATTTATTTTAGAGTATTGTCAGAGTGTTCTAATGAATTTATCTCAGATATGACGCATATTGCTATATTATCAAGAATGCAACATTATGGTGTTCCAACACGTTTGTTAGATATTACTACAAATGCGTTAGTAGCATTATACTTTTGTTGTGAAAATAAAGCAAAGTGGGATGTTGATGGTGTAGTGTATTTTTTTCAGCCTAGTGCAAAGCAAGTTAAGACATTTGATAGTGATACTGTGTCAATATTAGCTTCACTTGCTAGATTTTCAAAGCAAGAAAAAGAAGAATTGAAGTGCAAAGCATTAGAATGTATTGAAGTTATGAAAAATAAACCAAATTCAGCAACAGAGATTATTAGAAAGTTTAATAATTTAGAATGCGTGAAACGATTAATACACGAAGTAAGAGCAGAGAAAAATTATTTTGATAATATTGTTAATCCGAAGGATTTGTTAGGAAATTATTTTATTATTCCTAAAAAAGATAATCCAAGAATTATTCGTCAAAATGGTGCGTTTATTATTTTTGGTCTAAATGGTATTATGGAATTGAAAGATGTTGCCATGGGGAAGGTTCGTATCTCAAAAGAAGGAAAACAGAAAATATTGAGAGAATTGAAATATTTGGGAATTTCCAAAGCGACATTACACCCTGAGTTATATAAAATGGCAGAATACATAAATGATAATATTAATTCAAATAGTAGATTTTAATAGAATTAATGATTTGTGTATTATGAGCATGTGATGAAAGGAGTCAGTTTATGGGAAAGACATTTTTAGATATTAGAGGTGAACGACATAGAGCGGATAATTATACAGGAGTATCTGTTGATGAAGATATTGTTTCAAATGAAGTTACAAACTATTATGTATGTTTGCATGGAGAGCCGATAATTGAAGTTACGGAAGAAGTATATCAAGCACTAAAAAGTTATTTTAAGGAAACAAGATTTTAGAAGAATTAATTAGTTTCAAAAGAGGGATTTGTTTGTAAATAAGTAAAAGATGACATCTATGCTTTTTTCTGAGATAGTTGTCATCTTTAAGTAATATAAAAATTTACTAGGAGGATATAGTATGGCAACAGTAAAACCTTTTCAATGTGTGCGCCCAAATCAAAATGTAGTTAGCCAAGTGGCAGCACTTCCATATGATGTGTACAATCGAGCAGAGGCAAAGGAAGTAGTAAAAGATAGACCACTTTCTTTTTTGAATATTGATCGAGCAGAGACACAATTCGACGATGACGTGGACACATACGCGCCTTGCGTATATGAAAAAGCAAGTGAACTATTACACAAATGGATGCAGGATGGAACGTTAGAAAAAGAAGCAACCAACTGCTACTACATTTATGAACTCATTATGAATGGGCGTTCTCAGACAGGGATTGTTGCTTGTTCTTCCATAGATGATTATATGAATAACGTCATCAAAAAGCATGAGAACACTCGTGCTGATAAAGAAGTAGACCGTATCAAACACGTAGATACATGCAGTGCGCAAACTGGTCCTATTTTCTTAGCATACCGTTCACAAGAACAAATCAATACGATTGTAAATGAAGTAAAGGAAACAGACGCATTATATGCATTTACATCTGAAGATGATGTAACTCACAACGTCTGGAAGATAGATAACCCAGAACAAGTTGCAAAGATTCAAGATGCATTTGCAGCAATTGACCAAATCTACATTGCAGACGGTCATCACAGAGCCGCTTCTGCAGTAAAAGTAGGTTTAAAGCGTAGAGAAGAAAATTCTGGGTATACTGGTAATGAGGAGTTTAATTTCTTCTTATCCGTTTTATTCCCTCACGACCAACTTATGATTATGGATTACAATCGTACAGTGAAGGATTTAAATGGATTTACCAAGGAAGAGTTCTTTGAGAAAATTAAAGAACATTTCGATATGGAAGAATTAAGTGGAAAAACTGCACCAAGTAAGAAAGCAGAGTTTACCATGTATCTTGATAAGAAATGGTATCGTTTAAATGCAAAAGAAGAACTAACAAGTATTACAGATGCTGTGGCAAGCCTTGACGTATCCTTGTTGCAAGATTATTTACTAGGTCCAGTTCTAGGTATTGAAGATCCACGTACCGATAAAAGAATTGATTTTATCGGAGGAATTCGTGGATTGGAAGAATTAGAACGACGTGCAGATGATGATATGATGGTATCTTTTGCAATGTATCCAACATCTATTACGGAATTATTTGATGTTGCCGATGCGGGAAAATTAATGCCACCAAAGTCTACTTGGTTTGAACCAAAACTAAGAAGTGGTATTTTTATACATGAAATTTAGTGAATAAGTAGTACCAAAAAGAAACCACAAGCTGTCTTAACAGCAGACGCTTGTGGTTGATTTTTTATGAGTTTGTTATTATAATAAAAATTATTATTTGATAGAAAGAAGAAATAGACGTTGAGAAATTCTAAACTGGGGGTGATATCATGGATATAATTAGCAATGGAATCGAAAAAATTGATAAAGAAATCAGTAAGAAAATTATTAAAAAAGATCATGTGAGCTTAACAGCACCAGCGAATTTTACAGAGCCAGAGATTCTATATGATAAACTAATGGAGATTATTAGAAATTATCATCCGTCTGCTGATCTTTCCATGATTGAGAAGGCGTACAAGATTGCTTATAATGCCCACAAGGACCAGCGTAGAAAGTCAGGAGAACCTTACATTATACATCCTTTGTGTGTTGCTATTATTTTAGCAGAGCTTGAGTTGGACAAAGAAACAATTGTTGCGGGAATATTGCACGATGTGGTGGAAGATACCATTTGTACGGTTGAAGAACTCTCAGTTGAGTTTAGTGAAGAGATCGCACTATTAGTAGATGGAGTTACCAAGCTTACAAATTTAAATTACCAAGCAGATAAGGTGGAATTGCAGGCAGAAAACCTAAGAAAAATGTTCCTTGCTATGGCTAAGGATATTCGAGTAATCCTTATCAAATTGGCAGATAGACTTCATAACATGAGAACACTTGAATTTATGAAGCCTGAGAAGCAAAGAGAAAAAGCCAGAGAGACAATGGATATCTATGCGCCAATCGCACAAAGACTAGGTATCTCTAAGATTAAGATTGAATTAGATGATTTATCACTAAAATATCTTGAACCAGAAGTATACAAAGACTTATCTGCGAAGATTGAGGCAAAGAAAAGCGATCGAGAAGCTTTTATTAATCGAATTGTAGAAGAAGTAACACATCATATTCAAAATGCGAATATTGATGCAGATATAGATGGAAGAGTAAAACATTTATTTAGTATTTACCGTAAAATGTTAAACCAGAACAAAACGCTGGAACAAATCTATGATCTGTTTGCAGTACGAATTATTGTGGAATCCGTAAAAGATTGTTATGCAGCACTTGGTATCATCCATGAGATGTATAAACCAATTCCTGGACGTTTCAAAGATTATATTGCCATGCCAAAGGCAAATATGTACCAGTCCTTGCATACTACATTGATTGGTCCTACAGGTCAACCATTTGAGATTCAGATTCGTACTTATGAGATGCATAGAACAGCAGAGTATGGTATCGCTGCTCATTGGAAATACAAAGAAGGCAACAGTGGACAAAATGCAAAAGATAGTGAAGAAGCAAAATTAACATGGTTAAGACAAATCTTAGAATGGCAACGAGAAATGTCCGATAACAAGGAATTCTTAAGCCTTTTAAAGAGTGACTTAGACCTATTCTCAGAAAGTGTATATTGCTTTACTCCTTCTGGAGATGTAAAAAATCTTCCAACAGGTTCCACACCAGTTGACTTTGCCTATAGTATTCATAGCGCAGTAGGAAACAAAATGGTTGGTGCAAGAGTAAACGGAAAGTTAGTAACCATTGATTACAAGATTCAAAATGGGGATCGTATCGAAATTTTAACTTCCCATAACTCAAAAGGCCCAAGCCGTGATTGGTTAGCGATTGTAAAGAGTACTCAAGCAAAAAATAAGATTAATCAGTGGTTTAAGGCTCAGTTAAAAGAAGATAATATCATTCGTGGTAAGGAAATGTTGATTGCTTACTGTAAATCAAAAGCAATTGTATTAAGTGATTTACTCAAACCAGAATTTATGAATGAATGTATGCAAAAATATGGGTTCCGTGACTGGGATTCTGTATATGCTGCACTAGGTCATGGTGGTTTAAAAGAAGGTCAAGTTATCAACAAACTAAAAGAGTGTTACACCAAAAAACACCGTAAAGAGATTACAGATGAACGTATTATGGAGACGGTTCAAGAAGTAAAAGAGAACAAACCAGCTGCTATCCGTAAGTCCAAAGGTGGCATTGTAGTAGAAGGTATCCATGATGTAGCCGTTCGTTTCTCCAAATGTTGTAGTCCAGTTCCAGGGGATGAAATCATTGGTTTCGTTACAAGAGGACGAGGTGTTTCCATTCATAGAACAGATTGCATTAATATTCTTCAATTACCAGAAGAAGATCGTGTACGCTTGATTGAAGCAGAATGGAGTGTGGCTTCCTCTAAGGCGAGCAATGAACTTTATACTGCAGAGATTAAGATTTATGCAAAAAATAGAACAGGTGTATTAGTAGATGTTTCAAAAGCATTTACAGAAAACAAAATTGATGTAACATCCATGACTGTTCGTACAAGTAAACAAGGAACCACGACAATTAGCGTTGCTTTTGAGATACAAGGTGTTACCCAACTTAGTGTCATTTCATCAAAACTTCGCAAAATTGAAGGCGTTTTAGATATAGAAAGAACATCGGGTTGATAGTGATAAATAAAGGAGGGTTAACATGGAAAATAGTTTTGAATCCAATGGACTAAAAGTAGAAGTTGCTGTAGTTGGAATGTATAGTGTAAACTGCTATATTTTATCCAATGTCAACACAAAGAAAGCTGTAATAGTAGATCCAGGCGATCAAGGTGAAATGCTTGTAAATTATGTAAAAAGAGAAGGACTTGAATTAGAAGGAATTCTTCTTACACATGGTCATTTTGATCATATCACTGGAGTGGCAGAGATTCGTAATGCATTACGTGTTCCAGTATATGCCTTTGAAGAAGAAAAAGGATTATTAGAAGATGCAAGTATCAATGTGTCTACTATGATTGGAAGACCAGTAACGGTTATGGACGTAACGTATTTAAAGGATAAACAAGTGCTTAATATGGCGGGATTTGATGTAACAGTACTCTCTACACCAGGTCATACAAAAGGTTCTTGTTGCTATTATTTTGAAAAAAATGAGTGCTTATTTAGTGGTGATACTTTATTTATGGAATCTGTCGGAAGAACCGATTTTCCAACAGGAAATTCACAGAAGATTATAGAATCTTTACATGCTTTATTAGAATTACCAGAAGACACTTATGTATTTTCAGGACATGGTAACCCTACAACCATAAAAAATGAAAAAGCCAATAATCCATTTGTAAATGGATGGGGCTAAATAAGGCTTATTTTATATTGCTTATTTTTTATATTGCTTATTATAGAAACAAGGAAGAAACACTATGAATATTTATTTGTCAGAAGATATGTTTTCTAGTGAATTACAAGCATTAGTAAAAGCATTTTATCCGATAGAATCACATGTTACTAGTATTGCAGAACCAGATACTGAAGATTACGTTTATCTTAAGTATTCCGACCATGATGTGGAAGTTGTTAGGATGCAAGAAGGTAACTGTGTTGCCAAGACTGTACACGAAATCGACCGAGCAGACAGACGAGCTTGCAAAGACAGTGTGAAACGCGCTCTTTACGAAGTGTTAGTCAAGACAAAAGGGGAAACCTTACCTTGGGGAACACTTACAGGAGTTCGTCCAACGAAATTAGTCATGGAGTTAGTGGAACAAGGTCTTTCTAGAGAAGAAGTAATCGAGACGATGCAACGTCGTTATTGTACGTCAAAGGAAAAAGCAGAACTTGGCTATCAAGTGGTTGTGAAGGAAAATTCTTTATTAGAGAAAATCGATTATAAACACAGTTACAGCGTTTATATCGGTATTCCATTTTGTCCAACAACATGTTTATATTGTTCCTTTACTTCTTATGAATTAAAACATTACACTTCTTATGTGGAAGAGTATTTGAAAGCATTATTTAAAGAGATTGAATATGCAGCAGGATGCTTACCAGAGAAGAAGCTTGCAACGATTTATCTAGGCGGAGGAACTCCAACTACGTTAAATGCAAAGCAATTAGAAGCACTACTTGGCAAAGTACGTGAATGTTTTAATTTCGAATATGTCGAGGAATTTACCGTAGAAGCAGGTAGACCAGATACCATTACCAAAGATAAATTAGAGGTAATGAAAAAATATGGTGTTTCCAGAATATCCATCAATCCTCAGACTATGAAACAAGAGACTTTGGATATTATCGGAAGAAATCATTCTGTAGAAGATGTAAAACGTAAATTCCAGATGGCAAGAGAAGCAGGGCACGATAACATCAACATGGACTTAATCGTAGGACTTCCAAATGAAACCGTTGCAGATGTAAAGCAGACATTAGAAGAAGTAATGGCGCTAAATCCAGATAGTATTACAGTCCATTCTCTTGTATTAAAACGTGCTGCAATTTTAAATATGCAAAGGGATCAATATGGAGAGTTTTCCTTTGATGATGTAAACCAAATGATAGAGCTAGGTTTTGAATATGCCGAACAAGCTGGCATGAAACCTTACTACATGTATCGTCAAAAGAATACGACAGGTAGTAAGAACAGTAGTAGAGAAAACGTAGGATATGCACTTGAGGGGAAAGAAGGAATCTATAACATTTTAATTATGGAAGAAAAGCACACTATTATAGCATTAGGTGCGGGGGCAACTTCTAAGTTTGTATTTCCAGATGGGCATATTACACGAGTTGAAAATGTAAAAAATGTAAATGAGTATGTGGAACGTATCGATGAAATGATTTTACGAAAGAAGCGTTTCATAGAAGGGGAATATCATGTGTATGACGGAGCAAAAAATCCACGAACATGCACTGAAACTGGCCGTTAAAGAAGATTTTGAATATGCCATTTCGCACGGTATCATTGTAAGCAATCTGGCATATCATGTGTCGAAAGAATTAGGAGAAACAGAAGAGTTTTGCAGCGACATGGCTATGGCCGGGATGCTTCATGACATAGGGAAATTGAAGCTGTGCAAGTATTTATATGGCAGAAACAAAGATACTTTAAAGATAGAAGAAATGAAATACGTAAGAATGCATTCCACGTTTAGTTATCGTATCTTAAAAGAAATGGACTATTCGGAACGTATTTTAAAAGCAGTTTATTATCACCATGAGAACTACGATGGTACAGGCTATCCCGATAATCTAAAGGGAAAAGACATTCCAAGAGAAGCTCGAATTCTTAGAACTTGCGATGTCTTTGCTGCTTTAGTTTCGGACCGACCATATCGAGGAGCATTTGATATTCAAACTGCAATCGAATTGATGATTGAAGAAATTAAAAATTTTGATATGGAAGTATTTTTAGCTTTTCAAAGATTTATCAATTCAGACGATTTTGAAGAAGTGAAGCAATTGATAAGTGAAAAGGACAAGTTGAAAAGAGATAAAAAAAGTCAAGAAAAATCAAATAGAAAGAAGTCTTAACAGGCTGAACAAAATAAGGAGGAACATCATGATTACACAAAGACCAAAAGGAACGCAAGACTGGTTTGGTGAAAATATGCACAAACGTACTGTAATTGAAAAATTGGCGAGAGAACTTTGTAGAACATACAATATCAAAGAAGTCATTACACCAGTATTCGAACATACCGTATTATTCCAACGCGGGGTTGGTGAAACAACAGACGTAGTACAAAAAGAAATGTATACATTTGAAGACAAAGGGAACAGAAGTATTACATTAAAACCAGAAGGAACAGCAGGAGCAATTCGTGCTTACCTTGAAAACAATTTATATGCAGAAAGCCAACCAACAAAAATGTTCTATGTAACACCAGCATTCCGTTATGAACAACCACAAAGCGGTCGTTTAAGACAACATCACCAATTCGGTGTAGAATTCGTTGGTTCTAAGAGCCCACTTGCAGAAGTAGAATTAATCACATTAATTACTACATTTATCAAGAGAATCGGCTTAAAAAATGCAAAACTTCACATCAACAGCATTGGCTGTAAAGAATGTAGAAAAGTTTACAACGACGCATTACTAGCGTATTTAAAAGAATATGAAAATGAACTTTGTCCAACATGTAGAGAACGTATGCAAAAGAATCCTTTACGTGTTATCGACTGTAAAGTGCCAGCTTGTAAAGAAATCGTAGCAAAAGCACCTCGTACCATCGACTATTTAGATGACGAATGTAGAGAACATTTCGAAGAATTGCAAGCACTACTAAATGAATTAAATATCCCATACGAAATTGACACAGGAATCGTTCGTGGATTAGATTACTATACAAAAACAGTATTTGAATTCGTAAATGAAGAAGGTTTCACACTTTGCGGTGGTGGTCGTTACGATAACCTTATCAATGAAATCGAACCAAAACAAGATATTCCATCTGTAGGTTTTGGTATGGGTATTGAACGAATCATTTACTTCTTAGAAAAAGAAGGTGTAGAAGTAGAGAAAGCTCCAGAGATTTCATTATACGTTGGTATCTTAGGAAAAAATGCGAAAGCAAAAGCCTATGCGATTGTAAATGAAATGCGTTCAAATGGCATTGTTGTAGAAACAGATTATCTTGATCGTAGTGTAAAAGCACAGATGAAATATGCAAATAAAATCGGTGCGAAAAACACAGTGATTATTGGTGAAGATGAATTAGCCAATAACAAAGCTGTGATTAAGAATATGGAGACACATGAGCAAACAGAAGTTGCGTTAGATGAGATTAGTAAGTATTTTCTTTAGTGAGTACTATTTATAATGAATATTATCTAAGGTAATGAATGGGAATTGATGTTCTGTCATAGATAAGAGGGATAGGATATGGATTGGATGAAGTTGTTACTTGTGTATCTGCTTGTTCTAAACATAATTGGATTTATCATGATGGGAATAGACAAGAGGTGCGCCAAGAAAGGGAAGTGGAGAATTCCTGAGGCTAGACTGATGCTGTGCGCGGCGTTTGGCGGGAGTATTGGTTCGCTTCTTGGAATGAAGTGTTTTCGTCATAAGACAAAGCATCCGAAGTTTTATGTTGGGATTCCAGTGATACTTGTGGTACAGGTTTTGGCTGTAGTGTGGGTATGGATGAAGAGGTAGAAGTTGGGATATAAGTAAGATTGATACGGGACTGCTCCTAGTGTTTGGTAGGGATGACTAAGGAGCAGTTCTTTTGTTTTATGATATGTGAAATGAATTACTTTGTCAGGTTATGACAGATATTGCGTTGAGAGGCTTGTTGACATTTTATTTATATGTGTATATTATAAAAATAAATATTTAGAGTATAAACAATTTTCGCTGCCTGTAAATTAGCTAATAAAGGTACAGGTTCTAAATCATATAAGTAGAAATAAGTTCCGTTTATCGGGACTTTTTTAATAGTGCTGATGAAGGGCAATGTCTAAATATTTCTATAGTACGAGAGATAATTATTTGAATAATGCGAGGTGTAGTTGATGAATAATTGGAGAGTGCATGTAGAGGGATTTGGTAAGATAAGAGAGGCAGATATTGAAGTAGGTCCGTTTACGATGTTTACAGGAGATAATAATAGTGGGAAAAGCTACTTGATGACATTAATATGGGGAATAAAAAATAATCCGATAAGCTTACTCATCAATCTTAATGATAAAGCTCACTTAGAGGAATTTTCAAGTATGGATTCATATAGGCATTGTGAAAAAGTATTATTTGAAGTTAGGAAGCAATTAGACAGAGAAAACAGTGAGAATATAGATTTAGTAGATATAGATTGTTTTGTTCAATTTTACAATGATTTGTTGTTTTGTTATAAAGACAGGATGGTGAAAAAGTTATTTTGTAGTGAAAATGTTACGATAGACAAAATTATAGTCACCTTCAATAAGGAAAGATTAAAGAAAGAATTCAAAGAGATAGTGAATAATGAGTTGATTTTAGAACCATTTTCTTTTACATCACAAGATAATTTGTCTAAAGATAGGACTTGTAGTTTGGTAGGTGGGGTCTTTATTTTTACTGAGATATTGATTTCATACTATTTCCACAAAAAGGGAATGGGTTATGTTCAAGTAAATGCATATTTTCCAACATCCAGAACAGGCTTTGTGTTGTCCTATAAAATGTTAATGGATTATGTGGTCAAATCGACATTCAATCCCGAATATCGACAAAACACTAATTTAACAATGCCATGTCAACAATTATTACAAAATATTAACTGGCTCAGTGAGAATAATGGTGTTTATGGTCAATTTGAACATATAACAAGATTTATGGAAAAGCAAATTACTTCTGGAAAAATAGAATTAGGAAGTAATATTTCGACTGAATTATTTTACTATCCAGCAGAAGTGCAAGACCAAAGACTAGAAATGAAACTTTGTTCAGGAGTAGTTACGGAAGTTGCATTAGTTATTATGTTTTTAAAACATCTTGGTTTAGAAAGCATCACCATTGAAGAACCTGAAATGTGTCTACATCCAAAATTACAATGGCAATATGCAAGAGCCTTTATTAAAATGTATAACGCTGGTTTACCAATATGCATGGCTACTCATAGTGATATTTTCATGGCGCATGTAAACAATATGATTCAGTTAAAGAATAATCCAGACAAAGAACGTTTAATGGAAGAATATGATTACGACCAAGACGACCTGATATCAGCAGAAGATGTGAAAGTGTACCATTTTGATGTTCAAGGTGATGGAATGACAAAGATTACATCAATTGAAGCGGATGAAAATGGTTTTAAAATACCATCTTTTCAAAAAGCATTAAAAGAACTTTTAGAGCAAAGATACGCATTTGAGACGGAGGATTAAGTATGTTTGACGATACGATTCAGAAGCGGATTAATGAATTAGATGAGCGTTTAGTGAATTATTCCGATAAGGAACTAATGTTTCAAGAAAGACAATCGGAAGGTAAAATGAAAATTATTTTGGAACTATCAAATCCGTGTGTTATGTTTCGTGATGTAGATGAAAATTGTCTAAATTACTTTAAATGCAAGAAAACTGCCGATTGCATTGTTTTTGAGCAAAAAACAAATTGCAATTGGGCATTACATATTTTTGAGATGAAGAGAACTGTAAAATCTAAGGAGTGGGCAAAAATACAAGAACAGTTTAAAGGTGCATATTATAACGCACTTTCTATTGCAGGATTTCTAGGGATAAACGATGTAATAAACGAGACAAAATTGTATACTTGCTTTTTAAATGATAAAATGTCAGTGGATTCACTTGAAATGCATGCGGATTTAGTAGATTCTAATGATGGAGCAAAAAGTTGGAGAAAGGGAATTGTCAATATAGATGGTTTTGAATCGAAAAAGTATCCTATGGAAAAATTGCAAGTTGATGATAGTTGTGAAATGCGTTATATTATGAGTGGAGAATAGTAAAATTTGAAAGGAGCAATTATCTATGAAGAAAACCAAATCAACATTTCTACGAGTAGCAATCTTACTCACATTTGCAATTCTAGTAGCATTTCAACCATCCACACTAACGCACGCAGCTACATCCTCAACTTTAAGTGTAAGCGGATATTCCTCACTTACTTCCATAACTCAAGGACAAGCCTTCATTGTGAAAGGAACAGTAACATCCAATTACACTATCACTAAAGTAACAGCGTACATAGCCAATACTAGTGGCACCATTCTTTACACAAAATCAGCAACACCAAACGCATACAGCTACAATCTTTCAGGATTAGATTCCGCTATGCGCTTCGACTTATTATCCGCAGGCAGCTATGTATTCAAGGTTGACGCAAAAGATTCCTCAGGAACATCTAAAAATATCTTAAAACAAAGCTTTACCGTAGTGAGCAACAGTAGTATCACAGTATCAGGTGCAACTATCCCAACATCAATCTATGTAGGAAATGTATTTTATGTAAAAGGAACTATAACTTCTAAATATAGTCTAACAGCCGTAACAGGAGGTGTGTATACAACTTCTGGAACTGCAAAATTTTCAAAGACTGTTTATCCAAGCACAACTACATACAACTTAACAGGAATTGATAAATATATGACATTCAACACTTTATCCGCAGGAACTTACGTCTATAAGATAACTGCAAGTGATTCTAACGGATACACGAAAGTTTTAGTTAATGCTACCTTTACTGTAAAAGCAAATACAGTGACAACAGGTGTTTCCAACTGGCTCTCTAGTTGTAAGAGTCTACTAACATACTACGCAAACAACGGCTTTTCCTATGGCGTAGCATCTCCAAGCTATATCGGTACCAAGACAACCAACGCCAAGACAAACTGTGCAGCCTATGTATCATGGTGTCTCTATGAAAATGGATTTGTAACCAATGTTTCCGCAACAAACCAATTTGCACAAGGGGCAGCCGCTTATGTATATGACCTTGGATGGGAGATGAATACAGATATTAATGACATCCAAACAGGTGATATCGTATACTATAACCAAAGTAATGTAACAGAAACAACACGTCTTGAAGCAATTGAATGGCTCAAAACACACAATGCAAACAATGCTACATCAGGAATGCATGTAGATATCTGCTATGATGCAGCTAATAGTAAATATTTATCTGCAGGTGATGACGCATACATCACAACTGGAAATGTTTCAACTCACAGTTCTAGTTATATGAAAAATCATTTTGTATGCTCGTTCCGTTATCCATCATAATGAAAGATGGCAATGAGATAAAAATAACTAGAAAATGAGTTTTAAATCTTGTTATTTCGCAATATTTATGCTATACTTTTCTTCGCAAAAAAATGAATAAGACAGTTCGCAACCATCCTGTCTAAAAACAAAACTATGGACCTACATAGCGTTTCGCTATTTTATTTAGGTGCATATTTTATGCACCTTTTTTTTTACTAGGAGACAAGAGTGTGTGGAACACACCTTTTGTTTTTACTGATATTTAATAAGAAAATATCAAAAATCGAAACGCATTCATTCAGTGGTCTGAGTAGGGAAAACTGGAGGAAACTATGCAAGAAAATCAGAAGAAACAATATAAGCAAAACGCTCAAAAAGTTCAAAATGCTCAGAAAATTCAAGAAACCCAATCACAACAAGCTTCTAAGTCAAATCAAGACATGGAGCGCTATTCTATCATCACCGAGAAAAATCCAAGGGAAATCCTTCTACTACGTGGAAGAGGATGTGCGTGGAAAAAATGTACATTTTGTGATTATCACTTAGATTATTCTAAAGATGATGACGAAAACTACAGATTGAATTCAAATGAACTAGACAAAATCACAGGTCAATATCATCATTTGGAACTCATTAATTCAGGCAGTTTTCTAGAACTCGACACACGTACAATGAATAAAATTTTAACACTATGTAAAGAAAAAGAGATATACACCTTACACTTTGAAAGCCACTGGATGTATCGCAATCATATCCAACAATGGCGTGAAAAATTTAAAGCAATCGGTGTAGAACTTAAAATCAAAATCGGAGTGGAAACATTTGACTATCACTACCGAGAACATATTTTGAAGAAAGGAATTTCTACTGAAAGTGTAGAAGAAATGTCGAAATATTTTGACGAAGTCTGTCTATTACAAGGATTGAAAGGACAGACAGCAGAAAGTATGAAGAATGATATTGAACTAGGGCTTCAATATTTCGAGCGAGTCTGTGTAAATATCATGGTGGAAAACTCTACTGAGATAAAACCAGACAAGCAAGTGATTCAGACATTTATGGAAACCATTTATCCAATTTACAAGGATCAAGACAGAATCGACATACTACTAAATAACACAGACTTTGGAGTTGGAGGAGCAAAAGAAAATGAGTAACGAATTACTATTAATTGTGAGTATCGTTCTAATATATGGAGCGTTAGTAATGTGGTTTTATATGTTTGGAAAAAAGGGTTTGATTACATTTTCCGTGTTAGCCACAATTACAGCAAATATAGAAGTACTAATTTTAGTAAAAGCCTTTGGATTAGACCAAACACTTGGAAATGTTATGTTTGCATCCTCTTTTCTAGCAACAGATATTTTAAGTGAATTATATGGAAAAGAAGAAGCAAGAAAGACGGTAAATATCGGAATCGCAACATCTATCACGTTTATTTTATTTACACAATTTTGGTTTTTGTATACACCAGCAAGTGGTGATTTTGTAATGGAACATTTAAAAGTAATCTTTTCCACGACACCACGTATGATGACAGCAAGTTTACTTGTATTTGCCATTGCACAAAAATTCGATGTGTGGGCATATCATAAATGGTGGAATTTCACTACAAAGTTATGTGGTGACAAAAGAAAATATTTATGGGTGCGTAACAATGGTTCCACTTTAATCTCCCAATTGATAAATACCATTCTATTTACAACCTTTGCATTTGCAGGAACTTACAATATATCGACTCTAATTAGTATCGCAGTATCAAGCTACATTGTTTTTATTTTTACAAGCTTGGCAGATACTCCAATTGTGTATTTAGCACGCTTTTTATACGAGCGAAAATTAATACAGGGAGAGAAATGTAGGAAATAGAAAAAAATACCTTACAAAAAAAGCGAAATCCTCTTGATTATATGTGTTAATTAGGGATATAATAGGATGTTAGGTATAATATTCACATTTATGATGGAGGAAGACGATGCAACAGGCAATGATTATCGGAATTGCTGGTGGTACTGGCTCAGGAAAGTCAACCCTAGCAGATAAATTGAGAGAAGCCTTTGAAGGTGAGATGGTCAGTTTATCACATGACTATTACTATAAGTCAAATGATCATTTAACTTACGAAGAACGTACAAAATTAAATTATGATCACCCAGATGCTTTTGAAACAGAGCTTTTAATCGAACATATTAAGAAATTAAAAAAGGGAGAAGCAATTGAACATCCAGTATATTCATTTGTGGAACATACTCGTTTAAAAGAAACAGTAAAAGTGGAACCTGCTCGAGTTATCTTAGTAGATGGGATTCTGATTTTTGAAAACAAAGAGTTATGTGAACTTATGGATATTAAAGTGTTTGTAGATACAGACGCAGATGTACGTATTATTCGTCGTTTAGTACGTGATGTACAAGAACGTGGAAGAAGTATGGATTCTGTGATTAGTCAGTATTTAAACACAGTAAAACCAATGCATGAAGAGTTTGTAGAACCAAGCAAAAAAAGAGCAGATGTAATTATTCCAGAGGGTGGATTTAATTCTGTTGCATTAGATATGCTTTTAGAAAGAATTAGAAGTTTTATTGCGCAAGGTTAATATAAAAAAGGAGCCTAAGTATATTTGAATCAATGTATTTTATTCAAATATACTTAAGGCTTTTTTTGATTACCATATTTAGGTTTTGCTTCGGAATGAATATCCACACTTCGGACAACGTATTTCGACACGACCCTTGCCCCTAGGGATGCGGATGGTTTGCTTACAGTTCATGCATTTATAATATTTATACTTTGGGAAATCTTTTACGCGACGAACCAAAAGATGAGAAGATTTTTTGCCTTTTGCTGAGTACTTCAGCCAAAGCATATTTTCTTTTTGGCGTTTCGCAAAGTTCTTAGAAAATATACGATAGATAGGATAAATCCATAAGACAGTGGATAGTATATAAAAAATCGCCCAATGCGTAAATGTGAACAGTAAGGAAAACACAATACTCATAATAATCAGTGCAGTTGTAAATTGGTCCACACCGTAACGACCATACAACATTTTATTCAGACCATTTTGAAATTTTCTTAATAAATCTTGCATACATTCATTTCCTTTCTGTGATGAAATAAATCTTACCTTGAGTGTATCATATTAAAAGAAGAAAATAAATGTTGAATATATTAACAATTGTAAAAAAAATATAAAAACGATGAGATTTTAATATCCCATCGCTTTCACATCTCATTTATTAAATATTTATGCTTCTTCATCAGATGGAGCAGCAGCTTCATCCTCTTCTTCTCTGTGATTAATGGTTAATACATCGGTAAGTTTTAACTGATCAACTAAATGATCAAAAATATAGTGGCATCCGATAGGTGTGTCATGAGAATAGGCATTGATAATGTTGATAAACATTCCTGCGTACATTTTTGTTTCTTTGCTAAATACAGCAACTTCTTTTTGAAGTGCTCTTGCTTTTTTTGTGTCATACTCAAAATATATTCTTGCGATTTGAGCAGCATATATGTATTCTGCATATTTCTTATCAAATGATGTGATAGGCAGTTTATTTTCAGTGAAATAGCGGAAACGGAAATGTAACTCTGTGTAAAGTGCTTCTAATGCTTTTTCATCTTTTGGATAACCATTGCTTTTTAAAACATGGTTTGCATACATACTTAATACAATACTATTAACCGCTGATGCTAATTCAGCAGATTCTTTATCTTCTAGAATCAGACTTGTAACAAAAGGAAATTTCTCTTCCATCTGCACGCAATGGCAGAACTGTTTAATAAATGCACTCTCAGCATTTGGACCTAGAGCATCTGGATTGATATAGATAGGATAACAACTTGGGTCATCGAATACCATAAAGCATGGTCTTTCCTTATCTTCCGTAATATGTAAAGCGATTGGTTTTTCCTTTTTAAATTGATAAATTGACATTAATCTTTGTGCGACTGGCGATAAGGTTGCTATAAATTCTTGACTTGTCATTATTTACACCCCTTCTTTAGTTATCGTAGTTTTGACTGGTGTTACAAAACTTAGTTCAATTTTACCGTAAATCTGAAAATGTGTAAATGATTTTTTTGCAACATGTTACAAAATTCGTGGTATAAGTAAGCTAAGCTTGGATAAATAATTGGAATAGTATAAAAGAAAGTGAAATATACTTGTAACAATTAGAATCTTTAGGTGAAAATGTTGAATATTGAAGTGGAAAAAGAAAAGATAAGAAAGTTAATCAAAGGCGCAGTATTAGGGCTTTCTATTGCCTTACTATTAGGATGTGGCATTTTGTATGGGCCAAAAGCAGTACAAACATTTCAACCGACCAAAGAAGAAAAGAAAGTTCCGATTACATCCGTTCAATGTGATGAGAAAAAAGTTGCACTAAGCTTTGATGTATCGGGGAAAAATGAAGATATCCAAGATATTTTAGAAGTGTTACGTGTACATAGTATCCAAGGTTCTTTCTTTTTAACTGGTGATTGGGTTAGTAAGTACCCAGATGATGTGAAGAACATGTATGCAGATGGACATGATATTGGGAATCAAAGTGAACATCATACCAATATGTCGCAGATGACGAAGAACGATTGTATCAAGGAAATCGGTATGCCCCACAATCGAGTAAAAGAACTAACAGGAGAGAGGATGAAATTATTCCGAGCGCCTTATGGGGAATATAGTGAACAGCTTTTGGATACGATTGAACAAGTTGGTTATTATCCAATTCAATGGAGTATTGACTCCGAAGACTGGAAGGATTACGGAGTTGATACAATTGTAAACCAAGTTTGTAATTCACCAAACTTAGATAATGGAGCTATTATTTTATTTCATAATGGAACGAAATTTACGAAAGAGGCACTAGGTGAAGTTATTCGTAATTTGCAACATAAAGGTTATCAAATCGTTAAGATTTCGGAATTAATATATGAAAAAGATTATGTAATAGATGAGCACGGTAAACAGTGTAGAAAATAGTTTTCATTTTGAGTCAAGAGTGCTATCGTATAGAAGGTATTTTTGATAAAACATAAAATCCTGTCTATTTACCCATACTAATGAGAGTAGATAGGAGTGATGATTATGGCAAATGAAGATACCATTCATTTACTAAAAGAATGTAACGCAGGCGTTAAAATGGCAAATAAGGGCTTTGATGAAGTCATTGACCGTGTCAAAGATTCAAAAATGCGAGAACAACTAGAAGAATCTAAAAAGAAACATCAAGAAATCGAAGAAAAAACAGAATCTCGTTTAAAAGAGTATGGTCAAGAAGACAAAGAACCAGGTAAAATGGCAACAGCTATGTCTTGGATGAAAATCAATGGAAAACTAGCCATTGAACCAACAGACAGTGAAATTGCCAGTTTAATGATTGATGGATGTAACATGGGAATTCAGTCCATTAGTCGATATTTAAACAAATATCCAGCAGCCGATGAAGAAGTAAAAAAGATGGTCGACGACATCGTAAAACTGGAACAAAAGCTTATGGATGAGTTACGTTTTTATTTGAACTAAATGTTATCCTATTATTAGTAGGAGATAAAAAGTCATTATTAAGTATTCACCCTTACGACATATTCAACTAAGGATGAAATACGATAATGGCTTTTTCTTTTCATCAAAATCTGTTATCATAAAGAGGTTGAACACATATTGTTCATGAAATTTTGTTAAAATGAAAAAGGATAGAATTATGACACAGAATACATTTTCAAGATATCCATTAGGTGAAGAGATTCTTGAAGCATTAAACATGTTACAATACAAAGCACCGACAAAGGTACAAGAACTGGTAATCCCACTTGCATTAGAGGAAAAAGATTTAGTGGTTAAATCTAAGACAGGAAGTGGGAAAACAGCAGCATTTGGAATTCCATTATGCGAAAAAGTAAATTGGGAAGAAAATCACCCACAGGCAATTGTGCTAGAACCTACAAGAGAATTAGCAGTTCAAGTAAGTGACGAACTATTTCGTATCGGAAGAAGAAAGCGTTTAAAAGTACCAGCTGTATTTGGTGGATTTCCAATCGACAAACAGATGCGTACTGTAAAACAGAAATCCCACATCGTAGTAGGAACACCAGGTAGAACCTTAGACTTAATCGAAAGAGAAGCATTAAAATTAGATAAAGTAAGATATCTGGTTATCGACGAAGCAGATTTAATGTTGGATATGGGATTTTTAGACGATGTAAAACGTGTTATTGAAATGCTGCCAGAACGAAAAGTTACTATGCTATTTTCAGCCACAATAGATGAAAATGTACAGCAACTCAGCAAGGATTACATGACCAATCCAGAAGAGATTTTCTTAGAAAGTAAGACTCTAACAGTAGACCAGATTGAACAAACAGGATATTTCGTTGAAAATGAAGAAAAGTTTCCATTGCTTATGGATGTTCTGATTCATGAAAATCCACAAAGTTGTATGATTTTCTGTGCTACAAGAGACATGGTAAATGTATTGTATCGTCAACTTCGTAAAGCAAAAGTTCGTTGTTGTATGTTACATGGTTTAGTGGATCAAAAAGAACGTTTACGAACCATAGAGGATTTCCGAGAAGGAAGATTTTTTTACTTAATTGCAACAGAAGTTGCGGCAAGAGGAATTGATTTTGATAATATTACACATGTGATTAATTATGATTTCCCAACAAGTAAAGAATCTTATGTACATCGAATCGGAAGAACTGGTAGAAATGGAAAGTCTGGAAAGGCAATTAGTTTTATCCAGTCAGATGAAAAGAAAATGTTACGTTCCGTTGAATCATATACAAATGTAGCAATTCGCATAGAAGAGCATATTGATTTTGAAAACAAAGAAGAGGAGGAAAAACAATTCCGCAGAAAGCAACAAGAAAAAATGAAGCCAAAAGTAGGAAAAGGCGTTGCTGTGCAAAAAGATATCACAAAACTTTGCATTGGCGGAGGAAGAAAATCCAAACTTCGAGCAGGCGATATCGTGGGAACGATATGTAGTGTGGATGGGGTCACAGCCGATGATATCGGTGTTATTGATGTACGTGACAGTATCACATACGTTGAAATTCTTAATCATAAAGGTAAAGTGGTTTTTGAACAATTACAAGAGAGAACCATTAAAGGAAAGGTAAGAAAGGTGAAGATGAGATGATAAGAAAGAAATTATTAGCATTAGGTTGCGCATTTGCATTAACAGTAGGTTTAACTGCATGTGGAAGTTCAGAAGATAATTCTAATACAGGACAAGTAGATGTAACAGTAACAGACGATGCAGGTCAAACAACTGAACCAACACAAGAAGCAGACAACAGTGCAAGTGCAGAAGAAGCACAGACAGCGAAAGTAAGTCAATTAGCTGGACCACAAAAAGGTGAAACAGTAGCGACATTTCATATCAAAGATTATGGTGATATTAAAGTGCATTTCTTCCCAGATGCAGCACCAAAAGCAGTGGAAAACTTTGTATCTCTTGCAAAAGCAGGTTACTATGATGGTGTAACATTCCATCGTGTAATCAATGATTTTATGATTCAAGGTGGAGACCCACAAGGAAATGGCACAGGTGGCGAAAGTGTTTGGGGACAAGACTTTGAAGATGAAATCAATGCTTACCTAATTCCATTACGTGGTGCACTTTGTATGGCAAATGCAGGTGGCGGTAATACAAATGGAAGCCAGTTCTTTATTGTACAAGATGATTCTGTAGATAGTACTGATACACAGCAATTGAAAGATCAATTAGCGTATTATGTGGATACGTATAAGAATCAGACAGGTTTGACATTATCTGCGTATGATGACAGTGTAATTGAGAATTATAAAGAAGTTGGTGGATGTTTATACCTAAGTGGTGGTTATACTGTATTTGGTCAAGTGTATGAAGGTCTAGATGTAGTGGACCAGATTGCAGTAACAGCAACAGATGGAAATGATAAACCATTAGAAAGTGTTGTAATTGAATCTATTGATGTTTCTACTTATGAAGGATAGATAAAGAATAGAATTAAAGTGTAGGTTTATTGTGGGCCTACACTTTTTTGTTAAAATATGTATGAGAAAATTATTTTTGACAAGTATATATAATAGGCATAAAATGTGTATAACATGTTTATTTAGGAGCGATGTAAAATGATATATCTTAGTGATTTATTCGTGGAGCAATTTAGAGGAATAAAGGATTTAGAAGTAAAAAATCTTGGAAACGTAAATTTAATAGTTGGAGACAATAATAGCGGAAAAACAAGTGTATTAGAAGCTATTATGCTGTTGAGAAATGTTAAGGAAATCTCTAATATATTAAATGTTGCTCGATTGAGAGTTAGTACGGCATATTCTCCATTTAGACAGAGTATGTATGATGATTTTATTTATTTGTTTAATCAGCAAGAGAATGAGAAATTAATAGCTGTTCAGGGTACAATTAATGAGGAAACAATTGGACTAACCCTACATGGAAAAATTGAAAATGTAATGGTTGATTATAGAGAGTTAAATGAAAATGATGGAAGAATGATGGAACACCATTCTTTAGAAAACACATACGAGGAAAGGATTATATCTGAATTTCAAGGCTCATTGGATAACTATAGTGCTAATCAAAAGGCAAGTGAAAATGTGAAAATAAACCAGTTTACCAAGTTGACTGGAATGAATGTAGGGATGCCATCAATTGTAGAAATGACTTATGTTTCACCTACAGAACATGCATTTCGAAATATTTTTTATTCTATTTTGAAAAACGATGATTTTAAACAGATTGTTTTGCAAGTGATACAAATTTTTGATCAAGACATAGAAGATTTACTTTACTTAACAAATGAACAGACATCACGTCCAGTAGAATATTTGAAACATAAGAAGTTAGGAAATATGCCAATTACAACATATGGTGATGGTGTTCGAAAAGTGATACTATTAGCGAATAGTATCGTAAAATCCATAGGAGGAATCTTACTCATAGATGAAATTGAAACGGCGATACATGCCAGTTATTATGATGATATTTTTTCGTTTGTTATAAAAGCGTGTAAGCAGTTTAATATACAATTATTTGCCACAACGCATAGTATTGAAGCTGTTGATGGATTTTTAGCTACGCAATACGATAAAGATAGTGATGTATACGATCAAGAGAATGACGACTTAATACGTGTAATCACATTTCGAAAAAGCGCTGAAAAGAATACGACAGATGCGCGTGTATTAACAGGTGAACAAGTGTACAGAAAACGAGAAAAGTTTGGATTTGAGGTGCGAGAGTGAATAGTATTTTATTATGTGAGGGAAAAACAGATGCAGTGCTAATAAGTTATTATTTAGGTAGAATGTATGGGTGGAGATATGAAAAAAATCCACCTAAACCATATAAAAAACTACATTTGGAGGAAAATCAAAATGCAGACTGGTATAAGAAAGATAATAATCATTTATTGATTTTTGCAGTAGGTGGAAAAGACAATTTTGAAAAGGTTATTTATGAGTATATCCTAGAATGGCTTGTCGAATATAAACAAGAAGAATCGTTTCAAAAGCTTGTTATTGTACAAGATAGTGATAATTATTCTATTAATGAAATTAGATTAAGAAATTTAGAATGGTTATCGCCATACATATCAGATATAAAAGCTCAAGATTGGGTGGACAATTCATATTTAGATGCATTTAGTCAACAACATGATATACAAGTATTGTCAATTGTAATACCAAAAGATAAGCAAGGGGCTTTGGAAACTATGATATTAGATAGTTTTAGAGAAAATGAATATGATAAAAGTATTGTGGATAAATGTTGTGACTTTGTTGAAAATATGCGAAGTGAAGCTAGAAGATATATTAAGACAGATAGATTGGAATTAAAAGCAAAATTATCTACTGTATTTGCGATACGTTCACCAGAAAAAGTTTTTTCACTATTAGATGAAATAATGAAAGGGATACCATGGGAGAAATCAGAAGTTTTAAAAGAATGTTTTTGCAAGTTAGAACATTTATAATAATATTTGATACATATGAGAAACCTCAAATGAGAAAATTTACTCTTCATCATTTGAGGTTTTATTTTTATTTCACACGAACAAAATCATAAATCCCATAGTTTGCCAAATTAATGCCTTGATAATCCGCGTCATTGGTAGAAGTCTTAGAAATCGCAAAGTTAATCTGATAAACGCCCATTTCGGTTTCTTCTCCACTTACGAAATATTTCTCAGGTAACAGAACAAGTAAATACCCATTTTGACCCTCGCCAATATTAATGGAAGGAATTTTATTATCACAAATATAAGTTCCATAATGTACGTTATCCATGGCTTTATCGGAACTACTATACCAATAATAAGTTCCATCTTCCTTTAATTCAAGATACCCTTTATCACCAGCGTCCAACTCGCCAACCAATTCTTTCTTAGCAGCCTCTTCACCAGCTGTATTATCTGGAACACTCATCATACAAGTATCTAAAATGGAAATGGCATTGGACTTGTACGCTTCAAAATCATCTGCAAGACCTGTATAAGTCACTGTGTACCCATAATAATTTTTTCCATAACATCGTTGGAGATTAATTTGTTTTTCATCTCCTGAGCCAATTTCATAAGAACATTCGACCCATGTCTCACCATTTACTGTGATTTCCGTAATGTCTTGCAATAACTTAACATCACTATATTGTTGCTTTACCATATCCAATGACTTTTGCGCCATGTCCTTTGGTGTCTGATAGGTAGTTTCCTTGGAGCAAACAACACCAATTAGGGCATCTCCACGAGTAAATGCTAAACTAGCGTCTGCGCTTTGTTCGGCATCATAAACCCATTTATCATTATAAAATAAAACTAAGTCTCCCAAACCAGCTTCGATGTCGTTTTGATTTGGTGAAGTATGTTTACTTGCTTCAGGTGAGGCACTTGTTTCTTGTGTATGTATAGGATTTTTATCTGGATCCTCAGTAGATTCTTGCGTAGTGGAAGGTGTGACATTAGAAGCAGGTTTGCTTTCACATGCATTTAAACTGAAAATCATAATAGTTGAAAGTAATAATGCTGTCAATTTCTTCGATGAAAATTTTCTCATAGTATTGCACCAAGCCCTTCAATATTTATTCTCTTGTTAGTATAGTACAAAAAGTTTATTTTCACAATACTTTCTATTATAATAAATACACAAAGTGTCAGAAAATGATAGGAAAAGAGATGGTTTTACTGTCTAGAATCCAGTATAATAGTACACTGAGAAACGGAAAATGTGCTATTGCAGAAGTAGTGAACTTTAGCAGTAGCATTTTAGTAGAGAGGTATGGAGGCAAAAGATGAATAAATACGCTATATTCTTTGATATTGACGGAACAATTGTACCAGAAGATAAAGGACCGATTCCAGAGTCTTGCAAAGAAGCCATTCGTTTGGCAAGAGAAAATGGACACTATACATTTATTAATACAGGAAGAACCTATCCATCTTTGGATCAATTTATTAAAGATTTGCAATTTGACGGATATGTGTGTGGATGTGGAACTAATATTTATTTTCAAGAAAAAGAATTGTTTAAACAAGAGCTAGGTCACGAGAAATCGAAAGAACTCGTAGAAGATTTATTAAAATATCACATTGATGGCATCTTAGAAGGTAAACATAATGTATACTATCGCGAGAAATGTTTACATCCGCAAGTACATAAGATTAAACATTCCAGAGACCATTTTAATAACTGTGAAGCATTGCAGAAAAAATGGGATGATAGTGAGATAGCATTTGATAAGTTAGCATTGTGGACAGTAGAAGGTAGTGATTTCGCAACATTTCGCAGCAAATATGAACATGAATTTGAATTTATCAAAAGGGATGTAGACTTCTTCGAATTAGTTCCACTTGGATTCTCAAAAGCATCTGGAATGGAATTTCTATCGAGATACTTAGATATTCCAGTGGAACGAATGATTGCTATTGGAGATAGCACCAATGACATTTCCATGTTAGATTATGCGGGAATTAGTATTGCAATGGGAAATAGTAATCCATATCTTTTTGACAAAGTAACGTATGTAACCACCGATATCTATGAGGATGGAATTTATAAGGCATTGGAGCATTACAATATTATCGGATAATTACGGCTGACAATCATGCACTTTGGTGATTTGACAAAAAAAGAAATTCTTGTTAAGATAGTGTCATATGGGCAAAGTGGTCTGAGAGAGGGTCATTCTGCCCTTTTTTGATCTAATTTGTATTCACACTTAGAATAAGGGATTTAATAAGTTCAAGATTGATAGGAAAGGGTGCGATAATATTGGCAAAGTATACACAGCAAGATATTATTGATTTAGTAGAAGAGGAAGATGTAGAGTTTATCCGACTGCAGTTTGTAGACGTATTCGGAACGTTAAAAAATATGGCAGTTACCACAAGTCAGTTAGATAAAATATTAAATAATAAATGTATGTTTGATGCAGCGGCCATTGAAGGATTTAGTGAGCAATATGTAGGTAATTTATTTTTGGTACCAGATTTTGATACATTTGCAATCTTTCCTTGGAGACCACAACAAGGAAAAGTTGCACGTTTTATGTGTGATGTTCGAAAAGAAAATGGAGAACCATTTGAATCGGATTCCAGGCATATTTTAAAAGAAGTAATCCAGAAAGCAAGTGAAATGGGTTACACATTAGATGTTGGTTCGGAATGTGAATTTTTCCTATTTGATACCGATGAAAATGGAAATCCAACTACAAGAACCAGTGAAACAGGTGGTTACTTCGATATCGGTCCATTGGATAATGGTGAAAATGCAAGACGTGAGATGGTTTTATTCTTAGAGGATATGGGATTTGAAGTAGAAAGTTCTTATCATTCTTTTGCGGCAGCACAGCACGAGATTGAATTTAAAAGCGATGATGCGTTACATTCTGCCGACAACATAGCTACGTTCAAAATGGTTGTTCGAACAACAGCAAGAAGGCACGGGATGCATGCCACATTTATGCCAAAACCAGTTTGTGGTGTAGCTGGTTCGGGGATGCATTTAACTTTTAAGTTATATGACGAAATGGGAAAAAATGTATTCACTGATCGGGAGAGAGAAAATAAAATCAGTGATATTGCATACTATTTCACAGCAGGTATTTTAGAACATATTGAAGGCATGACAATGATTAGCAATCCGATTATTAATTCCTATAAACGTCTTGTAAAAGGCTTTAATGCACCAGTTGAAGTGACATGGTCTGAAAGGTATCGAGATTCATTAATCCGTGTGGAATCCGCATCAGACGGAGGAACACAGATTGTGCTTAGAAGTCCAGATGCAGCGTCTAATCCATATCTTGTAATCGCCTCCTGTTTAGCAGCAGGTCTAAAAGGGGTAGAAAAAAAGATTATGCCTATGAAAAAAGAAGAGGATGGAGGCGTAGCAGAGAAAGTGCTACCATGTGATCTAGAACATGCCATCCTAGAGTTTGAGAAAGATACTTTTGTCCAACAAGTAATGGGCGAAAGAATATCCAAAACATTAACCGATGCGAAAAAGAAAGAGTGGGACGATTATTGTAAACAAGTGTCCGACTGGGAGATCCAACAATACTTATATCAAATCTAACATCTATCACCAAACGAAATAAAAATGGAGGTGATCGGATGTGTTAAGTTTTATTGTAGTTTTTCCAAAGATTGAAGACGCAAAAAGCATTAAAAATGTTTTGGTACACAGTGGATATGAGGTACAGGCGGTTTGTACCACAGGTGCTCAAGCCGTCAGCCTTGCCAATGAACTAGATGAGGGGATTGTAATCTGTGGGTATCGCTATTCAGATATGCAATATCTAGAACTATATAACTATTTACCAAGATCATTTCAGATGGTTTTACTTGCATCACCAGCTAGAATTTCGGAATGTATGAATCAAGAAATTGTGTGTTTGGGAATGCCACTCAAGACAAAAGATTTGGTTTTAACATTGGAGCAGATGACGTTCCAATACCGAAAGAAAAAGAAGAAGAAAGCAGGAAGGCAACGAACACAAGAAGAAAAAGAAACCATCCAGAAGGCGAAAGAGATATTAATGACTCGTAATAATATTTCGGAAGAAGAAGCACACCGATACATACAAAAAACAAGTATGGACAATGGAACGAGCATGGTAGAAACTGCCCAGATGCTCTTAGCAATGATGCAATAAAATGGTTTAAAATGGATTGTGATACTATTTATCGTTGAATAAAGGATTGCAATAGCGAAAAAAATAAATTAAAATAAATTTAATTACAAATTAGGAGGTACACAATGTTTACTATTAATGAAAATTATCTCAAATTGCCAGGAAGCTACCTTTTCTCTAATATAGCAAAAAAAGTTGCGGCATACAAAGCAGAGAACCCAGATAGATCAATTATTAGTTTAGGAATTGGAGACGTAACACAACCATTAGCACCTGCTATCATAGAAGCTTTACACAAAGCAGTAGATGAGATGGGCGATGCATCTACATTCCATGGTTATGCACCAGATTTAGGATATGAATTTTTAAGAAATGCCATCGCAGAAAATGATTACAAAGCAATAGGGTGTGACATCTCCGCTGATGAAATCTTCGTAAGTGATGGAGCGAAATGTGATTCTGGTAATATCCAAGAATTATTTTCTGCCGATGCCAAGATCGCTGTTTGTGACCCAGTATATCCTGTTTATGTAGATACAAATGTTATGGCAGGAAGAACAGGAACATATGATGCCAACACAGGTATTTGGAGTGACGTTATCTACATGCCATGTCTAAAAGATAACAACTTTGCGCCAGAACTTCCAACAAAGACACCAGATGTAATCTATTTATGTTTCCCAAATAACCCAACAGGTTCAACAATTACAAAATCACAATTACAAGAATGGGTTGACTATGCAAATAAAGTAGGTGCAATCATTATTTATGATGCAGCATATGAAGCATACATTTCTGAATCTGATGTACCTCATTCGATCTATGAATGTGAAGGTGCTAAAACATGTGCAATCGAGCTAAGAAGTTTTTCTAAAAATGCAGGTTTTACAGGTGTTCGTCTTGGATTTACAGTGATTCCAAAAGAGCTAGTAAGAGGTGGAACTACACTTCATTCCTTATGGGCAAGACGCCACGGTACAAAATACAATGGTGCTCCATACATTATTCAACGCGCAGGTGAAGCAGTTTACTCTGATGCAGGAAAAGCACAATTAAAAGAACAAGTTGGTTATTATATGAATAACGCAAAGATTATTTCTCAGGGCTTACAAGAAGCAGGTTACTCAGTTTCTGGTGGTGTAAATGCGCCATATATCTGGTTAGAAACACCTAAGGGTATGAGTTCATGGGAATTCTTTGACTACTTGTTGAATAACGCAAACGTAGTAGGAACACCAGGTTCAGGATTCGGTCCTAGTGGGGAAGGTTATTTCAGACTTACAGCGTTCGGAAGTTATGAGAATACGTTAGAAGCGTTGAAGAGGATTAAAAGTTTATAATCAATGTGATTTGAAATAAATATTGATGATGATATTTTTGGGAAGATGGCTTTGAAGAAATATTTCAAGGTCATCTTTTTATTTTATAATGAGTGAAAATAGAAGAGATGGATTATTGAAGATTGCTAAATAAATAGCAATTATTGATATTGTCTAATAATTACCAATGATTTATAATGATTCTAAACATGTCAGTAGAAGAGGTGAGCATATGGAGTTGTATCATGCAAGTGGACAAATTGTTGAATATCCAGAGATAAGAAAGAGTAAGTATACCAAGGATTTTTCATGGGGATTTTACTGTACGAATAATTATGAACAAGCTAAAAAATGGGCAAAGAAAGGGAGAGAATATCCAACTCACCAAATCAGTTTTCATACATTGAAAGCCATAGACTGCCTAACATTTGAAAGGAGCGAAAGAATCTATGACTGAGAAAGAAAAAGATGACTTATTCTATGTATGTTCATTAATAGAATTTTTAGCAAGAGTAACCAAGAATCATCGTTCTACAATTGTACAAGTGCTTGGAAAGAAGGAACTCATTCGCCAATTAGATTTAGCAGAAGTAAACCACTGCTTATCATTTGAAGAAGTATCCGATGAATTAATTGAATATTTTAATATCCAAGATGGTGATTTTGATACCGTTTCTGCGTGCAAATATAAAGTTCCCAGTTATCTAGCAATCGGAAAAGCATATCAAAGACTAGTATTATCTGTACGAAAAGAAGGTTCTGAACTAGTAGATACGCTTTATGATGTATTCAATTCCTTCATTAGTGATGAAATATCAGATTTTAATTCATGCGTATATTACAGTAATCCAGACTATTTAAAATGGTCTTACCTAGAAGGAATGTTATTAGATTAATAACGCAAATCGAAAAGTTTCACAATGAGGCTTTTTTATTTCTTTGTATCCGCTCCTTTGAAATATGCCAAACTTACCATTTTCATTTTCAAACAACTATGCTATAATCAAACAAGCGACATATCGAAAAAGTGTTAGGAGAGGTGTTTATGATTAATTCCGTTCAGTTGCAAGGACTTACTTACATGCAAAGTATTCCAAAGCAAAAGACTACAAGTGAAGTAGAGGGAGAAGATTTCGACTCCGTTTTAGAAGAGAAAATAAATGCTGCAGACAACACAGAAGAGACAAGTTCTGTTTCCTATACAAATCCAGACGATTTAGTCTGTGTAGATTCGCCAAGTTCTTTAGAATCCTATTTCCAAGAAGCATCCGACAAGTACGGCGTACCAGTTGCCTTAATCAAAGCGGTGGCAAAAGCAGAATCCAATTTTAATGCAAATGCCGTATCCAGCGCAGGTGCACAAGGAATTATGCAACTAATGCCAGCAACCGCACAGGGGTTAGGTGTCAGTGATTCTTTTAATGCAAGAGAAAATATTATGGGTGGAACCAAGTATTTATCCCAGATGCTTACCAAATATAATGGAAGTGTGAAATTAGCCTTAGCCGCTTACAACGCAGGCTCAGGAAATGTGGACAAGTATGGCGGAGTACCTCCATTTACAGAAACGCAGAACTATGTCAAAAAAATCTTTGGGTACTTAGGAATCGATTCAACAAAATCTACAGAAAGTGCTGAGGCATCAACGAAAACAGAAGATACAACAGCATTTACATCAACAATCAATCAGACAACAGGATTATCTTCCGAAGACATCGACAAAATTGCAGACGCAGTGTTGGAGAAGTTAACTGGAACGAGCACAAGTGGGACAACAGCTGCCGAGCTTTTTTCTCAACTTTATGGCTCATCAAGCAACAGTAACGTATTAAATAATTATTCAAGTTTATTCAGTAGCTTGATAAATTCGTAATAATGTTATAAGCCAACAAAATGAAAAAGGCATTGTACTTTGCTAAGCCAGGTACAATGCTTTTCATTTTGTTAAAATAGAATGCTTAAAATGCCAATGTAACCAAAATCAATCCTAGTCTAAAAATGCATCATTTTCTTCATTGCATCAAAACGAGCACGTTCCATAGGTGTCAATTTCGCTGTCAAAAGACTCAACATCACAGATCTTTCCTCGTCGGTAAATACAATTCCCTGTGCTCGCATTTGTTGTTGGGCATTCATTAGAAGAGGAAGTGTCTCAGCAGCAGATTTCCCGTCTGTTTCTTTCATAAGGTTTATGAGAAATTTTCTTTTCTTAACGCTCATTTTCTTTAATTTCGGATCATTTAACCAATCTGTATCAGCCATTTAAAATACCTCCTTTATGTACGAGATCTTTGTTCCCTCTGTTTTTGTGGTTGTTGCTGTTGTTGTGGGCTATTGCTAGCAGCATTCATTAGATTTGAAATGTTCCCTAGGTTCCCTAGATTTCCTAGGTTTCCAAGGTTTCCCAAATTACCAAAGCCGCCATTTGAAAGTAACATATTGATGGCATCAAATGTTGATTTCTGTTCTGGAGTAAGTTGGGTCATTAAGAAATCAATAATAGAATTATTTGGACCCATAGGAGTTCCGCCGCCATTTACACTAGCTGCCTGCAACTCAGATTGTAAATTGTTACGCCTAAATGTTAGGTAAGATTCATATAAATTTCTTGTCTTATAGAAATTAAGAAGGGTATTTAACATTTCTTTTTCAGGTCCAATGCAAACACTTTGCATACTCACCAAAAGTCCTTCCATATCCAATGTATCATTTCCAAGGTCACAAGCTTCTAAGTCAGGTGTTTCACCAATTGATTGAAATGTTTCAGCAAGTTCTCCTGTTTTAATTGCCACTTCCATACCATTTCTAGTTCTAGAATTTACATACGGAAGAGCAGCGCGGATAATATCCAAAATATAATCTGTTCGATTCATATTTGCCATAATTTAACCTCACATTTTGTTTACTATAATATATTAAAGAGGGACTTAAATCAGTACAAGATTGTTTGAAAAATGATAGGAAAGCGGAAGATGTATAAAAAATGAACAGAAGAGACAACGTAGGCAATCTAACATTTACTAAAATGAACAAATATGTTAAACTATTACATAGAACACATGCTTGGAGGTATGAAAATGATAAATGGGAAAAAGATACTTTACAGTGGAATGCAAGCAACAGGTAATTTAACATTAGGAAATTACCTTGGTGCATTAAAAAACTGGGTAACATTAAATGAGGAGTATGAATGTTTTTATGGGGTAATGGATTTACACTCTTTAACAGTTCGTCAAAACCCAACTGAATTTCGTCAAAGAGCAAGAGCTTTATATACATTATATGTAGCAGCAGGCTTAGATCCAGAAAAGAACTGTATCTATTATCAATCACATGTTAGTGGACATGCAGAATTAGCTTGGTTATTAAACTGCTTCACATACATGGGCGAATTGAACCGTATGACACAGTTTAAAGATAAATCATCCAAACACGCAGACAACATCAACGCTGGTCTATTCACATATCCAGTGCTAATGGCAGCCGATATTTTACTATATCAAGCCGACGTAGTACCAGTAGGTGTAGACCAAAAACAACATCTTGAAATCACAAGAGACATCGCAGAAAGATTCAACGCAATCTACGGTGATGTATTTACAGTACCAGAACCATACATTGGAAAAAAAGGTGCCAAAGTAATGAGCTTACAAGAGCCATCCAAGAAAATGTCCAAATCCGATGAAAATCCGAATGCAAGCATCTACTTAATGGATGACCCTGACACAATCATTCGTAAGTTTAAACGTGCAGTAACAGATTCCGACGCTTGTGTAAGATACAGCGAAGATAAGCCAGGTATCAGCAACTTAATGGAAATCTACAGTGCCACAACAGGTAAGACTTACGATGAAATTGAAAAAGAATTTGATGGTAAAGGATATGGAGACTTCAAACTTGCAGTTGGAGAATCTGTAGTAGATGTCCTAAAACCATTACAAGATAGATTTGCAGAGCTAACAAAGGACAAGGCTTATATCGAAAGCATGATTAAGACTAACGATGAAAAAGCAGCTTACTTTGCAAATAAAACATTAAGAAAAGTTCAGAAGAAACTTGGATTAACTGAACGAATCCGATAAATGGTGAACCCCCTAGGTCTTATTTACTCGCTTAGGAAATTTCCCCCAGAGTTATCACTTGTTGTAGGTGATGTAGGGAAATTTAGATGCGCGGTAAATAGGACCTAGGGGGTTCTTTGGTTTTGCGTGGGGACGGAGGGTTTGTTTAGAAGAGTGAGTGGATGGCAGATAGGACGGGTTAAAGACCAAATAGGAACATATTTTAGAAAAAGTGAAAGTAAAGATAAAATGGTATTTACATGGAAGAAAAATGGAGCGTATAATAGCAAGCAAGGTGCTACCTAAACGGTAGGCGGTTAGTCCCTCGAAGGAGGGAAAGTGTAACCCTCCAAGATACATAAAATCCTAAGAGAAATCGAAGGAAATACAAAAGAAGGAGGGGATGCCAATGGAATGCTTAACGATGGAAGGTCTAATAGCTGTAATAGGTTTATGTATGACTGCATTCGGTCTAGGATATACATTAGGCGAAAAGAACACAAAAAAATAACCGCCCCCAGTCTGCAAACTGAGCGGTTATTTTATTAACCGAGTAGACTAACCGTCTATCGGTAGGCCTCTTTTAATTTAATGATAACACTATTAAACAATTCTGTCAAACAAAGTGAATGGCAGACAGGACGAGTAAAAGACCAAATAGGGACAGATTGTAGAAAAAGTGAAAGTAAAGATAAAATGGTATTTACATAGAAGAAAAATGGAGCGTATAATAGCAAGCAAGGTGCTACCTAAACGGTAGGCGGTTAGTCCCTCGAAGGAGGGAAAGTGTAACCCTCCAAGATACATAAAATCCTAAGAGAAATCGAAGGAAATACAAAAGAAGGAGGGGATGCCAATGGAATGCTTAACGATGGAAGGTCTAATAGCTGTAATAGGTTTATGTATGACTGCATTCGGTCTAGGATATACATTAGGCGAAAAGAACACAAAAAAATAACCGCCCCAGTCCCACACTGAACGGTTATTAAGAAAAGCTAAGGGACTAACCGTCTATCGGTAGGCCTCTTTTAATTTAATGATAACACTAATAAACAATTCTGTCAAACAAAGTGAGTGGCAGATAGGACGGGTTAAAGACCAAATAGGGACAGATTGTAGAAAAAGTGAAAGTAAAGATAAAATGGTATTTACATAGAAGAAAAATGGAGCGTATAATAGCAAGCAAGGTGCTACCTAAACGGTAGGCGGTTAGTCCCTCGAAGGAGGGAAAGTGTAACCCTCCAAGATACATAAAATCCTAAGAGAAATCGAAGGAAATACAAAAGAAGGAGGGGATGCCAATGGAATGCTTAACGATGGAAGGTCTAATAGCTGTAATAGGTTTATGTATGACTGCATTCGGTCTAGGATATACATTAGGCGAAAAAAGCACAAAAAAATAACCGCCCTCTGTCTGCAAACTGAGCGGTTATTTTATTAACCGAGTGGACTAACCGTCTATCGGTAGCCCTTTATTAATATAATAATAACACTAATAAACAATTCTGTCAAACAAAGTGAGTGGCAGATAGGACGGGTTAAAGACCAAATAGGGACAGATTGTAGAAAAAGTGAAAGTAAAGATAAAATGGTATTTACATAGAAGAAAAATGGAGCGTATAATAGCAAGCAAGGTGCTACCTAAACGGTAGGCGGTTAGTCCCTCGAAGGAGGGAAAGTGTAACCCTCCAAGATACATAAAATCCTAAGAGAAATCGAAGGAAATACAAAAGAAGGAGGGGATGCCAATGGAATGCTTAACGATGGAAGGTCTAATAGCTGTAATAGGTTTATGTATGACTGCATTCGGTCTAGGATATACATTAGGCGAAAAAAGCACAAAAAAATAACCGCCCCCAGTCCACCAAACTGAACGGTTATTTTATGAAACGAGTGGACTAACCGTCTATCGGTAGCCCTTTACCAATATAATAACACTAATAAATAATTCTGTCAAACAAAGTAAGTAGCAGACAGGACGAGTAAAAGACCAAATAAGAACATACTTCAGAAAAACCAAAAATAATTAATAAACCAATATTAACTAGGATTTCACTTCATTTTTGTTATCGAAACCATTCTTTCATCGTAGTCAAAACTTTGACAAGCTCGTCTTCTTTGATTACATAAGGAACCATAGCATACATATAATTTAAGAACGGGCGGCTGAACACGCCTCGATTATAAGCAAACTGCTGGTATCCTTTTATTGTGTCAGAGTCATATACTTCAATACACACACAAGCTCCCATAATTCGTATTTCTTTAATTCTAGGATCGGCAAAGCCATCCATTTCACGGTGGGTGATTTCTTCAATCTTACGGATTTTGGACATATAATCCTGCTTTTCAAACAGCTCGATGGATTTCAGTGCCACACTGCAAGCTAGTGGATTTCCCATAAAGGTGGGACCGTGCATTAAAGCATGAGAGGGGTCATTATCATAAAAGCCATTATATACCTTGTGATTTGCCACAGTAACGGCATGGCCAATATAGCCACCAGTCAATGCCTTACCAAGAACAAGAATATCTGGTAAAACCAGATCGGCAACAAATCGGTTTCCAGTTCGCCCAAATCCAGTAGCAACCTCATCAAAGATAAGAAGTATATCGTATTGGTCGCAAAGTTCTCTGGCTCGTTTCAAGAATGAAATATCATACATCCGCATACCTCCTGCCCCCTGTAGCAGAGGCTCAACAATGAAACAGTTTAAACGGTGGTGGAACTCTGCGAATGTTTTTTCCAGTGCATCAATTTCGGTAGGAATATGGATTACATTTTTGCTCTCGCCGTAGGCTTTTAGTACAAAATGGTAGTCCTCATCATCGCCTATCTCCATTGTTTTGAAAGTATCGCCGTGATAGGCGTGTTCCAGTGCCAATACCATTGTGCGCTGTGTATCCCCTCGGTTTATGTAATATTGCAAGGCCATTTTGAGAGCAACTTCCACGGCTACACTGCCAGAGTCGGAGAAGAAACAGTAATCCAAGTCCCCTGGAAGCCAGCTTTGGAGTTTGTGAGCCAGCTTTTGTATTGGCTCATGGGTCAGTCCTCCCAACATAACATGGGAAAACTTTTCAAGCTGAGCGTTCATCGCTTGATTGAGTTCTGGGTGTTTATATCCATGAATTACACTCCACCAGGAAGAAATCGAGTCGATCAGCTTTTGAGTTTCTGTATAAAGATAAACGCCTTCAGCATTTACAATTTTGTAAGGAGATTTCATTGTTTTCATTTGTTCATATGGATACCAAATCATTTTATTTCCTCGATTCTATTCGTATAGTGCTTCTAAAATTTTAAACGGAATATCAAGCTCTGTATCTCCGTCTTTCACGCAGGCAAGTACCTTTAATCCAGTCATATACTCACACATAAACTTATTATCCTCGTGTAGTGGATTGCCTGGTTCGTAATGATTAAAGAGAATACCTTTCGCAGAGATATGACGAGCTTTCATGTATTCGGTTGTCAGTACGACTGCATTAATGGCGCCAAGTCCAGCGTTAGCAATTATCAGGCAGTTCAAATTTCGAGCCATAATAAAATCTTCCAGCAGAATTTTTTGCTCATCAAAGCGAAGCGGACAGAGGATACCGCCAGAACCTTCCACTGTAACATAGTCATATTTGTTGCAAATATGATCAAATCCTTGTAATATTCGCTCCATTTCCACGGAGTTTCCCTCCATTTTCGATGCTAAATGTGGAGAAACGGCTGTCTCATAAATGTACGGACACATGCTTTCAAGGGATTGTTCGATGCCAGAAGTGTTTTTTACTTGCAATGCATCGCCTGGAATCAAGCTACCATTGGGATGTCTGTTGTTTCCGCTCATAGCTGCCTTGTAATAGGCAATATTTTTCTTATTTTTTTGAAATTCTTTTGTGATCAGACCTGTTACATAGGTCTTTCCTACATCAGTACCAGTTCCAGTAATAAATAAATTCTTACTCATTTAAAGTTCTCACCTCGTATCCAAGATCACGTAAAAGTTCCATATCTGTTTTGATTGTGATTCCTGCAGTTGTCAGCATATCTCCTGAAATGGCAGCGTTTGCACCAGAGATGAAACAACTTTTGCCCTTATCAAGAAGCAGTCCTCTGCCACCTGCAAGACGAATGGAAGCAGAAGGAAGAATAAACCGATACACAGCAACAATTCGTTGCATATCTTCTTGCGTCAGTTTCTTATTGTCTTCAAACGGTGTACCTGGGATCGAGTTGAGCATATTCACTGGGACGCTTTTGATGCCAAGTTCTCGTAGAGTCAGCGCCATATCGATTCTGTCTTCAACTGTTTCTCCAAGTCCCATGATGCCACCACTACATACTGAAAGTCCAGCCGCCTGTGCAGCACGAATTGCCTGAATCTTATCATCAAAGGTGTGTGTAGTACAGATGTTAGGAAAGTTTCTACGGGATGTTTCGAGATTATTATGTACCCTTGTCACGCCAGCTTCTTTCAACCTGCGAAATTGTTGTTCATTCAGCAGACCGAAGGAAATGCAGACGGAAATGCCTACTTTTTCTTTGATTTCCCGAACTGCCTCACACATTTTATCAATTTCTGCATCCGATAGTCGTTTACCAGAGGTTACGATGGAATAGCGCAGTACACCTTGCGCATGATTTATTTTTGCCTGAGCTAGAATCTCTTGCACAGAAAGCAAGGGATATTGTGCAGCACAGGTGTGGTTGTGGGCGGACTGGGCACAAAATTTGCAGTTTTCAGAACAGCTTCCACTTTTGGCATTTATAATCGTGCAGATATCAAATTGGTTGGAGCAAAAGTGTCGGCGGATTTTGTCGGCACTTTCACAAAGTTCGGAAAACGGCTGCTCATACAAGAACATTGCCTCCTCCTTGCTAATTTGCACACTGTTTAAAACCTTCTCTGTCAATGTCTTTAAATTCATCATGATATACATCACATCCTGTTCGTTTTTATAATAGGAATCAACCTTTTTCCAAGTATAGTTGCGAGAATACATAACACAATATCCCCTGGTACAGCTAAAATAAAGCAGTATAAAAAGAGTGGCCATAAACCGATAGGATCGCCAAGGTAGATGTTACTCATCAAGTAGTAATAGGTCATTCCAAATAAATAGACAATTCCCAAACCGATGAAGTTTGCAGCATACAACCGCTTATAGCTCGGATTTGGAACTTTATTGGCAATTACACCTGTCACATAGGAAGCAACTGCAAATCCGATAATGTATCCAAAGCTTGGTTTTAAGACATAAGAAAAGCCACCACCTTCTGCAAAAACAGGCAATCCCAAAAGTCCCATTGCTATGTATACTCCAACTGAAACAGCGCCAAGTTTTCCTCCAAGCAGAAGTCCAGCCATCATGGTAAATAAAAACTGTAAAGTAAAAGGAACAACTGGAATTGGAATTTTTATAAACGCTCCTACTACGATAAGTGCTACAAAAAGAGAGCATAAAATTAAATTTCTTGTTTTTTCTGTTTGCATAAAATTCTCCTTCTTTAAAAACGGATGCTGATCTCACCAGATGAATAGCAATCTTCCGTACCGTCAGCATATTTCACCAATAAGCGGCAGTGATCGTCTATCCCAAGAACAACAGCGTTTTTTGATTCATTTGCAGACACTATGGTAATTTGTTTTCCGATAATAAAACTGCGGTTGCGGTATTGTTCCACATAATCCCCTTGACATGGCGAAGTGTAATAGCCATAGAAACGGTTCAGAAATTGTGAAACCAAACGGTTTTTTACATCGCTCTGATGCGTTTGAAAAACCGACTCCGCGATAGATTTCAGTTCTTCAGGAAAACCGTTTTCTGGTTCATATATATTGACTCCGATTCCCAACACAGCATATTCCAGTAGTCCACTCTCAAGATGAAAAGAACCTTCCGTTAAAATCCCACAAACTTTTTTTCCACGGACAAAAATGTCATTCACCCATTTAATCTCGGCCTTTTCGCCAGACACTTCCTCAATGGCTTCACATATTGCCACCGCCGCTATGGTGGTAATCCGCACAGCCTGCTCAGCAGAACAATTCTTCGGACGAAGTAGTAAACTCATATAGACACCCGTATCTTTTGGTGAAAAGAAGGTACGCCCAATCCTGCCCCTTCCAGAGGTCTGTTCATTGGCAAGGAGCATATACCACTCAGTTGCTCCGCAATTTGCTTTGTCCCGTACAATAGTATTGCTAGAAGATACGCTTGAAAGAACGGAAATATCCATATCTGCAATTTCAGAGCGCAGGTACTTTTGAATTCCTTGAGTAGAGAGAATATCAGTTTGATTGGAAAGGCAGTATCCCTTATTTGTCACTGCATCTATAGCATATCCATTGTTTTGCAATGCTTTGACAGCCTTCCAAACTGAGGCACGAGATATGGATAGTTTCTGAGCAATATCTTCACCAGAGAAATAAATCCCCCTGTTAGCTTCAAAAAGTTCTAATATTTTTTCCTTTGTCGTCATTTTCTCACCTCTTTTGTTATTTTATTGAAAAAAGTATATCACTCAGCAAATAAATTGTCAACCCAAGAACTAACAATGGGTTACAATACAACTACAAAAAACCAATAATTAGAGCAGCATGCGTAAGCAAATATAAAAGTTTCTTAATCCTACCGTCAACCAAAAACCTATATGCACCCAAAAAGGACTGTCGAATGCGCCTTTATTTCTCGTCAACACACTGCAAAATATACAGCGTCATCAATCGAGAAATAACGAAGCAATGAGACAGTCCTTTTTGGGTGTCAAAGACTTTGGCTTACTAGGATTTTACTTCCTTCCAAAGCTCATAATAAATCTGATCCATTTCTTCTCCTAGATACTGAAACGGTTCACATCTCTCCAATATTTCTTCATCAGGGAAAAGCACCTCATCATTTTTCAGTTCCTCATCCTCTAACAAATCATAAACCTCCGTATTAGGAGTTGAGTAGCAGATATACTCAAAATTCTTACAAGCAATATCCGGTCTACACAAGAAGTTCAAAAACAACTCCGCATTTTCCTTATTCTTCGATGTCTTAGGAATTACCCAAGAATCAATCCAAACATTCGAGCCTTCATCAGGCACTACATAAGCCAAGTCCTCATTTTCACTAATCGTATAACTAGCTTCCCCAGAATAAATAACTCCGAGTGCTGCTGTATTATCAAGCATCTTATCACGAACTTGGTCTACTACATAAGCCTGAACATTTCCGCTTCTAAGCTGTTGTTGCAACTTATTTCTAGCCTCGTATAACTCGTTCATATTTGTAGAATTCAGCGAATGTCCAAGCATTTTAAGTGTAATACCAAATGCATCACGAACACTATTTTGCATCAATACATTATCGTAATACTTCTCATCCCAAAGAATCGTCCAACTATTCACAGGTTCCTGTACCATGGTTTTATTATAAATAATTCCTACAGTCCCCCAGCAATATGGAATCGAATAAAGATTTCCTGGGTCAAATGCTTCGGATTGTTCTAAATATTCTTCACCGATAAATTGAATATTTGGAACATTATCGTAATTAATCGGTGCTAGTAAATCTTCCTCAATCATTTTCTGAATCATATAATCGGATGGACAAATCAAGTCATAATTACTTGCACCACTTGCAACTTTTGGATACATGGCTTCGTTTGTTTCGAATTCTTCATAGGAAACAGATAAGCCAGTTTCTTCTTCAAATAACGTAATTACTTCTGGTTCAATATACTGTCCCCAGTTGTAAACATATAAATCATACTCTTTTCCGCAACCAGTAAATAGTAAGCAGGATGCGATAAGAGAAAGAAACAATAATTTATTTTTCATAGGCATTCTCCTCATTTTTCTGTCTTTGCAGAACGACGGTTCACTAGTACAAGTAAAATTAGTACGGAAATGAATAGTAACGCAGATAAAGCGTACATTTCTGGATTAATTCCCTTACGAACCTCGGAATAAATCTTAGTGGATAGTGTATCCACACCAGGTCCTTTGGTAAAGTGAGTAATTACGAAATCATCTAAGGACATAGTGAAGGATAGTAAGAATCCAGATAAGATACCAGGGAAAATGTCTGGTAACACTACTTTATAAAATGCATACATAGGAGATGCGCCAAGGTCTAGGGCAGCCTCATAGGTATTGCGGTTTGTTTGTTGTAATTTTGGCATTACACTTAGGATTACATATGGAATGTTAAATGTAATATGTGCAAGTAATACGCTGGTAAAACCAAGTGTGTAGTTAATGGCAACGAATAAAAGCATTAAGGAGATACCAGTTACGATATCTGCATTTAACATTGGAATGTTGGTAATGCCCATTAATACTGCGCGAGGTACTTTTTTCATGCTGTTCATAGCAACGGAAGCTAGTGTTCCGATAACAGTAGCAATCAAAGAAGCCACAGTAGCGATGATGATTGTGGTATAAAATGCGTTCATAATGGATTCGTTTTGAAATAAATCAATGTACCATTGGAACGTAAAGCCTTTCCATACTGCCATGGATCTTGATTCGTTAAAGCTTAATACAATTAAAGTCAAGATTGGGGCATATAAAAAGATTAATATAAGTGCAACGTAAATACGTTGGGATACTTTCTTTACCATAAGTTTGTACCCTCCGTTTCTGCATCATATTTTGTCATAAGTGCCATGGAAATTAGGATAAATATCATAAGCACAAGAGAAAGCCCTGAGCCTGTATGCCAGTTGTTGGCTGTGATAAATTCCTGTTCAATAATATTTCCAATTAGTAAAATCTTGCTTCCACCTAATATGTCGGAGATAACGAAAGTAGTAAGGGCAGGTACGAATACCATTGTAATACCACTAATGACCCCAGGCATACTTAGTGGGAAAATGATTTTGCAAAATGTTTGTACACTATTTGCACCAAGGTCTCTTGCGGCATTGATGACATCTTTATCAATCTTAACAAGGGTGTTATAGATTGGAAGTACCATAAATGGAAGGAAGTTATAAACCATACCTAACACGATGGCACTTGGTGTGTTGATGATATTTAAGTTTGGTAAATTTAATGCGTTTAAAATACCGTTGATTACACCATTTTTGTCGATTAATGTCTGCCAAGCAAGGGTACGAAGTAAAAAGTTCATCCACATCGGTAAGATGAAGATAAAGATTAAAAAGCTATTGGATTTAATCTTTGAGTTTACTAATATCATTGCTAATGGGTAAGCAAGAATCAGACAGATGACTGTACTGATTAAGCTTAGTTTTATGGAAATCCATAGTGCCTTTAAATGCACATGTCGTCCGATAGAGGCTACATTTTCAAAGGTAAATTGAAAGTTCTTATCAGAAAAACCATAGTAAATTACCATAAGCAAAGGGATTATGATAAATGCAACACTCCATACAATGTATGGAGATGCAAGGAGTTTCTTTTTATTCATTGATTTCAACCGCCTCCTCGTCTTCGGATTCTGGTTTATTCATAATCTGGATGTCGAATGGATCAACCCAGATACCGACTTCGCAACCAACTGGACATAGGTCTGTACTGTGAACTAACCATTCACGACCATTTGCCATAACTTCCATCTCATAGTGAACACCTTTAAATAGAAGAGAAGTAACACGACCTGTGATGATTCCCTTTTCTGGTGCAACTAAGTCAATATCTTCTGGACGGATGACAACGTCAACTGGTTTATTGCGACCAAAGCCAACATCGACACATGGGAAATTAGCACCTAAGATATTTACTAATTTATCTTGTACCATAGTGCCTGGAATGATATTACTTTCGCCGATAAAGTCTGCAACGAAAGCGTTGATTGGTTCATTGTAAATGTCTTCTGGTGTACCAATCTGTTGGATATAACCTTGGTTCATAACCACGATTGTATCGGACATGGTTAATGCTTCTTCTTGATCATGTGTAACGTAGACAAATGTAATACCAAGTTCATTTTTCAAACGAATTAATTCGTATTGCATGTCTTGACGTAATTTTAAGTCAAGTGCACCAAGTGGTTCGTCTAATAGAAGAAGTTGTGGTTCATTTACAATGGCACGCGCAATGGCGATACGTTGTTGCTGACCACCACTTAAAGAATCTGGTTTACGATTCTCATAGTCTTCTAAGTTCACAAGTTTTAAAGCATAACGAATTTTATCTTTGATATATTGTTTACTTTTCTTTTTTATAGTTAGTCCGAATGCGATATTTTCACCAACCGTCATATGCATAAATAAAGCATACTTTTGAAATACCGTATTCAAAGGACGTTGATTCGGTGGAAGAGTTGTAATATCTTTTCCTTGAAATAGTACTTTACCAGTATCAGGAGCTTCAAAACCTCCTAGGATTCTTAGTGTTGTTGTCTTACCGCAACCACTTGGACCGAGCAATGTAAGAAATTTATTTTCATTACAATATAAATTTAGATCGTCTAAAATCACTTGATCTCCGTATGATTTAGAAATGTTTACCAAGTCAACTAATTTATTTGCCATTGTTACCTCCTACTAAAAGCTTGGTGGAGTTGATACCCATATAAGAGAGGCTCCGTTTTTACCACATGCTTTAATATAATGTTGTTTATTGGGAATAAAGTAAAAGGATTCGCCCTTTCTAGCCTTATAGGATTGCTTTCCTATAATAATTGTAATTGCACCACTTAGGACATATCCGAATTCTTCGCCTTCATGTGGATTATCAGGATAAGTGGAACCATTTGGTTCTAATGTCAACAGAATTGGTTCCATCATATGCTTTTGAGCATTTGGAATAATCCATTCGATGGTATTATGTAATTCTGTATCTACCTTTTCAAAATAATCGGTCTTGTGAAAGACAATCGTTTCATCGGATGTATTGGAAAAAAATTCTTCTAAATTCGTACCTAAACACTGTAAAATGTCCATTAAAGTAGCGATAGAAGGGGATGTTAAATCGCGCTCTAATTGAGAAATAAACCCTTTCGACAATTCACAGCGATCTGCCAATTCCTCCTGAGTTAAGCTTTTTTGTATGCGTAGCTCCTTTATCTTGTGCCCGATTTTCATTTTGTTCCTTCTTTCTATAAAATCTTTGTAAAAGTATATTTATAATAAACTCTGATTTTAGTTTTACTAAACAATACATCATAATATTATACATAGAATACATATGTTGTCAATAAGAATATGATTCAATGAAAAAAGCACATTTGACGTCGAATGACATGCGAAATGTGCTTTTTGAGAGCTTTGACAATATTAGGATTGGTAAAACTCTATGATTTTATTCATTTGAGAAGTCATATTAGCAAAAAGTAGGTCAACTAATGTGACAGCAGCCATGGTTTCTACTACAACAACTGCTCTTGGAACTACGATTGGATCGTGTCGTCCTTTTATATTAATTTTAATATTTTCTTTGTTTTGATTGATGGTTTCTTGTTCTTGGAAGATGGATGGTGTTGGTTTAAATGCAACACGGAATACAACATCAGAACCATCACTGATTCCACCTAGAACACCACCAGCATGATTGGTTTTCTTTTGGACTTTTATTTTATCCTCTGAATAAAAGGAATCATTTTGTTCCGAACCATGCATAGTAGCAGCTTCAAAACCAGATCCGATTTCAAATCCCTTCACAGCACCGATGGACATCATTGCTTTTCCAAGATTCGCATCTAATTTATCAAATACAGGTTCACCGATTCCAGCAGGTAATCCACTTACGACACATTCTACAACTCCACCACAACTATCTTGTGCCTGCATTTGCTTTTCTAGATATGCTTCCGCTTCCATACAGGCTTTTGCATCTGGCATACATAATGCATTTTGTGTGATTAGTTCTTTATCAAAATTGTTATAATCAATGGAGACAGGACCAATGGATTTTGTATAGGCAGTGATTTTAATGCCAAGTGATTCTAAGATTTTAGAAGCAATTGCACCGCCTGCAACACGACCAATTGTCTCACGACCAGAAGAACGTCCGCCACCACGGTAATCACGAAAACCGTATTTTTCATCAAATGTATAGTCTGCATGACCAGGACGATAATAGGTCTTGATTTCAGAGTAATCATGGGAGCGTTGCGATTCATTCATAACTACAAGAGAGATCGGACAACCTGTGGTAACCCCTTCGAACACTCCAGATAAGATTTCAACTGAATCATTTTCTTTTCTTGGAGTAGAATATTTGGATGTACCAGGTTTTCTTCGATTTAAGTAACGTTGAATATCTTCTTCCGTTAGTGGAAGATTGGCAGGGCATCCATCGACTACAACACCAATTCCTTTTCCGTGAGATTCGCCCCATGTTGTGATGCGAAATAGATTGCCAAATGTAGAACCAGCCATTTTAACACCTCATTTTCATAATATGTATCAGTCATTTTTGCTTACATTATAGAGGATTCTTTGTGGTCTTTCAACTAAAATATCAAGAACGTTTGTAGAAAAATGTCATATATTGAATTATGAAACGATTTAAGGAGGAGAAACAATATGGAAAATGAAATAAAAATGGAAGAGAGGAAAGATCAGATTACAGAGGAAGAAACGAAGAGAAACAATAGGAATCTAAAGAATTTAAATAGTAATCTAATTATAGAAGAGAATACAATATATGAAATCGATCAAGAATGTATGTCCTGTTTAGAAAAAGGTAAAACTAGTAAATAAGTCGTCTATGAAGCTATCTTTGCATATTTATATAGAATGAAAAACGGCGTTGCTGTAACAACGCCGTCTATGAAGCTAGTTTGCAAAAAATTAGCAGCAGGAATTATTGCATCCGCATCCATTGCCAAATGTGTTACTAAAATTGTTGCTACCGCATCCGCCACAAAGTAAAAGAATAAGGATAATCCAGATAATGCAGTTAGAGCTGTCGTTGCAACCAGAATTACCAAATGTGTTGCTTAGTCCACATCCATTGTTGCCACCGCATAAACAAAGGATAAGGATAATCCAGATAATACAACTACATCCACTGTTACCTCCATCACAACTATTACATCCACAACTTGTAGCCGCTAAATCACTCATGTTTAAATCCTCCTAAAAATCATTTACAATCATATACTATGTGGTACGGCTTGTTTGCTTTCCAAATAAAAAGAAAAAAGAAAAAAGAAATTATCTTTTAAATACTACATATTTCGACAATTATAAAGCATGCAGGAAAATGTGTTTTCTTTCATGGACTTTCTGTTGTATAATAGAAGTTAAAATCACAGAAAATTTATTATGTAATAGGAGTTATCAAAATATATAAGAGAGCCAAAGAACAATAAGAAGAAGGGATATATATGAATTTAAAAGTTCAAGTTCGCACGATTGACTTATTTACAAAGTTAGTAAATGGGAATATAAATAAAATAGCATATATTGGTTATCAACCTCAAAAAGCAGATGTTATGTGGAAGAAGAAAGTGGATGCATTGCCAAGATGTAAACCAGAAGAAGAGGGAATCTCCTCAGAGTATGTAAGAGCTTTTGTGGAAGCGTTAGTTGAAGATGAAAATATTCATACACAGGGGATTATGATTGCCCGAAATGGGAGAATTATATTAGAAGCTGCATTTAAACCATATGATTTAGAAACATGGAGAATTACTCATTCTATGTCAAAGACAATTGTAGGGATTGCAATCGGTATCGCCATTGAGGAAGGTTTGTTTGGCTTAGATGATACGGTAGCCTCTATATTTAATAAAACATACTTGCCCATTATCGGAAATCGAAAAAAAGGCATTACAATCCGCAACTTATTAACTATGTCATCGGGGATTTCTTATAATGAAGTTGGATCTTTGATTGACACAGAGTGGACGAAGGATATATTAGAATCACAGGTGACTTTTGAACCAGGGAAAGAGTTTGCCTATAATAGTATGAACACATATTTACTTTCCGCGATCATTCAAGAAAAAACAGGAATTACATTGTTTGAGTATGTAACAAAACGAATCTTTGAGCCAATGAACATTGTAGATGTATATTGGGAAAATAGTCCAGAAAACAAGACAAAAGGCGGATGGGGATTATATATCACGTTAGAAGATCGAATTAAAATTGGACAGCTCTTTTTAAATGAAGGGAATTGGGATGGTGTACAGATTGTCTCAAAGGATTGGTTGAAAGAAATGATGAGTTGCTGGATGGTTACACCAGAACATATGAATGTATACGGATATGGATATCAAGGTTGGATTGGAAAACGAAAAGGGTCTTTTGTAATGAATGGAGTATTAGGACAGAATACCATTATTTATCCAGATTTAAATATGGTAATTACCATTGCTTCCAGTAATACTGAACTATTTGTTAGAAGTAGGCTTATGGATATTGTAGATCACTATTTTTCCGATGGGACATTTCAACCTGGTGAACCATTGAAAGAAAATCAATATGAATATTTGCAACTAAAAAATTACTTAGAAACTTTATATTTTCAAAAAGGCTTTGAACGAGCTAAGCTTTGCTCTGTCAAGAAAAGTGGGTGGAGTAGGTTTCTTCCAAAAAGGAAAAATCGTTTTGGAGAACTGTTATCAGACATTCCAGAGGGGATTGATGAGATTTCTTTTGAAACTCATAGGGTAGAAGAAAATGGAATTAGTATTATGCCATTATTTATACAAACGATACAAAATAACTTTTCACAAGGAATGACACTATTTCAGTTTGCAAAGAAAAAGGGTAGAATCGTGTTGCGATTAAAAGAACATGAGATGCAATGGGAGATTCCCATTGGATTTAAGCAACCATATTATCTTACTTTAGACTTTCATGGAGAACATTACAAGATTTCATCATGGGGAGTGCTAAAATATACAGAAGATGATGTTCCTGTTTTGAAATTGCAATTTTGCTTTTTGGAAACGACCAATTGCCGCAATATGAAATTTTACTTTTACGAGGATCATGTATTGATTAAATCAGCAGAAACACCAGATTTGAATAAGGTATTGGATGAAGTGATACCATTCATTGGTTTTGCCCTTCCTGCAAATGGAATTGAGACAATTAAAAATTCTGATATTGTACAAGGAAAGGTATTGGCCATGATAGAACCTGAGGTAAATGCATTTCCAGTGCAACAGAATGAGAAATAGGAGTATTAAGGTTGAAGATATTAGTAGATGCAGATGCATGTCCATGTAATAAAATAATTGAGAAAGTAGCAAAAGAATATCAGATAAAGTTGATATTTCTAATGGATAGTAGCCATATACTGCAATCAGATTATGCAGAGGTTAAGATCATTGGAAAAGGTGCAGATGCGGTAGATTTTGCTCTAATTAATCTTTTACAAAAAGGAGATATTGCAGTAACACAAGACTATGGGGTAGCAGCAATGGTTTTGGGAAAGAGAGGATTTGCGATTCATCCTAGTGGGAAAATATATCATGATGGAAATATGGATCAGATGCTCTTTGAACGACATTTGTCAAAAGTTCAGCGCAAATCCAATAAACGCTTTCATGGGAAAGGACCGAAAAAGCGTACGAAAGAAGATGATGAGAGATTCGAATTTTTTTTCCGTAAATTAGTAGACAAAGCAAGGACGGAAGGGACTTGAAATATGTTTAGAATATTGCGAATGAAAATACAATATCATAGTTGACACAATAATTGGAAACGTCTATAATAGTCCATGTCAATTAAATAGGACATATGCAGGGGGACTTAATTGTTGAGAAGGTTAAAACCTGACCCTTTGAACCTGTCAGTTAAGACTGCCGTAGGGAGCAATATATCGAATACGCATTTGATTATTTTAAATGAAGTTAAACACATATATCGTCACCTTTGGGTGACGATTTTTTCGTTATTCGGATTCTTTCTATATAATATAATTTCTGTTTATCTGTCAGTTTTCCTCCTGTAAAGTGGTTTATTCATTATCCTATTTTCAAACAAATTTCAGGAAAATTAATTTAAATCAGAAAGGGAAATACATATGCATGCAAATGAACAACAAGTACAAAACGCAACACAGGAGAGAACTGTTTTAAAACCTTACAAAACTCAGATGGAAGCTGCAAAGAAGGGAATTTTCACACCTGAGATGGAAATCGTTTCTCAGAAGGAAAACATAGAGAAAACACTCCTTATGGAGCGAATTGCAAAAGGTGAAATTGCAATTCCTGTTAACATTTATCACAAATCCTTATCACCAGAAGGAATTGGATCTGGATTACGCACTAAAATAAATGTAAATTTGGGGATATCAGGTGATTGTAAGAATTATGAGGTGGAAATGCAAAAGGCAAAAATGGCAATTGACTTTGGATGTGAAGCCATTATGGATTTAAGCAACTATGGTAAAACAAATACATTTCGCCAAGAATTAATTAAAATGTCTCCTGCCATGATCGGAACTGTTCCAATGTATGATGCGATTGGATATTTAGAAAAAGACTTGCTAGACATTACAGCAAAAGACTTTTTAAAAGTAGTAGAAGCCCATGCAAAAGAAGGAGTAGATTTTCAAACCATTCATGCTGGAATTAATAGACGTACGGTAGAAGCATTTAAGAGACAGAAACGATTAACCAATATCGTATCAAGGGGCGGTTCGTTACTTTTTGCTTGGATGGAAATGACGGGAAATGAAAATCCTTTTTATGAATATTATGATGAGGTACTTGACATACTCCGTGAGTATGATGTTACTATTAGTATAGGAGATGCATTACGTCCTGGTTCTATTCACGATAGCACAGATGCTGGGCAAATCTGTGAGCTTATCGAAATTGGTGACTTAACAAGACGAGCATGGGAAAAGGATGTTCAAGTTTTAGTAGAAGGTCCTGGTCATATGGCGATGAATGAAATTGCAGCCAATATGGCACTTCAGAAACGTCTATGTCATAACGCACCATTTTATGTATTAGGACCACTTGTGACAGATATAGCACCTGGTTATGATCACATTACTTCTGCAATTGGTGGGGCAATCGCAGCAGCCAATGGTGCTGATTTCTTATGTTATGTGACACCAGCAGAGCATTTAAGATTACCAGATCTAAATGATGTCAAGGAAGGTATTGTAGCTTCAAAGATAGCAGCACATGCAGCCGATATCGCGAAAGGCGTGCCTAATGCAAGAGAAATTGACAACAAAATGAGTGATGCTAGACGTAGAATTGATTGGGAAGAAATGTTTTCTTACGCAATTGATGGAGAGAAGGCAAGAGCCTATTTTGAAAGTCAGCCACCAGCAGATAGACATACCTGTTCCATGTGTGGTAAAATGTGTGCTATGAGAACAACCAATAAAATCTTAAACGGCGAGCAAGTTGAGATGAAGTAAATGTAAGTCAGCAAGTTGGATAGGAAATAGGCACAGGTACATTTCGAATTCCATTGTTGGCAATACATAAGGGGGAAAAGCATATATGATGGAATACGTTGAAGAGATCTATGCACATACAGCAAATTTGATACCGACAGATAGACCGATTCATCTGTTAGACTTGGGGTGTTGTACGGAATTAGAGTACGATATGTTTATACAGGTGAATCCATCGGTTGAAGTGACAGGTGTAGACCAAGAAGAACATTTAGCAAAAATGTTAGAGAAAAAGTCAGGGAAGCGTATTGAACGATTGCGTCTTATTTATGGTGATTATTTAGAAGTGGATTTTGGAAAATGTCACTACGATATCGCCATTTCTAAGATAGAAGTCAATGAACTAGACCGAAAGCAAAGGCTGAAGCTCTATAAAAAAATTTTTGGCGCATTAGAAGATGATGGTTGCTATATTGAGCGAGATTACATTGGAAACCAAGCATCGGAAGATGAAAATTTAAGCAATATGTTCTCAAAAAATGTGTCGCTATTGCTGGAATCGGGATTTCAGAGGGTGGAGAAGGCATGGTATAATAATAGTACGATTATTTTAAGGGCAATGAAATAAGAGAAGACCAGGTGGCTTGGTAAGTCACTTGGTTTTTTTTCATTTTGGTAAATTATCACACGAAAATAAATCTAGCATATGATAATTTATAGGAAGAATATGTCTGGTAGAGAATAGGGGAAACAATATGGATCGGGTTTCAGATATAATTCATTTAAAATGGGCTCACAGTCAGAATATACTAGGGCAAGGGATTGGAATCGCTGTCTTAGATACTGGGATTGTACCTCATCCAGACTTTGTAAACAATGGGAATCGAATTGTTGCATTTCAAGATTTTGTAAATGGTAATTGCAAAATGTACGATGATAATGGTCACGGAACCCATGTGTCTGGAATTTTAGGAGGAGACGGTTTTGCCTCAAGAGGTAAGTATTGTGGAGTAGCACCAAAATGCAATATTATAGCGGTTAAGGTGTTAAATTATAAAGGAAATGGTGATATTGGAAATGTAGTTGCTGGTTTACATTGGGTCATTCAAAATAAAGAAAGATATAACATTCGTATTGTAAATATTTCAGTTGGAACAACTGCAAAATCGGTTATTAGTGAGGATTCAGAGTTAGTAAGAGCTGTAAATGAGGTATGGGATAACGATATTGTAGTAGTAGTAGCTGCTGGAAATGGTGGGCCACATCCAAAAACAATAGGTGCGCCAGGGATTAGTCGAAAAGTAATTACAGTAGGGGCTTCAGATGATGATATTGCAGTTGACCTTATGGGAAAGACTACGAAAGATTATTCGGGGAGAGGACCAACAAATTCTTGCATTAAGAAACCAGATGTAGTTGCACCAGGAAGTCGTATTGTAAGTTGTAATTTATTAAAAAGACAAAATAGTATTTTGAAATTTAGGCAAAATACTATGAATTATTATACGGAGAAGAGTGGTACATCTATGTCGACTCCAATTGTGTCAGGAGCTATGGCATTACTATTATTCCAATTTCCAGAGTATAGCAACCTAGATGTAAAGATGAAAATTAGAGATACTTCAGATGACCTTGGGCAACCCCATGGAAAACAGGGGTGGGGGAGATTGAATATTGCAAAATTGCTACAAAGCTAGAGGGTATCATCTATATTTCTTTCGATGATTTTATTTTCGAAAAAGAAATATAGATGATATTTGATTTTTATAATAGCCTTTGATACAATAATGGGAGTATGCAATGTAAGAAAACTTGATGAAAAAATAAATAGAGAAAGGCTTGGTAAACATGACTAAGTTAATTTTATTTCCATATGCAGGTTCGTTGGGAATTGGATATAATCAATGGATGAAACAATTAAGAACTAAATTTGAAGTGCACCGTATTACTTATACGGAGCTAAAAGAAGGAATTAGAAACTATAATTGTACAAGCTGGGAGGAATTAATCTCATTAACTTATGAAAAGATACTTCCTATCATGAAAGAAGGAGACTATATATTTTTTGGGCATAGTATGGGTGGACGTGTCGAATATGAAATGTATAAGAAAGCTGTCGAAAACAATTTACCGTTACCTAAGCAAATGATTGTTTCTGGATGTAGGGTATTAAGTGTGCCAGTCAAAGATCCTAGATTACAGACAGAACAAGAATTTCGTGATGAGTATATTGAATTGGGTGGTCTTAGTGATGAAGTTCTTGCATGTAAAGAATTAGCAGAGTTAGCATTTGAGGATTTAAAAAAAGATGCAATCTTGTTAAGTGAATTTCGATTTAGTCCAATCAAAGTGGACGTTCCAGTGGTTATCTTAAATGGGTCTAAGGATAAACGCTCGACAAAAGAAGAATGGGAAGAACTATTTCGTTGTCCAGTGGATTGGAAACTATATGAAGGAAAGCATTTCTTTATTTATGATCATCAAGATGAAATATTGGAGCAATTAATGGCTTTGGCATAAATGTATATAGAAATAGGAGAGCAATATGATTCGTGATACTTTTGACGCAATCGTTAATAATATAAATGTTCGTCAGAATTTGAGTTTATTAAAACAAGAATTAAAGGATGGCAATAATAAGCATGCATTACTTTTTTATATTGGGAATCAGTATAATAATATGTTTCTAAATCTCTTAGAACATGATGATGCAAAAACAAGAAAAAATACGGCCTCAGTATTAGGAGAGTTAGGAAAACAAGAATTTCTTGCACCACTATATCATGCGTATTTGAGAGAAACAAAGTTATTTGTAAAGAGTGCATATTTAAATGCAATTAAAGAATTAGATTATCGTAGTCTGATGCCTGATTTGAAAAAGAGAATAGAAGAGTTATCAGGGATGTATGTATCCGATGAGAATCGAAAGCATTTTCAAGAAGAAATGCGTGCATTATCTGATTTAGTTGTTATGATGGAAGGGACAAAAGCACATAAGTTTGTTGGAGTGAAGAAGGCATCTGACATTATACTTTTGACGAACCGCAATCATATTCAAACTACATTGGACCAACTACCAGCTACTGTACGTGCAAGAGCATTCAATGCAGGTATTCAAGCAAAAACACCATCTTTAGAAGATATTCTTCCGATTCGTACGTATCAGGAATTGTTATTCTTAGTGGATGGGATGAAAAGTTGTCCAATGGATGTTGAGGATGCAGCGGATATTATCGCTAAGTCTAACTTTTTAAAGTTCTTAAAAGATAGACACGAAGGAAATCCACCGTTTTATTTCCGTTTAGAAATTAAAACAAAGATGGATGCGAATAAAAAGGCTACCTTTGCAAAACGCCTGGCAGCAACTATCGAAGAAAAAACAGAAAGAATGTTAATTAATTCTACTTCCCACTATGAAGTAGAACTACGATTAGTAGAAAATAAAGAAGGTAGCTTTAACATTTTAGTGAAATTGTTTACCTTAAAAGATGAGAGATTTGTGTATCGAAGTGAAAGTGTAGCAGCGTCGATTCGACCAGTGAATGCGGCTTTGACAATTGCATTAGCGCAGAATTATTTAAAAGAAGATGCACAAATCTTAGATCCATTCTGTGGTGTTGGTACCATGTTAATGGAACGACACAAATTTGTGAAAGCCAATACGATGTACGGAATTGATATCTATGGTGATGCCATTAAGAAAGCAAGAATGAATGCAGAAGCAGCACATCAGATTATACATTTTATTAATCGTGATTTCTTTGATTTTACACATGATTACTTGTTTGATGAAGTTGTGACGGATATGCCGTTTGCAATCGGAAAAGTACGCGAAGAAGAAGTAAAACAGATTTATATACAATTTTTCAGAAAGATTAAGGAGCACCTTGCCAAAGATGCGGTTATGATTTTATATTCTCATGACAAAGGTCTTGTGCGTAAATATGCTCCTGCCAATGGATTTGAAGTAGTAAAAGAGTATGAGATCTCCATGAAAGAAGGAACATACGTCTTTGTAATAAAAGAAAAGCAATAAAATCAACCAAAAGAGTGAATGAGGAAGTAGTATGGCAAAATTATATTTTTACTATGGTGCAATGGGAAGTTCTAAGTCTGCCAATGCAATGATGGTACGTTATAATTATTGGGAGAGAGGGCAGAATGCACTTTTAGTGAAATCAGAAGTGGACACGAGAGATGGTGTGCATACAATTCGCTCTAGAATGGGATTAGAAGAAGAATGCATAACATTAAGTGAATTAATTGAGCAGTATTCAGAAGAACAGTTAAAACAATTTGAATGTATTATCGTAGATGAGGCACAATTTGCAACAGAGGAGCAGATTGATTATTTATCAGACATCGTGGATAACTTAAATATTCCAGTTATGTGTTATGGTTTACGATGTGATTTTCAAAATCATTTCTTTGAGGGAAGTCGTCGATTGATGGAACTAGCAGATACCATTCAAGAAGTGAAGACCGTTTGTTGGTGTGGGAAGAAAGCAATCTGTAATATGCGTTATAACGAACAAGGTGAAGCTGTGAAAGTGGGAGAACAAATTGTACTAGGTGCCAATGACAAATATGTTTCGGTATGTAGAAAACATTATAAGGAAGGAAACCTAGGCGAAAGCTTTCATCATAGTTAGTTTATAACATTCGCTAGGAAAGAAATCGGTAAGATATAAGTGAAAATGGTGCAAGAAAAAGGAATTTTTCTTGTGCCATTTTTTTTTTAAAGATAGCATACATATAAAATGAAAAACATTAAAAAGTATAAATCTTATACCAAGTAAATTATGTATCAACATGTGTCAAGGTAGACATAGCATATATTATAATGTAAGCTATAGATAAGAGTAGTAGACAAGAAATGACAATGTGGAGGTGGAACTGTGAATACACAAAGTAATGTGTTGGTAAAGGATAATAGAAGTCTGTTAGATGCGCAAGAGATACTATTAGAATACAGTAATGATTATATGTTCTATTTAGATTTTTACCATGATTGTTATAGTATTTCAGAATCTTCAATGCTTAAGTTTCGTTTGCCAGAGTGTAAGTTTCATTCTGTTGAAGATATGTTTTCTGCTTTTGTTTATGAAGAAGATTTGTCATACGTACTTCAAGAAATATACCAATTAAAAACAGGGTTACTAAAAAGAAAAACATTGGAATGTCGCTGCTATGGTACTCATGATGAAGTGGTATGGATTCGTTGTCATTGCGAGATAGTAAAAAGCAATTTAGAACAATGGGATATTATTGTTGGGAGTATATCGCAAGTAGGAGAAGAACAATTAGAGCCTTCCATTAAAGGGTTAAAGTCAGATACACAGTTTATTGCAGATTTTTGTTCCGCTGTAAATTCAGATGAGTATAGAACTGGATATGTCATGAAACTGGGTGTGGATAATATAAAAGTAATAAATGAAAAACACGGATTACATATGGCAGAACATATTTTGCAATGTACATTACAATGCATTTTGCATAATGTGGGTGATAATGTTCGAATTTATCGAACCGAGACAGAAAAATTTATATTATTTGATATGGATGGTTCTAGTTTAAAAAAGGCAGAAAAAATTTATCATAATATAAAAGAAGAAATTATTGAGTATAATGAACAGATTGATTATTCTGTATTTTATACAATCTCAGCAGGTGCAACTGAATTTGATTCAAAAGATGAAAGTTATATTGAATTAAGAAAGAGATTAGATTTTGCATTTAATACTGCTACAAGAAAAGGGAAAAATGAAGTTTTCTTATTTGAACAAGCTAAGTACGAGCAGTATATTAGAAGGTTAGATATAGAAGAAAAACTAAGAAAAGATGTGAAAAATAATTTTCATGGCTTTGAGGTGTTTTATCAGCCAATTGTGGATGTGGTATCTGAAAAGGTTTCGGGTGCAGAAGCATTACTTCGATGGAAATGTGAGGAATATGGAAGTGTATCCCCAACAGAATTTGTTCCTATCTTAGAAGAAAGTGGATTGATTATTCCAGTAGGAAGATGGGTTATGAAATGTGCTGTAAGGCAATGTAAAGAATGGCAGAAGGAAATCAAAGACTTCCGTATGAATATTAATGTTTCCTACATACAACTCAAAAAAAGTGATGTGGCTTTCGATGTCATTCATAATCTAAAGGAAAATCAATTAGACTCTAAGTATGTATTATGTGAACTTACAGAGAGTGGTTTTGTAGAGACTGATTCTACGATACGACATATTATTAAGACATTTTCGAAACAAAAAATTAAGTTAGGTTTGGATGACTTTGGAACAGGGTATTCGAATTTGTGTTACTTAAGTGACTTGAAGGTTTATATCATCAAGATAGACCGTACATTTGTCGTAAAAGCCATGAAGAGTAGTTATCATTATAAATTACTCAGACATATTGTGGATATGGCTCACAGTATCAACTTAAAAGTGTGTATTGAGGGAGTCGAAAATCAAGAAGAATTAGTTCGAATCAAAGAACTTCACCCAGAGTACATACAGGGATACTATTTTGGAAGACCAATGGATAGTGAGACATTTTATAGAGAAAGCATTCTAAATGAGTGTTTGGATTAATTTGTTATTCAAGTTATATTTGTTTATAAGAATAGTTGCTATACAAGCTATACAAATAGAAAGGAAACGACCGCGATTATCGTTTCCTTTTTATTTGTTAATATAGGTTTTGTTATAGTCCAGAAGTACTAAAATCTAGATCGTGTTCTCCAAACCCAATGGAATGTCCGTAAGATAACACATCACTCCATGTATCTTTGTTCAGATAATCAAACTCAAATTTTCTGCCAGGAAAGAGTGCGATTATATGATTATCTTTCCAAAAATAAAGGTAGCAGTCCTCATTTATATGATGTGCTAAGCTTTCAATTTGTTCTAAAGAAACCTTGACTTGATATAAATGATGGCGGTCTGCGCTCTTCTTATGCCCAGTGATGTGCACTTTTTCCACTTTAAGAGAGTTAATAAGACGATTATCGTCTAAAGATTCTTCTGTAATGATTCCGTGGTATTCGTATTTCATTATACCAGCCCCCTAAAACTTTTCTTTGGTTTAAGTCAGAATAACTAGTATACATAACGTTTATATATTAAGTTTAGTATAATCAATCTGCATTCAATTGGCAATACAAAAAATGTCTAAATTAGTAAATTTATCATGCCAAGAATAAGTCCGATTAATGCACCAAGGTTTACAATGGCATTCAGTTCCTTTTTCATAACAGTAAGGATTAATTCTTCTAACTCAAGAACATCCATTTTTTGAATTTGTTCTTCCGCCATTTTTTGTACGTTGATTAACGATAAAATGTCATTCAAATTTTCACGTACAGTTTTTTCATAAATCTCATAAATAATATCTTCCAATGAAATTTCATATTGAGTTAATAATGATTTTAAATCGGAAGGAGTGTACTCGATAATATGCTCTACTTCCTTCTCTACATGAGGTTTGATTAGGTTTTCTCCATTTTTTTCAACAAAATCATTGATTCTGTTGGCGATTTGTTCTCCGATTGGTAGTAAAATGGAGTCGTTTAACATCATGGCAAGGAAACCACCTTTTAAGTAATCCTTAATGGATTGAATGATTTCATTCGAAAGCATTGTGCCAAGGTCAGCTTCTTTTAATGTTTCTGCAATGTGAGAGGATGTATTATCTGTGATATTTGTCTTTAGTTCTTCGACCTTTTCATTTGATAGATGTTGATTCAAAAAGGATTCTAATGTAGTGTCAGAATCTAAAAAGCTCGAAATTTTACGTTGTAATGCAACTTTGACTTCTTGAGAAAGCAGCATTTGTTCGATGGCTTCCTTGGTTACAAGTCGTTCTCCTACAATGTCGGAGATTCCTTTCGCAAGTCTATCCTTTTCTTTTGGAATAATCCCAGGGGTAAATGGTAATTGGAAATTTCCAATTTTAACTGGCTTTAGTGGACGGAACAACATTTTTACAGCAATGTAGTTTGTAACATATCCAATACCAGAACCAATTAATGGGGTTACTATAGTTGTTAAATCCATATTTCAATTCCTTTCTGTACTTTATTTCGTATAAATGTACTTTTTTAAATGTTCTTTTTGTAATCATACTATTACTACTAAAAAAATTCAAGATAACTTACAAGATAGATTAGGTGAAATTGCATTACATTTCCGTGGTTTATGATAGTAAAACTTGACATAAAACGTATGAATTTTTATAATAGAAACAAGGATACCTTATAAAAAAGAGTGTAGTATTTAAATGTTTCCTATTATTACCGAGGGGATGTGAGATGGAATATTTAAATATGCTTTTAATACATATATTTTATTTACTATATAAAGGCAAAATGGGTGAAGGGGTCAAGGTATTCATATATATTGGGAGCAAGATTCAATATGATTACCATTGCTCAGAATAGAAGGAAAATACAAATGATAAGGAGGCTCGAGTATACTTACAGTGCTTGAATTCTAGATAGGTACTTGTTTTATACAAATGTTAATAAGTGGGAAAACAATGGTATGTGAATCAATAACTTGGAAAATGTTTAAGAAAATAAAGAAATTATTAATATTTCTGAACATCACATATTGACATTTAAAAAAAAAGTTTGTATCATAATCCTAATTTCATTTATACGATAGAATTTTGTCTATTTATAATGGTAATGGTTATAACAAACATATGGGATTGGGAAATTTTGTTACATAACCAAATAAAACTAGCTAAGTTATTAAGTTCATTTACACATTAAACACGACAAGCACGAGTTAGAAAGGAAAGGTATTTATGAATTTTTACGATTTTACAGCGAAGGGAATAAATGGACAAGAGGTTAAAATGGAGGACTACAAGGGGAAAGTAGTACTCGTAGTAAATACGGCAAGTGATTGTGATTTTGCATCTCAATTATCCGAATTAGAACATGTTTATAAAGAATATCAAGAAAAGGGTCTTGTGATTCTAGGCTTTCCATGTAACCAATTTGGTAAAAAGGAAAATAGAAGCAATGAAGAAATTGCGGAATTATATAAGGAGAAAGGAATTACATTTCCACTATTTGAAGCAGTTGATGTAAACGGTAAAACTGCAAATCCACTATATAAGTACTTAAAGAGTCAAGATCCAGAATACTTTGCTGGTGAAATTAAATGGAACTTTACAAAGTACTTATTAGATAAAGAAGGAAAAGTAATTAAGAAATTTGCACCGACGGTTGCACCAGAAAAAATGAAGCCAGAGATTGAAAAATACTTATAAAATAACTAGCGAAAAGATAATGTCTATAATATAAATAGAAAGAAATACGAGTATGGAGTGCCGAAAGAGGGGGCGGCGCTCTTGTTGCTCGTAGAACCAACCATGTATCATTACATATCACCCAAGTACTATTATTCTGCAATATTCAATTAGAAATATTTCTATAATTCGTCAATATATAAAATTGTTCTTTAAGATATCATTAATTTCCTTCAGATTATTCTCCTTTGTGGATTTGACGATCGGACTCATTTTTACCCAATGTTTAAAAAGAGGTTTCATACAACTCGTGCACTATACCGAAAAGAATTTATTGAAGAAAATAGAAAATGAATTACATTTCATACAAACAGGATTGTGATAGTCAATTGTCCCCCTTTTCTGTGAAGCTTATAATAAAGTTATCAAAGAAAAGGAGGGCAATTCTTATGTGGAGAAAAATATCTAAAATTGTGGTGGTGGCGTTATTGACTGTTATGATAGGTTCCAATTCAGCATTCACTAACGTTTCTGCATCAGATTCTGACTTGATGATAGGAGCATGGCTAGGTGTGCAAGCCAATTCTTCTGAAATTAATACGTTTCAGACTCTTCAAGGCAGGAATTTAGATACTATTATGGTTTATGCTGCTTGGAATACGACATTTGGTGAAATTAGGAGTTCAATCCTTGATCCGATTTACAACAATGGTTCCATTGCAATCATTACTTGGGAACAATGGGGACTAAGTAATACGGACATTACCAACGGAGTAAAAGACAGCTATATTAAGCAGATGGCAAACGACATGAAGTCCTATGGAAAAGAAATTTGGATTTCTCTTATGCATGAAGCAAACGGAAACTGGTATGACTGGGCAATTGGAGACAGTAAAGTAAATACCAATGAAACTTATATTGCAGCATATCGTCATGTAGTTTCTTTATTCCGTCAGCAAGGTGCGACAAATGTAAAATGGATCTGGAACATCAATGCAGGAAACTGTGGTACTGGAACAAGTTTTGTGGGACATTATCCAGGTGATGATTATGTAGACTACATTGCAATTGATGGATATAACTGGGGTACTACACAATCTTGGGGAAGTACATGGCAGACGTTTGATGAAATATTTGCAGCACCTTATGAGGCATTATGCACGATTGATAAACCAATTCTTATCACAGAAGTTTCCTGTGCAGAGATTGGTGGAAATAAGGCAGAATGGATTACAGATGCTTATGCAAAGGTACGTTCCAAATATCCAAGAGTTAAATTGGTATCATGGTTTGGTGAAAATAAAGAAACAGACTGGAGAATTAATTCCAGTGATTCTGCATTGGCAGCATATCGTGCAGCAGTAAATGGACAAGTAAGCGTGTCACCAAGTCCAAGCGCAACAGCAAGTCCAAGTGTGTCACCAAGTCCAAGCGTAACAGCAAGTCCAAGCGTGTCACCAAGTCCAAGTATAGCATCAAGTCCAAGTGTGTCACCAAGTCCAAGTATAGCATCAAGTCAAGAGCCAGTACAAAACAAAGTATCCGTAGATGTTACAACAAGTACTTCTGGTGCTATCAATCAGACTTATAAGATTATGGCAGATGGCTCCGAAAGCATTGATTTATCTAAGCTTACAATTTGCTATACCTTTACAAAAGATGATACAAAAAACATGACCTTTTACTGTGATAATGCATCCGCACAGCTTACGGTATCTCCATGGTATGCAAGTCTTACATCTGGTGTGGAAGGAACAATAGAACAAGTTGGAGCTGGCTATGTTCTAAAGATAACATTTGATGAAGCATTTGAATTAGCACCAGATGCAGGAAGTGTACAAATTCAGGCAAGGCTGGTGAATAGTGACTGGTCCAATATACAAGGATTTCAGGAAACAAACATGCAGATTCATTACAAAGGATAAAAATCTAAGTTTAAGTAATAAGATAATAAATAATTAGTTACGCACTATATAATAGAACTCTCTCTCATAATAGAAAAGGCATTTGTCCTAGGATTATTTTCAATGCAGCAGTTGGAATGATGATAGGATAAAATGCCTTTTGTGATCCGCTTTGAAAGGATAAAATAATTCGCACGAAATTTATCTTTCAATACGGAGGAAACCTTGACATAAAAGTTGCTTTTAGTATAGAATGTTCTGAGATTATATAAAATACTAGAAATTTTTTGATAGATTTAAGGAGGTTTTCCCTGTGTCGGACATAACAAATGAAATAAAGAAAAGAAGAACGTTTGCCATCATATCTCACCCAGATGCTGGTAAGACAACATTGACAGAAAAATTCTTACTTTACGGAGGTGCCATCAATCTTGCTGGTTCCGTAAAAGGTAGAAAGGCTTCAAGACACGCGGTTTCAGACTGGATGGAAATTGAAAAAGAGAGAGGTATCTCTGTAACTTCATCTGTACTACAGTTTAATTATGATGGTTATTGTATAAACATATTAGATACACCAGGGCATCAGGACTTCTCAGAAGATACTTATCGTACATTAATGGCAGCAGACTCTGCGGTCATGGTAATTGATGGTTCTAAGGGTGTCGAGGCACAGACAATTAAGTTATTTAAAGTTTGTGTTATGCGTGGTATTCCTATTTTTACATTTGTAAATAAGATGGACCGTGAAGCAAATGACCCATTTGAATTAATTGATGAAATCGAGACAGTATTAGGAATTCGTACATGTCCAATTAACTGGCCTATTGGTTCTGGAAAGAACTTTAAAGGTGTTTATGACCGACAAAAAGAATCAATTACTCGTTTCTATGCAGCAAATAACGGACAGAAAGAAGTAGAATCTGTTGAAGTGAATTTGGGAGATCCGAATTTAGATGAGATCATTGGTGCAGATAATCATAAGATTTTAATGGATGAAATTGAATTATTAGATGGAGCTAGTGATGAATACGATTTAGAACGTATCCAAGCTGGTAAATTATCTCCAGTATTCTTTGGTTCTGCGTTAACAAACTTTGGTGTTGAGACATTCTTGCGTCATTTCTTAGATATGACAACAACTCCATTGCCACGTAACTCAGACAAAGGTGAGATTTCACCATTTAGCGATGATTTCTCTGCGTTTGTATTTAAGATTCAAGCAAATATGAACAAAGCACACCGTGATAGAATTGCATTTATGCGTATCTGTTCTGGTAAATTCGATGCAGGTATGGAAGTATACCATGTTCAAGGTGGAAAGAAAATTCGTTTAACTCAGCCACAACAAATGATGGCACAAGAAAGACACCATGTAACAGAAGCTTATGCAGGTGATATTATTGGTGTTTTCGATCCAGGTATTTTCTCTATTGGTGATACGTTATGTACCGCAAAGAATCAGTTCCAATACGAAGGAATTCCAACTTTCGCACCTGAACATTTTGCAAAAGTGCGTCAAGTAGATACCATGAAGAGAAAGCAATTTATTAAAGGTATCGAACAGATTGCACAAGAAGGTGCGATTCAGATCTTCCAAGAATTTAACACTGGTATGGAAGAAATTATCGTTGGTGTTGTAGGTGTACTTCAGTTTGATGTATTAAAATTCCGTTTAGAGTCTGAATATCGTGTTGAGATTCGTTTAGAGCCATTGCCATATGAGCATATTCGTTGGATTGAAAACAAAGATATTGATGTAGCAAGTCTAAGTGTAACATCTGATACCAAGAAGATTAAAGATTTAAAAGGTAATCCGTTATTAATCTTTACACATCCTTGGAGTATTCGTACCGTAGAGGAACGTAATGAAGGATTAATCTTAAGTGAATTCGGACGTAACTAATTTATTATAAAAAATATATTTCATAATAACTGCTCTTCTGTTACAATAGTATTAGGAGGGTAGTTGTTATATCAGAATAATACTTATGAACCATAGTTTATTTTGACATTTTGATGTAGAATGAAAAGGAGGTATTTTTATGAATAAGGTTATTACAATTAGCAGAGAGTACGGTAGTGGTGGAAGAATCGTGGGACAGAAATTAGCCGAAGCATTTGATATTCCTTTTTACGATAATGAAATTATTAATTTGGCAGCAAAGGAAAGTGGATTTGCTGTGAAAACTTTCGAAAGAGCAGAAGAAAAAGCAACCAATAGCTTTTTGTATTCGATTGCAATGGGGATGGGAGCGTATAGTAGTCAAGACTATGGTTATGCCAATTTATCCATAGATGATCGCATCTTTTTAGCACAATCTAGTGTGATACGACAAGTGGCAGAACAGGGACCATGTGTGATTGTAGGACGCTGTGCAGATTACGTGTTAAAAGAACGTGATAATGTGGTGAATATCTTTATTCGAGCAAGCATAGATTCTCGTATTAAGCGTGCGGTAGAAGAGTATGGAGTACCAAAAGAGAAAGCAGCAGAAACGCTTATTAAACAAGATAAGAGACGAGCAAATTATTATAATTTCCATGCAAATGAAAAGTGGGGAAATGTAAGTAATTATGATTTATCAATACGTACGGATTTTGGCGGAATTGCTCATGCTGTAAAATGTATTAAAGCATTTTTAGAAGTATAGATACATAACACTAGAGATAGATGAGCTGCTAGAGGGACGAAAAACTTTCTAGCAGTTTTTTCTTTATTGAAAGACAACCTTAGATGTTATGGATTATGAAAGACAAAAGGAAGAAAGAGGAGCAGAAGGATGAAAGCAGGAAAACGAATATTATGTTTATTAAGTGTATTCCTATTATGTTTAACTAGTATATGGAATGGAGAAACTTTGGTTTGTTTGGCACATGAAGAGGGATACGAAAATGAAAATGTGGAACCTTCACCAAGTTGGTTCACTTATGTAAATGGCGAGATACCTGATATTACAATGAGAAAGGGAGAAACCGTTGAAGTTAATCTTCCAATTACAGCGAGTTCTACCTTAGAAGTGAAGAAAATTATCATAGACGTGAAAGAAATGCCATTTACAGTTAAGGGAACTCCTGCCATTTACCGTGAAGGAAATCAAGAACCAGTAACGAAACTTGGAACGGAGAATTATTTTTTGAGATTTACTTTGGTGGCAAAGAAAGGAACTGAGGATAAAACGTATAATATTCCAATTTCTTTTTTAGCTGGTACTACAGCCGATGATTTAGCAGTTTATAGCTTGATGGATACATTACCTGTATCATATCAGACAGTGAAAACGGTTGCAGCAGGAAAAGCGTGTATTTCTTTTTCTAGCATTGAATGCGATTACGATGATGATGACAAAGATGGTGCACCAGAGTTAAATATTGGTGAAATTGCAGACGTTGTTTATAGTATAGATAATATAGGTAGTGGAAAAGCATATGATATTACGATTACATATGATGGATTTGGAGACGATGCGGTTATACCAACAATTAAGAATCCGACGAAAATAATATCTTCATTTGATGTAGGGGAGAAGAAAACATTTAAGATCCCAATTTCACCAGCAGAAAATTGTGTATCGGGTGCAAAAAAAATCACGATTAGTATATCGTATAAAGAAACAGAGAGTGCAACGGAATATATTACAGAAGTAGAGAGTTTTTATGTACAAGTAGTAGGAAAACCTGTTGATGATACAGTATATTTTCCAAAGTTGAGAATATCCGAGTTTAAGCAGACGCCTGCAAAACCAGAAGCTGGTGGTCTCGTAAAAATTTCATTCTGTGTAACGAATATTGGAACAAGAGATGCTGAAAATATTATTATTACGCCGATTAATTTGACAAATACATCATTTGCACATTTGGATAAAGATCCGAATGTATATATAAAATCCTTGAAGAAAGGTGCATCAAAAAACATTACTATGAGATATTCGGTATCAGAAAAAGTAGAGAGTGGATTGAAAGGGATTGATTTTAGTGTAACCTTTAAAGATTATAAAGGAAAGGCGTATAGCGATGCATTCTCTTTATATATTAAGAATCTAGTGGCAAAAGAGGAAGATGATTCAGTAAGTGTTCCTAAAATTGTTATTCAGCGATATTCAACTGGCGTGGATACAGTAACAGCGGGAGAAGAATTTACACTTGCGCTTGATATTAAGAATGAGCATGAGACATTAAGTGCTGATAATATTAAGGTTACAATTGTAACCGATGATACGGGAGCATTTACCACTGCGAAAGAAAACAATAGTTTTTATATTTCCAAAATTCTACCAGGAGATATGGTGCATAAAGAGATACAGCTAAAGGTAAAAGCAGATTCAACTACGAAAGTTTATCCATTAACAGTTGAATTTAATTATGAGTATGATGGAATGGAGTTGCCAAGGGATACATTGACATCTGGATTAATTGTAAATGAAGTTTTAAATATTCAAGTAGCGGAAGATTCTAGACCTGTATTAACGAATGTATTGCCAGGAACATATGGAGAATTAGTATGTGGTGAGATCAATAGTCTTACGTTTAACTTGGCAAATAGAGGTAAATCGCCATTATATAATGTCGAAGTTACTGTAACAGGTGATTTTCAACTATCGAGGGAAGTGTATTTTATCGGAACCGTGGAATCAGGAACTAGAACAAGCCATGAGTTGGAGATCACTCCATTAATTGAGGGCATAGGTAATGGTTTGATTACAATCACTTATGAGGATAGTAATGGTGTTGCAGATAAAATAGAAGAAGAGTTTTCAGCGGAAATTGTAGGAAGTATAGCAGAAGAACCAATGGAGGTGATAGAACCAGTAGAGGTAGAGAAGTCAATTCTCCCATTGCCAGTATTTCTCGTTTTACAAGTTGTTCTCTTTGTTGCGGGAACTGTTATTACAAGAAAAGTTATGATTAGAGTATATCGTAAGAAAAAAATGCAAGAAGAGGAAAAGGAATCGTAAAGCCTTGAATTTATTGGCTTAGAGATTCCGAGAGATTATT
>CAYPEJ010000002.1:0-257962 GCA_964409685.1 uncultured Anaeromicropila sp.
CTGATACTAATAGGTCGAGGGCTTAATCAGAGAATTAAGCGACGGATGTAAGTAATAAAATTTACATGAATCTGTACTGTATGTAGTTTTGAAGATATAGGGAAGGCAGCCGAAAGGCTGTTTTTTTGATTCATAGGATTAGAGTATCAAAAGGTTGCTAACCGTATAAATAGATAAAAGAATAAATTCTCCCAAAGTCCAGTCTTATGTATTGAAAAAAAGACCAGATACTAATTTTTTTGGAACTGTTGTTTACAAAACAGATGATAAAGCCTTATTTATTTTTTGAATTTGCAAATTCAATGAATAAAAAAAGGAGATTGGTCGTATGGCAAGTTATGATAATTCAAGATACACCTATGAACAGGTGTTAGCTGGTACAGGTTATTATATGAAGGATGATAACCTTGTTTACAGTGCAGGTGTAAAAACAATGCAGACAAAATTGAACACAGCTGGTTATAACTGTGGTACAGCAGATGGAAAATTTGGAAGCAACACAGATACAGCGGTAAGGAACTTCCAAAAAGCATATGCTCTAACGGTAGATGGAAAGGCTGGAAAGAATACTCTTACTAAGCTGGATTCCGTAACATCTGGAAATGTTATTGTAATAGGTACTACATATGCTGTTAATTTTAACACTTCTACTAAGCAATTTGATACAAACCAGCAGGCGGTTTATGAAGTACTTAAAAATGCAGGATTAAATAAGATTGCAATTGCTGGAATTATGGGTAATATTCATGCCGAAAGTGCATTTAGTACAGCTCTTACAGGTGATGGTGGTTCCGGTGGTATCTGCCAGTGGCTAAATACCAGATTGACTAATTTGAAGGCATTTGCAGGTTCTAGCAGTGTAACAGATATTAATGTACAGGCAAAATTTATTTTAGAAGAGTGTAAGTCATCTTCTAGCTATGCAGATTCTTTAGCAGTAAAATGTTACAATTATTACACAAGCGCAAGCAGTCCTTGTACCACTGTAAAAATTGCAGCAGATTATTTTACCGCATTATATGAACGCTGCTATAACCAGACAACTTGGGAAGGCGTAGAATCTGCCTGTGCAAACAGTTCATGGTTGACTGTAAGCCGTTTTGCGTCCGATGGAAACGCATATAATGGAAGATTTTATTTGGACACTCCAAAGAGAAGAGGCTATGCACAGTCTTATTATGAAGGTATTTGTAAAATGTAAGAAGGACGGTTTAATCGGGGCTTTTCACATATGTGGGAAGCCCCGATTTATTTCATGTTATGTAAATGTAAGTTTCTTAAGCTTTTTATTTTTGATTTCTTATGTTATCATGGAAAATGTATCGTACATAGGTAGGTAATAAGTAAGTGAGGGAACAGAATGAAAATGAAATATTTAAATAGAGCATGTTTTATGGTTTTATTGGCACTTGTGCTTTCAGGATGTAAAGGGGACAAGGAAGAGAATAATTCTGCATGGGAAGTAAGTTACCGAGAAGCAATTGGAAACATTGAGGAGTATTTAATAGATGCAAATGAAATGGAAAATGTGTTCAATGGTTATGCATATTTAGGAGTCCATGATTTTAATGAAGATGGTATACCAGAATTAGTAATGGGAAATAATCAGGCAATTGGCATTTATACAACAGAAGCTAATTCAGTTAAAAAGGTGGCAGAGTTATATGAGCCAGAAGAATGGGGAGGCATTAATGGTTTATTTTATAAAGACAACAGCATTATGCTTGTAAGTGATGGTTCAGACGGCAGCGGTTATGTATGCTTCACCTATCAGGATGGTGAATATATTACAGGAATTCATGACGATTATAATGCAGAAGGTGCAACTGTAAATGGAATTGAGAGTACTTTTGAAGAGTTTTCTCAGATATTTGATTTTAATGAATTGAAGGCTGGAAATAAAGTTGAATTAACAGATATCAGCGATGAAAATTCAGTAGAAAGTGTAAATTTTAGTGCACTTACATGGTAAGTTGATGATGGCATTGTATTTTAGTGAATATAGAGTACATATTTTATATTTTACCCTTGTGCAAAATTTATCTTCCATCGCTAGAACCCTTGTATTTTCTATTTAATATACATATAATAAAGCTAATGATCCTATATAGCCAGCTATATAGGAAACTGACGTAAGAGAAAGGTAGGAGCTTTATGAAAAATGGGTTTATAAAAGTATGTTCTGCAACATCAGACATACAAGTTGCCAATCCAAAATTCAACGCACAAAAAATTCTCGAAATAATACAAGAAAAGCAACAGGAAGAAGTAAAGTTAATCGTTTTCCCAGAACTATGTTTAACGGCGTACACCTGTAGTGATTTATTTTTGCAAGATATCTTATTAGAACAGGCATTGGAACAATTATTTTTTATTGCAAGAGAGACAAAAGATTATGATATGTTGATTGCAGTTGGCTTGCCAATGCTAAAAGATGCTAAGTTATATAATGTAGCAGCAGTAATCTTTAAAGGAAAAGTAATTGGGATTGTACCAAAGACGCATATACCAAATTATTCTGAATTTTACGAGGCACGTCATTTCTGTAAAGGAAATGAAATTGCTGAGTATATAAAATTGGAACAGCAAGAAGAAATGATTCCATTTGGTAGCAAGATTTTATTCCGCGCAACGAATATGAAGGAATTTGTTTTAGGGGTAGAAATTTGTGAAGATGTATGGGTACCAATTTCTCCATCTGCTTATCATGCGAAAGCTGGTGCAACGGTAATTGCCAATTTATCTGCTAGTGATGAAACCACTGGGAAAGCAGATTATCGAAGAGAACTGATAAAAGGACAGTCTGCGAATCTAGTTTGCGCATATATTTATGCAGATGCGGGGGAAGGTGAATCTACTACAGATTTAGTATACTCTGGACATAATCTTATTTTTGAAAATGGAATCTTGTTAAAAGAATCGAAACGTTTTGAAAATGAACAGATTGTTACAGAAATTGATTTACAGCGTTTACAGAGTGAGCGTAGAAGAATTTCCACATATCAAATAGAAGATGTGTTAAGAGATGAATATGTGTATGTAGATGTTACCTTTTCAAAGGTAGAACCAGTGAAGATGACAAGAGTGTTTGGGCGTGCACCATTTGTGCCTTCCAATAAGTTAGATAGAGAGAAACGCTGTGAGGAAATCCTTATGTTACAAGCTATGGGATTGAAGAAGCGTTTGACACATACGCATAGTCAAAGTGCGGTGATTGGTATCTCTGGTGGGTTAGATTCTACATTGGCATTGTTGGTGACGGCGTTAGCATTTGATAAGGCTGGTATGGATAGAAAGAATATTGTGTGTGTGACGATGCCTTGTTTTGGAACGACGGATAGAACGTATCAGAATGCAGTGGAATTGACAAAGGCATTAGGTGCGACGTTGCGTGAGATTCCGATTAATGATGTGGTTACGACGCATTTACAAAGTATTGGACATGATTTAGAGACACATGATGTTACGTATGAGAATGGGCAGGCGCGTATGCGTACGTTAATTCTTATGAATGTGGCAAATCAGATGAATGGAATGGTAATTGGTACTGGGGATTTATCAGAGCTTGCGCTAGGTTGGGCAACTTATAATGGGGATCATATGTCTATGTATGGGGTGAATGCGTCTGTACCGAAGACATTGGTTCGATATTTGGTTCAATACTATGCGGATACGGCGGAAGATAAGAAGCTTGCGGAGATTTTATATGGAGTGTTGGATACTCCGGTTAGTCCAGAATTGTTGCCACCTAAGGATGGTGAGATTGCACAGAAGACAGAAGAACTTGTTGGACCTTATGAGTTACATGATTTCTTCTTGTATTATATTTTGCGTTTTGGATATACTCCAAGCAAGGTATTTTTCTTAGCAACGGAAGCATTTAAAGGAAAATATGATAATAATACACTTTATAAATGGCTACACAATTTCTATCGTAGATTCTTTTCGCAACAATTTAAGCGTTCCTGCTTGCCAGATGGACCAAAAATTGGTACAGTAGCAGTATCTCCTAGAGGAGATTTAAGAATGCCAAGTGATGCATGTGTGCAGATCTGGATGGATAATTTAAAAACATTGGAGGATCAATATGGAGTTAGACTTTGAAGATTTTATTGAAGAGGTTAAATTTCAGATGACTGAGTTTGACCGTTTAACAGAAGATGATATTTTAGATTGGGAAGAAAAAGCAAGAGCTTGGGTGGAAGAGAACCACAATCAACGCTATTTAAAATATAAGTCAGAGGACGATATCTTAGTAAAATTAAAAAATGAAGATGCGGCAGTGGAAGTACCACAAGAGATTGCAAGATTATATTATCGCGCAGTACGTGATGACAGCGTAGAGGCGTATTGGGACGATTTTAAATTAATGTAATTCATATTTAGATAAAAAATAAGTTCTATCATTAGGTTGGATGGCCTTTCGATAGAACTATTTTTTGTTTTAGACGTTTTACGTTAATTTAGTTTTTAAATTTTGAAAAAATGCATTGTCACATCTATCAAAGTAGCGCATAATATGTAAGGAGTGGTTAGGCAGCGGCCTTTTCTAGTGCACCTTCGACACCTTGCAATAGAAGCATTTGAGTATACTTATAATCATCGGATATGACAATGTCTTCTAGGGCAACATTATTGGATAGCTGATTGGAGATGGCATCCAATGCAGGCTCAACTAATGGATACATCGTTGTGATGGAGTCGCTCAGGTTAGTAACTGAGACATTATTGATATGATTTTCATCCACAACAACTTCGACATTTAGTGAGGTTTCACCTAATGTTATCTGGTTTGTATAGACACCAGGGATATATTCTGCCTGTGGGTTATCTGATTTGTCTTTGTTCTTTGGAAGGAACATTGCAACTAAAAGGAAGATAAGCAGAATTCCAAGCCCTACGAAAATTGCAGTATACACAATTTCTTTCTTTTGGATAACAACAATTCTAGTTTTTGACATGGGAACCTCCAAATACTAAATAAGAGCAATAGGTCATTTCATTTTCCTCGCATTTAGTAATATAATAATTAATGATTAATACAATAATATGAGTTTACAATAGATTTTATGATAAAAATAATTAAGGAGGTAAGTATGGCGTTACAAGTTGTACTGGGAAGCTCGGGTGAGGGAAAATCGTACGAGTTGTACAGTAAGATAATTGAAGAATCAAGAAAATACCCTGAGAGAAATTATATTATCATTGTTCCAGAGCAGTTTACATTACAGACGCAAAAAGAGTTAGTGACGATGCACCCGAATAATGGGATTATGAATATAGATATTTTAAGTTTCCTTCGTCTTTCCTATCGTATCTTTGAGGAAATCGGAAGTCAGGATATGGTGGTGTTAGAAGAAACGGGAAAGAGCATGCTGGTTAGAAAGGCATTAGAAGAGAAAAGAGAATCGTTAACGATTTTCAAAGGTGATGCGAAAAAGCCTGGATTTATTGCGGAAGTGAAGTCTCTATTATCCGAATTTATGCAGTATAGCATCGGATTACAGGATTTAGAGAAAATGGTGGAGTTGACGGAGAAGAAACCTTTACTTCATGCAAAATTAGAGGACACGCTGTTAGTGTATAGTCGATTTCGTGAGTTACTTGAAAATAAGTATATTACGGCGGAAGAAGTACTAGAGGCATTATGTGACCAGATTGAACAGTCTAAGGTGATTCGGAATAGTACCATTTGTTTTGATGGATTTACTGGGTTTACACCGAATCAATATAAAGTGTTAGAGAAGTTAATGGTGCTTTGTCCAAATATCTATGTTACGGTGACGTTAGACCGTCGTGAATCGTTGACGAAGAAAATGGAACAGTTTCAGTTATTTCATTTGAGTAAGCAATTTATTGACAAGTTGTATTTGTTGGCAAGAGAAACGGGAACGGAGATTGTAGAGCCTTGGTATGCGGGACAAGAGAAGGAAGTACCGTATCGTTTTCGAAATAGTAAGGCATTGGCGTCATTGGAGCATAATTTATTCCGTTTTCCATATCGAAACTTTCAGGAGGAACAGGATGATATAAAGATTCTTTCTGCAACGAATCCGAAAGGCGAGATTATTTATACCATTAGTGAAATCAATCGCTTGATACGTGAGGAAGGTTATCGTTATCGTGATATTGCGGTGGTAACAGGGGATGTAGAAACGTATGCGAACATTGTGGAACGTGAGTTTACGAAAGCAGGGTTTACGTTCTTCCTGGATCATAAGAAGGATATTCGATCGAATCCATTTATTGAGTTACTTCGTGCCATGCTTGCTATGTTTACAAGTAATTTTACGTATGAAAGCGTATTTCGTTATTTAAGAACGGGGCTTTTGGATTTTACGGAGGCGGAGATTGATACGTTAGAGAATTATTGTATTGCACATGGGACAAGAGGTCTTAGTGCTTGGAAAAAGCCATTTAAGAACCGTAGTAAGCGTGAAAATAACATTGATTATACAACGCTTAATATGATTCGAGGGAAAATGATGGAGCCTTTATTGATATTTGATAAGGAAGTGCGGGAAGGGGATGGAACGGTACTTTCTTATACAAAGGCATTGTATGAATTCGTAGTAAGCCAAGATATATTTGAAAAGTTAGAGAATTACTGTGGGCAGTTTGAGGAAGAAGAGAAGCCGTTATTAGTAAAAGAGTTTCAGCAGATTTATCGAATTATTATGGAATTGTTTGATAAAATGGTGGAGCTTTTAGGTAGTGAAAAGGTTAGTTTGAAAGAATATGAGGAACTACTGGATACGGGATATTCTGAGATTAAAGTTGGTTTGATTCCGCCAGGAGTTGACCAGATTGTGATTGGGGATATTGAGAGAACGCGTTTGAAAGATATTAAGGCGTTGTTCTTTATTGGTGTAAATGATGGAGTGGTGCCAAAGCTTGGAGATGGTGGTGGTATCTTATCGGATATGGATCGAGAGGCCTTTCAGGCTGCGAAACTAGAACTTGCACCGACAAAGCGTGAAAATGCGTATACGGAGCAGTTCTATTTGTATTTGAATATGACGAAACCTAGTCAGAAGCTATATGTAACGTATTGTAATGTTGGGGCGGATGGTAAGGCGAAGAAGCCGTCCTATCTGATTGGAAAATTGAAAAAAATGTTTCCAAAGTTGAAAGTCCTAGAGGAAGCAGAGTTGAAGCAAAGTCCAAGTTATATTTTAGATGGAGATAAGGGAATCTATTACTTGTTATCGGGACTTCGAAATTTCCCAAGAGAGGAACAGGCGGATATCTGGAAAGAGTTGTTTAGTTATTATTGGAGCCAAGAAACGGGGAGAGAAAAATTACTTCGTTTGTTCGATGGTGTTTATTATAAGAATGAGGAAAAGGGACTTTCCAAAGCGGTTGTAAAGGCGCTGTATGGAGAAGAGTTAGAGAACAGTGTAACTCGTTTGGAGCAGTATGCGTCTTGTGCATTTGCACATTTTATGGCGTATGGACTTGCCTTGCAAGAAAGACAGCAATTTCAAGTGGCGATTCCAGATATCGGGGATTTATTTCATGCAGCCATTGAAAATTTCTCAAAGGCAGTTAAGAAGAATGGGTTTACTTGGCATCAGTTAAGTACAGATGAGATGGAAGGGCAACGTGAAATATTTGTTAAGGAAGCGGTAATTCAGGCGGTAGAAGAGCGTGGAAGTGATGCGATTTATAGTACAAAGAGAAATGAATATTTGATTACTCGATTGGAGCGAATGACTTCTCGTACGATTTGGGCTTTATGTAAGCAGATTGCAGAAGGGGAATTTGAGCCAGCAGGGTATGAGGTTTCCTTTACGCCAATTGACAATCGTCAGGCAGCAACGATGGCTTTAGATGACGAATTTACTATGCGTCTAAAAGGACGAATTGACCGTGTGGATTCTTGTGAAGATGAGGATTCCATCTATGTAAAGATAATTGATTACAAATCTGGAAATATGGGATTTGATTTACAACAGGTTTATTATGGATTACAGCTTCAATTAGTGGTCTACCTAGATGCGACGATGGAGATTACCAAGGAAGCGTATCCGATGAAAAAAGTAATTCCTGCTGGGATTTTCTATTACCGAATCAATGACCCAATGATTGAGAAAGTAGCGGGGATTCCATCGAAAGAAGAAATTGACGCAGACATTTTGAAAGAATTAAAGGTCAATGGATTGGTAAATGAAGATAAGGAAATCCTTAAGAAGCTTGATCATATTTTTGAGGAAGAGAAATCAGTAAAATCAAAGGTAATTCCTGTAGAGTTGACAGCAAAAGGTACGTTTAGTGCGTATTCTAGTGTGGCAAAGGAAGAACAGTTCTATGCGCTAACCAAGTATGCAAAACAGAAAATGATGGATTTTGGAAAAGAAATTGTAGATGGAAATACAAAAATTGAGCCATATAAGTTAGATAAAAAGACGGCGTGTGATTACTGTAAGTTTGATGGAATCTGTGGATTTGATAAAAAGCTTCCAGGAAATGAATATCGAACTCTTCAGAAGATGGACAAGGATTGGATATGGGAGGAGATCAATGGCAAGTGTAAGATGGACGACGGATCAACAGGTGGTAATTGATGCGAGAAATCGAAATATTTTAGTTTCTGCAGCAGCAGGTTCTGGAAAAACTGCTGTATTAGTGGAACGTATTATTCAAATGGTAATTGATGAGAAAAGACCTGTTGATATTGATAGATTATTAATTGTAACATTTACAAAGGCAGCGGCATCAGAGATGCGAGAACGTATTGAGAAGGCGTTGGAAAAGAAATTGGCAGAGTGTCCAGATAATCTGCATTTACAAAAGCAGATGACATTGGTGCATAGTGCGCAGATTACAACGATTCATAGTTTTTGTAAGTCAATTATTCAGAATTATTTTTCTGTAATTGAATTAGACCCTAGTGTGCGTTTGGTAGATGAAGTGGAGTTACAGCTTTTAAAGGCAGATGTGGTAAGCGAGTTGCTAGAAGATGAATATGATAAGCAATCAGAGCGCTTTGTACATTTCATTGAAGCGTATTCTACAGGAAAGACGGATGAGGGAATCGAAAAGTTTATTCTGCAATTGTATGATTTTTCTATAAGTGATCCGTGGCCAAAGGAATGGCTAGAGAAACAGAAGAATTCCTTTGATGTGAATTCAGTGGAGGAAATGGAAGAGACGGAATGGATGCGTTTCTTGATGGACTACATCCGTAGTATGCTTAAGAGTTTGCCAAAGAAAATTGAGTATGCGATGGAACTTTGTCAGAGTATGAATGGACCTCAGGCATATTATCATGCATTAGAATCGGATTATCAGTTGATAACAGATTTGGTGAGTAAGACCAGTTATCAAGAACTTTATAAATCATTTTCCGTGTTAGAATGGGAGAAGCTAAAGAGAATATCGAAAAAGGATGAAGTTGACCCAGAGCTTCAGGAAGAAGTGAAAGAGATTCGTAAGGAAGTGAAGGCAGCGGTTGATGATATTCGTAAGAAGTATTTTTACCAATCCATTGAGGAAATGTATGAGGATTTGGCAAATACAAAAGAGGATATGTGTGTCTTACTAGACCTTGCTATGGATTTTTATGACCGTTTTCAAGCAAAGAAGATGGAAAAGAAAGTTATGGACTTTAATGACTTAGAACATTATGCTTTGAATATTTTAATAGCGGGGCATGAAGGGGATCAGATTACCTATTCGGAAGTTGCGGATGAGTTAAGTCAGTATTATGAAGAGATTATGATTGATGAGTATCAAGATAGTAATCATGTGCAGGAACTTTTGCTTACGAGTATCTCTAAGATTCGATTTGGGCAGCCAAATGTATTTATGGTTGGAGATGTGAAGCAAAGTATCTATAAGTTTCGTTTGGCGAGACCAGAGTTATTTATGGAGAAGTTGGAGAGTTATCAGTCATACAAAGAGGGAGAGAGTTTATATCAGAGAATTGATTTGAGTAAGAACTTTCGAAGTCGTGATATTGTATTGGACTTTACGAACTTTGTATTCCGACAGATTATGCAGGAGGAGTTAGGAAAGGTAAAATACGATAAGGATGCGGCGCTTTATCTTGGGGCGAATTATCCTGAGACCGAGAAGAATTGTGCAGCTAGTGTAGAAGTAATTTTTGTAACGGATGAGAATACATCGGAATATGGATTTGAGGAAGAGTTAAGTGCGGATGAATTAGAGGAATCTATCGAAGAAAGCCAGAGAGAACTAGAGGCGAGAGCAGTTGCAGAGCGTATTAAAAAGTTGGTTGCTGAAGGATTCCAAGTGTATGATGGGGATTTGCAAGAGTATCGTCCAGTTCGTTATAGTGATATCGTGATTTTGCTTCGTACGGTTTCTGGATGGTCAGAGGATTTTGTAACTATCTTGACTGGGGAAGGAATTCCGACGGTATCGGATATGCAAAGTGGGTATTTTTCTGCTATTGAGGTAAAAACGGTGCTAAATATGTTGCATATTATTGATAATCCAAAGCAGGATATTCCATTAGCAGCAGTTCTTCATTCACCAATGTTCCAGTTGACTTCTGAGGAGATGGGGAAAATTCGTGCAAAGGATAAGGCGGATGATTTTTATGATGCGGTGTATGTTTATCAAGAACATGGTGAGGATGATGAGCTAAAAGAGAAGCTATCTATTTTCTTTGGCAAATTAGAGCGATATCGTAGGATGTTACCGTATACGTCGATTCATCAGATGATAGAATTCATTTTACAGGATACAGGGTATTATGATTATGTGTCAGTTATGCCAGCAGGGGAACAGAGAATGGCGAACTTAGATATGTTACTGCAAAAGGCACAGGATTTTGAGGCGACAAGTTATAAGGGATTGTTCCAGTTCAATCGTTATATTGAGAGACTTCATAAGTATAACATTGATTTTGGGGAAGCATTTTTATCGGATGATGGAATGGACGCAGTAAGGATTATGAGTATCCATAAAAGTAAAGGGTTAGAGTTCCCAGTGGTATTTGTATCTGGTATGGGAAAACAATTTAATCTACAGGATGCAAGAAGTAAGTTAATTGTTCATGAAGATTTGGGATTAGGTGCGGACTATATTGATATTGATTTACGTCTGAAAAAGCCTACTTTAAGAAAACGTGCTATACAGAAGAAAATAGCTTTGGAGAGTTTAGGGGAAGAATTAAGAGTGCTTTATGTTGCATTTACAAGGGCAAAGGAAAAGCTTATCTTAACGGGCTTTATAAAGAAGCTAGAAGATACTATGCTCAAATGGGAAAAGTCTAAGTATCGGGAAGAGGAAAAGATAAGTTACATGGAACTGTCCTCTGCTAATTCGTACTTTGCTTGGGTTGGGAATTGTTTATTTTATCCAAATTCATTGCCAACCAAGATAACGGTAAAGGGCTTGCGAGAGTTGGTGTTATCTGAGGTAAAGAAGGAAGCAGAGAAGCATTTTGATAAAGAGGCATTATTAGGATGGAATCCAGAAGAAGTCCATGATGAAGCAATTCGTGCTCAGATTCAGAATCAACTTACTTTTGTATATCCTTATGGAAAAGAGCAAGAGATACCAGCGAAATTTTCAGTATCGGAATTAAAGAGTAAGTATGGGGACGAGGATGAGGCTGAGCCTATGATAGAAGATATGCCGATTATGGAACCACAACTTGAGGAAGAGGAGAAAAAGAAAGAACAGCAAAGTAGAGTGGCTGTGATTCCAAAATTTATGAGTGGGGAAGTGGAAGAATCTCCTACGGCACGTGGTATCTTGTATCATAAGATTATGCAAGAGATTCGTTTTGATCGAATTGATAGTTTATCAGATGTAGAACAAGAGTTAGAATGGCTTGTTCAAAGAAAAGTGCTCACAGAAGAACAAAAAAATAGCATTGATTTCAACAAGATCTATGTTTTTTTTGAAACAGATGTGGCAAAACAAATGAAACATGCATATACATTAGATAAACTACATCGAGAAAAACAATTTGTAATGGGTGTACCAGCCAACACACTCCCGATAGAGAGTAGTAGTGAAGAACTGGTCTTAATTCAAGGTATCATTGATGCTTTTTATGAAACAGAAGATGGTTTGGTTTTGGTAGATTACAAGACAGATTATATACCAAAGGATGGATTAGATGAATTTGTTAAGAAATATTCAGCGCAGATTGAGTATTATGCACTTTCACTAAACAAGACTATGGAGAAAGAGGTAAAAGAAAAATATTTATATTCCTTTTATTTAAGTAAACTTATAAAACTATAGGATTTGGAAAAAATGACGGAAGAAACGATGAAAGCTGTTCAGAAATATGATATAATATTTTCAAAGAACGACGAAAGGATGATTCACATGAGGAAGAAAGTCGAGAAAAAAAGAAAACAAAAATCGGCTAGTTCCAGACAGCAAGAAAGTTCTAAAGTAAGAAGTTTGCGTTTAAAGCTTATTATTTCATTTTTAATTCCGGTAATATTTATTATAGCGTTAGGAGCCATTTCTTATATACAGGTTTCTGATGCTATGGTAAAGCAATATGAGAAGACTGCTAGTGACACAATGAATGCAAATAGTAACTATATGAATTTAATAACGAAAAACATCTCACATCAGGCAGTTAGAATTATGTCAGATTCTAATTATACTAGTTATTATGAAAGAAAACATAAAAGTGTAAGTCAGGCGAACACTGCATACAGAACTCTTAAGGCTAATCTTGTAACATCAAGTGTTACGATTGATTCACTTCAAAATATAGTTATTATTGGAGATGGAAATAACTCAATGGGCAATGGTAATATAAAAGTAAGTAATACATATTTCGATCAATTTGCCGAAAGCGAAGAAGGAAAGCTATTTATGAAAGATGCTAGTTTTCGCTATGTATGGAAGGGTTACCATGTTTTTGCAGATGAGGTATTAGGATTGGATCCTGAGGATTATGGGTTAACATTGATTCGAGCAGGAGCAAAAGGAAAAACATATTTGTTTGTAGATGTTCAGATGTCTTCCATTGTATTCTTGTTAGACGAGATGTATATGCCAGGCGGTTACACAGCCTTAATTTCAGCAGATAATCGTGAGATTTACTCTTCTAAGACAGTAGTAGGAGAAGAGGGAACATTTTTCCAATCTCAAGACTTCTACCTAGAAGCAAAGAGTGGAAAAGAAGAAAAAGGTCATTCTATTGTTACAATTGAAGGCGAAGACTATTTATTTTTATATCAAAAGTTAGAAGAAACAGGTGCAATGTTCTGCAATCTGATTCCGAGAAAATTAATTACATCCAATGCAAGAACAATTGGAAATACCACAATTGTCTTAACTTTGATTGCTGCAATTGTAGCGATTTGTATTGGCGGTTATATTTCCAATGGAATTGGAAGAACCATTCGTAGAATGGTGAAAATCATTAATCAAGTATCGGAAGGGGATTTAACAGCAAGATTTACAACTAGAAGAAATGATGAATTTCAAGTATTATCCATTCGTCTTTCTGCTATGTTAGATAGTATGCAGAAGTTGATTCAAGAAGTATCAAATGTTAGTACAAATGTATTAAATTCTGCTACGGAACTTGATGAAACTACGGATAAGTTATTGGTATCATCCAAGGATATCTCCACAGCTATTAACGAGATGGCAACAGGTGCTTCACAACAAGTATGTGATTCAGACGATTGTGTGGGACAGATGGATGATTTATCTAGCAGAATCAATGATGTAGTAGTTTCTACAAGAGAAATTGATCAGATTTTTGAAACAACTAAAAACAAAGTGGATAATGGTATTAGTGTTGTAAATGATTTAAATCAAAAAGTTCAAGCCACAATACAGGCAACCAATATAATTACCAATGGAATTGAAGAGTTAGAACAAAAATCGATTTCTATTGAAGGCATTGTAAAAGTAATTAATGATATCTCAGAACAGACGGATTTATTATCCCTAAATGCATCTATTGAAGCGGCAAGAGCTGGCGAAGCTGGAAAAGGATTTTCGATTGTTGCAGAAGAGATTCGTAAGTTAGCGGCTAAGTCTATGGATGCAGCCAGTGAGATTGCGTTAGTGATTTCGGATATTCAGGCAAAGACAAAAGAAACAGCAGATTCTGCAAGGTCAGCAGAAGAAATGATTTCTACACAAGAAGAAGTGTTAAAGAATACAGTAGATGTATTTTCCAATATTAATACCGATGTAAATATATTAGTAAACCATATGAGTGATATTAAAGCGTGTGTAGATGCCATTGAAAAGCAAAAGGTTGGAGCGATTGATTCTATTCAGGATATTTTAGCAGTATCCGAAGAGTCAGCAGCTTCCGCGGAACAGATTAATTCTACAACCATTAATCAGACAAAAGAGATGGCGAAGGTTTCGAAAGCAGCGGCAGGATTGGCGAAGGATGCATCGTTGTTAAAGGATGCAATTCAAAAGTTTACCGTATAAGAAGTAACTAATGTAAAAAACGTGTTACAGAATGTTTTCATTTTGTAACACGTTTTTTTGATTCATAGGAAATTCTGCTCAAGATTTTTTCTTCTTTCGATTCGCTAAGATGCCACCGATTCTTCCACTTTCTTTTGCAGATAGAGAACGCCAGCCATTTGCAAATACTTTATCTACAACGCCGATTTCCTCAGCGATCTCATATTTCATTTGTTCTTCTAATGGCAATTCTTTTACATCATCCATGTTTAAGATTTCTTTTTTTTCTTTCTTCTCTTTTGGCACTTTTCACCACTCCCTTTAAAGATTCCATTTTATAAAGAGAGTGTTACCAATTCGATGAACGAATATACAGTATTACATAGAAAATGCAGGATTTTCTTCTACTTGTATAAAATCATTAATGCGTAAAAATTCGCGAACGGCTAAGCAGATACCGCCATGTAAAACAGAATTATCTAGTTGAGACGTAGTAATACGTTTTACATTTTTGATATCGCAACCAAGTTGTTCTTCAATCTTATTTGCTAAACTTGGGAAGCGATGTGTAATATCGCTGTTAATAATTAAGTAATCAGGATTGTAGAAATTCAATATGTTATTGATACTAATTGCAGCGTATTTCACAAACTGATCCATTACTTCAATGGCAACAGGATGTTTCTCTGAGTATGCTTGGAATAAATCTTCTATTTTCACATCTGGAACATGAATCTTTTCTCCAAAAGCTTCTACTAAGCTTGGAATGGAAAGATATTGCTCTAAACATCCACGGTTTCCACAAGAACATTTTTTGCCTTCAGGAACTACAATCGTATGGCCAATGGAACCAGCGGCACCGTTATGTCCAGTATATAACTTATGATTTAATACCATCCCTAATGAAATTGTATTATGTATGTTCAAATTCGCAATATTCTCATATGTAGATTTGAAAGTACACTCACCAATAGCAGATAGATTTGCTTCATTTTCAATAAACACAGGAATATGGAAAATTTGCTCTAATTTGTTTACTAAATCCACATTGGAGAAGTCAGTATGAGATGCAAAGTGGGACATATAGGTGATACGGTTTTTATGAACAATCCCATGCACACCAATGGTAATTCCTACGATTCCATAAACAGACTTTGTAGTAAGTTGTTGCATTGATTGAATTAATTCAATTAAAGCATCTACCACCTGTTCCAGTTCCCTAGGAGTTTGAATACGTTTGTACTGAGCGGCTTCCCCTTTTAAATCAGTAAGAGCTGCTGAGATCATAGTATCCCCTAATTCAATACTAATTGCATAGCCAGCCTTTTTATTGAAGGATAATAAAATTGGTTTACGACCAAATTTCGTTTCATCACTACCGATTTCTAATACAAGTTTTTGGTTTAATAGTTCTTGCACGATACTAGAGATCGTTGCTTTTGTTAGCCCTAATTTTTTTGCTAAAAATGCTCTTGATATAGGGTCCGAATTAATGATTTCTTCTAATACATTTGTACAATTAATGTTACGAATAAGTTCTTTGCTGCCTCTTATCATCACGTCATACCTTTCTGTCTTTTGAAATTATATATTCAATTACTTCAAGATGATTTTATCATAAAATGAATGTTGATAAAAGTAGAAAGTGTACTTCTTTTCGGGCTTTTCTATCTTTTATGGAAAGATGTGCAAGATAAAAGACAGATATGTCAAGTTGTGCAGCAAAAAGGATGCTTAATTATCATAATTCAAGATAATGGAGTACATGAAAACCAAATTGCAGCTCAAATACAAACTGCTCATCTTGAAAATCTCTCGCCAATAAATCCTTGATCAAGTTTATTCGATAATTAATTGTATTCCTATGACAGAAAAGCTTATCGGCAACTTCCTTTACACTTCGGTTGCAATTTAGATAAATCGAAAGCGTCTTCATTAGCTCTCCATTATGTACCCGATCATATTCTAATAATGGTTCTAAACAAGAGTAGTAAGACTTCAAAATTGTCTTATCAGGTAAAGAAAAGAATAGTCGGTATATCCCTAAATCATCAAATAACATTCCATCCTGTTTCTGTTCCGTGGCAAATCGTAATGCCTCAAGAGATGACAAAAAGGATTTAGATATCAGTTCCAGTTCACCAACCATTTCTCCAATCCCATATGTAATCTTTCCACATTTACTGATTTGATACAACTTTTCAAACAAAGCTTTCATATGAGAACAAATGTCTGCTGTCTTGCAATTTTTAAACAGCAGAACGTGATACCCTTGAAAATGCAGATAAGTACACTCTGCTTCCATTTTATGAAAATATTCATCAATTGTCAGACTAATCAGATGTTCTGATATGTGAAAATCTTTTATGGAAAGAGACGTAATCACATATTCTGCTTTTAATGGCAATGCACCATCTTCTAATAATGCCACATCCCTGTGAGACAGCTTATCTCCGCTAATCAATGCCTTTAAAATATGAGAAATATCGTCATACTGATGATTTGACTCAAATATTTTTTGGCAGATTACTCGTGTTACGTCTACAAGATGAATTTCCCAAGGCATTGTAATTAACGGAAGCTGTGCTTCGTTACAAAAAGCAATCACATTTTCAGGGATCTCATCTGGCATAATGTATTTCCCAGTGTTAATAATCAATCCAGAAGCATTTTTTTTAGCAATGGATTTTGCATAAGTGTATAGACAGCTGCTTCCCATACAATTAAAGCCTGTAATAATAATCAACTCTCCACCTTGTAAGAAATCAATATTTTCTAAATCTTCTGAAAAATATAGCCACAGTGGGGTACGGTAAAGACCATCGCTGCCAGCGATTATTTCAAAGTGAAAAGTGCGTTTTGTTTCTTCTAATAAAGTACCGATAGACAGTGTCATGTTAATTCCTTCTTTCTGTGTATCTTTTCTATGAAAATTAACTATTTTGAGTATAATACAATTCTTATTGTGCTACAAGCACAAAACAATAGCAGTAATATGGGTTCTTAAACCATTGTGACAGAATTATAGTTGTGCTAACATAAACACATGGAAAGCGACAAAGATGACGCAGTAAGGGATTCTTTGCTGCTTTTTATTATATAAATGAATAAAGAGAGAAAAAATAAAGTATGTGTTTATACACTTAGATAAAATAGGAGGTTTTAGCATGTTAAGAGAAGCGTTACCTAAGATTATTACAGAGACAATACCAGGACCAAAAGCCAAGGCACTGATTAAAAGAAGAAACGATGCAGTGCCGACTGCCATTCGTTGTGCATACCCTGTTGTTATTGACAAAGGGGAAGGAGCTATGATACAAGATGTAGATGGGAATATCTTTTTGGATTGGATCGGTGGTGTAGGTGTCTTAAATATAGGATTCAGCCATCAAGAAGTAGTGGAAGCAGTAAAAAAACAGGCAGATAAGTATTTTCATGGAATGTTTAATATTGTAACTCATGAGGGCTATGTAGCACTTGCAGAAAAACTTGCACAGATTGTACCAGTAAAAGGGGACAAGAAAAAAGTCTTCTTTGCTAACAGTGGTGCAGAAGCAGATGAAAATGCAGTGAAAGTGGCAAAAGCATTTACAGGAAGAAATAACATTATTGTATTCTCAGGAGCATTTCATGGAAGAACGAATTTAACTATGGCAATGACTTCAAAAAAGGCGTATGCGAAAGGAATGGGACCATTTCCAGGCGGTGTGTACCGTGCACAGTTCCCTTATTTTTATCGTCAGCCAGAAGGAATGCCAGAAGAAAAGTTAGTTGCATATTATATCGAGAGCATTGACAAGATATTTGAGGAATGTGCACCTGCAGAAGAGATTGCAGCAATTATCGTGGAACCATTGCAAGGAGAAGGCGGATTTATTCCAGCACCAATAGAATGGGTAAAAGCGGTTCGTGCAATTTGCGATAAACATGGTATTATGTTAGTAGCAGATGAAGTACAGACTGGTTTCTGTCGTACTGGAAAAATGTTTGCCACTGAATACTGGAAAGAAGCAGGTGTATGCCCTGATATTTTAGCGACGGCAAAATCTATTGCAGCAGGTATGCCATTGTCTGCAATTATTGCAAGAGAGGAAGTTATGGAGGCTGTGCCAGCAGGAACAATTGGAGGAACGTATTGTGGAAATCCGCTTGCTTGTGCAGCAGCTTTAAAAACAATAGAGATTATGGAACGAGATCATTTAGCAGATCGTTCTATGGAGATTGGAAAGAAAGTAACAGAACGTTATAAGGAATGGGCAGAAAGATACCCTATTATTGGTGATATCCGCGGACTTGGCGGTATGATTGGAATTGAATTTGTCAAAGATGTCAAGACAAAAGAGCCTTATCCAGAGTTTGTATCGAAACTGATTCAGGAATGTGCAAAGAATGGTCTTATGATTGAAAATGCAGGAACATATAACAATGTCATTCGCTTTCTTGCACCATTAGTCATGACGGATGAACAGCTAGAAGCAGGTCTTTCCATTATGGAAGCAGCGATACAGGCATGTATATAACAAAAATGTGGGATAGTCACAGGCATAGTAGAAGTTGTTAATACATAGGACAGGCAGGATTTCCAGTGTAAAAATGAAAAAAGATGGAGGATGCTGAATATGGATTATTTATCACATAATATTGCAGTCAATTTAAAGAGAATAAGAACTTCAAGAGGTATGAGTCTAGATGTAGTTGCTGAACAGACGGGGGTAAGCAAGAGTATGCTTGCTCAGATTGAAAAGGGAAATGCAAACCCGACTATTGGTATTCTTGGTAAAATTGCAAGTGGACTGCGTCTGGAGTTTAATGATCTGATGAAAGCACCTCCTATGGAATCCTGCCTTGTAAAAGTACTTGATACGGTTCCAACAAAGGAAATCGAAGGACAGTATAAGGTCTGGACTTGTTTTCCGTATGAAGATAACCGTATGGTAGAGATTTACCGCATTGACATTGAACCAGGTGGGTTCTATGTTAGTGGCGGACATGGGGAAAAGACGAGGGAGTACATCTCTATCTTGGAAGGAACGCTTACTATAGAATTAGAGGAAGGAAAGCATACGGTTGTGAAAGAAGATGTATTCCGATTTGAGTCTGATCAAATACACAAATATTGTAATTATACTTCTGAAAAACTTAGTTTTATGTGCTTTTTTGTTGCCTATAAGTAAAACACATACTGTACAATATAATGCACAAAAGGACAATAAAAATAAAAAACAGTAAAATAGAAATCATATTAAAATACTGTAAAATAGATATATTTAAGAATTTATAAAAAAATGTTGACATAAAACTAAATGCATGATATTGTATATGTGTACAATATAAAAGACGAATTTAAGGGCAATGGAGCTTACTTGCGAATAGTAGGTTCTGTTGCCCTTTTTGTTATTTCATAGGAGGAATGAATGATGAAGTTAAAAGAACAGGGTATCACAGCACAGGAAATTAAGGATAAAGTAAATAAATATATGATTGAAACATATGAACGTTTCGATTTCTTGGCAGAAACAGCAAAAGAACAGTATATGTATGATGAAAATGGAGAAGCCTATTTAGATTTTTATGCAGGAATTGCCGTAAACTCTGTAGGTAACTGTAATGAAAAAGTTGTTGCAGCAATCAAAGAACAATGCGAAGACATTATGCAGACGTTCAATTATCCATATACAATTCCACAGGCTTTATTAGCAGAAAAGATTTGTACCACAATCGGAATGGACAAAGTGTTTTTCCAAAATTCAGGTGCAGAATCCAATGAAGCAATGATTAAGATGGCTCGTAAATACGGCGTTGAAAAGTATGGTCCACATAAATACAACATCGTTACAGCTAAGATGGGATTCCACGGAAGAACATTTGGTGCTATGTCTGCAACTGGTCAGCCAGATAACGGATGTCAGATTGGATTTGGACCAATGACAGACGGATTTACTTATGCAGAATATAATAACTTACAATCTTTCAAAGATGCCTGCACAGAAAATACAATTGCTATTATGATTGAACCGGTGCAGGGTGAAGGTGGTGTGCATCCCGCAACACAGGAATTTATGCAGGGGCTTAGAGCATACTGTGATGAAAAAGGAATGCTTCTTTTATTAGATGAAGTGCAAAGCGGATGGTGCAGAACTGGTGCAATTATGTCTTATATGAATTATGGAATCAAACCAGATATTGTATCTATGGCAAAAGCATTAGGAGGCGGAATGCCAATTGGTGCAATTTGTGCAACAGAGGAAGTAGCCAAAGCATTTACCCCAGGTTCTCACGGAACAACATTTGGTGGTCATCCTGTATGCTGTGCAGCAGCCCTAGCAACTGTAAATGAAATGTTAGACCGTGATCTTGCAGGAAATGCAAAGAAAATGGGAGCTTATTTCATGGAAAAATTAAATACGCTTCCTCATGTAAAGGAAGTAAGAGGACAAGGCTTATTAGTTGGTGTGGAATTTGATGATACTATCAGCGGTGTAGATGTAAAACATGCTTGTTTAGATAGAAAATTACTGATTACTGCAATTGGTGCACACATGATTCGTATGGTGCCACCACTAATCATTACAGAAGAAGATTGTACTAAGGCGGTATCAATTATTGAAGAAGCAGTAAAATCGTTAGAAAAATAGTAGAAACAGATAGGAGAGATGTCCGATGAAACATTTTGTTATCACAATTGGCTGTGAATATGGCAGTGGCGGTCCAGAGATAGGAAAGGCAATTGCAGAGGCACTGGGAATTGAGTATTATAATAGAGATTTGGTTGATAAAGTAGTAGATCAGATTGGGGTAGATAGAGAACTGGTTGCAAAAGCAGATTCTGGAGATAGTGTCATGTACCAATTTGAAACAAAACTGGGACCAAGATATGCGAACCTGACAAACCGTGTTATTTATACACAGTTTGAAGTAATTAAAAAGTTTGCTGAGAAATCTTCCTGTGTCATTATTGGACGCTGCAGTGATTACATATTAAAAGAACGAAAAGATACTTTGAATATATTTATCTATGCACCATTTGAGGTGCGTGTGAAGTCCGTTATGGAACAACAGCAGATATCCAAGAAAAAAGCGGAAGAATTAGTAAAGGCAGACGACGAGGCAATGCATGCCCGTTATAAGTATATGACAGGAACCTATCGTGGTGACAGACATAATCGTGACATCTTAATTGATAGCAGTATTCTTGGATGGGATAAAACAGTAAAATACCTTCTTCAGCTCATTGATTTGCGTTTTGAAGATTAGAGATTACAGAAAGGTGGAATGGCATATGGAAAAAAAGAAATCAGAATTTGATAAAGTATTTAGTGCATGGGACATCCTTGTAATCGCCTTTGGTGCAATGATTGGCTGGGGATGGGTAGTTTCTTCAGGAGACTGGATTTGCCAAGGCGGTGTGCTTGGAGCAGCAATTGGGTTTGCCATTGGTGGCATTATGGTGTTTTTCGTTGGCCTTACTTATGCAGAATTAACGGCAGCAATGCCACAGTGTGGTGGGGAACATGTATTTAGTTATAAAGCAATGGGACCGATGGGATCTTATGCTTGTACATGGGCGATTATCTTAGGATATGTCAGCGTTGTCTGCTTTGAAGCGTGCGCATTTCCAACGATTATTACATACATTTGTCCAGGATTTTTGAAAGGTTATATGTATACAGTGGCAGGATTTGATGTATATGCTTCATGGGTTGCAGTAGCCGTGATAGTAGCAGCAATCATTACATTTATTAATATTCGTGGTGCGAAGACAGCAGCGATTTTACAAACCATATTAACTGCAATCATCGGTGGGGTTGGTATTCTTTTAATTGCTTCATCCGCAGTAACAGGTGATGTTTCTAATTTTCAAGGACAATTATTTATTGGAAATGGAATGGGCGATAGTTTAAGAAACATTATCCGAGTTGCTCTTGTAACGCCTTTCTTTTTCATTGGTTTTGATGTAATTCCACAGGCAGCAGAAGAAATTAATGTCCCATTAAAGAAAATTGGCAAAATCTTAGTGTTATCTATTTTATTAGCAGTAGCATTTTATGCATTGATTATTTTATCTGTTGGTTATGTGATGAATCACACAGATATCTGTGCTTCTCAAGAAGGATCTGGTCTGGTAACAGCAGATGCAATTTCAAAAGCATTTCATAGCAGTATTATGGCGAAGGTACTGATTGTAGGCGGTATGTGTGGTATTGTAACAAGCTGGAATTCTTTTATGATTGGCGGTAGCCGTGCCATGTATTCTATGGCAGAATCCTACATGATTCCACGTTCTTTTGTGAAATTACATAAAAAATATAAAACACCAATCAATGCATTATATTTAATCGGTATTTTATCCATGATTGCACCATTCTTTGGACGGAAAATGTTAGTGTGGATTGTAGATGCAGGAAACTTTGGATGTTGTCTTGCTTATTGTATGGTGTCTATTTCCTTCCTTATTTTAAGAAGAAAAATGCCAGATATGAAAAGACCTTATAAAGTAAAGCATTATAAAATAGTTGGAGTGATAGCAGTTCTGATGTCTGGTTTAATGGTAGCAATGTATATCATTCCAAATTCAGGCGCAACTTTAGTATGGCAGGAATGGATTATGGCAGGCGGCTGGACTATCTTAGGTGTTATCTTCTGTGTTATCTGTAAAAACAAATATAAAGAAAAATTCGGTTCTCATATTGATGTTGCGATTGATGGAGAAGAAGTTATAGCAGGCATTGCAGATGATACTGTAGAGACAGCTCTTAAAGCGGTTCGAAGCGAAGAAGCAACCAAGACAGAAATTCCATCTATGACATTTAACTATTTCCTTCCAACTAACATTGTGTTTGGATGTGGAAGAGTGTTGCAGACTGGTGAACTTACAAAACCTTATGGTAAGAAGGCTTTAATTGTAACTGGTAAGAGCAGTGCAAAGAAGTCTGGTTTATATGATAAGGTAAATGACAGTCTGAAAACAGCAGGTCTGGCTACGGTACTATTTGACAAGGTAGCACAGAATCCGCTTACCACAACAGCAGAGGAAGGTGCTGCATTTGCCAAGGCAAATGGCTGCGATGTAGTTGTGGCAATCGGTGGCGGAAGTATTATGGACTGTGCGAAAGCAATTGCATTCTTAGCATTAAATGACGGAGATATTAATGATTATATTTATAATAGAAAGAAAAGCGATCTTGCATTGCCATTAGTACTGATTCCTACAACATGCGGTACTGGTTCCGAAGGAAATGGATTTGCTGTATTAACAAATCCTGAAAATGGCGATAAGAAGTCCTTACGTTGTAATGCGATTGTTGCAAAAGTTTCCATTGTTGATCCAGAATGTATGATGACAATGCCTAAGAAAGTCCTTGCTTCTGTTGGATTTGATGCTTTATGCCACTGCATCGAAGCTTATACATCGAAGATTGCACAGCCATTTACCGATGCACTTAGTTTATATGCCATTGAGTTAATTGCAGATAACTTAGTGAATGTGTACCGAGGCGAAGGCGGAAAAGAGGCTTGGGAAAAAATTACTTTAGCAAGTACTATCGGTGGTATGGTAATCAACACGGCAGGGGTTACACTATCACATGGAATGGAGCATCCTGCAAGTGGCTTACGAGATATCGTACATGGTCAAGGTCTTGCAGCATTGACACCTTCCGTTATTGAAGCTTCCTATAAAGGAAATCGGACAAAGTTTTCTAAAATTGCTCGTATTATGGGAGGTTTGACAGCAGAAGACTGTGCTATGAAGATTCGTACCTTGTTAGCGGATTTGGATCTGACAGTTGGGTTAGGTGACTTGGGAATAAAAGAAGAAGATATTCCTTGGATGGCTGAAAACTGCTTGAAAGTTTCTGCAGCAGGAGTTGCAAACAATCCAATTGTGTTTAATAAGGATGAAATTGCGGAAATTTATAAGAAAGCAATGTAAAAAATTATATAAGAAATGAAATAAGAAACACCTCCAAACAGTTAGTAAGATTGATGTTTGGAGGTGTTTGTAACAAATCTAATTCAAATCTATTTATAATCACGTTCGTTCAAGAAAAATTAATTTAAGCAATTCTATTCGACAAACGCCCATCGTTATGTTAGAATACCAAAAGAATAAATTTGGAACTCCAATTCAAAAAATGAATAAATTCAAAAATGAATAAATTCAAAAATGAATAAATTCAAAAATGAATATAGAAAAGAGGGTTATCATGGAAGCATATAGTGGCTTTGCAGAAGTTTATGACCTATTTATGGATAACATACCTTACGAGGAATGGTGCCAGTATCTTATCGGGCTGTTACAGGAGCACGGTGTTACAGATGGTTTAGTAGCCGATCTGGGCTGTGGAACTGGAAATGTAACCGAAATTCTTTCAAAATCAGGGTATGATATGATTGGAATTGATAATTCCGAAGAGATGCTTTCCATCGCAATGGAGAAAAATAAGGATGAATCCGTACTTTATTTATTACAAGACATGCGTGAATTTGAACTTTATGGTACTATAAAGGCAGCAGTCAGCATTTGCGACAGTATGAACTATATATTGGAAGAAGACGAGTTAGTGGAAGTGTTCAAACTTGTGAATAACTACTTGGAAAAAGACGGCGTGTTTATCTTTGATTTAAATACAAAGTATAAATATGAGACAATTTTAGGCGAAAATACAATTGCGGAATCTCGTGAAGAAAGTAGCTTTATCTGGGAAAACTATTATTATGAAGAAGAAGAGATAAATGAATACCAATTATCCCTTTTCATACAAGAACCAGATCAAAAAGACATGTTCCGAAAATATACCGAAACACATTATCAGAGAGCTTATTCCATCGAAACAATCAAAGAATTGTTAGAAAAGGCGGGAATGAAATTTGTAGCAGCATACGATGCATTTACGAAGGAACCTCCAAAGGAGGATAGTGAGAGAGTATATATCATTGCACAGGAACAATGGCAAGAGCATAAATTATACGTTTAGAAAGGTGAAAAACGATGGCAGATTATATTGTAAGAGCAACCGCAGCAAATAACCAAATTCGTGCATTTGCAGCGACAACAAAAGAATTAGTGGAGCATGCGAGAGTAGCACATAACACAAGTCCAATTGCAACAGCAGCACTTGGTAGATTATTAACAGGTGGTGCTATGATGGGAGCTATGATGAAAGGGGATAAGGATATTCTTACTCTTCAAATCAAATGTAGCGGACCAATCCAAGGCTTAACGGTAACAGCAGATTCTCATGGAAATGTAAAAGGATATGTAAATAATCCAGAAGTGATGTTACCTCCAAGCGAAGCTGGTAAATTAGATGTGGGTAAAGCGTTAGACTTGGGTGTATTAAGTGTTATCAAAGATATGGGTATGAAAGAACCATATGTAGGTCAAACACACTTAGTATCTGGTGAAATCGCTGAAGACTTAACAAATTATTTCGCAGAAAGTGAACAAGTACCTTCCGCAGTAGCACTTGGCGTATTAATGAATAAAGAAAACACAGTAAGACAAGCTGGTGGATTTATTATTCAGTTAATGCCATTTACAGAGGAAGAAGTAGTTGATAAGTTAGAGAAGAAGATTGCTTCTATCACATCTATCACAGCACTTTTAGAGCAAGATATGACTCCAGAGATGATTTTGGAAGAAGTTCTTGGTGAGTTTGGTGTTGAGATTAAGGAAAAGACAGAGACTAGATTTTACTGTAACTGCGATAAGGCTAGAGTAGAAAAGGCGATTGTAAGTATTGGGAAGAAAGATATCCAAGAGATGATTGATGATGGGGAACCAATTGAAGTGAATTGTCATTTCTGTAATGAACATTATCATTTTTCTGTGGAAGAGCTTAAGGATATTATTAAGAGAAGTAGGTAGAAGAATAGGGCATCACTAAATAGAATTTAAGCTATTTGGTGATGCCATTTTGTTTATAAAAACGAAAAATCATGAATATATTTTAGAATGTAGAAAATAATATAGTAAATCACATTTTTCAAACGAGTTTTCGTTTAAAATAATGATTTGCTGTGGTATTATATAAATGGAGGTGTAAGGATGTTATTAAAATATAGTTTTCAAAATTTTAGATCTTTTAGAGAAGAAGCTGAATTTTCGATGAAGCCAGGAAGAAAGATGGAAAGATTTGAAGATAATGTGATAAATACACAGAATGGTATTCGTGGATTAAAAACAGCAGTTGTATTTGGAGAAAACGGCGGTGGTAAAACTAATTTTATTAGGAGTTTAGATTATTTTTTATATTTATTTCACTGTGTAGAACCTATATATTCAGTAAAACCATTATTAAACTATAATGATGCAACAAGAAAATCAATTCAAAAATTTAGTTTACAAGTATTTGTTGAAAATAAAATGTATTTCTATGAGCTAGAAATGGATGGAGTATGCATAATTAAGGAAGAATTAGATGTAAGTGTTTCTGGAAAAAAGAAAGAACAGGTTTTTAAATTAGAAAGGGAAAAATATGAACTAGAATACGAAAACGAAGATCAAGAAGTTACTAATGTAAGTCTTAAATGTAATTTATCTAGTAAGTATGTAGGTAAAGAATATAAAATAATGAATGATAAAATAAATGAAAATTTTAATGGATTATTTATTAATAAACTTGCCTTACTTGATATAGAAATAGTACTTCCATTTTGTAATTGGATTAATCATAAGTTGATTATTAAATCACCTTCGAATATTTCATTGGCAAAATATCAACAATTAAAAAAAGATGCAGAAGATTTAGAAATTTTAAAAAAAGAATCACTTAAAGAAATATTTCAATTAGTAGATCCGTCAATAATGGAACTTGTGGTAGATGAAGAGGAACCATTTAAAGATACCATTATTATTCGACAGGGAGGTAATGAACAACTATATAAAACTAAGATATCGGAAGAATCGTCAGGAATACAAGATTTTTTGGCATGGTCTATTAATATTTGGAAAGTGGAACATCAGAATGCTACGGTATTTGCAGATGAGATGGACAAAGTTCTAAATCCGTTGCTGGCTGAAAGAATAATAGCACATATCCATGGGTCAGAGCATAGTGGGCAGTTTATTTTTTCAACGCATAATATACTTCATTTGAATACTAGAAATTTTATGAAACAACAATTATGGATTGCTACAAAGAATAAATTTGATTTATCATCAGAAATATATTCATTGGCAGAATTTGAGGATTTTAGGTATGATAAAACAGAGTTACATGATTTGTATTTAAAGGGGATATTAGGAGGAACAATAGATGGGTAGACAGGCACAGTCCAATATTCGACTGATCGTGGAAGGAGAAACAGAAATTAATTATTTTGAACAGATGAAAAAAAGAGAAAATTTAAAAATTATTTATAAAGAAGTAAAAGTAGGAGGTGGTGGATATAGTTCTGTTTTACAAGCATTAAAAAAAGACTCTGATTACGGATATATCGCAAAGGTAATTATTCTTGACTATGATCGTGCAAGAAATGCTGATGGCGAAAGAAAATGTTTTAAAGAATTGGTGGATTATTGTAATAGAAAAAATAATCATGGAGCTATTCCTTATTTTATAATAGCGAATAATTTTGATTTTGAATACTATGCATGCTTGCATTCTAAGCAATATAAAAATCAAGAAACAAGTAAGTTTATAATAGACCACTATAAATATAAAACGATAGCTGAATTTAAAAGTGATAAGAAAGTATTTGAGAAACTTAATAAAGATGAAAGTTCTTATACAAATGCAAGAGCAATGCTAAAAAATCAAGCGAAACTAACTGTTGTTTTAAATCAATATGAAATGAGTCAAAAAGGGCTAAATATTAAAATAGTTAATAAAGGTATTCTGTATCATCCAGAAGCTGATACATATAAAAATAGTAATATGGATGAGTTTTTGAGTATGATTTTAGATGATAAATAAATTTATTTCAATTGTTTGAATATTGTATATACCACAAAACAATCTAAAAAAAACACATTGTAATCTCTCAAATTTCCGTGTAAACTAGTATTGCTAATAAGAAAAATTGCATAAAAAGAAAGGGAGAAGAACAATGAATTACGGTTATTTTGATGAAGCCAATAGAGAATATGTCATTACAAAACCTAATACCCCAGCACCATGGGCAAACTACCTAGGTTCCCCAGCATACGGTGCAATCATTTCCAACAATGCAGGCGGTTACAGCTTCGAACAGAGTGGAGCAAATGGAAGAATCCTTCGTTACCGTTTCAACGCAGACGACAAACCAGGAAGATACATATATATTCGTGACGACGAAACAAAGGATTACTGGTCAGCATCATGGCAACCAGTAGGAAAAGACCTTAGTACATATAAGAGTGAGTGCCACCACGGTACTGCTTATACAAACATGCTCGCTTCCTATGCAGGAATTGATTCAGAAGCATTATACTATGTTCCATTGGATCAAACTTATGAAGTATGGAGATTGAAATTAACAAATACAACAGATAAAGAACGTAAAATCTCTACTTTCAGTTATGCGGAATTCACAAACGAAAATAACTACAATCAAGACCAAGTAAACTTACAATATACATTATTTATCACAAGAACTTATTTTAAAGAAAATAAGATTCTACAGGCAATTAATGAAAACTGTGTAAATGGAATGAATGGTAGTACTACAAAATATCGTTTCTTAGGACAAGCTGGTGTACCTGTAACATCTTATAACGGTGATAGACAAGCATTTATCGGTAATTATCATTCCTACGGTAACCCAGTTGCAGTAGAAAATGGACAATGTGATAACGTACTTAACTACAACTCTAACGGTTGTGGTGCGCTTCATTCTGCACTTACTTTACAACCAGGCGAAACAAAGACAATCGTTTACGTTCTTGGTATGAAGAATGATGACGAAGCGAATGCTATCTTAGCAAAATATGAAAATGTTGACCAAGTAGAAACAGAATTAGCTGAATTAAAAGCACATTGGCACAGCAAATTAGAAAACTTCAAAGTTTCTACACCAGACAGTGCATTCAACAACATGATTAATACATGGAATGCATACCAATGTTTCATGACATTTATCTGGTCTAGAGCTGCATCTTTCGTATACTGTGGTGAAAGAAATGGTTACGGTTATCGTGATACTGTTCAAGATATCCAAGGTGTTATCCATTTAGATCCAGAAGCAGCAGGAAATCAAATTCGTTTTATGTTATCGGCACAAGTAGATAATGGTGGTGGACTTCCACTTGTAAAATTCGATCACAATCCAGGGCATGAAGGAACACCAGATGATCCAGAATACGTAAAAGAAACAGGACATCCAGCATATCGTGCAGACGATGCATTATGGTTGTTCCCAACAGTGTATAAATATATCAGTGAAACAGGAAACAAAGCATTTTTAGATGAAGTAATTCCATTCTCTAACAAAGGTGAAGCAACTGTTTACGACCACTTAAAACGTGCAATCCAATTCTCAGAAGAACGTCTAGGTGACCACAACATGCCTGCAGGTCTTCATGCAGACTGGAATGACTGCTTACGTCTAGGTAAAAAAGGTGAATCTACATTCGTAGCATTACAATTATACTATGCATTCACTGTATTAAAAGAGTTTGCAGTAGAAAAAAATGACACAGAATACATTGCATACTTAGAAAAAACACAAAAGGAATTAGGCGATACGATTAACAAAGAATGTTGGGAAGACGATCGTTTCGTTCGTGGTATCAAAGAAGATGGTCAAGTAATCGGTTCTAAGAAAGACCCAGAAGCAAGCATGTGGTTAAATCCTCAATCATGGGCTGTTATCAGTGGTTTAGCAACCAAAGACCAAGCAGAAGCAGCATTAGAATCCGTACATCGTGAATTAAATACACCATTTGGTGCAAGAGTTATGGCACCATCCTATAAAGAACATGCATTTGAAGGTGCATTAGCACTATTATTTAACGGTTCTACTAAGGAAAATGGTGGTATCTTCTCACAACCACAAGGATGGATTATCTTAGCAGAATCCTTAATGGGACATGGAAATCGTGCATTTGAATATTTCACAGAAAGTGCACCAGCATCTCAAAATGACAATGCAGATGTAAGATGCTTAGAACCATACGTACATGGTCAATTTACAGAATCTGTAGAAAGTCCATTTGAAGGACGTTCCCACGTACACTGGCTAACAGGTACAGCTTCTACCGTTATGGTAGGTTGTGTAGAAGGTATCTGCGGTATGCGTCCAGATCCAAATGGTATTCGTATTGCACCATCCATCCCATCCGAATGGACAGAAATTAAGATGGAAAAAGTATTCCGTGGTAAGAAATTAAATATTACAGTGAAGAATCCAAATGGTGCAGAAGGCGGATTCAAAGAGTTCTATGTAAATGGAGAAAAGAAAGCAGACAACTACATTTCAGCAGTAGAATTAAAAGATGTAAATGAAATCGAATTAGTCATGTAAGTATTATCTAGAAAAATACCACAAGTTGCATAAGCTTGTGGTATTTTTATTAATGGATCTTTCTATAAATACATTCTTGTGCTATAATGAACAAGACAAAAATCATTACGGAGGTATGAAGATGTTTTCATTTGAAGAAATACAAAACTTTGACCCAGAAATTGCTGCGGCCATGGAAAAAGAAATTGGTAGACAAAACAGTCACATTGAATTAATTGCTTCTGAAAACTTTGTAAGTAAAGCTGTTATGGCAACTATGGGAAGTCCACTTACAAATAAATATGCAGAAGGATATCCAGGAAAAAGATACTATGGTGGATGTGAGTTTGTTGATATCGCGGAAGATTTAGCTAGAGATAGAGCAATGAAATTATTTGATTGTACATATGCAAACGTACAGCCACACTCTGGAGCACAAGCAAATCTAGCTGTATTCTTCGCATTAGTAAAACCAGGTGATACTGTTATGGGTATGAACCTAGATCACGGTGGACACTTAACACACGGAAGCCCAGTTAATATTTCTGGTAGTTATTTTAACATCGTACCTTACGGTGTAAATGATGACGGTTTTATTGACTACGATGAAGTACTTCGTATTGCAAAAGAATGCAAGCCAAAATTAATCGTTGCAGGTGCTAGTGCATATGCAAGAAAGATTGATTTCAAGAGATTCCGTGAAATTGCAGATGAAGTTGGCGCATTCTTAATGGTAGATATGGCTCATATCGCTGGTTTAGTAGCAGCTGGTTTACATGAGAACCCATTACCATACGCACATGTTACAACAACAACAACTCATAAGACTCTTCGTGGTCCTAGAGGTGGTATGATTTTATCAAGCAAGGAATTTGCAGAAGAATATAAATTAAACAAAGCTATTTTCCCAGGTATCCAAGGTGGACCTTTAATGCACGTAATCGCTGCAAAAGCAGTATGCTTTAAAGAAGCCTTAGACCCAAGCTTTAAAGTTTACGCTCAAAACGTAATCGACAATGCACAAGCTCTTGCAAATGGTTTAATGAGCAGAGGTTTTGACATTGTATCTGGTGGTACAGACAACCACTTAATGTTAGTAAACCTTGTAAAACAAGGTATTACAGGTAAAGAAGCAGAGAAATTATTAGATGCTGCTAACATTACATGTAATAAGAATACAGTTCCAAATGACCCACAATCACCATTCGTAACAAGTGGTATTCGTTTAGGAACAGCAGCCGTTACAACTCGTGGTTTCAATACAGCTGATATGGATGTTGTTGCAGATGCAATCGCAATGTTAATCAATGATGTAAATGCAAACCAAGAAAAAGCAATGGCTATGGTAAAAGAATTAACAGATAAATATCCTTTATACTAGGATACTGTAATAGGGAAAGGATCAAGTAGTGTATGCTACTTGATCCTTTATTGGTTTTAGACCTATCAAAAATGTGTCAAAAATAAGGAAAGAAATGCTGGGAAACAACCACTAGAATTATAAGAGACAAATTGGTATGATAGGGAAGTAGTATAAAAAATGATAGGGATATATACTTAGAGGAAAGAGAATGAAACAAAGAATAACGTCATTTGATACATTTCGAGCAATTGCAGCATTCTTAATTGTAATGTTACATTATCCGTTTCAATGTGTCTGGAAAGATGAAATTTCAGTACTATGTCGAATTGCAGTACCATTTTTCTTTTTGGTATCTGGCTATTTCAATTATTCAAAAGAATTACAAATAGATAGAAATAAGCGCTCACTTTGCAAAATACTAAAACTAGTCGTCATCGTGAACTTAGTATATCTAGCATTTCGAATCTTTGTAAAAAGTTACGGTCGCCATATGGCAGGAAAAAGTATAACGATAGGAATCGAGAAGATTTTTTCAGAGTTAGGTAGTATACAATACATTTTCTTTAATTTTCGATTAGCAGGACACCTGTGGTATCTGCGTGGAATGATATTTGTACTGATTCTACTGATTATTATGAAAAAATTCCGTCTTGAAAAGGTTGTGAAATGGAGCATTCCTATTATAATCGTAATGGATTTATGCATATGTAAATATTCAAAGGTGCTTTTCGGAGAAACCATGTTAAGAAGGTATTACGAGCCGTTTACTAAGTTTATTGGTGTAGGGTACGTATATTTCTTTTTAGGATATTTCTTTCGAGAATTTGAAAAAACTAGAGTGTTTCAAAAAATGAATCAGTTTTTGATGAAGAATAGTTTGGTTGTGCTAGCCATAACTGGGGGATTAGTAGTTTTGAATCTTATGGAATATCACTGGCTTCAAAGTACGAAACTAGATGTAAACCAATGTAACTATGCAAGTACGATATTGTTAGTTATGTTTTTATTTTGCTACTTGGCTAGTAATAAAACATTTGGTTCTAAGAGTAAGTTTTATATCATTGGTGCAAAATATTCGGAATACATTTATTTGTATCATATTCTTGTCGGAAAGACGATTGTATTCCTGTTTAAGGGAACAAAGTTATATGATATGTATTTTCCGATTCGTCCGATTGTCCTTTATTTATTGGTATTAGGAATTGCCATAGTTGTATTTAAAGTAAAAGATAAATTGAATTATAAATTGGAGTGATGTTACAGTTTACTTTTAAGACCATTTTGCCGGTGGTGGCAAAATGGTCTTTTGGAGCTTAAAGAGGAAGAATTATTTCGTTACGGTAATCGTATATTCTCCATTATTTAAGCTACCAACAGTAATGGAATAACCAGTATTGATTGTCTGATTACCACTAGAATCATAGGCAGCAAAATTTGTTGTTCCGTATGTAATGGTTGCACCAGATTGATAGAATCCGTTGTTATCATTTACAAGATATAAAACACGTTCTTTGTTATCACTTGTATCATAATAGGATGAGAAATTGGCATATTTAAATTCTACCGCAGAAGAATTATAAGGACTCTGGAATGTTTCTGCATTTACGTGCATAACACGAATACCACCATTTCCAACCCATCCATCGTAGTTGTTGGAATCAGTCACATATTCAATGATAAAATACTCTGAGAAATAATTATCATCTAAGTTACCAATCGGAAGAATGATACAGTTACCGCAGTCAGATGCAGATTTCAATTTAAATGTTTGTGTGTTTTTAGAAGTATCGAATACTTTTACTTCATCTGTTTTGAGCCAACCATACATTAACTTTGAGAAAGAACTGAAGTCACCACAAGAGTCATCCATTCTCTCATATCCAGCAGAACCGTGTAAACCTTCCCAGTCGCTTGAATTATATTTGTAATAATCAGGTAGTCCCATAAGATGTCCTAACTCATGGCAGTAGGTACAATTGTGCCAGAAGGTATCGCCAGGTGTAGCTTGTTCATCATTCATTACATAACCGTGCACTTTCGTACCGTCTAAACTAAAGTTATTATTTAAATACCAAGTTGCTTGGCATCCATACCAAAAATCATCTTCGGAAGTACCGTTCTTTGGTACAAATAAAGTCATACAGTCAAGATAACCATCGCCGTCACCATCATAATCGGAGTAATCAATTTGGCTATCTAAGGCTTTCATAACTTCCATTGCTAAGGTTTCGTATTCATTTTTGTTGTTGTAGTAAGAACGGTTGTATTTTGCAGTGTAAGAAAATACATCACCAGTTAAATCAAGATTTCCATAAGATGCACGCTTGTAGAAGGCCCTAGCACTTTCCATAGGGTAGCTTGCAGCAGAAGTATTTTCTTCTCCATATAAAGCTTCTTCTAATTCCTCAGCAGTTAATCCATTGGAAAACTTGACATCTTGGAATTCAATTTGGAATGTGATAGCTTTTACTTTTCCTACAGATGGCATAGTGCGGTCAAATAGGTTAAGTGGTGCATCAATAAGAGAAGCTTCAGCGGAAGGACTAGGGGATGTAGTTGCTTCTGCTGAAGGACTAGGGCTTGGTGACATAGTAGTCTCAGTGGAAGGGGAAGGAGCGATACTTGGAGCTGTAGTGGTAGGTGTGGTAGTTGTTTGGGTACCAGCATTTGCACTATCATAAGTATAAGTAACCCCATTCATTGTGTAATCCACTGTGAATTCAAAAGTACTTGGAAGTGTTCCAGTTGCATTGAATCCAAAACTTACACTACTATCGGAATTAATTAAGCTATTCCAAGAAAATGGTGTGATGACATAGCTTGTCCCAGATTTTACAGCTTCTGCACACCAGATACTATCAATTGTAAAGTTTACATTTTTTAATGTAAGCTTCCAATTGGATACTTGGTTGTCTAATAAGTTGTTTAAGTACATTGTTGCATTAGAATTGTTCCCCCAAGATTGGCTGTCAGCAGTAACGCTAAAGCTGGCAGAGTCACTTAAGCTAAATGCCGAAGCAACAACTTCTTTGGAGTTGGTTGCTGCTTGAGCAGTTAAGCTTGGTGTAGCAAGAACTGTGGAGGACAGTACGGCGGCACATAGAGACATAGCAATGTGCTTTTTGAAATTTTTTCGCATAATATGCTCCTTTCGTAAATGAATTATTATTCAGAGATTTAAGTAAGCCAATAACAAATAGAATGTTAAATAGTAAAAAATATGTACTCTCTGTACTTCTATTATAAGATAGAAAATATAAAACGAAAATGGGATCTATATACAAACTATCGCATACAACATTGTGCAATATTGGGAAAAAATATTTATCAAAAAGTCTAATTTGAACCTTGACTATACAATTGTTTGAATTTTTGCTATAATGTCTTCTAGCATAAAATTACAAACAAGAAATGGGAGAAGTACGATGAAAGAGTTTCAAATATTTAGTGATTCTTCTTGTGATTTACCGATAGAAATCGTGAATGAATATAACATACGTTTAGTTCCTTTTTATATAACATTTAATCAAGAAAATTATTTTAAAGAACATGAAGAGATATCCAATGAAGAGTTTTATGAAAAGTTAGCAGAGCATGTATTTCCAAAGACTTCTTTACCATCTGTTCAAGATTATATGAATGCATTCCAAGAAGCGATTGAAGATGGAAAAGATGTTCTTTGTATTTGTTTAAGTTCAAAGTTCAGTGGTTCTTATCAGTCAGCAGTAAATGCAAAGTCAATGTTAGAAGATGATTTTCCAGATGCCAATATCGTTGTCATTGATTCCATTCAAGCAACAGCAGGTCAAGGGTTAGTAGTGCTTCAAGCAGCGTATATGAAAGAAGCTGGTTTTACTTTAGAACAAGTTGTAGAAAAGGTAGAAGAATTAAAGAGTACAGCAAGAATTATGTTTACGGTAGATTCTTTAGAGTATCTACAAAAGGGCGGACGAATAGGAAAAGCAAAATCCCTTGCAGGTACAATGTTAAATCTAAAACCTATGATCGTTTTAAAAGAAGCAGAATTAATGCCATATTCCAATGTAAGAGGTAGAAAAAAATCACTTGATAAAGCACTTGCTATGGTAGAAGAACATTTCAAGGAAACTGGTGAAAAGTTCGAAGACTATGATTTTGCAATGGCAAATGCAACAACTTTAGAAGAATGCAAAATGGTTCAAGAAAAAGTGGAAGCATTAACAGGTGCTAAAATTGCCTATCCTGTTTTCCAGATTGGGGTTACAATCGGTACTTATACAGGACCAGGCGCATTAGGTATTTGCTTTATTAAAAAGTTTGATAAATAATTTGATAAAGAATATTTTGTTAAGTTAAAGGGGATGGACAAACATGGATCCAAAGAAACAATCTTATGAAACACTTGCAAAAGGTATTATTCAAAAGTTGTCTTTACGAGCAATGGAAGGTTACTATTGCAAAGACAAAGGAGAAGCGTTAGAAAAAGTATTAAGTTTAATCGAAAAAGGTAGTTCCATTACTTGGGGTGGATCGGAAAGCATAAAGCAAGTTGGTATCTTAGATGCCATAGCTAATGGTGACTATGAACTTTTCGACCGTGCAACTGCAAAGACACCAGAAGAACAACGAGCATTTTTCGGAAAAGCAGTTACTGCGGATTATTTTCTAATGAGTACCAATGCCATTACACATGATGGTGAACTTGTAAATATTGATGGAAATGGAAATCGTGTGGCATGTCTCATACATGGTCCACAAAATGTCATCGTAGTTGCAGGAATGAATAAGGTGGTTAAGGACGTAGAAGCAGGGATTCAACGTTCTCATGATGAAGCAGCACCACCAAATTCAGTTCGTTTGGATCTTGATACGGGATGTCGCCAGTTTGGAAAATGTGTAGATTGTTTAAAAGAGGATTGCATGTGTTGCCATGTAGTTGTAACAAGAAAATCTCGTGTGAAAAATAGAATAAAGGTCATACTTGTTGGAGAAGAGTTAGGTTATTAGTAGTATGAATGGAAAACACCTGTATATAATTAGAATGAGGATTATATGCAGGTGATTTTTTGCAGAAAAGAACGAATTTACATTGTATCTAAATTTAGGATTTTGCATTTTAAACTAAGTTTGATATAATGAAACTACTTAATTTTACAGAGAAGGAAGTTGGAATCTATTTCATGTCGAAGAAATTAATTATCGCAGAGAAACCATCTGTAGCAAAGAACATTGCGGATGCAGTAGGTGCAAAGCAAAGAGGAAATGGCTATATTGAGGGTGAACATTATGTAATAACATGGGCATTTGGACATTTATTACAGCTTTATGATGCAAAAGATTACGATCCAGAGATGAAAAGCTGGAGATTGGAGAAGTTTCCATTTATTCCACAAGAGTATAAATATAAAATAAAATCAGATAGTAAAGATAAATCAAAGCCAGATGTAGGTGCAAAAAATCAAATTGAACTGATCAAAAAGTTAATTGCCAGAGATGATATAAGTGGAGTTGTTTCTGCAACGGATGATGACCGAGAAGGTCAGGTTATCTCCGATGAGATTTTAATGTACTTAGATGTTCAAAAGCCTACAGAACGTTTGTTATTGAATGAATGGACTGCGGACGAAGTAAAAAAGGGTCTTGGCAATCTTAGAATGAATAGTGAGATGCAATCATTACAAGATGCAGGGATGGGAAGACAATTAGCAGATTGGTTAATTGGAATTAATCTTACCAGTGTGGCAACTGTAAAATACCGTGCAGATGATAATATTAAGATGCTGAATGTAGGTCGTGTTTTACTTCCAACGTTAAAAATTATTTATGACCGTGATAAAGAAATCGAAAAATTCAAGTCTTCAAAATACTATAAGTTACTTGCACAGTTTCAGACAGCTGAAAATGTAGTATTTGAAGGCTTATACTATGAAAAAGAAAATGAGAAGTTTGATGAAAAGGCTTATTTAGATGGATTATGTGCAAACTTAGCAGGAAAGAATGCTGTGATTCTTTCGAAAAAGGTAGAGAAGAAGAAAGAGTACCCACCATTTTTATTCAATCTCTCGAATTTACAAGGGTTTGTTACAAGTAAATTTAAAGGTTGGACATCGGACAAGGTATTAAAAGTTGCACAGTCTTTGTATGAAAAGAAATTTATCACATATCCAAGAACAGCCAGTATGGCGTTGGATGAAAGTATTATTGATAAGACGAGAAAAGCGTTAGAAGTACATCGTAATCTTTCACCACTAGTTGATGCGATTAAGTTTCATACATCAAAACGTGTCTTTGATAGTAAGAAGGTAGAAAGCCACTCGGCGATTATTCCCACATATATGGTGCCAAAGACATTGTCAGCAGATGAAAAAGTTGTATATGAAGCAATTCGTAATCGTTTCCTTGCACAGTTTATGCCAGTTGCTGAATCAGAAGAAACAACATTAGAGATTAAGGTTCAAGATGATACGATTCCAGGAATCTTTATTACAAAAGGGAAAGTGTTGTTAGTAGAGGGCTGGAAGAAAGTTGAGAAGGTTGAAACGAAGGAGAATATATTACCTCAAGTAGAAGAAAAACAAGAATTAACTGTGAAGTCAGACAACGTATCCGAGGTTGTCCGTAAACCGCCGAAAGCCCATACAGAGAAGACATTGCTTCGTGTTATGGAGACTTGTGGTAAGAGTATGGAAAGCGAGGATTCGGAGGAAATGATGACAGCGATTCTAAGTGGATTCAGTATCGGAACACCAGCTACTCGTGCGGAAACCATTAAGAAGTTAAAAGACGTTGGGTATATTAAGACAAAAGGAAAAAGTCTAGTATGTACAGAACTGGGACGTATGATGGTGGAGACATTTCCAGTAAAAGAGTTAATTGACTTAGAGTATACAGGACGTTTGGAAAAGACGTTATCGGATATTGAGAAGAAGAAGTATACCAAGTCTGATTTCATGAATTTGATTACTGAATTTGTTCGTAAGTCCGTAGAAGATATCAAAAATGATGCCAAGTTTGGTGCAAGAAGTACAGCGCCAGAGGGAGCAAATGTTGTTGGTGTCTGTCCAGAGTGCGGGAGTCCAGTTGTGGAAAGTGCAAAAGCATTTGGATGTAGCAACTGGAGAAATGGTTGTAAGTTCACGATTTGGAAGGATGACCGTTATATTCAATCATTTGGGAAAAAAGTATCCGAACAGATGGTGAGGATTCTGCTAGAAGGTGGTCGAGTTGGTTTCCATGGTTGTGTAAGTAAAAGTGGGAATAAGTTTTCGGCATACTTCTATTATAAAAAGGATGAGAAGACGGGAAGATATAATTGGAGTATGGAGTTTATTGATACGGGAAGGTAAAGAAGGCTGCCACATGAAGGAATTCGTGTGGCAGCTTTGTTTGGATATGAGATTTCTGTGATTAAAATAAAATAAGAATGGATTTTATTGTATGCTTTCACTTTATTTTAATTTAATTAATTCTCATAAAGATATTGTCGATATATAATTGAAAAGAATTGAGGAGAGGGGTATGTAATATTGCATGATATTTATAACGCAGAAGTACATATTGAATTAGACAAGATAGAAGAATTACTTCAAAAGAATTCAGATAAAAAGATTATTTGTTTTGGAGGAGGAACAGCAGCATCCATATTAATGAAACGTATCCTTTATCAATATAATGTTAGATGCTTTCTTGACAATGATAAAAAATTGCAAGGAAGTTTTCTTATGGGAAAGGAAATCTGTTCTCCTGAGTTGGTAAAGGAAATGGAGAAGGGTACTTTTATCATACTTATTTTAAGCAAACATTATGAGGTAATTGGAAAACAACTTTCAGGTTATGGTTTACAGGAAGGAAAAGATTATTTTAATATTTATCATCAATTTCGAGATTATTTCTACATTATGAAATTTGATGGAATGGGACAAAAGTTTCTATCCTTTGTAGAGCGAATTCCAAGGGATATGATGCAGCAGATTCCATGCAAATATGATAAAAAGATAGGTATTATTTGTAACGGCACTATGGAAAAGAATGTGTTATGGTATGCATTAGGGCAGTATTTAATCTTAAGATATCGAGGATATGACCCAACGTTAATTGTAGATAATATGGGAAATCATGATGATTACATTTATTTTAGCAATTATAGAGAAATTATTACCAAGTACCTAGACTATGCACTCAATTTTATGAAACAGCATTTTGGCGAAATGAAAGTACTGTATATTGATTCAAATAAAAAAGCCCCATTAGATAGGGAAGATGAAGCGTATATAGAAAAAATTAATACACATTCATTAAGATGGTTAGATTCCAGATATGATGAAAATTTTATCGACGGAAATGAACAGAGAGAAGAAATCTCGAGGGATATTATTGAGAATAACCTGATGAGTGCAAAAGCATTTTTTGAAGAGAATCATTTTGATGTGGTTACTATTTATACAGGGATTCATAAACATAGAGCAATTTATCTAAGGATTGGAAAGTTATACAATATTCGTGTCTCTACTTACGATGGAAATACAGGCGATTTAATGCTTATTGAAACAGATGGAATTGGTTCTCATTCCTATGATATACGACGTATTTTTGAGGAGCATATGTTTACAGATAGTGAAGTAGAAGAGATTATCAAACTAGGACAGCTTGGTTTTGAAACACGTATTAATAGTACAGCAAAAGATGGTAACTATAATTATCAGCTTGTTGGAGAGGATGAAGAATTAGAGAAAGCTTATGATATCATCATGCCATTAAATATTTTTTGGGATGCCGCAGCACTTTTTGTTGATAATGTATTTACGGATTATGTTGAGTGGATTAATAAAACTTTGCTTTACATTATGAAACATACAGATGCCAGTGTAATGGTTCGTGAACATCCAGCACAGAATGCATTACCAAGTTATAAATATGATAATTTAGCCAGTAAAATAGCATTATTAGAAGAATATCCAGAGCGTATTTATTTCTGTAAAGCTGAGCAGAAGTTGAATACCTATCAGTACCTAAGAAGGTGCAAATTAGTATTACCATATACTTCAACCATTGGATTAGAATCGGTTATTATGGGAGTGCCGATCGTGACACATACCACGGTGTATTATAAAGACTTTAGTTTTGGACATGCAGCATTATCAGAAGAGAACTATTATAGTATGATCCAGTCTGCTTTAGATGGAAATATGGTTGTTACAAGAGAGCAAAAACGAGATGCATTAATGGCATTGTATTGTCAATTGAAACACTATATCAGAATGCCATTTACGGAAGCAAATGATAAATGGATGGATTCTACTATAGAAGAAGTAAATCAGTCACATGGTGTAGACGAAATTGTAGATGTTATTGCGAATAACATTCCAGTTATTTATAATAATATAAAGAAAAAATTTGAACGTATGCAGGAGAAAAATGAATAAATGCATAGGTTCGACTGGAGGATATACATGAAAAAAGTATTGGTTACAGGAGCAGATGGATTTATAGGAAGCCATCTGACGGAAGAATTAGTCAAAAAAGGTTATGAAGTAAAAGCATTTGTTTTTTATAATTCCTTTAATACATGGGGATGGTTGGATACACTTTCCGATGATATTATGAAACATGTAGAGATATTCCAAGGAGATGTAAGAGATCCAAATGGAGTGAAGCAGGCTATGAAGGGATGCGAAGCAGTATTTCATCTAGCAGCATTAATAGCCATTCCATTCAGTTATCATTCACCAGATACATATGTAGATACAAATATAAAAGGGACATTGAATGTATTACAAGCTGCTAGGGAATATGGTATCAGAGTGTTAGTAACATCCACATCGGAAGTGTACGGAACAGCACAATATGTACCAATTGATGAAAAACATCCTTTCCAAGGGCAATCCCCTTACTCTGCGACGAAAATAGGAGCAGATCGTTTGGCAGAATCCTTTTACCGCTCATTTGATTTACCAGTTACCATAGTAAGACCTTTTAATACATATGGACCAAGACAGTCTGCAAGAGCAGTAATCCCAACCATCATATTACAATTATTAGCTGGAAAATCTGAGATTAAACTAGGTTCTTTAACACCAACAAGAGATTTTAACTATGTAAAAGATACCGCACATGGATTTATTGCTATGTATGAATCGGAGCGTACCATAGGGCAAGAAATTAATATTGCAACACAACATGAAATTTCCATTGGACAACTAGCGGAAGAGTTAATTAGACAAATAAAGCCAGACGTAAAAATTATATGTGATGAACAGCGTCTACGCCCAGAAAAGAGCGAAGTAAATCGCTTATTAGGATGTAATCAGAAAATTATGGAGTTAACGGATTGGAAGCCACAATATACATTTGAGCAAGGTTTAGCAGAGACGATTGAGTTCTTAAAAAATAATATGGAAAAATATAAAGTTGACATTTACAATCTGTAATCTCAATTCTTATCGAGATGCTCATAGAATAAATAGGTTAGTAAGATAAAATAAATCGTATGGAGGGGAGAATATGGATTCAGAATTTATACCATTAAGCGTGCCAAACTTACGAGGAAATGAGCTTGCGTATGCAACAAAAGCAATTGAATCAGAATGGGTTTCCACAGCAGGTCCTTATGTAGAGCAATTTGAACATAATATTGCAGATTATGTTCATGCGAAGGGAGCAGTTGCTTGTCAGAATGGAACATCTGGCTTGCATGTGGCACTTATGCTGGCAGGTGTAACGAACGAAGATGAAGTAATTGTACCAGCATTAACTTTTATTGCTGCAGTGAATCCAGTTAAGTATATAGGTGCAGAACCAATTTTTATGGATTGTGATGACTCGTTATGTCTAGATCCAGTTTCTTTAAGAAGATTTTGTGAAGAAGAATGTAACTTTGATGGGGAAAGCTTATACAGTAAGAAAACGAATAAGCATGTAAAAGCTGTTGTAGTAGTACATGTTTTTGGAAATATGGCAGATATGGAGGCAATTAATGAGATTGCTACAACCTATAAATTGAAAGTGATAGAGGATGCGACGGAAGCCATTGGAACTTATTATACAGAGGGCAGATACAAAGGAGCCTTTGCAGGAACGATAGGAGATATTGGTGTTTATTCTTTTAATGGAAATAAGATTATGACTACTGGAGGCGGAGGAATGATCGTCTCCAACAATGAAGAACTGTTAAAAAGAGCAAAACATCTTACCACTCAGGCAAAGAGTGATGAATTGTATTACCTGCATGATGAAGTTGGTTACAATTACCGTATGACAAATCTTCAGGCAGCTTTAGGAGTAGCACAATTAGAGCAGTTAGAACATTTTATAGCAGTAAAACAGGAAAACTTTGAAGAATACGTGAAACGGGTGGCAAAGATAGATGGGCTTACAATGCTTCCAGTGAGACAGGGAATTCGAAGCAACCATTGGTTTTATGCACTATATTGTGATGGAGATAAGTTTGATAGAGATGGTATCATAAAACATTTATCTGTACATAAAATTCAATCCAGACCGATCTGGGGATTAATCAATGAGCAGAAACCATACCAGAGTGCAAGAGCTTATCAGGTGAAGAATGCATATGTATATTGTCAGCATGTTGTAAATATACCTTGCAGTACGAACTTAACAAGGGAAAATGTGAACCGAGTAATGGATGTTATTGAAGCCTATACAAAGTGATAGCTTTAGATAAGAATGAGGTACGGAATGAATATTGAACAGATGTTGATTCAAGAAAATGAATCTGTACTGCATGCCATGGAATTATTAGATGCAATTGCAACTAAGGTACTATTTGTAGAAAAAGATAGAAAACTAGTGGCAGCATTAACAGATGGAGATATAAGAAGATGGATTTTATCCAAAGGGGATTTAGAAGCAGAAGTATGTAAGGTCGCAAATTATAAGCCAAAATTTCTACGTGATACAAACGAGAAAGAAGCAGTTCATTTTATGAGAAAAAATTCCATCGAAGCAGTTCCAATACTAGATGACTTTGGAAGAATTGTAAATGTAATATGCTGGGATGGAAAGAATTCTGCTGTAAATAGAGAAAAAATTCAATTACCAGTAGTGATTATGGCAGGGGGAAAGGGAAAACGTTTATATCCTTATACTAAGATTTTGCCAAAGCCCTTGATTCCTGTTGGAGAAATCCCAATTGCAGAGCATATTATTAACCGATTTTTTGAATGTGGATGTAACGAGTTTTATCTTATATTAAATCATAAAAAAAATATGATAAAAGCCTATTTCAATGAAATTGAGAAGGACTATCAAGTGAATTATGTGGATGAAAATATTCCACTTGGTACAGGCGGTGGTTTGTCATTATTAAAAGGAAAGATTCACGAGACTTTTATTTTGACAAACTGCGATATTTTAATTCAAGAAGAATTTGCTAAGATTTATAAGCTTCATAAGGAGGAACACCATATGATAACGATGGTGTGTTCTTTGAAAAATTTCCAAATTCCATATGGGGTCATTGAGATTGGAAAATCAGGTGAGATTGAGAGCATGAGTGAGAAGCCAAATCTTTCATTTTTTACGAATACAGGATGCTATATTGTAGAACCAGAAGTCATTGAACAGATGGAGGAAAATAAGGAAATTGGTTTTCCAGATGTAATTGAACAAGCAAAACAGCAGGGAATGAAAGTTGGTGTTTATCCAATTGGTGAAAATGCATGGCTGGATATGGGACAGCTGGATGAACTGGAAAATATGAAACACGCTTTAGAGTTAGAATAAGCGCTGAAATATGTGAGGAGTAGGATGGAAAAGACAATAATTATAGCAGAAATTGGAGTAAACCATAATCAAGACCTTGAATTGGCAAAGCAGATGATTGACGCTGCGAAAGAAGCGGGAGCAGACATTGTAAAATTTCAAACAGGCATTGCAGAACTGATTATTTCCAAATACGCAGACAAAGCCGACTATCAGAAAGTCACCACAGGAGAAGATGAAAGTCAGCTTGACATGTGTAGAAAATTATTATTCCCGTTGGAAACATTTAAAGAGATAAAAGAATATTGTGAGGAAAAGGGTGTTGAATTTTTATCAACTCCTTTTGATTTGGTAAGTATTGATTATCTAGAACAACTTGGAATGAAACAATGGAAAGTACCATCTGGAGAGATTACGAATCTTCCTTATTTGATTCGAATTGCAGAAACTAGAAAGCCGGTGATTTTATCCACAGGGATGGCAACCTTACAGGAAGTGGAGGATGCGGTATCTGTGTTAAAAGAACACGGCTGTGAACAAATTAGCCTGCTACACTGTACTACAGAATATCCAGCACCATTTCAGGATGTGAATCTGAAAGCAATGGATACGTTGCGAGATCATTTTCAATTGGAAGTGGGTTATTCGGATCATACAAAAGGGATTGCAGTTTCCATTGCAGCAGTAGCAAGGGGAGCGAAAATAATCGAAAAACATTTTACCACGGATCAGAACTTACCAGGACCAGATCAAAAGGCAAGTTTAGAACCAAAGGAATTTGCCGAGATGGTTCAAGCAATCAGGACAATTGAAAAAGCAATGGGAACAGGTGAAAAAATACCATCTGAGATAGAGGAAAAGAATAAGGTAGTAGCCCGAAAAAGTATTATTGCATCACGAGATATTCAGATGGGAGAAGTTTTTACAGAAGAGAACCTTACCGTAAAGAGACCTGGAAATGGAATATCTCCGATGAAATGGAATGAAGTCATTGGAAAAACAGCAAAACGTGACTTTTATGAAGATGAACGAATTGAACTGTAAGGAGGTTCTTATGGTTTATAACATAACAGTATTGACTGCAACAAGGGCAGAGTATGGACTGTTGCAGCCAATTATAAAGAAATTGATGCAGGTAGAAGGATTTCGCGTCAAAATAGTAGTGACAGGAGCTCATCTTTCTCCTGAGTTTGGACAAACCTATCGTGAGATAGAAAAAGATGGTTTGGAAATTGATAAGAAGATAGAGATTTTATTAAGTTCAGATACACCTGCGGCAATCTCAAAGAGCATGGGATTGGCGATGATTAGTTTTGCAGATTATTTTGCAGAGAGCCAGCCAGATGCATTACTGGTATTGGGTGACCGATATGAGACTTTAGCAGTATGTTGCGCTGCGATGAATGAAAAGATACCGATTATTCATTTATACGGTGGAGAGACAACAGAAGGTGCCGTAGATGAAGCCATTCGACATGCAATTACGAAGATGAGTGCACTTCATTTTACCAGTACAGAAGCCTATCGAAGACGTGTCATTCAGCTTGGTGAACAGCCAGAGCGAGTATTTTGTGTGGGTGCTATGGGCGTGGAAAATGCTTGTAGTGTTCCACTTCTTTCTAAGGAAGAACTTGAACAGGAACTAGATTTTTCTTTAGATAAACCATATGCAGTGGTTACATTTCACCCAGTAACTTTGGAGAAAAATAGTGCAAGAAGCCAAACAGAGGAGCTTCTAAAAGCACTTCGTGTATGCAAAGACATGAAGTTTATTATCACAAAAGCCAATGCAGATTCAGATGGAAGAATCATCAATGAACTATGTGAAAAGCTCGCAGAGGAATGTGAAAATGTAGCAGTATTTGATTCTTTGGGAATGAAGCGATATCTAAGTGCGCTCAAGTATTCTTGTATGGTAATTGGTAATTCATCAAGTGGTCTTATAGAAGCACCATCCTTTTCGGTTGCAACGATTAATATTGGAGATAGGCAGAAAGGACGTTTACAAGGAGAAACGATTATCAATTGTGAACCAGAGGCAGGAGCAATATTAGCAGCAATTCAAAAAGGAAAATCAGAGGACTTCCGTAAGAAAATCAGTATTGCTAAAAATCCATATGGAGATGGTAATACATCGGATAAAATCGTAGAGCATGTAGTAAGAGTATTCCGAGAAGGATGCATGCAGGTAGGAAAGAAATTTTTTGATTTATAGAAGTTTTGTAAAAATGCATTTAGGAGGGACGATATGAAGATTGCAGTAATTGGGCTTGGTTCTATGGGAAAACGAAGAATTAGGTTACTAAAGGAAATCGTACCAGAGTGTGAGATTATTGGAATAGATAGTAAAAAGGAAAGAATGCAAGAAGTTACAAAGGAGTATCAGATCAAAGGATATCAGTCTCTTACAGAGGTAACAAGTAGCCTTGACTGTGTTTTTGTCTGCACATCTCCAGCTTACCATGGGAAAATCATTGAGGAAGCATTACTGCTTGATTGTCATGTATTTACTGAGATTAATCTGATACAGGATAGATATGAATCCAATATGCAGTTGGCTAAGGAAAAAGGAAAAGTATTATTTCTTTCCTCCACTACACTTTATAAATCAGAGATGCAGTATTTAGCAGAGAGGATAAGAAAGGAAAGAAAGCCATCTGTTTATCATTATCATGTGGGACAGTATCTACCAGATTGGCATCCATGGGATAACTTAAAAGAATTTTTTGTAAGTAATAAAACTACAAATGGCTGCCGAGAGTTATTGGCTATTGAATTACCTTGGATTCAGCATACATTTGGAAAGATCTTGAATGTACATGTTATAAAACGAAAGCTTACAGATTTAGAATTGGATTTTCCAGATACCTATATGATACAAGTAGAACACGAGGGTGGAAATATAGGGAGTATCCTGATTGATGTTGTCAGTAGAGAAGCAGTTCGAAGATTAGAAGTTGTAAATGAAGACTTTTATATCAAATGGGATGGCACACCAGAAACTTTATTCCAGAAGGATATAGAAGATGGCGAATTAAAATTGGTACCAACAGGAAAGTACATACATGAACAAGGATATGGAAGTTTCATTAATGAATACGCATATATGAAAGAAATAGAGGAGTTCTTTGCTGTCATTAAAGGAAAGAAAGCAATCTATGGTTTTGCAGAAGACTTAGAAATTATTAATATTATGGATAAGATTGAAAGTTGAGTGATCAAGTTGAAAATTGCAATGATTGGACTTGGTTCCATTGGGAAAAGACATTTACGAAATGTGAGGGCTGTTCTAGAAAAGCGAAATGTAAAGTATGAAATAGAAGCATTACGCAGTGGGCATGGGAAAAAAGATGAGGAATTGGATTCTATTTTACACAGACAGTATTCTAGTGTAGATGAGATGCCAGAGGATTATGATATCATCTTTGTGACAAATCCTACATCCTTGCATTATGAGACTATAAAGAGTGTTATACATAAAACAAAGCATATGTTTATTGAAAAACCTATTTTTGAAACGTGTGATTATGACATCGCTGCACTCCTAAAGAATAGAAAGCAAGAGAACGTCTATTACGTTGCATGTCCGCTTAGACATAAGGCAATTTTAAAATTCTTGTCAGAACAGATCGTAAACTCAAAAAAAATCATTATGGCAAGAATTATTTCTACCTCCTATCTACCAGATTGGAGAAAAGGAGTAGATTATAGAACGGTTTATTCGGCACAAAAGAAATTAGGTGGTGGTGTTTCTAGAGATCTAATTCATGAATGGGATTATGCTATAAGACTATTTGGATTTCCAGAAGAGGTAATACAATTAGCAGGACATGTGTCAGATTTGGAGATGGACTGTGAGGATGTTTCCTTATATCTTGCAAAATACCCAAAGATGTTACTGGAATTACATCTAGACTATTTTGGTCAAAAGACAGAGCGAATTCTACAACTCTTTACGAACAAAGAACGGATGGATGTAGATTTAATAAAAAATGTAATCACAACATACAAAAATAATGAAATTGTAGACAAGATGGAATTTCCAGAAGAGGACTTATACTTGAATGAGATGGAGTATTTTATGGATTGCGTAGAAGGAAAAGTGGAAAATATCAATACCATAGAGCACGCCTATCAAACACTTAAGATTGCAACAATAGGAGAGGGAGATTAGAGTGAAAATATTATTTACAATTTGTGGACGAGCAGGTTCGAAAGGTGTAAAAGGAAAAAATGTTAGGCTATTTTGCGGAAAGCCAATCGTAGATTATACGCTAAAGATTTATCAAATGTATTTAGAAAAACATCAAGAAGATGAAATATTATTAGCAGTAAATACGGATAGTGAAGAGTTGATTGAGCAGGTAAAACGATGGGATATTCCAATTCTCTATGTAAACCGCAAAGCAGAGTTAGCAGGAGATGTCGTAGCAAAAGGGGATGTAATAAAAGATACACTGATACAAGCCGAAGCAAATGAATCCTGTCAATTTGATTTGGTAGTTGATTTAGATATTACGTCACCTGTTAGAACTTTGGCAGATGTAGAAGGAACGATTGCTTTGGTAGCAGAAAACGAATCCTGCAATTTTGCATATAGTGTTACAGAATCTAGAAGAAGTCCATATTTTAATATGGTTAGTCAAAAAGAAAATGGCTTCTATGACAGAGTGATTTCAGCAACCTATACGGCGCGACAACAAGTACCAGCTTGTTATGATATGAATGGATCGATTTATGCCTACGGAAGAGAGTATCTAATGGATATGACCCTAGAAAATAGACGTGCATTGATATGGAAAATGGAAGATAGTGCTGTGTTGGATATTGACAGCGACAATGATTTTGAGCTTATGGAGATTCTTACAAAGTACTTTTGGGAAAAAGGTAGATATTTAGATATTAGATAAGTGCTTAGTTTGTGTGTAATTTACGGATAGGTAATTTGTGTTCCAAGCATTTCCTATCCGTAGTATTATCATAGCAACTTCTTACTCTTACAAAATTATTATAAAAATTTAATTGGTTTTGCAGGTATACCAACAGCGGTACAATTTTTAGGAATATCCCTTATCACAACGGCACCAGCACCAATAGTAGAGTTACCGCCTATATGAATTCCTTGAATGATAGAAGAGGATGTGCCCAAATAGCAGAGTGATTCAATATGTACATTACCAGATATGTTAGTACTAGGAGATACTGTAACATAGGATTCTAGTATCGAATCATGTCCAACGTTACAAGAAACATTTAAAATAACGAAATTTTCTATTTGAATATTTATAGTTAAGATAGTGCCAATATAAATGATATTGCCAATCCCAAAAGTAATATGTTCTGAGCGTATTACACTTGGATCAATAAGATTGGGAAAATATAGATTGGAATTATCTTTGAATAGATTATATAACCTCTTTCTTATTTTACCATTTCCAATTGCAATAGCTACAGCCAATTCTTTTGGATAACGAATAAGAAAATCATTGTTTCCAATGACAGGGACACCATTTATTATGCTTCCTGTATCTAGTTGTTCATCAATAAAACCAATAATATTATAGGTTGGATTTTCATGGTTAATTCTTTGTAATAAAAAAAGAACATCTCTTGCAAAACCTCCAGCGCCAACAATTACAATGTCTTTCATATGTATTTTATACTCCTTATATGTTTATAATTTTATTGTAGCATTTCTATTGATATTATGCAATTTGATTTGTATGCAGGTGATGTTAAAGAAATTGATGGTACATATAAACATCGAGAGTTTTATCATAAATTTGTTAAAATATTTGAAGAAAAAGAAGGAATCAAATAACATTAAGTAACGGAACGTATTTGCCAATTTCTCATATTTGATGTAAAATGATTATTAGTAAATTGGATTATTAAACTGAAAGTAAACAAAGTTTGGGAGGATATTAAAATGAGCATTGAACAAGTAACAATTGATGGACTATTTGACTTAGATCAGACAATTGCAGCGGATTTATTTCGTAATCAAGCATATCCATGGAAAGTACTTCCGTTGATATCGGATTTCATCATGGCATTAGGAAGCCAATTATCATTTGAAGAATACGACTTAGTAAGGAAAAATGTTTGGGTAGCCAAAAGTGCAAAAATAGCCCCAACAGCATATATTCACGGACCAGCTATTATCGGTAAAAATGCAGAGATTCGTCATTGCGCATATATTCGTGGTAGTGTAATCATCGGTGAGAATTGTGTAGTAGGAAACTCAACAGAACTTAAAAATGTAATTCTTTTTAACAATGTACAAGTTCCACACTACAATTACGTAGGCGATTCTATCTTAGGCTATCGTTCTCATATGGGTGCAGGTTCCATTACATCAAATGTAAAATCTGATAAAACACTAGTTTCCATTAAATTTGATGATAAAAAAATTCAAACAGGACTTAAAAAAGTTGGAGCTTTCTTAGGAGATTATGTAGAAGTTGGATGCAACAGTGTATTAAACCCAGGTACAGTTGTTGGAAGATATAGTAATGTTTATCCACTATCCAGTGTACGTGGTGTAGTGCCGCCCAATAGCATTTATAAGAAGGCAGGAGATATTTGTGAGAAAAGATAGAGAAAGTCGAAATGCTTAATTTAAGAAAAGCATCATTCTAGGAACGAAAAGCTTATGTTCGTGGAATGATGCTTATTTTATTGAACTGGGAATGCATAATTGCATGCTTTATTTGTTTAATTTACATCATCATTCAAGAAAATTTTAAAGTTTTTACATTTTATAAAAATTTGTAAGAATGAGAAAATTAAAAAAAGGTGTAGACTAATTTGTCATTTTATGAGAAAATAATAACTGAGTGTGTAGTCACATTTATTTCCGAATATGGAATCTTTAGACGTTCACACAAATTCGCGTTGTTTAGGCGCAGAATATAAATGAGCAATATACAATGAACATATTGCGTAAGTTAAACGTAATATTGAAAGGAGTCTCAACATGATTTATTCACACGAAGTAGAAAATATGTGCCCAATTACTCAAGGGGTTAACCATGGAGCTGCTCCAATCCCAGAAGAAGCAAAATGGGTGAAAGCAAAAGAAGTAAGCGATATTTCCGGTTTAACACACGGTATCGGCTGGTGTGCTCCACAACAAGGAACTTGTAAATTAACTCTTAACGTTAAAGAAGGTATCATCCAAGAAGCATTAGTTGAAACAGTTGGATGTTCTGGTATGACTCATTCCGCAGCCATGGCAGCAGAAATCTTACCAGGTAGAACTATCTTAGAAGCATTAAACACAGACTTAGTTTGTGATGCTATCAACACAGCAATGAGAGAATTATTCTTACAAATCGTTTACGGTAGAACACAATCTGCTTTCTCCGAAGACGGTCTTCCAATCGGTGCTGGTCTTGAAGATTTAGGTAAAGGTCTTAGATCTCAAGTTGGTACTATGTATGGTACATTAAAGAAAGGTCCTCGTTATCTTGAAATGACAGACGGTTATGTAACAGGCGTTGCTTTAAATGAAGACAATGAAATCATTGGTTACAAATTTGTAAACTTTGGTAAAATGATGGACTTCATCAAAGCTGGTGATGATGCTAACACAGCATTTGAAAAAGCTCAAGGTCAATATGGTCGTGTTGATGACGCTGTTAAAATCGTTGACCCAAGAAAAGAATAAGAGACGTTTTTCATAGAACGATGTTCTTGAAATCATTAAGGAGGATTTTATAAAATGGCTTTATTTGAATCATATGAAAGAAGAATCGATAAAATCAATTCTGTACTAAACAGCTACGGAATTGCTTCTATAGAAGAAGCTGAAAAAATTACTAAGGATGCTGGCTTAGATGTTTACAATCAAGTAAAAGGTATCCAACCAATCTGTTTTGAAAATGCTTGTTGGGCATACACAGTTGGTGCTGCTATCGCAATCAAAAAAGGTGCTAGAAGAGCCGCTGACGCTGCTGCTGCAATCGGTGAAGGTCTTCAAGCTTTCTGTATCCCAGGTTCTGTTGCTGACCAAAGAAAAGTTGGTTTAGGACATGGTAACTTAGGTAAAATGCTTCTTGAAGAAGATACAGAATGTTTCGCTTTCTTAGCTGGTCACGAATCTTTCGCAGCTGCTGAAGGTGCTATCGGTATCGCTGAAAAGGCAAACAAAGTACGTCAAAAACCATTACGTGTTATCTTAAACGGTCTTGGTAAAGATGCTGCTCAAATCATTGCTCGTATCAACGGTTTTACATTTGTTGAAACAGAAATGGATTACTACACAGGCGAAGTAAAAGAAGTATTCCGTAAAGCATACTCTACAGGTCTTCGTGCAAAAGTTAACTGCTACGGTGCTAACGACGTAACAGAAGGTGTAGCTATCATGCACAAAGAAAACGTAGACGTTTCCATCACAGGTAACTCTACAAACCCAACTCGTTTCCAACATCCAGTTGCTGGAACATACAAAAAAGAATGTTTAGAACAAGGTAAGAAATACTTCTCAGTAGCATCTGGTGGTGGTACAGGTCGTACACTTCACCCAGATAACATGGCTGCTGGTCCTGCTTCTTATGGTATGACAGATACTATGGGACGTATGCACTCTGATGCACAGTTTGCTGGTTCTTCATCCGTACCTGCTCACGTAGAAATGATGGGCTTGATCGGCATGGGAAATAATCCTATGGTAGGTGCTACAGTTGCTGTTGCAGTATCTATCGAAGAAGCTGCTAAAGAAGGTAAATTCTAATAGCAAGTTAATGTTTACAAAAGAGAGCTTATGGCAATAGTATGCCCATAGGACTCTCTTTTATGCAATTTAATATATACAAAAGACAAATTTTAAAATATAGGAGTATATTTAAAATATAATTACATATTATTCTTACAAAAAGTTTCTTTTTATTTATGGGAAAAGCTAAAGTTCCATAATAGTCCAATAATGTATCAAAGTTTAATCCATAATTTGTTTTAAATCAGTCGTGTTAAGGTTAACTTGAAAATGGGTGATATAATTATTGAATTAAATAAGGGGAAAAGCATGTTCCTTAATTTTGATTTATACAATTAATTATAGTGGACAGGAGGAGTTTTATGGAATTAACAAAAAAGCAATATAAAAGAGCAAATCGTGTAATGCAAATTAGTCTTTTGGTTTTATGTTTTTTAATGATTTTAACAAGTATAGGATATTTAGGAGTGGAAGAAAGCCGAAGTAAAGGGACTTTTCTTTTAGTAGTTTATATTTGTAGTGGTGTTGTAATTTTTATTGTCAATAGAATTTTTGCAGAAAGTAAAAAGGCAATGAGAATTATGCTAGTCACATGGGGAATTATGTGTGTAATTTGTACATATGCAGTTGGTGTTGGTCAGATGTATGCAATTGGTTATTGTATTATGATGGCAAGTATTTTGTACATCAATACGAAAGTGACAATTATTCTTAATACATTTACGACCATAACCTATTTATCTAATATTATTTTTACTGTAATGATGAGAAGTCAAGATGTTGATATGAATAAATATTCTGTCCTGATTATTATGACGCCACTTGTCTTTGTCGTTACAGCTATGATTACAAAATTATTTCATCAATTAACTATTGAAAATGGTCAATCATTAGAAAGAAAAATAGAGCAGCAAGCGAAGTTAGTGAACGAAGTGTCTTCAACAACCAATGAAGTTGCGGATATTTTTGTAGAGCTAGTAGAAAATTTAGCGATCATTAATGAGCAAGCAGATAGAAATAGAACATCTATGAGTAATGTTGCGGATAGTATGGAATGTACAGCAGAGGAGATACAGAACCAAGCTTTATCCACAAGCAATATTCAAAAGATTATTAGTGATACAGAGAAAAGAGCAAATATAGTTAGCCAAACAGCACATGATGTGTTAGATAATGTCAATGTAGGTGTGGATTTATCCAATACAGTTAGTGAACATTCAGGAAAAGTAAATATGTGTACTAGCAAAATGTCGGATATGATGCATGTATTATCTACAAAGGTAAATGATGTGTCAACTATTGTGGAAACTATTTTAAATATATCGGATCAAACCAATCTATTAGCACTGAATGCTTCAATAGAGGCAGCAAGAGCTGGGGAAGCAGGTCGTGGTTTTGCAGTGGTTGCAGAAGAGATTCGTGTATTGTCAGAAGATACACGACAGTCTACTTCAAAGATTACAGATATCATAAATGATTTAACTCTAGCTGCAAATGATACATTAGGAATATTAGAAGAGTCTGTTGTAAGTATAAAAGTACAAAGTGAAAAAGTAGATGAGATGAATCAAAACTTTACAAAAACAGGAACAGACATTAACAATTTAATTAAATTACTTGATGAAATTCAAGCAGATATTTCAGTATTGTATAGTTCAAATCAAGTGATTGTGGATGCAATTAGTCAACTTTCTGGTACAACAGAGGAGGTTTCTGCAGTATCACAAGAAGGATTAGATATAAGTAATACAATTATGGATAAAATGACTGAATTCAATCAATTAATTGAGACGGTTAAAGATTTAGTATTTTCGCTTGAAAAAGTAATTAAAAATCAATAAATATGTATATGTAATAGCTATCTGATTCCAATGTTTCATGATAAGCTTGGATGAATCGATAAACCCTTGATGCAGAGAAATGAAGGGAGTAATAGAATGACGAAGAGGGGAAGCAAGGAGCTTGTATTATTTTTATTCATTACAACAATAGTTCTTTCGGGATGTTCCAAAACGATAAGTAGTTCAGGGCAAATAGAAACAGAAGAGCCTTTCACAACTAGTATAGAAGAGGCGGAAAGCAGTGCTGTCACGGAAGAGTCTGTAAAAGAATATGTGAAACAAAATCAAGAGCAGTATCAAACACTTTTTGAAGAATTAGAGGATAGTGAAATACATATAGATACAAGAGAATTAAAAGAACAGAGTTATTATTTTTTATCATATATTCGAACAGGAGACTGGAGTACATCGCTATATCTCGTTCATGAAGAAGAAGATAGAATTACAGGAATTGATTATATTTTAGAAGGTGCAACGGAATATTTTCAATATGATTTGATTTCGATTTCAGAAGGAGAATTTGTATCGGTTTATACAGCAGATTACATGGGGAATGGAAACTTAGCATTATTGAATCTGGAAAGACTATCAGGTAGAAATGTGTCAAGCATTCCAGACTATGAATTTTATGCAATTGATAGTCATTATGAGCAGATGCAGTTTAATAATTCACCTGTTATATCAAGTGTGTTTGAAGGTGGTATCTTATTACCAAAATATGAAGATGTGAATCAAGATGGACATACAGATGTTATATTGCAAGGTATTATGGAACAGTATGAATATGATGCAGAAACAGATATGCAGAATCTAAAGAGAAGATTAGATGTGTACCAGATCTACCAATATAGCGAAGAATTGGGAGCATTCTGTTTGGCAACAGGGGAAGATTTGCGAGAGAAACGACAAGTTTCTTTATGTGATAGCGTTATCAATAATCATGAACTATTGAATGACTCATTATGTTCAGAATATAAAGTTCAAGACATATATCAATATAGTGGAAAACCGAAGAAACTGATTACTCAGAAATGTGACGAGGGGATGTATCGTCATTACATGGTGTATGATGGAATTATTTATATTGTTCATGGTGAGAAAGCAATAGATGAGATGCAGTACATAGACTATGTTATTCTTACAAATGAAATCTTCTCGTTGTCCATAGGGATTCAAGTTGGAATGGAAGAGAGGGAGCTTGCCGACACTGGACTATATTTTGAGTCATTTGAAAATGGCGATGATTTAGATAGTGAACTGTTAAGTGGTAAAACAGGGTACCTTAGAAAAATGAAGATAAAATATGATACGATTTACTATGCAGAGGGAAGTTTTGAAGATAATATAGCCTTAGCAGTAATTGTTCATGATGGAAAAATAGTACGAATTGCAACTGACAAGTTATATTAAATTCCGCAACAATTAAAATTTATTATGCATAGAATACATTACTATTAGTACATAAAAAGCCACTGGTGACTTGATGTCCCAGTGGCTTTCAATTCCATGTTATCCAACAATATCATCAATCATTTTTAATTCTTCTAATGTAAAGTTCGTATTCTTTACAGACTCCACATTATCTATAATCTGTTCAGGGCGACTTGCACCAATAATAACAGATGTAATGCGTTCATCTCTTAAAATCCAAGAAAGTGCCATCTGTGAAAGTTTTTGTCCACGATTCTGAGCAATATGGTTTAAAGATTGTAATTTTTTAATCATTACATCGTCTAATTCATCTTGAATCCATGTACGTCCTTTTCCAATTCGGGAATCCGTAGGAACGCCATTTAAATATCGATCTGTTAGCAATCCCTGATAAAGAGGAGAGAAGACAGCCAATCCAAACCCTTCCTCGACTGCAAAGATATCTAATCCATCTCGCTCAATCCAGCGATTTAACATAGAATAGGAAGGTTGATTTACAATATATGGAGTTCTTAGTTCTTTAAAGATATTCATAATCTCGGCGGTCTGTTCTTTGGTATAGTTAGAAATTCCAACATAGAGAGCTTTTCCCTGACGTACAATATGATCCAATGCTTCTGCAGTTTCTTCCAAAGGTGTATTGGGATCAAAGATATGATGATAGTAAATATCAACATAGTCTAAACCTAGACGTTTTAAACTTTGATCGAGAGATGAAATTAGATATTTACGGCTACCGTTTCGCTCACCATAAGGACCAGGCCACATATCATATCCTGCCTTTGTCGTAATTACCATTTCATCACGGTAAGTACGCATTCCACGGTCTAATATCTTTTTGAAATTTTCTTCTGCCGATCCATTATAAGGATTTCCATAATTATTGGCAATATCAAAGCAAGTAATTCCTAAATCGAATGCAGTGTGACACATTTTTTCCATATTGGAAAAAGAGTCGGTATAACCAAAGTTTTGCCAAAGTCCAAGTGATATGGCAGACATTTTAAGACCACTGCGACCGCAACGATTGTAAACCATGGAATTGTAGCGAGTTTCATTTGCTATGTACATATAGATTTCCTCCAAGTATTTGATAGTATTATCATATATGGAGCTAGAAAGAACGTCAATGAAATATTTGATTCTTAGGTATCTAAAATTCGTGGTATTTTTTATGGGATTTCATTGGTATATGGAAAAAACAAAAAAAGATATAATAGGTAAGAATGAAAATAGAAAAAGAGTTGGTGATAGGAGATGAAATTATGAAAAAATATTTAGATGAAATTGAAAAAGTAATTGAACAAGGACCATATGAACCAACATGGAGTTCTTTATCCAAATGGAGGGTTCCAACATGGTTCCAAGAAAAGAAATTTGGAATTTTTATTCATTGGGGATTATACAGTGTACCAGCCAATTCCAATGAATGGTATTCTAGAAATATGTACATAAAGGGCATGCCAGCATATGAACATCATATTAAAACATATGGAGCGCAAAAAGATTTCGGATATAAAGATTTTATTCCTATGTTTACAGCAGAAAAATTTAACCCAAAAGAATGGGCAAAATTAATTAAAGAAACAGGGGCGCAGTATGTATTTCCAGTAGCAGAGCATCATGATGGATTCCAGATGTATAAAAGTGAAATTTCCAAGTGGAATGCTTACGAGATGGGACCAAAGAGAGATATTCTGGGAGAATTGAAAGAAGCATTTGAAGAAGAAGGATTGGTATTCTGTACTTCTTCGCACCGTGCAGAACATTGGTTTTTCATGGGACATGGGAAAGAATTTGATAGTGATATCAAAGATCCTATGCAACGTGGTGACTTTTATTGGCCAGCAATGCCAGAGCCAGATAATCAAGCATTACAAAGTGAACCATATCCAACAGAAGAATTTTTAAATGATTGGTTAATTCGTACTTGTGAGTTAATTGACTCCTATCAACCAAAGATATTATATTTTGATTGGTGGATTCAACACGAAGCATTTAAGCCATATTTATTAAAATTAGCAGCATATTATTATAATCGAGGAGTAGAATGGGGGACACCTACCGCAATTTGCTATAAACATGACGCTATGATGTTCGGTAGTGGTATTATCGAAGTAGAACGTGGTGGATTTGCAGACGCAAAACCATACGCATGGCAAACCGATACAGCAGTAGCACACAATTCATGGTGTTATACGGATACATTAGATTACAAAACAACAAAAGAGATTGTATGGAAGTTAATAGATGTAGTCAGTAAAAATGGTAATCTTCTTTTAAATATCGGACCAAAAGCGGACGGTACTATTCCAGAAGGTGATTTGAAGATTATGAAAGAATTAGGTGCTTGGATGGATGTAAACCACGAAGCAATCTACAATTCTAAGACATGGAGAAAAGCAAAAGAAGGTCCAACAAAAGATTCCGAAGGACAATTTATGGATAGTCAAGCACAAGGTTATACAAGTGAAGATTTTCGTTTTACAGTAGCAAATGGCGCCTTATATGCATTTGCTCTAGAATATCCAGAAGACGGACAAGTTGTGATTAAATCACTAGCACATTCCAAAGACCAGAACGTACCAGAATTCCACGGTTTGATTAAAAATGTATCGGTTCTTGGCTTTGATGAAACTCCAGAATATCATGTATCCGATGAAGGATTGCATATTAAAACTAAAAATGTGAAGAGTACGTTGCCAGTTGTATTTAAAATTGAAATGATCTAGGAGGAAGTAACATGGCAGAAAGAATATGGAATCATAACAAATTATCATTTGGTGGAGATTATAATCCAGAACAGTGGCCAGAAGAAGTATGGGAAGAAGATATGCGCCTTTTTAAATTGGCACATATTGATACCGTAACATTAAATGTATTCTCATGGGCAAAATTGCAACCAGATGAAAATACATATACATTTGAACAATTAGACAAAATCATGAATATGGCAAGAGACAATGGATTGAAAGTGGTTCTTGCAACAGCAACCGCAGCACATCCGGCTTGGATGGCAAGAAAATATCCAGAGATTCTTCGTACCGAAGCAAATGGTGCAAGACGAAAATTCGGAAGTCGTCACAATAGTTGTCCAAATAGTCTTGTATATCAAAAATATGCGGTTCGCTTAGCAGAAAAATTAGCAGAACGTTATAAGGACTATGACAATATCGTTGCATGGCATGTATCCAATGAGTATGGAGCAGAATGTTACTGTGAAAATTGTGAAAAAGCCTTCCGTGTATGGGTAAAAGACCGTTACAAAACAATTGATGAAGTAAATCGTGCATGGAATACAGCATTTTGGGGACATACATTCTATGATTTTGATGACATACAACTTCCAAGTTATTTAACCGAACACTGGGGAAATGAACGATCTACCTTCCAAGGAATTTCCCTAGATTATAGAAGATTTAATTCCGATAGCATGTTAAATGTATATAGAATGGAGCATGAAGCCATTAAGAAGATTACGCCGAATATCCCAATCACAACAAATCTTATGGGCTTCTATAAACCACTAGATTATCAAAAATGGGCAAGATATATGGACTTTGCGTCTTGGGATAACTATCCATCTTATAATGACTCCGTTGCAAGATGTGCAATGAATCATGATTTAATTAGAGGTTTAAAAGGTGGAAAATCCTTTATTCTTATGGAACAAACACCTAGTACAACTAACTGGCAACCATATAATGCGCTAAAACGTCCAGGTGTACTAAGATTACAAAGCTATCAAGCGGTAGCACATGGTTCAGATTCTATTATGTTCTTCCAGATGCGACAAAGTATTGGAGCATGTGAAAAATATCACGGTGCAGTAATCGCTCACTGTGGTCATGAAAATACAAGAGTATTCCGTGAACTAACCCAGATAGGAGAAGAATTAGAGACTATCGGTGATTGTTTCTTAGGAGCAAGAGGTATGGCGAAAGTAGCCATCGTATTTGACTGGGATAACTGGTGGGCAATTGAATATTCTGCAGGGCCAACAGTAGAATTAAAATATCATGACGAATGTTTGAAATATTATACAGCTTTACATGATAAGAACATCGCAGCAGATATTATAAGCGTAGAAGATGATTTATCTCAATATGATATTGTAATTGCACCAGTATTGTACATGACAAAAGGCAATTATGATGAAAAGATAAAAGAATATGTAAAACAAGGAGGAACATTTGTAACAACATTCTTTAGTGGATTCGTAGATGAAAATGATTTAGTTGTCACAGGTGGTTATCCAGGGAAATTAAGAGATTTATTAGGAATCTGGATCGAAGAAAGCGATGCATTACCACCAGAATTCTGCAATCATTTTGATTTTGAAGGAAAAGAATATACATGTGAACTACTTTGCGACTTAATGCATTTAGAAGGTGCAGAGTCCCTAGCACAATACAAAGAAGATTTTTATGCAGGCATGCCAGTCATTACAAAAAATGCATATGGAGAAGGGGCTGCTTATTATGTAGGTACACGCTCCAATGAAGGTTTCTATGCAGACTTTATTGAAAAATTGTGCAAAGAGAAAAACGTAGAAAAGGAAGCAGAAGTTCCATATGGTGTGGAAGCTGTGAGAAGAAAAACAGATGAACATGAATTCTTATTCCTATTAAATCATACAGAAGAGACAGTAAATGTAGAAGTTTCGCAAAATTGTTTCGAAATTATTACGAAAAGGCAGTATAATAAAGGAGAGACAATAGCCCTTACCAAGAAGGATGTTGTAATATTACAAATATAAGAGGGGATGCATTTGCTTCAAAAATTAAAATTACTGTTACGCAATATTAAAATACGAGAAAAAATGATACTGATCTATTTCTTTGGTGGGATTCTTCCTATGTTGGTTGTTATTTTATATAACAACCACGCCACCAAAGATATTTTAATTAAACAATCTATGGAGTCGGAAGTCGCGGAGCTTTCTTTAATTAAAGATGGAATTTATGAGAAGATTCGAATGGTTTCTGATGTTTCAAAAAATATGTATTTTGATCCGATGATTGAAAAAATCGCATTTACCCAATATGAAAGTTATCAAGAATTATTAGATGATTACTACAGTTATACAAAGATTTCCGATAGTTTAAGTGATTATTATCAGGATATTGCGTCCATTAAGATTTATTTAGACAATGAGACGATTTCTAATAATTCTAATTTTATGCTGGCTACAGAAGAGATTAAAAGTCAGGAATGGTACCAAGGAACGCTAAACCAAAGAGGAAATGTGTACTGGTCATACATAAATGATGTTATTTCAAAGAAAAAATGTCTTCGCTTATCGAGAGTGTTGTATACAGAAGACATGGAGCAAGTTGGAGTTTTGTCTATTGTTTTACAAAATAAGAGAACAGAATTGCCAATTTCTAATCGAAAGAATAAAACGGCCCTTGTATACAATAATGAAGAAATTGTACATGCCAATTTTGACAAGGAAAATTATTTTGAGATTTTGGATATCGTACAAGACTATGATGAAGATGTGCACTATGGAAAAGTCATCTATGAGCAACAAGATTGCTTTATGGTTATGGTAAAAGTGAAGCCAGATTTTTCGGAGAATTATTTTACGTTAGTGAGTGTTGAGCCATATAGTGAGATTGTAGAAGGTGTTAATAAGACTAGCTTGACGGAATGTTTACCATTTTTACTTTGCATTGTATTAACCTGCTTTTTGATTAGTGTGTTTTCTGATCATTTTAGTAGACAGATTAATCAATTCCGAGAAACAATGCACGAGGCAGCCACAGGCACCTACAAAGATATTCATCATTTAGATGGAAAAGATGAATTAAGTATGTTGTATGAAGATCTGAATATAATGATTCAAGATATGCAAGGGTTAATGGAAAAGGTGGTTACCGAACAGGTGCAGAAGGAACAGTTAAATTCACGTCAGCGAGAAGTAGAATTTAAAATGCTTGCAAGTCAGATTAATCCACACTTTTTATACAATACATTAGAAACGATCCGTATGCAGGCAATTGTAAATAAACAGTCTGATATTGCAGATTTAGCTAAGATGCTTGCTAAGATTATGCGTCGTAATATACAGGTAAGTGAGAGACTAGTATCTCTAGAATCAGAGCTAAAGCTGGTGGAGTATTATTTAAAAATACAGTATTATCGTTTTAGCGATCGAATTCAATCTGAGATTATCGTAGAGGATAATGTAGACCAAGAATGTTTGATTATGCCATTAATTATTCAGCCATTAGTGGAAAATGCATTTGTTCACGGATTAGAATCCAGAGAGACAGACGGATTACTTACGATTCATGTTTCAGTTGATGAATGTCTAATAATTCGGGTAAAAGATAATGGAGCAGGTATAACAGAAGAAAGGCTAGAAGAGATTGAAACAAATTTAAATGATTATGAGAATTTAGATCGTACTCATATTGGAATCTGTAATGTAAATCAGCGAATTAAGCTACAATATGGCGAAAATTACGGTTTGTCTATAAATAGTAAGAAAGATGACGGAACTTTGGTTATTATTCGCATACCTGTGGTGAAAAATGAAAATTATAATGAAAAGTAGATAAGATATCTAAATATATCATCAAAAAAATAGGGTAATTTGTATAGATATTTTTGTGTATTCAAAATAATAAATTAATTTTATAATTAAGCCATAATTTGAATGATTCAAAATATGAGTTACAGGAGAGGAGAGAAAAAAGATGGAAGACGCTAAGTCAAACAGTAAAATTGCCAAAGTTTCATTAATAATGACAAGAATTATGACAATCGCTTTGGTGGTTTGTTTATTTGTACCAGGAATAAATCCATCTAAGATATCAGGGTTAATTAACAAAAATTTATCCCTCTTTACATCTGGTTTATTCTATGGACAATTAACAAGCAAATTTGGACGAAGTCTGAATAAAGGATGGGTTACAGAAGGAACATTACATTTACTATTTATTGCAAGTATGATATTGTTAATTGGTATTGTAATTGCAGCAGTAGGTGGATGTATGTCTTTAGGAGAACGAAAGTTACAAAAACTAAGTTCTTATTTTTCAGTAGGCGGAACATTTTTAGCAAGTGTGAGCTTTGTAGGAATCTATATAGCTTATAAACAAATGTTAGGAAGTTCTAATCTGAAAAAAATTGACCCAAGTTTACCAACTGGATTCTACATATTATTAATCTTTGTATTATGTGCATTTATCTTTTCATTAATTGAATGTTTGGTATTGCCAAAACCTCAAAAAAATGATAAGTTTGAAATGCAGTCAAAGTACCAATTATTTTTGCTCTTGCTACCAATCATAGCATTAACATTCGTATTCAGTTATCTTCCTTTATTTGGATGGCGCTTTGCATTCTTTGATTATAAAGCAGGAGATACCTTAACTCTAGATAAGTTCGTAGGACTTAAGTGGTTTACATATTTATTTAAAAATGCAGCAACACGTAGTGATATGATTCGTGTTATTCGTAATACATTAGCAATGAGTTTCATTAACATTTTAATGTTATGGATGCCAATGGCATTTGCGATTTTCCTATCAGAAATCAAAAGTGATCGATTTAGAAGAATCGTTCAAGTATTTACAACTATTCCAAACTTTATCAGCTGGGTATTAGTATATGCAGTTGCATTTGCTATCTTCTCAACAGATGGTTTCTTAAGTACAACATTAGTTGACTGGGGTTACATGTCAGAAGGAAAGAACTTCTTATTAGGTTCTGACCATGTATGGCTTAAGATGTTTGCATGGAATCTATGGAAAACACTTGGATGGAACGCGATTATTTATATTGCTGCTATCTCTGGTATTGACCAACAACTTTATGAAGCTGCAACAGTAGATGGGGCTGGACGTTTCCAAAAGATGTGGAATATTACAGTTCCAAGCTTAATGCCAACATTCTGTGTACTTTTACTTTTAGCAATCGCTGGTATCTTAAACAACGGTTTAGACCAATACTTAGTATTTGAAAATACTGATAACTCACAATTAATCAGCGTATTAGATTTATATGTTTATAAATTAGGTATTGATAAAGGTATTATCCCACTATCAACAGTAGTAGGTATGGCGAAGTCAATTATCAGTGTATCACTGTTATTTGTAGCCAATAAGATATCGAAAGCTGTTCGTGGAGAAAGTATTGTATAGGAGGGAAGGACATGGAAGGTCAGCAAGTGATAAAAGCTCGTAAAAGAAAAGAAAAACCTGAGAAGAGAAGTTTTAAATTAACTCCAGGTGATTATGTATTCAATATTATTAACTATACGGTATTTGCAATTTTTACCTTGATTTGTTTATTCCCATTTTACTATTTATTGATTAATACCATTAGTGATAATGATTTGGTTCGTATAGGAGCCATTAAATTTATTCCAAGAGGAATTCATTTTAAAAACTTTATAGCTTTAAAAAATGTTAGTGATTTAGGTACATCGATTATGGTATCTTTGGGAAGAACAGTAATCGGTACAGCACTTATGATTTTTGCATCTGCACTGACAGGTTTCCTTGTAACACAAAAGGAGATGTGGAAACGTAGTTTTTGGTATCGTTTCATCGTAATTACTATGTACTTCAATGCTGGTATTATTCCTTGGTATTTAACAATGAGTATGTTAGGTTTAACAAACAATTTCCTTGCATACATCATTCCAAGTATTGTACAGCCTTATAATATTATTTTAGTTAAGACATACATAGAGTCCATTCCACATGAATTAGAAGAAAGTGCGAAGATGGATGGTGCAGGATATTTAACCGTATTTGCTAAGATTATTTGGCCACTTTGTAAGCCAATCTTAGCAACAATCGCAATCTTTGGTGCGGTAGGTCATTGGAACTCCTTTACGGATTCCTTAATGTTAATGCCAAATGCACCAGAATTACAGACAATTCAGCACAAGCTTTACATTTATTTAAATCAAAGTTCGAACCTTGCTGCCATAATGAAATCAGGTGGTGGTTCTGGTATTTCTGCATCAATGCAGGCGAGCTTATTTAATGCGAAGACTATCAAATATACAATTTCAATGGTAACCATACTTCCAATTCTTTGTGTATATCCATTTATGCAAAGATACTTTGAAAAAGGTATTATGTTAGGTGCTGTAAAAGGTTGATTTATTTTACCCTTGCTTAGAAGGGCTGAGATAAATAGAGCATATTCAATTTTTATATGAAAGAGGGAGAAAAGAATGAGAAAAAAATTTCTAGCAGTAGCACTATCTTGTTCCATGGTATTCTCATTAGCAGCTTGTGGCAACAACAATACAAATAATGCTTCAAGTGATGATGTAGAAACTTCAGCAGATGCATCTGGTGATACAGCAGAAGCTGTAGAATTTGAAAAACCTGAAGAAACAGTTACATTAAATGTCTACACACAGACAGCAAACTACTCAGGTGAGCAAATTGGTTGGTTTGCACAAGTTATGCTTGAAAAATTCAATGTAAAACTTAACATTATCCCAAATGCAGAAGGTGTATTCCAAACACGTATGGAAAATGGTGACCTTGGCGATATTATTATTTTCGGTGGTGATATGGATCAATACAGTCAAGCGGTAGAGAAAGAAATGCTATTTGACTGGAATGATGAAGATTTATTAGCTACATACGGAAGCTATATTCAAGAAAATATGGCTCAAGCATTAGAACATAATGCGAGCATTTCTGGTGGTACTACATATGGTTATGGTTATGACGTAGCAACAAGTTCAGAAGATATCAAAGCATTCGATTATCATCCAGACTTACGTTATGACTTATACAAAGAAATCGGAAGCCCTGAAATCAAAACATTAGAAGACTATGCTGATGTATTAGAGCAAATGGTTGCAGCTTGCCCTAAATCTGATTCAGGTAAACAAACATATGGTGTATCCTTATTCCCTGACTGGGACGGTGATATGGTAATGTTCGTAAAAGCAACAGCTGCTTTATACGGATGGGACGAATTTGGTTTCGGTCTTTACAATGTAAATACACAAGAATACCAAGACTGTTTAGCAGAAGGTTCTATGTATTTAAGATGTTTAAAATTCTATAATGATTTATATCAAAGAGGATTATTAGATCCAGATTCATCTACACAAACATATGACAATGTAATTGAAGATTACACAGATGGTGTTGCATTCTTTAATATTTTCGCTTGGATGGGTGCTATGTCTTATAACACAGCAGAACATTTAGCAGAAGGTAAATATATGGCAGCTCTTCCAGCAGAAGATTCTGAACCATTAGTTTACGGTTGTAACATCTATGGTAATGACCGTATCTGGGCTATCGGTGCAAATACTGAATATCCAGAATTATGTATGGCAATCATCAACTGGTTATCTACTCCAGAAGGATGTATGACATACAACTATGGACCAAAAGATGTATGTTGGTACTATGATGAAAATGGTAAAACAATGTTTACTGAATTAGGTAGAAACTGTCATAAAGATACAAATACAGAATTAACAGATGGTTACTCTGGAACATTTAAAGATGGTAGCTTCCAAATAAACAATACAACATGGTCACTTGATGCTACAAACCCTGATTCCAACGGAGAAACATTCAATGATGAAAAGTGGGAAAGTGAGTTAAACTCTGAAGTTACTGAAATTCAGCAAGACTGGAGAGACTTTACAGGATATGCAAATGCAAATGAATACTTAGCAAGCAGACCATATTCCTTAGCTCTTGGTACAGAGTTTACAAGAAGTGCAAAAGATGATGAATTACAAATCATTTGGAACCAAGTTGCTACATGTATTAAAGAATATTCTTGGAAAGCAATCTACGCAAAAGATGATGCTGAATATGACAAAATTGTTACTGAGATGAGAGAAAAAGCAGAAGGTTATGGATATGCACAATGTGTTGAATTCCAACAAGGCGAAGCTGAAATTAGAAAAGCTGCTGAAGATGCGGTTAAAGCATTAAACTAATCGAATCTTCGTAAAATAATAGAAACAGTAAAAGCGTGTGTAAGGTAGAGTGAATCTACTTTATACACGCTTTTTATTAGTTTACTATCTGAAATATATTTCCTAATTTTCTGTTTATCTTGTAGGAAAAGACAGGCCTATGATATAATACAGAATAGGAATTAGAATGAGGAGGAATGTTATGGAGAAGATTGCTAGCTTTACAATAAACCATCAAAAATTATTACCAGGTATTTATGTATCAAGAAAAGATCGTGTAGGAAGTGAAATCGTTACTACTTTTGATATTCGTATGACAAGACCTAACTTTGAACCAGTTATGAACACAGCAGAAATACACACATTTGAACATCTTGCAGCTACCTTTTTAAGAAATCATAATGAGTTTGGTTCTAAGGTTGTATACTTTGGTCCAATGGGATGTCGTACAGGAATGTATCTAATTTTAGCTGGAGATTATGAATCTCGTGATATTGTTGACCTAATCAAAGAATTGTTCGTATTTGTTGCGGAATTTAAAGGGGATGTTCCTGGGGCATCAGCCATTGAATGCGGAAATTATTTAGATATGAACTTACCAATGGCAAATTACATTGCAAAAAGATTTTTAGAAGAAGTATTAGAAAATATCGATGAATCTCGTTTAGTTTACCCCGTGTAAATCGAAGAAACACAAAGATGTAAATTGGTGCTTTTCTTTTTGGATTATATGAGTTATAATGGGCTTATGAATTAGGAAAAGCAAAGAAGGGAAGAAGTAAGTTTGGAACATGCTTTCTAGAGAGCAATCGGTTGGTGTAAGATTGTAAACATGCTAAGCTGAATACATCCTGGAGCTGCAGCCTGAACACGTATGTCAGTAAGGTGAGCTGGGAACGCCCAATATAGCGTGCGAGTGTGATTGCACTCAGTGAGGAAGGTTCTGTGAAGAACTTTTAAAACCAGAGGTGGTACCGCAAGAATTTGCCCTCTGCATCAGTTAATGATGCAGAGGTTTTTTTATGTGCTAAGATAGGTGGAAATCAGAATAATTTCACGAAAGGATTCCATAAAGACACATAAAAATCCTCTTCGAATATGCATACTTAATTCTAGTGAAGTTTTAAGTACTAAGAATAGGCAAACACTGAAAGGAGAACAATCATGACAATTTATGATGAGTTAGTAGCCCGTGGTCTGATTGCACAGGTTACAGATGAAGAAGAAATTAAAGAATTAATAAACACAGGAAAAGCAACTTTCTATATCGGATTCGATCCAACAGCAGATTCTCTACATGTTGGTCACTTTATGGCACTTTGCTTAATGAAACGTCTTCAAATGGCAGGTAACAAACCAGTTGTATTAATTGGTGGCGGTACAGCATATATCGGTGACCCATCTGGTAGATCCGATCTTCGTACTATGATGACACCAGAAATTATTCAACACAACGTAGATTGTTTCAAATCACAGATGGAAAGATTCATTGAATTCGGTGATGATAAAGCGATCTTAGTAAACAATGCAGATTGGTTATTAGATTTAAATTATGTGGATGTACTTCGTGATGTAGGTACCTGTTTCTCTGTAAATAACATGTTACGTGCAGAATGTTACAAACAAAGAATGGAAAAAGGTCTTTCTTTCTTAGAATTCAACTACATGATTATGCAATCCTACGATTTCTATCACTTATTCAAAGAATACGGATGTAACATGCAGTTCGGAGGAGACGATCAATGGTCTAACATGTTAGGTGGTACCGACTTAATTCGTCGTAAATTAGGAAAAGACGCTTACGCTATGACAATCACTCTTCTTATGAACTCCGAAGGTAAGAAGATGGGTAAAACAGCCAAAGGTGCTGTATGGCTAGATCCTAAGAAAACATCTCCATTTGAATTCTTCCAATACTGGAGAAATGTAGGCGACCAAGATGTATTAAAATGCATCCGTATGCTTACATTCTTACCACTAGAAGAAATCGATAAGATGGATCAATGGGAAGGAAGCCAGTTAAATCAAGCAAAAGAAATTCTTGCATATGAATTAACTAAATTAGTTCATGGCGAAGAAGAAGCGGAAAAGGCAAAAACAGCTTCTCATGCATTATTTGCAGGTGGTGCAGATGACTCTAACATGCCTACAACAGAACTTACAGCAGACCAATTAACAGAAGGCGCAATTAACATTATGGACTTAATGTTAGCTTGTAAATTAGTTCCATCCAAGTCTGAAGCAAGACGTTTAATTCAACAAGGTGGCGTATTTGTTGACGATAACAAAGTAACAGACATTGGTTATGCAGTGACAGAAGAACAATTAAAGGCAAACGTAAAAATTCGTAAAGGAAAGAAGACATTCCATAAAGCAATTATGCAATAATTTTATGTGATATTTGTGGAATAAAAGAACAAGAAAATCCTCTTGCATGATAATATGCAAGGGGATTTTGTTTTAATTCATAGGAAATTCTGCTTCGCTATATTTCCTAAAAAAAATAATATAATATAAATAAATATCATATCTTATGAACAAATGATGTGATATAATAAAAGGAAATATAAGTGAAAGCAGGTGAATAAATGAGATATGGATTAACCGCAACGCAACTTAAATTCATTGCGGTTATCGCAATGGTATGTGATCACATAGCATGGGCTGTATTTGATTTTAATACACCACAAGCACAGATAATGCATGTTATTGGTAGACTTACACTTCCTATTATGTGCTTTTTTGTGGTTGAAGGTTTTCGGCATACAAGGAGTGTAGCTCATTATACGGCAAGATTGTTTGCGTTTGGAGTCATTAGTATTTTCCCATTTTATGTATTCTTTCATGAGATGTTTGGGTATCGTCAGAATATTATATTCGATTTACTTCTTGGGCTTTTGAGTCTAGCCGTTATGGAAGATAAGGAGCCTTCCAAGGGAAGAAAGTTTATGATAGTCTTGATGTTTATAGTATTTTCAATACTAATGGGAGGATGGCCAATCATGCCAATCTTGTACATATTTATATTTTATAATAAAGAGAGTATTTATAAAAAGGAAAGCTTTCGAAAGATAGCTATTAGAATGTTTTTGGTTACCGTATTGATGGTGATTATACTTTCACTGTTTTCTCTATGGAATCAAAGGTATCGTATGTTTCATATTGATTGGACATGGAAGGATAAGTTATATTTACTCGGTTTCGTATTAGCACTTCCACTTCTAAGGTTATATAACGGCAAACTTGGTTCAATAAAAGGATTTAAATATTTCTTCTATTGTTTTTATCCACTTCATTTTCTTATTATTCGGGCAGTATTTTTAGAGAATATCTTAACATTTCATCAATGCTTAGTATATCTTCATATTATTACTATGGTATTTGTTCTTTTATTAGGATATCAGGCAATACAGGCAAAGCCGTCAAAGGCGCAAACAGCAAATTTGATGTTGTTGGTGTTTGCCTTGGTTTTTATGGTCGGATATTATTTAGAATATACAACGAAGTGTATAGAAGTTGCACGGTCAGCTGCAAAAGTAGAGTATGTTGGTATGGGGGGAATATTATTAAGTCTTACATGGTTTGTAGATGAATTTTGTAATAATAAGTTTTCTAGGTGGCTCTATGTTTGTCAGAGTTTTATTGTTGCGGTTTCACTAGTAGCCATATTTACAATGGAGTATAATACATTATTTTATCAAGATTTTTCTTTGATAGACTTAGGTGAGTATGCTATTGTTAGCGTGAAGCCAGGATTATTATATTATATTTTCTATGCCTATATAATCTGCTTTTTCATTATGGTAGAGATGAATTGTTATAAAAAATTAAAGAGTAGCACTGGACTTGAGAAAAAGCGGAGTCAGTTGATATTTATAGGAACATTATCACCGATAATTGTTACGGTTATTAAGTGTGCAGGTATCACGAAAGGGTATGACGTTATGACTTTTGGATGTATGGGCTTTTTGTTTTGTTATACCCTTACAGTGGTTAAATATGATTATTTAGATTCCTTTCAAACATCTGCAGAGACAGATGTCCTAACTGGTTTGGGAAATCGTATGTTTTTAGTGGAACGGGTGAAGACACAATTACAAGCTCGGAGTGCAGGGGCCTTGTTTATGTTGGATATGGATAATTTTAAATTGGTAAATGATAATTACGGGCATGGAGTTGGTGATAAAGTACTTATTATATTTAGCGATGTACTAAGAGAGGTGATTGGTGAGGAACATTATATTGCACGAATTGGTGGAGACGAGTTTTCTATTTTTCTAAACCAGATCACCAAAAAAAGTACACTTGGAACATTGGCTAGTGATATTATTCAGAAGTTTCAAGATAGACTGCAAGAGGAAAATATTACTTGTGATGTTTCTTGTTCTATCGGAATATCTATCTGCTACGGAAATAAAGAAGAGATATATGAAGTAATGTACGAAAATGCAGATAAAGCCTTGTATCTGGCGAAGAATAGTGGGAAAAGTCAGTATCGCTTTTATCAGCAAAGTTACGAGGAAACGATTGATTTGGTATTATAATTGTTCATTTGGGAGCATAAAGAAGGTAAAACTGCAAATGAAATAATACAATGTAGAAGGATGTGTCTTTTTGGATACATCCTTTTTCTATATTATTAGAAATTCCTTTTACAAATCATCTCAAAAATAGTATATTGAAAAGTAGAGAAAGTAAGAGGAGGAATTGTATGAATTACATAATTGAAAATGAATTTTTACATGTAGCAGCATCTACGCATGGTGCTGAATTGATGTGCATTTATGATAAGAAAAGGGGACAAGAATATCTTTGGAATGGGAACGTAGAATTTTGGGGAAGACGTTCGCCAGTACTATTTCCATTTGTAGGAGCAGTAAAGGACAAGCAGTACAAATACAAAGGAAATACATATCCAATGGGGCAACATGGATTTGCTCGAGATATGGAGTTTGTAAAAATGATGCCACAAAAGTCCAAGGAAGAAATGTGGTTTGAACTAAAAAGTAACCAAGAGACATTAGCAAAATATCCATTTGAATTTTCTCTACAAATAGGTTATCGCTTAGAAGGAAAAAGCATAAAAATAATGTGGAGGGTTTGCAACCTTGGAAAAGAAAACATGCATTTTTCCATAGGTGCACATCCAGCATTTTTATGTCCGATAGACTCCGCACCGCGAAATGAATATTATTTATACTTAGATGGAATAAAGAAAGAGGCAGAATTATCTGTAATAGATGCTACTTGTGGATTAATTGGTAATACAGAAGTATTTACTGGGTTTGAAGAAGCAGAACAAGGAAGTTATGTGAAGATAGCCGATAATTTGTTTGATAAAGATGCATTAATTTTAGAAAATCATCAGACACAAAAAGTATCATTATGTAAACCAGATAAAACACCATATATTACAGTGAAATTTGATGCACCGTTGGTAGGGATCTGGTCACCAGCGGGTAAGTTAGCACCTTTTGTTTGCATTGAGCCTTGGTACGGAAGGTGCGATAAAAATGATTTTAATGGAGAGTTAGAAGATAGAGAATGGGGCAATACTTTAGGATCAACAGAAAGTTTTGAAACAAGTTACTCCATTATTATTGAGTAAGAAAGGTCGATTGTATGAGGTTTTTCCGTAAAAAGTGCGATGACTATAGAAGGGAAACAAAACAGATAATAGAACATTTACAATGCGAGTGTTCCGTATTTCCAAAAAACAGTAAAATGACAGAGATTCAAGAAGCTTATAGAAAGGCAAGAAAATTAGGAAAATCAGAAGGATTTACACCGCTTTTGATAGTACCAAGTGAAATTCTATTAGAAAACATTGAATGTAAAGATGAAATAGAAGGTATGAGTATTTCCAGTATCCAAGATGGAAGGAAGATTCTTGCAAATCTTTGGGAGAAGGGAACCGACGAGCTTATAGAAGATTCGCTTTTTATGACCGATGCGGAAAACTTTCCAGAAGAGACAATCGATGAAGTATTATCCTTTAAAGGTAGAATCGGACGACTAGAAGAAGAGGTAATATTGGCGAAGATTCCAACCAAACATCCATGGGAGATTTTCGCCAGTTTACCATTTGGCGGTTGGAACACATGTCCAAGTACAACAGAGATTATGGCAGTGTCAAAGTATTGGTATGAGTCATTTGAAGCAGTGCCAGCAGTGATGTCGTATGATACTGTGGAGTATTATTTAGATAATCCGATTCAGAATAGAGAAGAGGCGAACCAACTGGCGAAAGAACATTATGCGTTTTGCGAGGAGTGTATCTGGCAGGGAACGGATAGTGGGACGATCGTGGAGTTGGCGAATTTGATAAAGAATTCGTCGGTGTGGCATTTTTGGTGGGATTAAGAGATGATTGAAGAGAAGAAGTGTTTATTTGGTTGGGAATTAGGAGAATCAAGATTAAAAATAGTTTTATAGAAAGAGAGGATAAGAATTTGAATTATTTACTACAGGAATACTATGAAAAATACTTAAGAGATATTAAAGGTTTAAAAGATTTAACAGTAAAGCATTATGCAGGCGCATTAAGAACTATTTCGAAATACTTGGTCGATAAAAATAAAATTCAACAATCAATTTATGAGGTAAAGGATGTTGAAGAAATTATAGTATTACGTGATTTTTTATATCAGGATGTGGATTTTTTAGAGAAGGATCAACGTGGCAATAGAATGTACAGTGCAGGATTGAATAATTACTGTAATTTTATATCAGGTGAAGCTCTGGATAACGAAGAGGAATTCATTACTGCTTTGGATATTGCAATACCAGTTAATGGTACAGTTGAAGTAACAACCAGTACATGGTCGCGTTCGGATGTGATAAAAAGGCAAGCTATAAAGGCAGCAGCATATAGCTGTGAATTAAATAGAGAGCATAGAACCTTTATTTCAGCCAAAAGCAATAAACAATATATGGAGGGGCATCATATAATACCTATGGCAAAGCAAAACTACTTTGAAAATAGCTTGGATGTCTACGCAAACATATTATCTGTTTGTCCTGTATGTCATAAAATGTTACATTATGGTTTGAGGGAAGATAGGAAAAAAGCTTTAGAAATAATATATGCTAAAAGAGTAGAAAGATTAGGTAACAGTGGGATACAAATAAGTCATGATAAATTTATGGAAATTTTAAGTTAGTTTATTTACCTGAAACATAGTTTTAGAAGTGGATTTCTCCTTGAAGAAGAACTGAAAATGTGCTAATATACAGAAAGTGTGTTCGAGAGATATATTGTCAGTTTGGACAAGAAAGTATCCAGAATATTACAACTAGTAGATATTAGTATAATTATTTTAGGAGATTATTATGTATACATCTATAGATTTATTCGCTGGAATCGGAGGAATAAGGAAAGGTTTTGATAATGTATTTGGGAAGGATATAAAAACTGTTTTTGTTAGTGAGCTAGATGTGTATGCTCAAAAGACGTATAAATTGAATTACTGTGATACATTTGAGATCTCGGGTGATATAACGGAGATAGATGAACGAGATATACCGAACTTCGATATATGTTTAGCGGGTTTCCCATGTCAGGCATTTTCATTAGCAGGAAAAAGAATGGGGTTTGAAGATGATTACAAAGGATTATGTAGGGGAACTTTATTTCAAGATGTGGTAAGAATATGCGAATATCATAAACCGAAGGTTATTTTTTGTGAAAATGTAAAAGGTTTGACAATTCATGACAAAGGAAGAACGTTTAAAGTTATTAAGAAAGCTTTTGAACAGATAGGGTATACAGTATATGATAAAGTACTGAATAGTAAGGATTTTGGAGTCCCTCAGAATAGAGAGAGGATATACATTGTTTGTTTTCGTAATGACATAGATAGTCATAATTTTCAATTTCCGATTGGAAATGGTCAAAATGTTTGTATTGAAGATATCATGGAAGAAGCACCCATTCCATCTAAGTACTATTTAAGCGATACTTATTTAGAAACGCTGAAAAAGCATAAAGAGCGACATGCAGCAAAAGGAAATGGATTTGGGTATGAAATTCGAGACAAAAGAGGAATTGCTGGAACTATAGTATGTGGAGGAATGGGAAGGGAACGAAACTTAATTGAAGACCCAAGAGAACATTCACTGATTCCATCAACTCGCATCAAAGGGAAAATAAATAAAGATAATATCAGAAAAATGACACCAAGGGAATGGGCAAGACTACAAGGATTTCCAGATGATTTTAAGTTGGAATTAGCAGATACACATTTGTACAAGCAATTTGGGAATAGTGTAACCGTAAATGTTATTGAGGCTATAGCAGTAGAGATAAGAAAGGTGTTAGATGGTATGTCGGATAAGATGTCTGGAAATAAAGGGGAATGGTCAGAATTATATGCATTTTACAAGTTGCTTAGTGAAGGAAAAATGCATGCAGCAAATGAAAAAGCAGAAAAAATCAATGAAGTTTACTATCCAATTATAAAAATAATGCGCGAGGAAAATCAAGGACGAATTATTGATTATGTTATCCAAGATAAAAATGTAAATATTGAGATGGAATCACAACCGATTAGGGCAATTCCACGAGGAAAAATATGTGAAAAAGCAAAAGAATTATTTCGAGAAATAAATGCAAATAGTGGAAGTTTCTCTTTGGATGATATTGAAGCATTTTCAAAGTTGTTAAATGTTACAAAGATTAAAGCCCCATCATCTGATACAACTGATATTAGTATGCAGATTAAAGATACCCATACTAATTTTATTAGAAAGGTAGGTTTTTCGATCAAATCAGAGGTAGGGCATGCTCCAACGTTAGTTAATGCAGCAAAAACAACAAATTTTATTTATAAAGTAGAAGGAATTTCGTATGCTCAAGCAATAGTAATAAATGAAATAGATACGAAAAATAAAATAAAAGATAGAATGAAAGCTATCAAAGAGTTAGGGGGAACAATCCATTATGTCGGAATGAATCATAGTGGATATAGAAGAAATTTAATGATGGTAGATAGTTGTATGCCTCAAATATTAGGTGAGATACTTTTATACTTTTACACAGAGGATATTAAGGAATGTTGTAAATTGGTAAAACTTTTAGGAGAACGAGATCCATTGAACTATGAAGATGCGATGATGTATGAGTATAAATTCAAAAAATTCCTCTGTGCAAGTGCATTAGGTATGAAGCCAGCAAAAGTGTGGGATGGACTAGATGAAGCAAATGGTGGATATATTATTGTGAAACGAGACGGAGAGATTTTAGCATACCATATCTATAATCGAAATTTTTTTGAACAATATTTATTAGACAATACAGTATTGGAAAAAGCATCAACAGGTCGACATGATTATATGCATCTATATGAAGAAAGTGGAGAGTTATTCCTTAAATTGAATTTACAAGTTAGATTTAGATAGCCAATTATTGAGTATAATGTTCATTTTTTCGCCATTCTCTCGGACTAATCCCATACCACTTCTTAAATACTCGAGAAAAGTAGTTACTATCCGAGAATCCACACTGATTTGCAATCCATGACATTGGTAAATCAGTATTACTCAGATAGTAACAAGCTTTCTCGAGACGAACACTCTGCAGATATTGCACGGGTGTAGTCTCTTTTATCTCAAAAAATCTCCTGCCATAATGTCTTGGCGAAAAACCTGCAATCGAAGCGAGCATTTCAATTGTAATACTCTCTGTATAGTGACTTTCAATATACGATATGGATTTCGCCATTCCTAGAACATCATTCTTTTCATTATTATCTTCATTTAAAAATATATCAGAATACAGCCTACATAACTGCACACACAACCCATAAAAACAACCAGTAATTAAACTCTTATAACCTTCTCCTTTTTGCAAATACTCCCAAACCATAAAATCAATCAATTTCTGTACCATTTCAAAATGATATACATCTAACTTCAAGCGATTGGAAAAGTGATTCTGCTTTGCCAAAATTGGCTCGATTACAAACAATTCTTGAAATCCAACCATTTCTTTTAAATCTCTTTTTTCTGTAAAGAAAAAATCAGGTTGAAACATTACATTGCAAATCTCAAAATCATGTGGATTATGATAACCATGCAAGGTATCGCCACCAATGACAAATACATCTCCTTTTGATATATAAAATTGTTCATCATTTACAAGGTGAATGGCATCTCCTTTTAGTACTACAACTAATTCATAAAAATTCTCATGACCATGTAAAAATAAATTTGTCTTATGTTCTCCATGTTGTATAAAAAACGGAAATTCTTCATCATCCGTAAAAAAATTCATTTTCATCTGAAACATACTAACATCCCCTTATGTCCGTTTTATGCTAATTGTCGACTTGATTATCAAGGAAGAAGACAGAATCTTCCTATATAATTTAAGTATGCAATGAAAGAGAGAAAAAAGCAAATAGTTTATCGACAGAAGAGGGGGAATGGCATGGCAAATCCATATTTACCAAGTTGGGAGTACATCCCGGATGGAGAACCTAGAGTGTTTGGCAATCGCGTGTACATATATGGTTCTCATGATCGAGTAGGAGAAGAGACATTTTGTGATAAAAAATTGAAGGTATGGTCGGCGTCTATAGATAATTTGAGTGAATGGGTATGTCACGGAGATAGTTTTCATACAGAAGCAGATGAAGATCATCCATGTGATACAGATTGGGCGGATGGGAATTACCTATTTGCACCAGATGTAGTGGAGAAGGATGGAAAGTATTATTTGTATGCCTATATCATGGACAATATAGGTTGTGTAGCAGTATCCGATAAGCCAGAAGGTCCATTTCAGTTACTATCTAAGTACAAGTATAAAATATCCGAGGAACATCCAAAACGATATAATGAAGGCTGGTTTATCGATCCAGGAGTGTTGGTAGATGATGATGGACGAGTTTATGTATTTTGCGGTTATGAGCGCTCTTTTGCAGTAGAGTTAAATGCAGAAAATATGTATGAAGCAATCGACGAGACTTATGTGGAGGACATTATCCCAGTTGAAGAACCATTTCAATTCTTTGAGGCATGTTCGCCAAGAAAAATCGGAGATACTTATTATTTAATCTATTCTCCGAGACGTGGAAGTTGTCTTTCTTATGCTACAAGTAAAAGCCCACTTGGTCCATACAAATATAGGGGGGTTATTGTGGACAATGGACTAGATTATCCAGGTGGAAATAATCATGGTTCCATCTGTAAAATCAAAGACCAATGGTACATTTTCTATCATAGGATGACAAATGGATCTGTTATGTCAAGAAGAGCGTGTGTGGAGAAGATAAATATTTTACCAGATGGAACGATTCCACAGGTGGAGATGACATCATTAGGATTTGAAGAAGCATTGAACCCTTATCAGATAACCAGTGCAGATACCGCGTGTGTGCTAAAAGGAAGTTGTAAAGTTACTGAGAAGAATGTATTTACAAGGGTGATTACAAACATCACAGATCAATGTGTGATAGGTTACAAGTATTTTGACTTTGGCAAAGATTATTCCAGCAAAACCATGAAGCTTTATTTACATATAAATGGTTTTGGATGTAAGGGAAAAGTCCATGTAAGGATAGATGCCGAGGATGGAGAAGAAATCGGATGTGTGCATTTTGGCATGGATAGTGGTGTTGTGTGTGGAAATGTAAAAAGCATCACAGGACGACATGCAATTTATTTGGTTGTAGAAGATAGCTATGAAGGTTGGGCGCGAGACATGTTTCAAGGAAGACAGCTTATGGAGCTAACCGAATTTGTATTTTGCAAATAAATAGCCGTAAATACTGTAGGAGGTGGTTCTATAGAGGGCAAGACAATTTTGTATTGGAGTTAACGTTAAACTTATATATTATATTGGAAAATTTGAAAGGGGAATTACCATGAATAGGACAAAGAGAATATTATCTGTCATTATGTGCTTTCTTGTACTTATGACATCTATGAACTTTGCTACAAAAAGCGTAGCAGCAGAAAGTTCATCAAACGAAGTTAGTCTTTTGAATGGAGCAGTAACAAGTTCAAATGATGAAAGTCGTGGAACAGGTGATGATTACCAAGGAATGATCACATCTTGTTATGATTTAAACATGGATTATTTTAAAATTACATACACAGTAGATGATGCATCAAAGTTAGAAAGCTGGACATGGCTTTTAAACATTCAACCATTTACAAGTAGTTGGGCAGGATGGCAATGTAATGCGATTACGTTATCGGATTCTACATTTGCAAATGGAGAATACACAGCATACATGACACTAGACCAAATCAAAGAATCTTGTACAGATGGTGAAGTAGCAGGATTAAACTTAAGCTACTGTGAAGTAGTAGGAACCGCAGTTACTGTTACAGGATTTTATGCTTGTACAGGTAAAATGCCAGGAACAGAAGAAGATTCTTCTCAAGAAAGCAACGTAATTCCATCAACACCTTCTAATGAATATGTAAAAGCATTAGGCGATGGATGGAACTTAGGTAATACATTTGACAGTTTTGATACAAACTTAAACGTACCAGATTTACGTGAAAATACATGGGGTAACCCAGATGTAACAAAAGAATTAATCCAAGGAATTAAAGCAAAAGGATATAAATCCATTCGTGTTCCAATGACAGTATTCCGCAGATATACAGAAGAAAATGGCGAATACATCATCGATGAAACATGGTTAGCACGTTACAAAGAAGTAGTAGATTGGTGTGTAGAAGAAGGCTTCTATGTCATGATTAATATGCACCATGATTCCGTATGGTTAAGAGATTGGGATGGAAATAAATCCTCCAAACAATACAAGCTATACGTAGATTGTTGGGAACAAATTGCAGATTACTTCAAAGATGAACCAGACACAGTATTCTTTGAGACAATCAATGAACCACAATTTGACTACAACACAGCAGACAACACAAAATACGATAAATTAAATGCAATCAATGAAGCTGCATACAACATCATCCGTAATTCTGGTGGAAATAATGGAACTAGAATGATTGTTATCCCAAGTTACAACACAAATCAAGAAGCAGAATCCTTAGACAACCTATACAATTTCATCACAGGACTTAATGATGAAAATATCATCGCAACCATCCACTATTACAGCGAATGGTGCTTTAGCGCAAACTTAGGTACTACTGGATTTGATGACAAAGTAAATGGTGGAGAATTTTCTGCAAGAGAAGCATTAGATAAAACATTTACAAAAGTATATAACCAATTTGTTGCAAATGGAATCGGTATCATTGTAGGTGAATATGGTTTACTTGGTTCTTGGAACAGTAATGAAGTTGGCGAATATGTAAAATATCTTGAACATGTAACAGCAGTTGGTCATAAAGATGGATTCTGTATGATGTTCTGGGATGCTGGAAATTACATCAACCGACATGATACAGAAAACTATGCTTGGTTTGAACCACGTCTAGGAGCTGTAATTGAAGCTGGTATGACAAGTCGCTCATCTACAGTAGCATGTTTAGATGAATTATTCTTCGACAAAGAAGTAACAGAAGATGTTGAGATTCCTTTATACATTACAGGCCCAGAATTTGTAGGAATCAAAGGTCTTGTAGAAGGTACAGATTATACATATGATGCAGACAAAGAAACTATTTTACTAAAACCATCTTATGTAAACCGTATGTATGCAACATTAGCAGACGGTGAATATGGTACATTTGACGACTTAGTAATCCAATTCACAAGTGGTGCTGATTGGCACGAATATTTAAATAAAATCACAACACCAGTAGTAGGCAAAGCAACTGGCTCAACAGATGGTATTACATTACCTATCACATACAATGGAACAAAAATCCGTAGAATCTCTGCATTCCAAAGAGGCGGTGGCGTAGGTGCCTGCCATACATGGTGCAAATACCTTCATTTTGGTGAAGACTTCTTACCAGATTATGAAAACAATAAATTAGCAATTAAGAAATCCTTCTTAGGAGATTCTTCTATTGAAAATGGTGCGGTATTAGTAGATGTTGAAATGTGGGATGGTCAAATTTTAGCAGTTTGGTTAAATAAAGATGGTTCTACATTCACATGTGACAGTGCATACGCAGAAGAAATTTCCGCTAACTTATTAACACCAGAAAAAATCGTGGTTTATGTAGGCGAAGATACGATTCCAAGTCAATACATCAATTTACCAGAAGGTGCAAAATTATTTGGTACATGGACATCTGATGATAGTGTTATGAAGATGGACGGATGGCCAGCAACCATTACATTTAGTAAAACACCAACTGATTTTGTAGCAGCAGGTATTGTAGTTTACTATTATGACATTACACACCATGTAGGGGCACAATTTGCAGTAAAGGAAAAACCAGAAGTTTCAAACATTACAGTAGATGCAGGAAATCAATCAAATGTGGTAGTATCTAATGTGACAAACGATGCAGTAATTCGTTACACAATTGCAGATACATCTATTGCAACTGTTGATAATGGTGTAGTTTATGGTAAAAAGGCAGGAACGACAACACTTACAGTAACCGTGACTCAATACGGAAGAACGGATGATTTTACAGCTCTTGTTAAAGTAAATGGAGTTGAAACCCCAGCAACAAGTGAAGTACCAGCAACAAGTGAAGTACCAGCAACAAGTGAAGCACCAATGCCAAGCGAGACTCCTGCGCCAATTCAAACTGGTGTGCCAGCAGTATTAGTAGAGACAAGTAATGGTGGAACAGTAACTCAAAAATATTCAATTCGTAAAGGAACTATGGACGAATTAGATTTATCAAAACTAGTAATTCGTTACAAATACACTACAGATGACAATAAGGCACAAAACTTGTGGATTGACAATGCAGGTGTAAATCTAAGTACAGCACCATACTATTTAAATTATACATCAAATGTGTACTATACATTTGGTACAGATTATGTTGAAATCTCATTTGCAGAAGCACAATGCTTAGGAGATGGCTCTATGTCATTACAACTACGTATGAATAATGCTGACTGGTCATCTTATAGTAATTTCAAAGAAATTGGCTTAGAAGTATACTATGATGGACAACTAATACTAACTCAAAAATAAATAGTTCAAAAATATAACGCTAGAAAGAGCGGGAAAATTTTCTCGCTCTTTTTTTCAGGTGGAGGTATAATAGAATTAAAAAGGGGAGTAATGAAATGCAAGTTAGGAAGTTTCAAGAAGGTGACTTAGAACAAATCATGGAAATAGATTATATGATGTGGTTGCAGCTTCAATGGAATGAATCCTTTCAAAAGGAAAGTTTCTTTGTGGTAGAAAAGGACAAGCAACTATTAGGGGTTGCAGCACTTGCATACGACGGTACATGGTACTATTTAGACCGTGATGTGGACTATATTCCAAAGTATAGAATGAATATTCATTTTGCAATAAAAGAGGAATGCAAACAAAAAAATGATGTGAAAGCACTGCTGATACAAGCATTAAAAATACATTTCCAACAAATAAAAAAAGCCTACCCAGACAAATCATTAGCGATTCGCTTATGGAGTGATTCTACGGATATCGAAGAAATACAAACCATGTTAGACCAAGGATTTATAATAGAAGATACCATGATGGTACTTGCATTTGATTTAAACCAAGAAGTACCTAGTTTTAGGGTGCCAGATGAAGTTAAAATTGGAATCCACGATTTTGATGGAGATGGAATGAAGAAATATCTGATTGCAAATGCACTTGGATATGATAATGTACAAGACAGTGAAGAAGAGTTGAAATTTCGTCTGCAAGGTGAAAAAACAAAGGTATTTACAGCTATGGTTGGCGAGGAGGTAGTAGCCTCTACAACCGTATGGGAACTTGGAAATGGAAGAAGTGCATCAGAAAATGTATTTACCATTCCACAGTATCAGCGGAAGAAAATTGGTGCAGAAACCTTATGTACAGCACTTCGCTATTTACAAAAGGAAGGCGAGAAAGAAGCCAGCTTAACCGTATATGGTAGCAATTATCCTGCACTTCAGATGTACTTAAAGATAGGATATAAATTGCAATATCACCTACTGGAAATGCATTATACGTTATAATTGCACATTTGAAAAAATGACATTAGATGGTGAATTTTTTACAATTACGAAAAATGAAAGAGAAAAAGAGTTAAAATGTCATTAATTCAAGAAAATGGTCTTGAAAATGCTAAAAAGGGGCTGTACCCTTTATATAAAAATTAAACTCACAACTCTTCACTTCCATCGTATACAATCGTTGCGGTACTATAGAATTCTTTCTATAGAGATCTTATAAGAAGTCTTATAATGTCATATTTTATCAAAAGGAGTTTTACATAATAGGGACATGTAAAACTCCTTTTATCGTGCTTGTATACAGTCCCATGTTGAACTTCTATTTTTAATGTACTTTATGTTATTTTTTCGTTGAAAAGCTGGAAAAAGTAGTGTAATATAGAATAAATATGAATGAACTTACATTGTTTAGCTTGAGATATTAGTAAGGCTAAAAATTACATATAGAATGACTTGATGGAACGCATAAGAAAGTTACTTATTCAAAGAAATTTAATTGTTAAGGAGAGGAATGAATATGAACAATTATGTAAGAATAAGAGAAATTGCAGTACATCATGCCGAAAAGGTCGTGGGGAATGACGAATATTTAAAACACTTTGAAGAGAGTGGAAAAGATGTAAGAAAGTTATTTGAAGAAGTATATGGACGTGACAAACGATATGTATCCGATCCAGATAAGGGAGAGAATACATTATCCATGATGATTGAAGTCGCAAAACAAGTGTTAGAAAAGAGTTCCCTACAAGGTTCAGACATTGATTTAATTATTGCAGGTACTCAGATTCCAGAGTATGTAGTACCAGCTAGTGCGGTTATGATTCATCATGCCATTGGGGCCAAGAGAGATGCCTATGCCTATGATGTAAATGCAAACTGCGGAAGTATGTTAGTTGCATTAGAGAATGCGTATCATTACATGGAAACATGTGATAAATACAATCGAATCTTAATCGTTGGTGGAGAGTGTGCAAGTGGAGTACATAAACCAGATAATGAATTAGGCAATGGGGTATTTGGAGATGCTACTTGTGCATTAATATTGGAGCGTTCCGATGAACCAGCAGGTTATTTAGATTCTGAATTCTTTACTAATAATATTTATTTTGATAAGATGCTATTCCCTAAGTGTGGTATTTCTAATTTACGTAAAGCAGATAAGCAGGACATGCTCGCTGAATTCCAAAAGGTAGATTGTAATATCGAACTTGTAATTGAACGTCTAAGATCTATTTTAGATAGAAATAATTTAGTAGTAGAAGATATTGGTGCATATTGCTTTTCACAGTTATTATTAAAGAATATGCAGATTTTAAGAGAGGAATTTAATATTCCAGAGGAAAAGAGTATCTACATTGGTGATACATATGGTTATACAGGGTCCACAAGTATTTTTATTGCATTATATGAAGCAATTAATCGAAAGACAATCAAACGTGGAGATTACGTTTTACTTTGGACAGTTGGAGCAGGAATGCAACATTTCTTCTTATTATTAAAGTACTAATAAAGTACAAATTTAAATATCTTGTAAGAGCCCGTAGGAGTAAATTAACTTCTACGGGATTTTTTGTGCCTATTGTACTTGACATAAGATGGTAAATGTTATATAGTGTACTTATTGAATAAGTACACTATATAACATTCTGTTTATCTATGGAGGTGTTACGTGGAAATTATTATAAGTACTAATAATAATAAGCCTATCTATGAGCAGATTACGGAGCAGATTAAGGAAATGGTCATGTGTGGTGAGTTAAAACATGGAGAAGCAATACCATCTATGCGTGCTTTAGCGAAATCGCTTCATGTAAGTGTAATTACAGTCCAAAAGGCTTATGAACAGTTACAGCGAGATGGTTTTATTGAAACTACAGTGGGTAGAGGGAGTTTTATATCTGCGAATAGCAAAGATTTTTACCAAGAAGAACAGCAAAAGAAGATAGAGGCACATTTGCAAGAAGCAACGGAGATTGCCAAGAGAAGTAATGTTAGCTTAGAAACATTGATACAGTTGGTCAATATGTTTTATGAGGAGGAAGCCTAATTATGAATGATGCATTGGAGATTCAAGGTTTACAAAAGAATTATCCCAATTTTGAATTAAGTCAGATTGATTTAAGAGTTCCAAAAGGTTGTATTATGGGACTGATTGGTCAAAATGGTGCTGGAAAAAGTACCATGATTAAATCCATACTTAATTTAATCAATAAAGATAATGGAAACATTACATTTTGGGGGAAATCGTTAGACGAAGAAGGGATTCGTGAACAAATTGGAGTTGTATTTGATGAGGTTGCACTTCAGCTTGCTTTAACACCTGAGAAGTTGGGAAAGATTTCACAGAAAGCATACCGCAACTGGGATATGGAGTTATATTATCAGTATTTAGAGCGATTTCATTTAGATAGAAAGAAGAAGATAAAAGAATTTTCTAGGGGAATGCAGGTAAAATTAAGTATTTCACTAGCACTGGCACATCATCCAAAGTTATTAATTTTAGATGAAGCTACAAGTGGGTTGGATCCAATTGTAAGAGATGACATATTAGACTTATTCTTAGAATTTGTGCAAAGTGAAGAAAACTCTATTTTAATGTCCTCTCATATTACAAGTGATTTAGAGAAGGTTGCAGATTATATTACATTTATTCATAATGGAAGCATTCTTTTTAGTAAAGAAAAAGATGAACTTATATACACGTATGGCATTGCACGTTGCAAAGAAGTTCAGTTTCAACAGATAGACAAATCAGATATGCTTGCATGGAAAAAGGAAGATTATCAATATAGTGTATTGCTCAAAGATAGGAGAAGGGCAGCACAGAAATATAAAGATTTGGTAATCGATGTACCAAACATTGATGAGATTATGTTGATGTATGTAAAGGGGGAACGAGTATGAAAAGTATGATTTTAAGTGATATTTATAATATAGGAACATTAATTAATCAACTTCTTTTTGCCATTATAATCGTATCTTTAAGTATGATGATGAGTACAGGAGTCGAAGGTGCAATCATTAGTAGTATGATAATCAGTGTGATTATGATAGTGAACTTATTTGCTATGGATGAGCGTTCCAAATGGATTAAGTATGCTTTGATTATGCCAGTATCTAGAAAACAGTATGTAGTTGGAAAATATATTATGAGTGGATTATTTTTAGTGGGAGGATTACTTATCGTTGGAATTCTTACTGGAATGGCAGTATCTTTCAATATGATTCATTTAATTAAAATAACAGATATGGTTAAAGCCATAAAGATAGGATTCGGAATTGCCATATTTGCTATGAGTGCCTATATTCCTGCTATTGTAAAATTTGGAACAGAAAAAGCAAGACTGGTTATCATAGGCGTAGCAATGATTCCATCTATGGTTGTTATTTTGCTAGAAATGAATATTAAGAAGATGCCTATTGAGATGATAAAAGGCTTAGAAAATTGCCTTACATTTTTAGATGAAAACCCATTAGGTTTACTGCTACTTCTTGCAGTAATTTTAGGAGTTTCTATTCTCATAAGTATAAAGTATATTGAAAAAAAAGAATATTAGTTCTAGCGAAATGTAAGTGGCAGAAAACTTGACAATAAGTTTGATTTTTTATATCATAATGGTAATACTATTTTGGCCAATGAGGGACAATCAAGAGGAGTGTCCCTCATTCTTTTTTAATTCATAGGAAATTCTGCTTCGCTATATTTCCTATGAATCAAAAAAGCCCCAAAAAGCAGGGACAGAATGCACAAGTAAAGGCGATATAGTTGACATTTTATATACATAAATTTTTACAGTACATAAACTATCATTGTCTATACCAATACCAAAATAGAATAAAATTGATGAGAGTAGGTAATAAGTATGGAACGACTAGAAGAAATTGTACAGTTAATTGATGATTTTGTATGGGGACCAGCGATGCTTATTCTATTGGTCGGTACAGGAATATTTCTGACAATCAGAACGAGGTTTTTATCATGGAGAAATCTTGGGTATGCTTTAAAAAGTACATTAAGCAAAGAAGCACGGAAAAAGGGAGAAGGAGAAGGTGACATTTCACCATTCTCAGCGCTTACTACTGCATTGGCAGCAACCATAGGAACTGGAAATATTGTCGGTGTGGCGACAGCTATGGTATCAGGTGGACCAGGTGCTATCGTATGGATGTGGATATCTGCTTGTTTTGGGCTTACTTCTAAGTTTAGTGAATGTTTTTTATCCATAAAATATCGAGATGTAAATGAAAATGGGGAAATGATTGGCGGACCTATGTTTGTAATGAAGAAGGCATTCAAACATAAGAAAATCGGTGCAGTATTGGGATGGCTTTTTGCATTTTTTGCTGTGTTAGCCTCTTTTGGAATTGGAAACTTAACACAATCCAATTCCATAGCATCTTCTATTCATATTACATTTCATGCATCAACAAAGGTAGTTGGTGTAGTGCTTGCTCTATTAGCGTTAGCTATTATTGTTGGAGGAATTAAAAGTATCTCAAAGGTATCTCAGGTCGTTGTTCCGTTTATGGCAGTATTCTACCTGATTGCAGGTATTATTGTAATTATTGGAAATATAGAAAATGTTCCATCTGGCATTGCTATGATACTAAAATGTGCATTTAGCACAAAAGCTGTTTCTGGTGGTGTATTAGGAACCATTACTGCATCTATGATGCGTGCCATGCGTTATGGAATTGCTCGTGGTGTATTTTCTAATGAAGCAGGTATGGGTTCTGCAGCAATTACGGCAGCAGCAGCACGAACAAATAATCCAGTGCGGCAAGCATACATTAATATGACAGGAACATTTTGGGATACTATTGTGGTTTGTTCTATTACAGGATTATGTATTGCAAGTTCAGGCGTATTAGGAACTACAGATGCAGCAGGAAACTTACTAGAAGGTTCCGCATTAACCATTGCGGCATTTGAGACTGTGTTAGGATCAGCAGGAGGCTGGTTGATCAGTATAGGAATTACGTTATTTGCATTTTCAACCATTCTAGGTTGGGAATACCATGGAGAAAAGGCATTTGAGTACATAGTCAATACTCATAAATTTAACATTGTATATCGTATTGTATTCTCTTGTATTGTGTTTGTGGGAGCAACGACACAATTAGACTTAGTTTGGAATATATCCGATATCTCCAATGCATTAATGGCAATTCCAAATTTAATTTGCTTATTAGTCATGAGTGGAGAGATTGCTAAGGATATGCAAGAATTTGAACTTGTGCGTAAGAAAAAATAAATGATAAGTCCTTTTTTCATGTAGTAATAGACATGGAAAAAGGATTTTTTTTGGAGGATTTACAGATGAAATTAAGAATACCTGATTACTATAAAGATTTTCAGTGTCTTGCGGATAAATGTAAGGATAGTTGTTGTATCGGTTGGGAAATTAACATTGACGAAGAAACATTAGAGTACTATAAGACGGTTCCAGGAAAGTTTGGAAAGAGACTAAAAGAGCAGATTGTAGAAGAAGACGGAGAAACTAGTTTTGTATTACACCAAGGAAGATGTGCATTTTTAAATGCTCAGAACTTATGTGATATCTGCATTGATTTAGGGGAGACCGCATTATGTGAGATTTGCTTGGAGTATCCAAGATTTACATTAGAGTATGGAAATGTACGAGAAAAATGTTTAGGGTTGTCTTGTGAAGAGGTAGGGCGACTTGTATTTGAGAAGAAGGAATCCGTTTGTTTTGAAGAGACCATAATGGAAGAACAATATGAATGGTCAGATGAGAACGAGGAATATGAAGAAGAATACGAAGAAATGGATGAAACAGAGTATCCATATTTAGAAAAGGTGAGAGATTTTGCAATTCAGATACTTCAAGAGAGAAAATATGGAATAGAAGAACGAGCCTGCATCCTTTTACGATTTGCTGTGGAAATACAGGAAACCATGAACGAGAGAAAATTTGCACAATTTGATAAGGTGATTGCGAAATATCAAGATATAGAACAACATATGGAGCAAGAAGTGAAGTCTCACAAGGATCCTATTTCATTTTTAGATGATAAAGTATCTAGTGAAGAACGGTTTGATTTGTACAAGATGCGAATGGAAATTTATGAAACCATTGAAATACTCGACCAAGAATGGGAACAAGTATATCAATCTATGCAGGAGTTGTTTACTACACCAGACAAGTATCAAGCATCTCATCATAAACTAGTTGAATATTATGAAAATCGAGAAAATGATTATGAACAATTACTCGTCTATTTTGTATTTCGATATGGTATGAAGGCAGTGTACGATTACAACTTTATCGAAAAGATTAAATTTGCATTAATGAGTTTCTTAGTAATCCGAGATATGGATGCAGAACGTTTTTTCCGTGATGGAAAGTTTGGATTAGAAGAAAGAATTGATGTGGCACGTATTTATTCAAAAGAAGTGGAACATTCGGAGGATAATTTAGAGACGTTAGCAGAAGCATGTGTATTTGAAGATGCTTTTCAAACAGAGCTCATGTTGAAGAGTATTTGAGTATAGTTGCTAAAAAAATGTAATTTAAGTGTTGTTTTTTACATTTCTGCTTGAAAAATTAACAATAGAGTGAAAATGAACGACAATGTGATATAATTTTGCGTAAGCACAAAGGAGGTAATTAAGAGAAGTTAAGGAGGAAGTGCCATGGCAAAAGAGGGTGGAAAGAAGCAGTTCACCATACTGTTGACAGGCTTGGGAATTTTAGTAGGACTAGTTGCAATTATGGTGTTAGTTGCTTGGTTAGCTATTTATATATGTTATTTAGATGAGATAACCACCATAAAAAGTGTTCATAAGATTAGTGATCGACCAGTTTGGGAGGTTAATTATATAAGTGATTATAAATTTAATGAATATTTAAGACAGGGATCACACAGCTTGTTAGAGACACAAGAATTTCTCGAAAAAAATTTATGTGGAGGGTTAGATAACTTTTTATCGGCTCATTTTAAATGTTCCGCTTTTTTTGCAAAGACACCAGAAGGAGATTATATTTTAGCTCGGAATATGGATTACTATGGAGATATATTTCCAGCTATATTAAAGTTAAATCGAGAGGATGGTATTCGTTCAATAGGAATGTCCTCTTTTAATGAGAAAAAGCAAAATATTGAGATTATGAAAAGTTTTGAAGCAATTTATACACCATATTTTACATACGACGGAATGAATGAACATGGTGTGGCAGTAGCGGCAATTTCTACATGCGATTCCTATTCCATTGCAAAAAGAGATCAGGTGTCTATCTATGATATTGAAGCAGTTCGATTAATATTAGATCAGGCGAAAAATGTGGAGGATGCAAAACAGTTAGTTAAGAAGTATCATATTGCTTTGTCAGAACACAGTCCATCTCACTTTATTATTTGCGATGCAGAAGGAAATTCAGTAGTTGTTGAATATGTAAATGGTTCGTTGCAAGTCGTAGAAAATAACGGGTCGTATCAGATATTAACAGATTTTCTTTTATTTTCAGGAGAAAAAAGTAGTGATCAAGGTGCGCAAATTTATCAAGTCTATAAAGACGTTTTAAATGCTTCCAAAGGCGTTATTTCTACAGAAGACGCCATGGATTTATTAAGGAAAAATCGTGATCAGGAAAAAGGTCAATGGTCCGTAATTTATAATGTAACGAAAAAAACTATGGCAGTGTCATTTTCAGACGATAAAAATCAAGTATATGAATACTCTTTTTCGTGAATAATTTAGATATTCTACCATAAGATGTTAATATAGCTAGAATGGGACAACATCTATTGAGGTTAGGAGTATGAGAAAATGAAAAAGAGGAACTATTTTTTAGTTTGGTTTATTTTGGTGGGCATCGTATGTTGTACAACCGTTTGTTTGCAAGCAGCAGTAAAAGACCAGCTCTTAGAGAAATGCAGACATTTGGATGAATATTCCTATTTTAAAAAATACAATCAGAATCATTATTTTAATAACTTTATCATTTCGGAGACGTGGCGTGGAGGTAAGCCATTTTATCAGCTTTCTTCTGAAGAAGGGATTGATATTCTGATCAATAAGAAACAGACCAAGGCTACAGTAACTTATTTAGGCAAGGAGGTTTCTTTTGTGATTAATGGATTTTTAAATACCAATGCAAATGTATACCTGATGGATTTAACAAATGACGGTTTGCAGGAATTGATTTATGAAGAATCCTTAAGTGGAGAAGAAGGAAATATGGGAACATGTATAATTTTAGACTTAAGAAGAATGGAACTTATAGATACAAATGATTTTTTAAATACTTTATTAGATAACATATCAGTTGAGGTGGTAGAAACCGATACCGAAAAAACACTTTGTAAGATAACAGATTCCAATCATCATATTTATTTCGGATATGTAGATGGAGAACCTGTGAGTGAGGAACAAGAACCAAATATTGAGTGTGACTGTTATGCAATAGAATTGGATTTAATAAATGAAAAGTTAAGAGCATATATATGTTTTACACTAAGTGGTTACAGCGAAGAAACATTTTTAGGGGACATCAGTAGTTTTTTTGATTACAATGAGCAGAATCGGAGTTTTATTTTACAAGATGATTATAAAGTGACATTATGGGAACCAATGTAAAAGTTATTTTAGTAAGTATTTAGGGGGTAATGTATGAGAGAGTTGTTATGGAATAAGGAAAATTGTTTTGTATTTGTGTTTCTAGTGGGTGGAATTTTTGGGTTGGTTTGGAGTGTTGTGCGACGAATCAAGGCCGTTCAAGTAGATGGAAAAGTTGTGGAAGATAGTAAGGACCTATGGTATTCTATTATACTATTATTGTTAGGGTTACTTTCTATCTTTTTTCTTACGATTTAATCTTTGTATTGCAACCATTTCTAAGATCCTTTATGCTATAACAACAAGGAGGCATATATGAGGAATAGAATTGGTCAGATATATCATGCAGTAGTAAAATTTTTACAGAGTCAATACGGAGATACTAAATTAGGTGTATCTTGGTTTTTTATGCTCATCATCAGTTTATTATCAGCATTGATTATAAGTGAAAATATGGGCAGTATTGGTGGGGCTACAAGCGTAGTTCTTATTTCTGTTGTACTTTTTGGTGTGTTATGCATTGGAAAGGTTGTAGTACATATTTTGCAGAAAGTAGTCTATCGTTATAGCTTGTGGAATCTTCTATGTATTGTTGGATTGGGAGTAATCATATACGAGGTATTTACAGAAGGGCTTACTCCTAGTAATTTGTCGTGGCAGCCAATGGTTGTAATTGTACTAGTTCAGTGTATCTTTGCGCGATGTCTGTATGCACTGATTTGGAATAAGAAGAGAAATGTATTTGTCATAGTGCCATTAATTCTTACATTAGGTGCAGATGTTGTAATTGGAGATGCCCTTTTTACAGAAGGATATGAGCCAGCTTATGTAGAACAATACCTTAACCTGAATTCGGAACTAAAAACAGGTGGTGAAAAGGTGATACAATACGAAACAAAGTATGATGTAAAGTCTTTTTCTTATGGAGTGAATGAACAAGAAGTAACCACAAAAACTGTTGATATGTCGCCATTTATGCAGTCGTACACAGGAATAAATCAGAAGTTAAGAGACTGGTATTGGGGCTATGGAGTAGATGAGATTCCATTAGAAGGCAAGGTGTGGTATCCAGAAGATGCAGGAAAATGTCCACTATTCTTCATCATCCATGGTAATGCAGATATGACGACACAATCCTATCTAGGATATGAGTATCTAGGTGAATATCTTGCAAAGGTTGGATATATCGTTGTATCGGTTAATGAAACCTGGTGTAATTATTTTATGGGAAATGGTTTTTCAGATGAAAATGATGCAAGAGCCATTCTATTATTAGAAAATATCAAAGAAGTTCTAAGTTGGAATACAGAAAAGGGCAATCCACTATACAATGGAATTCAAGCAGACGCCATAAGCATTGCAGGACATTCTAGAGGTGGGGAGGCAGTAGCACTTGCAGCAGCATTTAACCGTCTGTCTCACTATCCAGATGATGGAACGATAACATTTGATTATAATTTTTCTATTGAGACGGTAATTGCGATCGCTCCAACGTCAGAACAATACCTACCGTCAGAACGAAAGGTAGTTGTTGAAGATGTAAATTATTTTCTGGTACAAGGAAGTAATGATCAAGATGTTTCATCCTTTATGGGATTGAATCAATATGAACAAGTTAAATTTAGCAGTAATTCGGGCAAACAAAAAGCATATTTATATATTGCAGGGGCAAATCATGGACAATTTAATACAGAGTGGGGAAGATACGATTCTGATTTCCCATCTAGCTTAGTGCTTAATGTAAAACCCATTATGAGTGCAGAAGAGCAGCGTTTTATCTTAGAACAATACATTAAGGTCTGTTTGGATGTCACCATAAAAGGGGACACCACCAATCAAGATTTCTTATGGAATATCGAAGCGTATGGAGGGAGTCTTCCAGAAACCGTTTTTGTCCAAGGGTATCAAGATGCATCTTTTGAAATGATTGCAGATTTTGAAGAAGACATGGATTTGACCACAGCATGTGAGGATACTGTAATTTCAACACACCATTTAACCAAATGGTACGAGACAAAAAAGAACACGCAACAAGATTATAATGCGCACAATTATGCCGTATATTTCGAGTGGAAAGATAAAAGAGATGCTTCTTATAAGCTGATATTTTCTGAGAAAAATATGGAAGGGAAAACGCTAAGCTTTGATATTATGAATGCTTCCATACAAGACACCGCAGATAAAATGGTGAAAAAGTTGGATTTTTCCATACAACTTACAGATAAAATGGGCAATACTTCAAATGTATTGGTAAGTGATTATAAAACCATTTACCCGCCTTTTAAAATTGTATATTCTAAGATTGTGAAACTTTTCAATCGAGTCACTTTTAAAAAGCAGTTTCAGACTGTTCGGATTCCAATGGAAGCATTTTTGAAGTCCAATGAACAGATTGATTTAGAACAGATTACAAGCATTACATTTTCCTTTAATCGCAAGAGAAATGGTGCTGTCATGTTAGACAATATCGGTTGTGTAACTTAGACAATTGATGATAAAATTGTATTCATAATTGCTTTTTTTTGTATTTTTCGTATAATGGATAGTGAATGTTTAGTAAATTTCGAATGAAAGATGGTAAGTGACATGGGAAAGAAAGACAATGGGGGCGGATTTATTGTACAAGCAGGCATTCTTGCGATGACTGGAATTCTGTGTAGGATAATTGGTTTGCTTTATCGTAGTCCGCTTGCAAATATCATTGGTGATGAGGGAAATGGCTACTATAATGCTGCATACAACATTTATACGATTATTTTGTTGATATCATCTTACAGCATACCTTCGGCAATTTCGAAAGTAATTGCGGAAAGGTTAGCGTTAAAACAATACAAAAATGCACACAGAATTTTTCAATGTGCGTTAATATATGTAGTTGTAGTAGGTGGTATTGCAAGTTTATTTACCTATTTTTGTGCAGGATGGCTAGTAGAGAGTTATTCAGTAATGGTACTTCGCATATTTGCACCAACAATATTCTTTTCGGGATTGTTAGGAGTATTAAGAGGGTATTTTCAAGCGCATGGAACGATGCTTCAGACTTCTGTTTCACAGATTTTAGAGCAGATTTTAAATGCGGTTGTAAGCCTTGTTGCAGCATACTTATTTATGAAAGCAGTCGCTAATAGTGACACTACGACGCAAGCCGTATATGGGGCGGCAGGAAGTGCTCTTGGTACAGGAACTGGAGTGTTAATTGCTTTAGTATTTATGTACTTAATGTATCTGTTAAATAAGAAAATAATTTATCATAGAATTGAGAAAGATAGAAGACAGGAAGTAAATTCCTATAAACATATATTTAAAATCATTATTTTAATGGTTACACCAGTTATTATGAGTACGTTCATTTACAATTCTAGTACTGTTGTAAACCAAACGATTTACCGTAATATTTTAAGTGACTTCTACCATACTGCAAGTGATGTAATCGCAAGAAATTATGGGGTTTTCGCAGGAAAAGCGGTTGTAATTGTAAATATTCCTATTGCACTTGCATCGGCTATGTCAGCAGCTATGATTCCTATGATATCAGGAAGTTTTGCAAAGGGAGACGAAAGGGAGACCAATCAAAAGATACAAAGTGGAATTCGTACCACGATGTTAATCTCCATTCCTTGTGCAGTCGGAATGTTTGTATTGCCAAAGCCCATTATGAAGCTACTATTTTCACAAAAAGAATCGTTTGTGTTAGCATCGAATCTATTAAGAGTATTAAGTATTAGCGTTATCTTTTACGCATTGTCTACACTAAGTAATGGTGTATTACAGGGCATCGGAAGGGTAAATAAACCTGTTATTAATGCAGGGATTGCGTTAGTGCTGCAAACAGTGGTATTAGTTGTGTTATTACTTGTAACAGACCTAGGATTATATAGTTTAGCGGTTGCTATGATTGTATATTCCCTTACGGTATGTGTGTTAAATCAAATTTCTATTCAAAAGTGTTTGGGATACTCTATAGACTGGGGCGGAACATTTATCAAACCGTTAATAGCTTCACTGATTATGGGAGCATTTGCATTAGGAACTTATCGCTTAGTAAACTTAGTGGTACCATATAATGCAATCTGTTTATTTACAGCAATTGGAGTTGCTGTTGCTGTATATTTTGTGCTAGTGATTAAGATGTCTATTGTTAGCGAGGTAGAAATGTTAGCAATGCCAAAGGGTGGTCTAATTGTTCGCGTTGCTAAGAAATGTAGACTTTTATAGGAAAGATATTATAATTATTCGAATAAAAAATGGAAGATAGGTAAGCCTTTGGCTTACCTATTTTTCTACCATGAAAGTACGATGGAATAAATAAGTGATTTTGAAGAGTAAATGTAACGAGAGGAGAACATCTATGAACATTATGATTGTGGAAGATGATGCTGTTATCGCATCAGGTTTAGAATATACTTTACAACAAGAAGGCTTTACCGTAAAAGTAGTGAATACAGTAGAACAAGCTTTAACAGAGAGAAAAGAAGGAAACTATGATTTGTATTTATTAGATTTAGGGTTACCAGATGGAAGTGGATACGATATTTGTAAGGTAGTAAAAAAGGAAGAGGATACGCCAGTAATCTTTTTAACTGCCGTAGAGGACGAAGGAAATGTAGTAATGGGATTAGATATGGGTGCAGATGATTACATAACAAAACCATTTCGCATTCGTGAACTTGTATCTAGGATAAAAAGTGTATTACGTCGATGCCAAAGAAAAACAGTAGATAATAGTTTCCTAGAACTAGGAGATTTAAAAGTAAATTTAGGAGAAGGAAAGGTATACAAAGGACAGCAAGAGGTAAGCTTTACCGCAATGGAATACCGTTTATTCTTAACATTTCTCAATAACCGAGGACAGATTCTTACTAGAACTCAGTTATTAGAACAAATATGGGATGTATCTGGTGATTTTATCAATGATAACACACTAACTGTGTACATTAAGCGATTAAGAGAAAAGATTGAAGATTCCGTTGCCCAGCCAAGATATATTCAGACGGTGCGAGGAATGGGCTACATTATGCCAAAGGAAGGATAATTATGTGGAAAAATAAAGAGATAAAGATAGGGACTATTTTTACCATATTACTTGTAGTAGTTCAATTTTTCTTACTAAAAGAATGTGAGTTACAACAGTGGAAGAAGCTAACGATTATGACATTTCCACTTATTATTTATACTTATTTTATAGGTTCATCTTATTACCGTTATCGAAAAATCAGTGATTTTACGGAGTACTTAAATCGCATTCAAAATGGAGAATACACCATTCCTCTACAAGAAAATCAAGAAGGGGAATTAAGCATCTTACAAAATGAAGTATATAAAGTGACAAAACGTCTCATGGAGCAAGCGGAGCTATTACGAGAACAAAAGACATTTCTAAGTGATTCTTTGTCGAATATCTCCCATCAATTAAAAACACCAGTAACTTCAATGCTTATGATGGCAGAATTATTAGAACAACCCAATTTACCAGAAGAAAAACGATTGGAATTTACCAACAATATGATACTTGGTTTAGAAAGAATGCAATGGCTTGTACAAGGGTTACTCTTACTTGCAAAACTAGATTCTGATACCATTCAAATGAAACGTGATATGGTACGTGTAGAAGAACTTATGATACACGTAAAAAGACAATTACAAGTTATGGCAGATGAAAAAAATATTTCTATTGTATTGGAAGGAAGTTCAGATGTGACATATACAGGAGATTACGGATGGTCAGTTGAGGCGTTTAGCAACATTGTGAAAAACTGTATTGAGCATACAGGTGAACATGGTATCATTCACATTTCCTATGGATTCAATAGTTTATCTACGTATATTACAGTGAAAGATAATGGTGTAGGGATTATAGAAACAGATTTATATCATATCTTTGAGCGTTTTTACAAAGGGAAAAATGCAAGCAGTAACAGCGTAGGAATTGGACTTGCTTTAGCGAAAGAGATTGTAGGAAGACAAAAAGGAACGATTAGTGTTACAAGTGAAGTGGGAACAGGAACAGAATTTCAAATCAAATTTTATGAACAGTAAAAGTTATGTAATGTGACAAAATTGTAATTTTCCATGTCACCATAAAGTCACCAAGGCACGATATACTATAGTCAACAAAGTGAATAAGAAAGAGAAAATACGATAAAGAAAGGAAAACGTATGGAGGTATTAAGAGTCGAACATTTAAAAAAGGTATATGGTGAAGGGGAAGCACGAGTAGAGGCAATTAAAGATATTTCTTTTACTGTAAATAAAGGAGAGTTTGTTGCCATTATCGGTCCGTCAGGTTCTGGAAAATCAACTTTGTTGCATCTACTGGGTGGAGTAGATCGACCGACAAATGGTAAAGTCATTGTGGATGGAACCGATTTATATCAACTAGACGAAACAAAATTAGCTATTTTCAGAAGAAGACAAATCGGATTGATTTATCAATTTTATAATCTACTTCCAGTATTAAACATAGAAGAAAATATATCATTACCAGTGTTATTAGATGATAGAAAGGTAAATGAAACTCACTTAAACCACATCATAAATATGCTTGGTTTAGAGGAAAGAAGAAAACATTTACCAAATCAATTATCAGGTGGGCAGCAGCAAAGAGTATCCATCGGAAGGGCGTTAATTAATAACCCAACTATAATGTTAGCCGATGAGCCAACAGGAAACTTAGATCGCAAAACAAGTGATGAGATTATGGAGCTATTAAAGTTATCCAATCAAAAATACAACCAAACACTCATTATGATTACGCACGATGAAAGTATTGCATTACAAGCGGATCGTATTATTACCATCGAAGATGGCATGATGAAAAGTGACCATCGAATTCGTAATAGGGCAGGTGGTCAAGCATGAATATCATAAAGAAACTTACCCTAATTCATTTAAAACAAAATAGCAAGCGTACCCTTGTAACCATGATTGGAATTATTATTTCCGTTGCCATGATTACAGCAGTTGGTGCAGGTTATACATCCTTTATGCATTTTGCGGAGGAATATGTCATACAGTCAACTGGAAGATGGCAGGTTTCTTACACAGGAAGTGTAGCAGAGGAAGTTGATTTCGGTAAAAATGTAGAATTACACATGAGAACACATTCGCTTGGTTATGCGGATTTTTCAAAATCAATCAATGACTACAAGCCATATATGCACGTACTGGCAATGAATAAAGATGCATTCGAAAATCTTTCCTTACAGTTAGAAGAAGGAAGAATGCCAGAAAATGATTCTGAAATCGTAATCAGCCGTCACCTATTAGAAAATGGTGGTGCAACCTACAAACTTGGTGATACCATTTCTTTAAAAATGGGAAATCGATATGTAAAAGAGGATGATGGGACACTTTCAGAAGCATTGACTCAAAATAATCCATTTCAAAGTGGAGAGGATAATACAGAGAAAGAAACATTTATTCCAAATGGTGAAACAAAGAAGTACAAGATCGTTGGGATTGTAACACGTCCATACTTTGAACCTTATTCATCACCAGGATACACAGTATTTACGTGTTTAGATGACAGCATGATTACAAAGGATTCTATCGTAACGGACTACTTCTATTTTAAACACGTATCGAACAAGATGATTCAAGTGTTTGAAAGTGAACAATGCTATGAATTAAACTATCATCTTTTAAGTTACTCTGGAATTACAAGAAATAATAATATGCGTATTGTATTTCGTTCAGTTGGAATCTTTTTAATGATGGTAATTATGTTAGGGACCATTAGTTTAATATATAATGCATTTGCTATCTCTATAACCGATCGAAGTAAGCAATTTGGGATGTTGTCTAGTGTAGGGGCTACAGGGAAGCAGAGGAAGCAAGCTGTACTTTTTGAAGCGGGTATCCTAAGTATTATTTGTATTCCAGTGGGAATTTTATCAGGTTTAGCAGGGTTAGGAATTACCTTTCATTTTATTGGATTAGCATTTCAAAGAGGTATTGATACTACAGTTCCACTAACATTAGAATTTACAGGGGCTATGGCAGTAATTGTGGTTATCGTATCTTTATGTACTATTTTCTTATCTGCATGGATTCCAGCAAAACGTGCTTCCAAGATGTCAACAATGGATTCCATCATGGCAAGAAAGGATATCAGTTATTCTGCCAATACGGTTAAGACAGCCAAGATAACTAGAAAACTATTTGGTTTTGAAGGCGAACTTGCACTGAAAAATCAGAAGAGAAATAAGAGACAGTATCGTGCATTAACCTTTTCTCTTATGATTACATTTGTACTATTTACAACCCTTACCACCTTTATGAGTGTACTTGCAGAAGACTACGAAACGGTTATGGATATTGGAAATTATGATATGGAAATATGGATGTATAATCAGGGAACCTTAACGGATGAAAAAGTAAAGCAAATCTATACTCAGATCGAACAAGTAGATGGTGTAATCCAATCATCTAAGATGTATAACACATGGTTAAACTTATACATGGATAAAGAAAATGCATTAAGGTTTGCTTCAAAAGAGACTATGGACTTTTTAACGATAGAGGAAGTGCAAGAGACTTATGAAATGGATATGGATTCAGAAGAGTTTCGTTTTGGAGTAGATGTTTATGGTTTAGGGGAAGAAGAATTTCAACAATATGCAAGTTCAATTGGTGTTTCCAAAAAGAAAATAGAGGAATTAAAAGACGAGCCAGTGATTTTAATTAATTCGCTCCTTGTTCCGACTAGTGGGGTATATGGCTCCTATGAACTGTTAGATGTAAAAGCAGGTGACAGCATAACCTTAACATCAGAAGGATGGAACTGGAAACCGAACCTTCTTGCGGTAACCGACCAATATCCAATGGGAATTGAAAATTATCAATGTTTTCGTATTATTCTAGTGACAACAGAGGCACAAGTGAAGTCTTTAGCGAAACAGTATGTAGAATCATCAAAAGAAATATCAGACATTTCTTATGTACTAGAAAATAAAATTTACCTAAAAACATCAGGTAGAAATGCGTTAGATATTCAAGATGATATTGAGACAATTATGAAAAATGTAGGAGTACCAGAAGAAGATATTTTTATCGATAACTACAAAGAGCACCAAGCAAGACAACAAAGCTTAGTCACTGTATTTATTGTATTTGCAGACGGATTTATCGTTCTGATTGCCCTAATATGCATTGCAAACTTATGTAATACGATTTCAACCAGCTTTGAACTTAGAAGACGCGAATTTGCCGTCTTAAAATCCGTTGGAATGGAACCGAAGAAGTTTAAGAAAATGGTTTATTTTGAAAGTCTATTCTATGGACTAAAAGCATTACTTTATGGAATTCCAATCAGCCTACTATTATTATATTGGTTTTATGGAAGCATGGCGGTTGCGTTCTACCATACATTCCAGATTCCACTTCTAGTGTATGGAGTTGCAATTTTAGGTATGGTCATTATAATATCCATAGGGATGTTTTATGCATCAAGAAAAGTTACCAAGGAAAATATTATGGATGGACTTCGAATGCAGTAAAAACAAAAGGTGTGGCTGTTAATTTATTGATAGTGTGCACATACTAATCCTAAGAAATTATAGGAAGTAGGTATTTGTATGAAGATTGTAGAGGGCTTTGTAGTCTGGCATACAATCATATAAACACCTAATAGGTCAGACAGAATGAAAGAACGTAACAGGATGAATTATATTAAGTCATTTAAAATTGCAATAGGGGCAGCTATTTCTATTATCATAGCAAATCTACTACAACTTTCTTTCGGAACAGCAGCAGGAATTATCACGCTGCTTTCCGTACAAAATACAAAAAAAGAAACGCTAGTAGTAGCAGGTCGAAGAATATTAGCATTTATTCTTGCTATGATTTTAGCGTGGATTATTTTTTCTATATTTGGCTATTCAGCAGGAAGTTTTGGTGTATTTCTCTTTGTATTTGTTATCTTGTGTGAACTCTTTGGTTTGCAAGAGGGGATACCAATAAACTCAGTTCTTACCACGCATTTTCTAACATTTCAAGTGATGGGTGTAAATGAAATCTTGAATGAATTTCTACTCCTTATCATCGGAATCTCCGTAGGAGCATTAACCAATGTCTACATTCCAAGAAATGTAAAAGAAATTAAGCGTAGTCAACGCTATATTGAAGAAAGACTAAGACAGATCTTAGAAGAACTATCCGTTCAATTATGCGACCCAGACAAACGTGGTGAGATTATAAAAATCCAAGAACTACACTTATATATCCAACATTCTGTGCGCTTAGCATATGAGAACCATAACAATACATTCTTAGCGGATACCCAGTACTTTATTGAATATATGGAATTACGATTAACTCAGCTTACGGTAATTGAGCGAATTTATTCTTTGATACAGAGATTAGATTATCATACACCACAGGCTACTGCGATGGCTGCATATTTGATGAAGATTTCTATGTACTTACATGAAACAAATGATGGTACAAAGTTATTGAAAGAGTTTGAAGAATTGAGACAGACTTTTGAACAAGGTTCCATGCCAGCAGAGCGAATTGAATTTGAGAACCGAGCAATCCTATTCCAAGTATTATGGGAAGTAGAGTGGTTTTTGCAATTAAAAATTGAATTTTCAAAGCACTTAACGAAACAACAAATGGAAGAATTTTGGAGTTGAAGAAACTCGAAAAAAAGGAACATTATATAAATATTTTATATTATCTATAATATTTACTAATAAATTTCGTTAATATTATGAGGAAATATACAAAAGTAATAAGTCCTATTGTATTTATTGCATAAAAGTCTTAAAATGAAAGTGTTTCCAGTAAACATTTTATCTAAATAGATATAAGGAGGATGATTAGATGTATGGTGTTGTAGCATTTGCGTTATTAGTGTATGGTCAGCTATTAAGTGGGAGTACAGTAAAGTAACAACAGTAAAGTAGCATGTGCAGAAAGGGATTACAATTAATACTAAAGAATTACGAACAGTAGAGTATACTGTAGGAATCGTACTAAATTGAGGAAAGGTATACTTGTGGATGAAATTGGGAACAAGTGTAAAATGAATAGAGTGAATTAGAGACCCTTTAAAATGGACAAAAATATGGGGAATGTCTATTTTAAAGGGTTATTTTTTACGCATAGATATGGTAGAAATAGGGGATAGTATGGTATACAAAATCGTAGTATATTTCTTAAAAATCTAAAAAAAGAATGAAGTTTATTGATTTCAAAAAGTTTCGAATTATAATTGCTTATAGAATATATTGATACAAAAGAAAAATGGATTAACGATAAAATTTAGAAGAAATGGTGAAGTGAACAGTGAAGAAAATGGTAATTATGACAGATAGTCACAGTGGAATATCAAAGGAAGAAGCAGAACAGAAGAACATAAAAGTATTGGCAATGCCATTTTGTATGGATGGCATCACATATTATGAGGACGTAGATATTGCAAGAGATGCTGTCTATGAAAAATTAGGAGTAGGGGCGGATGTATCCACATCTCAGCCTTCGCCACAGGAATTAACGGATATGTGGGATGAGTTGTTAAAGGAATACGAGCAGATATTATATATTCCAATTAGTAGTGGACTTAGTGGGGCTTATATGACAGCAAAAGCACTTGCAAGTGAGAAACCTTATGGAGGAAAAGTGTTTGTCGTAGATAGTGGACGAGTATCCACTACGCTACACCGTATGATTTTAGATGGCTTAGAACTTATGGAAGCTGGATATGATGCAGAAGTAATCCAACGTACCTTAGATGCAAATCGTGGAAATATGATTATGTATGTAAGTTTAAGTACCCTTGAATATTTAAAAAAGGGGGGAAGGGTAAAACCATCAGTAGCGACTGTTGCTTCCATTTTGAATATTAAACCAATTATGAAATTCGATGTTGGAACATTGGACGTGTATAAGAAGTGTAGAGGATTTCAGAAGGCGAAGATTGGTATGATCGAGGCGATGAAAGAAGAGTTAAGTACGAATTTTAAGGAAGCGTATGAAGCAGGAGAATTGTATCTGTTGGCAGCATCTAGTAGTAATAAGGAAGTTACGGAACAGTGGGTACAGCAGATTCAGGAGGCATTTCCAGACTTAGAAGTGTTGTGTGATGATTTAGCGTTGGCGATTACTTGTCATATTGGACCAGATAGTTTGGGGATTGGCTGCTCTTGTAAACCGAAGGTGATAGGCGAATAGAGAACGGAAGAGAAAAGTGCTAATAGAGTAATCAAAATGATTATTTCTATTGGCACTTTTTTTAATTCATAGGAAATTCCGCTTTGTTCATATTGTAATTGCTATCATTGTAATTCTGCACAAAAGTCAATCCTATTCTGTCAATAAATATAGCCAATAATTTTGTCGAAATATGTGTAATTATTATGGGTATTTTTTAAATTAGACACTCTTTATCATGTATGCAAGGTGAAGTAAAAGTCACCCTAAAAATCATAATAAGGAGGTCGTTTTTATGAGTTACAATCATGGATACGAAAAAAAAAATTTGATGAAAAATGGATGGAGACAGAAAGTATTTTGAAAAAGGAGGGAATGGACGAAAAGGATATTGCACTTGTGTATGAATATGACAAGGAGTATTTCAAAAGCCATAGAAGATATGAAGAGCACCGAGCAATGGAAATTCCAGAACAAATCTTATTTTATGAAGACAATATAGAAGAAGGTATGCACTTTTTAGATACCATTGAAGACGAGGAATTACATCGAGTTCTGGTTTCCTTAAAAACAGAAGAACTAAAAATCATAGAACTTCATGTGATTGATGGATTAACGGTTACCGAGATTGCTAAGTTACAGGGAAAAAGCAAAAGTACGATTTCCGAAAAGATTCAGAGAATTTTAAAAAAAATAAAAAAACTTTATAAAAACCCGAACAAAACCCATTTCTAAACGGCTATAGTATGAGAAGCTTTTTTACGTCGCGACAGTAAGAAAACTTTCATACTGAAAGAAGGAGGCATTCAACATGTGGGACAGTTTGATAAGTCAAATGAATTTGTTGGAGGATAAGCCGTTTGTAATAGGAAAAAGAGAACAGTATACCTATAGGGATTTACGCAAGTATTGTTCTTACTTTAATTCGTTATATATAGAGAAAACATGCCGTCGAGTGCTCCTAAGTGTAAGACAGGAATTTATCTCGTACAGTGCTATTCTTGCAGCCTATCTGACAGGAAGCACGTTTTGCGTTATCAATCCTGAATTACCATTGGAGCGGAAGCGGTACATGGCAGAGCAGTTTCAGCCCGATCTTGTAATTTGTCCAGCCCGAGATGAACTTGCTAAGATACAGGAATATCCAGTACTGAGCGTAGAAGAGGCAAAGGAAGAGACAGCACATTACGAAGGAGCAAAGATTCAGAAAGTATATGAGGAAAATATTGCTTACATCCTGTTTACTTCTGGAACAACGGGGTTGCCAAAAGGATGCAAAATTAAACGAAAGGCATTTGAAGTGTTCTGTACATGGGCATCAGGTGAATTTGGTTTTTCCGAATCAGATCGGAATGGACAATATGTACCACTGTATTTTGATATGAGCCTTGTGGACATCTTTGGTGGAGTAATGCATGGTGTAACATTGGTACCATTTCCAACGATAACGGAAAAACTAAGACCTGGTGTAGTGGTAAAGGACTATGAGATTACATTTTTAAATGTTGTACCACAATTTTTGGAGTTATTAGAACGAACCAATCAATTTACCAATGAGTATCTAAAAACGCTTAGAATGATTCGCTTTGGCGGAGACAAGATTCATAGAAAGAGAATCGAACATTTATTTTCGGAAGTGCCTAATTTGAAAGTGGTTTCTACATATGGTCCAACTGAGACCACCTGTTTCTGCTTTTACCGTGTGGTAACAAAAGAGGATTACAATGAGCATACAACAGATATTGTCAGCATTGGAAATACCATACCTGGATGGCATGCATATCTGGCAGATATGGAAGATGGTGTTGGTGAAATTGTCATTTATGGACAGTATATAGGCGAAGGATACTTAAATGACATGGGAGAAAAGAAATTCCAAAAAGAACGAATCAACGATGTATTGGAAGAAACGTATCATACAGGCGATTACGCCAAGATTGAAAATGGTGAATATTATTTTGAAGGCAGAAAAGATGCCCAGATTAAAATTAATGGAAACCGCGTCAGCTTAAATGAAGTAGAGTTTGCCATGTTAAAGACAGGGGTTCGAGAGGCAGCAGCCGTATTTGTGCAGGAAAATATATTCTGTTTCTATGCAGAAGAAGAACAGACAGACAAGGAAGTATCCGAAAATGAGAGAAAGCTTATGCTTCAGGATATGCTTCCTCGCTATGCAGTTCCTTCTTTATGCTTAAAAATGAAAGCGCTTCCAATAAATCCAAACGGAAAAGTGGATCGAAAGCAGTTAAGAGAATGTGCAGAACATATTTTAGAAGAGAGGGAAAAGCAAAATGAGTGAGATGGAAACCAAACTAATTGAGGAAATACGAAAGACAAAAAATCTATTTGCTGAGGGAATTGAATTTAACGAGAAAACCAATCTGGTAACGGATTTGAACTTCAATTCCATTGATTTTATGCAACTGGTAGTAAATATAGAACAACGCTTTGGAATTGCCTTTGATATGGATGTGTATATGGAAAGTGAGGACATCAATTTATATGTATCTGTACGTGATTATCTTGTGAAAGTGCTTTCAGAAAAGGAGGCAAATGCATGAGAAAGGAGCAGAAATTTGAGAAACTGAGAAGCTTACTTATCTATCTGTCTGAACATAATGAATTTTATAAGAGAGTACAGAAAGATTTGCAATATGATGTGTATCATGATGATATACGGGAGATTTACAAAAGTCTCCCATATACATCCAAGCAGGATATTTTAAATAATCCTGATATCTATTTTTCTGATAATCCAAAGCAGGAACAAATATTTGAGGAAGTAACAAGCGGAAGCTCAGGAAATGTGCTGAAATGTTATAAGACAAGTACAGAAAGAACCTTGCTTGCCTTTAATATTTGGAAGCAGAGACGTTTATTTGATCCCGACGTAAATGTGAATAATTACTGCAACTTATTCAACAATGAAATGGAGGAACAGGTAGGAAAGTTCTATAACGTAGAGGACAGTGAAGTAATCGCAAACTTTTATAAATTAATCGCATTGCAGCCAAGATGGATTGCAGGACCGATTTCCCTTCTGACTAAATTTGCAATGTTGATTCAGGAAGGAAAGATTGATTACAAAAATGACGGAGCACTGAAATTCATGGAATTCCATGGCGAAAATGTAGATACCGAAAGCAGAAAGATTATCGAAGAAACATTCCAGTGCCGCACCCTTAATAATTACGGAACAAGAGAAACATGGTGCGTTGCCTTAGACTGTGGGGAACAAAGGCTTCATACACAGGATTATATTTTGCCAGATTCCATTCACGAAGATGGATATGACAAGTTGGTACTTACAAGCCTGCTCAACAAATACATGCCTATTATTAAGTATGTAAATGGCGACTGTGGAAAACCAGAACAGATTCCTTGTGCCTGTGGGGATGATAATGAAATCATTTCTTTAAGAGGCGGACGAGAAACAGACTTGATTACAGGAACGCAGATTTTAGGAAATTATTTCTTTGACCGTATTTTATGGGATGCATTTGATAAGTTTGGAGTGGTCATTCATGAGTATCAAGTATTCCAAAGAGAACTGAAAAAATTTGAACTGGTATTTGCCAAAGGAGTGCAGTACACAGACGAGGTTTCTTGGTATGTGTGCAGCAGAATTCATGAACAGCTGGGCGATGACTATGAAGTCAACATTACGTTTGTGGAACATGTAACTCCTCTTCAGAATGGAAAATTGAAAAAATTCTATCCATATAAATAAAATGCAGACACAAACCATGTGACCGAGCAAATATGTTAAGAAAACTAGGACAGAAAACAAACAGGAGGTGCCTATGGATACTATACAGGAAAAAAACAAAAAACAATTAGGATTAGTGATTCCGCCACCAGTATATTACTCTTTATTTGCAGCAGATAAGTTATCTATGTTATGCATGAACGATACTGGAATGAACTGGATTCATAATAACTTTATTCAGATGTTGTTTTATAAAAAATATTTAGACGATCCCGGATTATTCGGAGATCATTTTTACCGTAGCCAGTATATGACTATCTGGCCAATTGATACTTTCAAAATGGGCTATCGTGGCGCAAACTTATTAATGGATGAATATCCAGTTGACGATCATTTTTGGGATCTGACACCAGATACCTTGATAGATGCTGTTATTCAGTGGATTGATAAGGATTTATATGTCTACTCCAACATTGACGTATCCAAATTAACCACAACCCACTATTTTGGACCAACGCCATTTTGCCATTCTTCCATGATTATTGGATATGACAAAGATGAAAAGGTATTAAAACAAGTAGATTATGCACAAAATGGGGCAATCAATATTTTGGATATTCCTTTCCAAGATTATATTAATGCCTTCTTCTCTCCAGATTTAGAGCGAATTCTAAAAGAGGAAAAGGGAAAAGATGTAAAATACATGATCACCTTGCATCGTGTAAAACAGAACGTAAAAGTAGAATTAAATCCAGACACGATGAAATACTGGATCAAAGAATTTATCGACTGTCAGCAGTCTAACAAAAAAATGGACTATTTCATCGAGTTAGGTGATACACTTGGTGGATTCGATGTCTACCAAGGAGTATTGGCAATGTCGGACTTACTCTTTGAAGTAAACAAAGGAAACATCGATTACCGCATGTTCCACTGCATCTATGAACATAAGCACCTAATGGACTTACGAATTCAAGAATTGGAACAGAAAAAACTTCTTTCCAAAGAGCTGAATTTAAGCACTTTAAACCATAAGCTTGTGAAAATCACAGAATCCATGCGATTTACGGTTCTGAAAAATAACATTGCACCGAAAAAAGAGAATTTAAGTCTTATCAAAGAAAACATGGCGAAGCTCATTTCCATCGAAGCGGATACCATGAACCTATTATACAGCAACTTATAACATAGTTAAGTGAGGATTATATGAAGAATAGTGTAATAAAAATCATTGGACAAGATAAGAAGAACTGGCTCTATTTCTCCATTCATCTGATTGCGACAGTTATTGTATCCATGATTGGATTGTATGTAGTAGAGATGGCAAGGAATATAGTAGATGATGGGCAGAACATAAATGAGAACCTTTCAAAGTACTTATTAATGGCAGTGCTTGTGACTATTGGAGGGTGTATCTTTTCTTATCTACAGACTTATGCAAGTGCAAGATTTTCCATTCAATGTGTAAAAAACCTGCGTAATGCCATTGTATCTAAAATCACACATTTGGAATACAACTTCTTTTCACAGGTACATAGTGGAACCTTGTTAAATAAAATCAACGGAGATGTGGACTTGATTCAAAGCAACTTAGAGTCCTCTCTCCCAGAACTACTTTCCGCCCTTTTTAAATTTACAACAGCATTTATCTACCTTGCCTTCATTAATTTAAAATTAGTATTATGCTGCGTATTTTTAACCGTCATTGTCTTTATCTTTGTAAAAATTGTTATCAATCCGATCTCAAAGATTTTTGACAAACATCAGAAAAAATTAGATGAAGCAATGGAGATAGCAAATGATTGTATCTCAGGAGTTTATATTCAAAAAGCCTATAACCTAAAAGGCGAATTTACAAAAGAATTTGATGACAAAATGGACGAGCTGACCAGACAGGCATTAAAGAGGCAGAAAATATTAGCAGTTACGTTCCCAATGACAGATATTTTGAAATTCCTGCCTACTTTAGTATGTATGGTAATGGGATTTGTAAGCACCTTCCAAGGACAGATTTCTAGTGGAGATTTCGTTGCCTTTGTAGTGCTGCTAGGAAAAATCACAGAGCCAATGGCAGAATTCCCAGTGCTTATTGCCGCATACAAAGAAGTATTTGTCTGTGTAAAACGTCTAAATCAGATTTTAGATTCTAAGGAAGAACAAGACGGCACTTACAAAGGAGGAACAAAAGCATCCAAAGGAACCATATTATCCTTTGAACATGTGGATTTTGCCTATGAAAAAGGACAGCCTGTATTACAAGACCTTTCTTTTGAAGTACAGAAAGGAAAAATGGCAGCATTCGTTGGTGCCAGCGGTTCTGGAAAAAGTACGCTGTTTAAAATTATTTCCAAATTGTATTCCTATCAGAGTGGCGAGGTGAAGTTTTGCGGAACTGAGCTTTCCAAATGGAATAACCAAGCGTTAAGAGAACAAATTGCATATGTGCCACAGGAAGTGTATTTGTTCCCATGCAGTATTGCAGAAAATATTGCCTTTGGATGTCCAGGTGCCACAAGAGAACAGATAAAACGAGCAGCAAGATTAGCACAGGCAGACGGTTTTATTGAACAGCTTCCAGAAGGATATGATACTTTTGCAGGAGAACGAGGTGTGAAATTATCAGGCGGGCAGTGCCAGCGTATCGCTATTGCCAGGGCATTTTTAAAGAACGCACCTGTTCTGTTATTAGATGAAATGACTTCTGCATTAGATGTGGAATCGGAAAAGCTATTGCAGAAAGCATTAGAAACTTATGCAAAAGACAAAACAGTTATGACAATTGCCCACAGACTATCCACAATCATCAACTCTGATGTGATTTATGTGCTGGATAAAGGAAAAATTGTGGAGACAGGAAGCCATGATAAACTGCTTAAGAAAAATGGTGCCTATGCAAGACTATATACGAAACAGTTGGTGGAAGGAGAAGAAGATGAAGCCAGTATTTAAGGAATTTGCAAGTACGATGCGTCCAGTAAAGGGCAGAAGTTTTTGGTACTATTTTGGTATTGTAGGAATGACAATTGGAAATACAAGCATTGGAGTTGTAAGCTCTGTTCTTTTGAAAGAATTTGTGGACTCAGGAAATATTAATAGCATGGGTTCTCTTCATGAAGTGGTTACGATTTTGGTGGCTTACATAATCACCTTAACAATCTTGATTCCTTCCTGCCAATACTTATATAACCGAGTGGCAAAACTTGCGTATCGAGATGCAAAAAAAGAACTATTTTATAAAATATTAAAACTGCCAGTACCGTATTTTGAAAAAGTGCATAGTGGAAAAATTATGTCTGTTATTACCAATGATTCAGATAAAATGATGGGAGTAATTACTGCAAGATTCCGCCGAACTTTCGCTCCGTTTATCCAGATCATTACTTACATGATTCCCATGTTCTTTTTTGAATGGAAATTGACCTTAATTATGATCGCCTTTGATCTTATCAGTTTATACGGTGACCTTAAATTTTCCAACCGTGTAAAAGCAGTGAGCAAACAAGTGCAGGAAAACCTAAGTACCATGAGCGAAAAGCTGATGAATCTATTGAGTGGTATCTTGGTAGTTCGCATGTTCTCTATGGACAGGGTATTAGGAAACGAATATTATAATGCCAATGAAAACATGAGCAAAAAGAACCTAGAGAAAGCAAGAGTAAATGGTATGCACAATGCATACACCTTTTTGGTATCAATGGTAAATACCGTCCTATTCTTACTGGTGGCAAATATCTTAGTTGTAAAAGGAGAAACCACATATGGTAATATTTTAGGAATCATGAGCATGCAGATTATTTTAAATGAATCTTTCAAATCTTTTTGTCAGTACCTTCCTATGGTATTTGAAGGATTTGCAGGAACCAACCGTGTTGACAGTTTTCTTGCACTCCCAGAAGAGGAAGTGCCAAAGATGCCAGCAGGCGAAAATTTAAGTTATGTAGAATTTCGCAATGTATCTTTTCAATATCCAGAGACGGATGACTATGTATTCCGTGACTTTAATTTAAATATCAACAAAAATGAAACCGTAGCAATTGTTGGGGAAAGTGGAAGTGGAAAAAGTACTCTTGCCAAACTGCTTCTTGGCTTTTATCCAGTGAAAAAAGGTATCATTTCCGTGGCAGGAAGAAGTATGGGAAGCATGCAGCTGGATCAGTTGCGAGAACAGATTGCTTATGTACCACAAGATGCGTATATTTTTAATGGAAGTATATTAGATAATATTAGGTATGGATGTGTAACGGCTACAAAAGAACAAATCATTGAGGCAGCAAAACAGGCAAATGCCTATGATTTTATTATGAATATGGAGCATCAATTCGACACGCTGGTAGGGGAACGTGGAACCATGCTTTCAGGGGGACAGCGTCAGCGAATTGCTATTGCGAGGGCAATCCTTAAAAATGCTCCTATTTTGATTATGGATGAAGCAACGGCAGCATTGGATTCTGAATCGGAAGCTTTGATTAAGGAAGCAGTGGATAAGGTAAGTAAGGATAAAACAACCATTATTATTGCCCACAGGCTTTCTACTATCGAAGGCGCAGACCGTGTGGTACGAATTGGATAAATGCAGTATTTGGAAATGTGAATTCACAAGTTGAAGTATATGCAATCTCTCTTTCTGTCTTAAATATATGTCAATCCTAGATAAATGCTATTATATGTATTATAATTACAAAAAGGATAGATAAAATGTTAGTACATATGATGAAAACTAGGGGGAAGTATATTTAAGACAAGGGAGGAAAAATAGGGTATGAAATTTGATGAGCATTTACTTGACCCAGAAATAAAAAAAGAGGGTTTATTAGGCAGTTTGGTGAAACGTTATTATTCAAAACGAAATTGTAAAATTACCAATAAGATAATGAGAAAAGTGATAGCAGGAAAATGCAGCAATAAGGAACTCCATTATGAAGAACGTTGGATTGAAAGAAAAGATGGGGGAAAATTAAGAATCTGCATTTACAGACCAAAAGAAGTAAAAAAAGATGTTCCTGGACTTTTATGGATTCACGGAGGTGGATATGCCATGGGCATTCCCGAGATGGACATTCGCTTTATAGAACGGTTTATTAAAGAGAGTGGATGTGTTATTGTTTCGCCAGATTACCGACTTTCACCAGAAGCACCATATCCAGCGGCATTTGAAGATTGTTATGTGGCACTTTTATGGTTGAAACGTAATGCAGGGAAACTAGGTGTTCGTTCTAATCAGATTATGGTCGGTGGTGATAGTGCGGGAGGAGGACTGACCGCTGCATTAACTTTGTATGCAAGAGATCGAGATACAGTGAATATTGCATTTCAGATGCCATTATATCCAATGATAGATGATCGAATGAATACCGATTCTGCAACCGATAATGATGCACCTGTATGGAGTTCCGAGTTAAACTATAAAGGATGGAAATATTATTTAGGAAAGGATTTCCAGGCAGACAATGTTTCAAAATATGCAGCACCTTCCAGAGAAACAGATTATAGCAATTTACCGCCAACCTGTACATTTGTTGGAGGTCTAGAGCCATTTCGAGATGAGACTATTACATACATAGAGAATCTAAAAAAGGCAGGAGTAATAACACATTTTAAAGTGTTTGACGGATGTTATCATGCATTTGAACAGTCGAATCCAGAAAGTAAAGTGGCAAAAGAAGCAACATCATTTTTATATGATACCTTTAAATATGCGGTGCAGTATTATTTTGCCGAACAGAAGAAGTAATGAAATAAAACTCTGCTACATAAATCAGAATTATGTGGCAGAGTTTTTTTCTGGTTTCAATGAAAAAAGATTTAACTAAAAGCTCCTAAATTTCAATCTGCGACTTCGTTGGCTTATCTAATCTTTTCTTTACACGAACCTTCTTCACACTATACTGCTTATCCTCAAACGAGAACACTTCCGTCTCAGGGGTAACCACGCATCCATAAGCCAGACTATCCTTCTCATCTAACTTAATACCTTGCACCCCACGACTTCCTTTCTTATACTCCTTCACCTCATTAAGCGCAAATGCCAATGACGCACGTTTTTCTGTTAACAAAATAACTTTCATCATATCCGACGTATAATTATGAGCCGAGATAAAATCAATACCAACTACCAAATCGCCATCTTCTAACTTTGTAGCAGCAATCATCTGGCGATTCGTCTCAAACTCAGCACCAGACACTAACTTCACATAACCACTCTTCGTAGCAAAGAATACCATACTTTCAAACAATGACTCAAAGGAAACAAATCTTAAAATATCCTCTTTTCCAACCTTACACAAGTTGTGTATCAACGTCCCTTTATCACGAATCTTACATCTCGGAATCGCAGATACCTTAATCTGATACATATTTCCTTCCGCCGTAAATAAACAAAGTTTATCTGTATTCTTAATTGGAACGCGATGTACATATTCCTTCAATGTTTCCTCACCTAAACGTCCATAGCTTGCTGCATCAATAGACTTTGTATAACCAAAACGGTCTACTAAGATATATAAATCTTCAATCTTAATTTCCTCAACATAATCCTTAATGCCCATATTTGCAAGAGAAGTCTTTCTTTCTTGAGGAAACATCTTCTTATAGCCACGAAGTCTTTGCTTAATCACCTTATTTAGTTCCTTACGGTCACCTAATACCGTTGTATAATGTTCAATATCACGAATTAAAGCATCACTTTCATCATGTAACTTCAAGATTTCCAAACCAATTAACTTACTTAATTGCATGGTTAAAATCGCTTCTGCCTGACGTTCTGTAAAATCAAGTTCCATCGCTTGTTTTTTAGAAGTCTCAGACTTAAACTTAATATCCGTAATATCCCCATTCATCAAACAAGCCTTAGCCTGTTTCACAGAAGAACTACCACGTAAAATCTCTATGATCAAATCAATTACATCTGTTGCACGAATTAAACCTTTTACAATCTCTAAGCGCTGGTTCGCTTTTTGAAGTAAATGTTCATATTCCTTTGTATACAATTCAATCTGGAATGTAACAAACTCAGAAAGAAGAGATTTCAAATTAAATGTAATTGGTTGTTTTTCCTTAACAGCTAGAAGATTTACACTATAAGTATCTTCTAGAGGAGTCTTGCGATAAAGACCATTTAATAAGTTTTCAATGTCACGTTCTTTCTTCACTTCGATTACGATACGAATTCCCTCTTTAGAGGACTCATCGCGAACATCATAAATTTCATCAAATACTTTGTCTTTCATTAAAGTAGAAAGACTTTCTACTAACTTTGTCTTGTTACCAGCAACCGTATATGGAATCTCAGTAATAATAATATTTTTTCGACCATATTCTCCTTGCTCAATCTCATGTTTTGCACGAACCTTGATACGACCTTCGCCGTATTCATAGATATCCTTCAAATCAGCACTATTTACAATGGTACCTCCTGTTGGAAAATCTGGAGCAGGAATATATGCCATCAACTGTTCGATCGTAATATTAGGATTGTCCATGTAAGCGATTACTCCATTGATTACCTCACAAGGATTATGAGGAGGAATGTTTGTTGCCATACCTACGGCAATACCAGTAGTACCATTTATCAATAAATTAGGAAGCATAGCAGGTAATACGCTAGGCTCTTTTTCACTTTCATCAAAGTTTGGTAGAAACTCTACTAGACCTTTGTCCAAATGTTCTAATAACGCAATTGCCCCATGTGACAAACGTGCTTCTGTATAACGCATGGCAGCAGCGCCATCACCGTCGATGGAACCAAAGTTACCATGTCCATCTACAAGTGGAATCTGTAAAGAATAATCTTCCGACATATGCACTAACGCATCGTAGATAGAAGAGTCACCATGAGGGTGATATTTACCCATGGTATCCCCGACGATACGCGCACTTTTTCTATGTGGCTTATCTGGGCTTAATCCCAATTCCTTCATTGCATATAAGATTCTTCGTTGTACAGGTTTCAAACCATCTCGAACATCTGGAAGTGCACGAGAAATAATAACGCTTAACGCATAATCACGATAAGAATTTCGCATTTCCTCCGAGAAATCCAGTTGGATGATATTTTCTGTAATCTTACTCATTCATCGTACCTCACTGTATTTATTGCAGATAAATTATTTTATAAATTTCAAAATGAAACGATATTCCTTATGATATTTTGTGATATCTTGAACATAACACCTTAAATATCAATATTCGCATACTTCGCTTCTTCCATAATAAACGCCCTTCTAGGTGGAACGTTACTACTCATAAGTGTTGTAGTGATTTCGTCCGCTTCAACGGTATCACTAATCGTTACTTGTGCAAGAATTCTTTGTTCTGGATCTAGCGTCGTTTCCCAAAGCTGTTCTGCATCCATTTCACCAAGACCTTTGTAACGCTGTACATTAGTAATTTTATTACCAGGTATACGCTTAAATTTCTCTAATTCGAAGTCATTGAAAATGTATTCCGATTTTTTCTTTTTACCCTTTTTACCTGGTTCCGTTCTTTCGTAATCAACCTTATATAGTGGTGGAAGACCACGGTATACTTTTCCCGCTTTGATTAACTCTGGCATAAAGCGATAGAAGAAGGTAAGTAATAATGTGCTAATATGTGCACCGTCCACATCGGCATCCGTTAAGATAATAATCTTATCATATTTTAACTTTGTAATATCAAACTCATCACCGATTCCACAACCAAAGGAGGCAATCATAGATTTGATTTCATTATTTACTAAAATTTTATCTAAAGTAGCTTTTTCTACATTTAAAATCTTACCACGTAGAGGTAATACCGCTTGTGTCTTACGATTACGTGCTGTCTTAACAGTACCACCCGCAGAATCCCCTTCGACAATATATACTTCACATTCTTCCGGTTTCTTAGAAGAACAAGAAGCTAATTTACTACGAGTATCTACATCATTGATAGATTTTAGGACTGCAGTTCTAGCCTTATCACTAGCCTTACGAGCATTGTAAGATTTCATAGAGTTATCTAAGATTTTCTTAAGCTCGTCTACATTTTTATCAAAATATCGTTGCACTTGTGTACTGAATACATCATCAACTGCAGTTTTCGCATCGGTATTCCCAAGTTTCGTTTTCGTTTGTCCTTCAAACTGTGGATCTGGGTGTTTAATGGAAATAATTGCGACTAAACCATTACGAATATCACGACCATCAAAGTTTTCATCTTTATCTTTTAACACACCAAGTTCTCGTGCATATTGGTTCATAACACGAGTTAAAGCTGTTTTAAAACCAGTAACTAACGTTCCACCGTCCACAACATTGATGCGGTTACAGTAGGAGTTAATCTGTTCTGTGTAGTTCTTTGTATACTGAAAAGCCACTTCGACTTCAATATCCCCGCTTGTTCCTTCTATATAAATTACTTCATCATTTAGAGGTTCTGAATCTCTATTAATGTAACTTACAAAACTTTTAATTCCGTATTCTTCTAAATAGGTAGTAGTTGTACCTGTATATTCATCTGTAAAGACAATTTTAAGATTCTTATTTAAGAACGCAATCTCTTTTAATTTTTTCTTAATGACATCAGCCTTGAATTCTACCGTTTCAAAAATTGTAGGGTCTGGATAAAAGGTAACCTTTGTACCAGTGTCATTTTTTCTGCATTTTCCGATTACAGGGAGCAGACCATTTTCTAATTCAATGGTAGGATGTCCACCATTTTCATAAGCATCTTGATAGATTTGACCATCACGTCTAATCTCAACTGTCATCTTGGTAGAGAGGGCATTTACAACCGAGGCGCCAACACCGTGAAGACCTCCCGATACCTTGTATGCAGAGTTACCAAACTTACCACCTGCATGTAAAATTGTGTAAACTACTCGAGCAGTAGGAATTCCCTTAGTAGGATGAATATCCACAGGAACACCACGACCATTATCTTGAATGGTGATACCCCCATCTTTTTTTAGTACAATCTGAATTTCGGAGCAAAATCCAGCAAGATGTTCGTCAATACCATTGTCCAGTATTTCCCAGATTAAATGGTGTAACCCTCTTGAACCAGTACTACCGATATACATACCAGGTCTTTTTCGAACTGCTTCTAAACCTTCCAAAACAACAATTTGACTACCGTTATATTGTTCCATTTAAAAACTCCTTTGTTTATCAACTTATGATTTTTCAATCACCTTGAAAAACTCAAATATTAAGCTATTATAGCACAGCAAGTAATAAAATTCCATAAAAACAATGCCGATTTCTGAAAAAATTAGAACATACTTTCGATATTTTATTACAAATATTTTTACAAATAAATCAAAAAAAATACATAGATAATGAAAAAATAGCGAAAGATATAGTTGTATATAAATATGTACAACGAATCATATTGACACTTATGTAAGCTTAAAATATAATATTAGTAACTATTATTAATTTTTATAAATAAGATATAAAGTAAAATATAAATAGTGAAAGAGGGTTCTTATATGAATTGTGTAGAAGTAAAAAAAGGCATTTATTTTGTAGGCGCGGTTGATTGGAATGTTCGTAGTTTTCATGGGTATTCAACGAATCGTGGTGCAACGTATAATGCATATCTAATTATTGATGAAAAAATTACTCTTATTGACACTGTAAAAGCTCCATTTGCAGAAGAATTAATCAAACGAATTTCTGCAATTGTAGATCCTGAAAAGATTGACTACATAGTGTCAAACCATGTAGAGATGGACCATTCAGGTGCAATTCCCGAAGTAATGAAAGTATGTAAAAATGCAACAATCGTAACAAGTGCCCCAAGTGGATTAAAGGGGTTACAAGCTCACTATGGAACGGATTATAAATATCTTGCAGTAAAAGCAGGCGAAACAATTAGCTTAGGAGAGAGAAGCTTAACATTTGTAGCAACTCCAATGTTACACTGGCCAGACAATATGGTAACATACTGCCCAGAAGAAAAGATTCTATTTTCTAATGACGCATTTGGACAACACTTTGCGTCTAGCAAACATTTCGATGTAGATGTGAACTTAGAAGAAGTATTCCAAGAAGCAAAGAAATATTATGCCAATATCTTAATGCTTTACGGAAAACAAGCTGCAAAAGCATTAGAAATTGTTCGTACCCTTGATTTAGAAGTAATCGCACCAAGTCACGGTGTTATTTGGACAAAGCACATCCCAGATATCTTACAAAAATACGAGGAGTATGCTACTGGTGAAGCAAAAGAAAAAGCACTTATCGTTTATGATTCTATGTGGCATTCAACAGAAAAGATGGCACATGCAATATTAGAAGGCTTTGCAAGAAAAGGAATCGAAACAAAGCTTTATGATTTAAAAGAAAATCATGTATCTGATATTATGACAGAAGTACTAGACTGTAAATATATCGCCGTTGGTTCTCCAACCTTAAATAATAACATGATGCCAACAGTAGCAGCATTTTTATGTTACATGGAAGGCTTGCATCCAGTGGATAAGAAAGCGTTTGCATTCGGTTCTTACGGATGGGGAGGTCAAGGAATTGTAAAAATCAATGACAAGCTAAAAGAAATTGGTTTAGATGTAATCTGTGACCCAATTAAAACAACATATATTCCTTCTGATGAAGCATTGAATACGATGGAGCAAGTAGTTGTTACATTGCTAGACGAAGATAAATAGTATAAGAGAATCAAAGCACCTGTATATGATAATTTGGAGACATTCTTGTGTTCAAAAATTGTAACAGGTGCTTAAATTGACAAGCCATTTTTTATGTTATACAATGACTATAACCATAAGGTAAACAAGAACGTAAGAAGTAATACATATTCATTACGAAAACAATAGTCAAGATGGAAAACATATCAGCGACAATGGAGGTACATATGGAAAATTATGCATTGTTAGGCGCGTTAATTGATGATTTCAAATTGGAAGTGCTATCAGGTAAGGAAGGTTATCGCGATACAAAACTTTATTCCAATGATGTAAATCGTGCAGGATTACAATTTAGTGGATTTTTAGATTATTATGATTCTCAGAGAATTCAGATTTTAGGAAATGCAGAAGTAACATTTCTTCAAAAAATTGATGAAGAGGCAAAACGCAAACGCTATATAGAGGTATTTGAAAAAGGTGCCCCATGTTTTGTGTTCTGTCGAGGATTACATCCAGATGAAATGTTTATGGAGCTTGCAAAGAAAAATGGAATTACAGTCTTATCAACAGATATGTCAACTTCCCATTTTGTAAGTGGAGCTATCCGCTGGTTAAACTTAGAATTAGGTCCTGTTATCACTATTCATGGATGCTTAGTTGATATTTATGGTACAGGAGTATTTATCCGTGGAGAAAGTGGAATTGGTAAAAGTGAAACAACATTAGAACTAATTCGTAGAGGGCATCGTTTAATTGCCGATGACGCAGTGGAGATACATAAGGCAAGTGATGCTACCTTATTTGGAAAAGCACCAAAAAATATTAAAAACTTTATCGAACTTAGAGGTGTAGGTATTGTAAATATTGAACGTTTATTTGGTGTACAGGCTATTCTAGAGACTCAGAGAATTGACATGTCTATTACCTTAGAAGAGTGGAATAAAGAAACACAATATGACCGTTTAGGTTTAGACCAACATTATATTGAAATTTTAGGGAATAAAATTTCTAACTATGTAATTCCTGTTCGCCCAGGTCGAAATCTTGCCATTATCTTTGAAACTGCGGCGCTTAACTTCAGACAAAAACAAATGGGCTATTCCGCAGCAGATGATTTTATGAGTAAGACATGTGGTATGATTAAAGGAAATTAAGAATGAAACAGTATCACAAGTAGAAATAAAAAGATGATTTCGGATAGTTCGAGGTCATCTTTTTTAATTCATAGGAAATTCCGCTTGTTACGATTTTTTTTGCGAAAATAATTGTTCGTTGATAATTCTTTTCAATAAATAGATATTCTGTTAAATGATATTGACTTTCAATAAATAAAGGAGTATAGTGTTCCTAAAAGGAAATACTATTTTTGAAAGAGGTGACCAATGGAATTTGTAGAAAAGTTATTAGAGTTTGGTTTGACAAGACAAGAGGCTACCATATATGAGACCATGCTTCTTCATGGAGAAGTAACTGGCTATGAAGTGGCAAAGCTGACTGGAATCTCAAGATCCAACACCTATAATGGATTAGCAGGCTTAGTAGAAAAAGGAGCTGCCCACATCATCGAAGGCCAAGTCACAAAGTATACTCCAGTAGAAGTAAAGGACTTTAGTTCCAACATTATTCGCAACTTAACAACACTCCAAAAAGATTTAATGGTAAGTGCACCTAAGAAGCAGATTGAATGTGAAGGATATGTTACGATTAAAGGAAAAAAACATGTCATGAATCAAATCTTCAATATGCTTTCTAAGGTAGACCAACGAATTTATGTTTCAGCAAATAAGGAGTTACTAGAATCCGTCCAAGAGGAATTGAATAACATAATCCAAAATGGCAATAAAGTAGTTATTGTAACAGATGCTATGGATTACAAATTAGACGGGGCAACCCTTTATTATAGTGATACTACAATAAATCAATTTGGAATCATTATAGACTCTGTAGAAGTATTAACGGGAGATATTGAACAAGAAAACATAGCATGTCTTTATTCAAAAAACAGAAACTTTGTTTCAGTCTTTAAAGAAATGCTCAGCAATAAAATTAAATTAATTATTTTACAAGGAGGAAATGGACAATGAAAAGACCATTTGTAACATTGGAACAAGTAAAAGAGATGAATCAACAATACCCAACACCATTTCATCTATATGATGAAGCGGCTATCCGCGCAAATGCAAGAAAGATGAAAGAAGCATTTTCTTGGAATAAGGGATTCCGTGAATACTTCGCAGTAAAAGCAACGCCAAATCCATTTATCCTAAAAATTCTTCAAGAAGAAGGATGTGGTACAGACTGCTCTTCCATGACAGAATTGATGATGTCAGAAGCAACAGGATTTAAAGGGAGCGACATTATGTTTTCTTCTAATGTAACCCCTGCTGAGGAATATGTAAAAGCAAAAGAATTAGGTGCATTTATTAACTTAGATGATTTTACACACATTGATTTCTTAGAAAAGACAGCAGGTATTCCAGAGACAGTATTTTGCCGTTACAACCCAGGTGGATTCTTCAAATTAGGTACGGACATCATGGATAACCCAGGGGATGCAAAATACGGTTTCACAAAAGATCAATTAATCGAAGGGTTCAAGATATTAAAAGAAAAAGGAGTAAAACACTTCGGTATTCACTCCTTCTTAGCCAGCAATACAGTTTCCAACGAATATTATCCAATGTTAGCGTCTATTTTATTCGAATTAGCAGTAGAATTAAAAGAAAAAACAGGTGCAGATATTAAATACATCAACTTATCTGGTGGGGTAGGAGTACCTTACAAGCCAGACCAAGAAGCCAATGACATTATGGTAATCGGTGAAGGCGTTCGCCAAGCATTTGAAAAAATTCTTGTTCCAGCAGGAATGGGTGACGTATCTATTTTTACAGAATTGGGACGTTTCATGCTAGCACCATATGGCTGTCTTGTGACAAAAGCAATTCACGAAAAACACATTTATAAAGAGTACATCGGTGTAGATGCTTGTGCAGTAAACTTAATGCGTCCTGCTATGTATGGTGCATATCATCACATCACTGTTTTAGGAAAAGAAGACGCACCATGTGATCATAAATACGACGTAACAGGTTCTCTATGTGAAAATAATGATAAGTTTGCCATTGACAGAATGCTTCCAAAGATTGATATGGGTGACTATCTTGTAATTCACGACACAGGAGCTCACGGCTTTGCAATGGGTTACAACTACAACGGAAAATTAAAATCCGCAGAAGTATTATTAAAAGAAGATGGTTCTACTCAATTAATCCGTCGTGCAGAAACTCCAAAAGACTATTTTGCAACTTTTGATTTCTGTGATATTTTAGATGGTGTGAAATAGTTTGATGACGTAAAAAAATATAAATATGTTTAAAAAAACAGGATTTCCTTCATAATTAGTTAGATGAGGGAAGTCCTATTTCTATTTTATTTAAAATATTATTAATGTTATTTTTGTTTCTGTCGATAAAAATTATATAGTAGTTAGAAGGGTTGGTGGTTGGATATGAGAATCGATTCAATTAACAAAATGGATCAAATCTATCAGAAAGCCAGTGCAAAAAGTAATATTAAGAACACAAAGAAAAGCTCATCCGACTTTATTCAGATTTCAACATTAGGTAGAGATTTACAGGTTGCAAAACAAGCTGTAAAAGATACTGATGATGTTAGATGGGATAAAGTGAATGAGATTAAGCAGCGTATGCAGTCGGGAACATACAATGTTTCTGCTGAAGAAGTTGCAAACAAAATGGTTGATAGTTATTTTAGCACAAGTATTTAAGTAAATATAAAAGGTTAGTGAAAAGAAATTAGTAAGAAAAGAGAGGTTTCATAGTGGCGAGTCTGATTGAAGAGTTGATTGAGACACTGGACAAGGAAGAAAAGATCTACAATGAACTATTACCAGTGGTGGAACAGAAAGCACAGATTATTATCAAGAATGACCTAGAACAACTTCAGTACATCACTACTGTAGAACAGGATTTTGTTGATAAGATCACAGTATTAGAACACAACAGAAGTAAAATTATTTCTAACATCGCGATTGTGATGAATAAGAAGGTGGAAGACCTGAATTTGAAGGCAATTATTGCGATGTTAGAAAAACAACCTGTCGAACAGGAAAAATTAAGTAAACTTCATGATTCGCTCAGTACGAAACTGTTCCGATTGAAGGAGTTAAATTTACAGAATAGGGCATTATTGGAACAATCATTAGAGATGATTGAATTTACAATGAATGTGATACAAAGTGATAGGGTAGCACCCGTGAATCATTATAATAGATCGGCAGCAACACAGGATATCCCATTTACACAACAGGGAATGTTTGATGCCAAACAATAAGAACGATAACGCAGAGTATTCTGCGTTTTATTATAGATGTAGACAGTAATAGTATAGAAATAAAAGAGGTTAGGTGAAGTATGGGAAATATAATGACAAGTATGTATACTGGCGTTGCTGGTTTAAGAACCAATCAATCCAGTTTGAATACCGTCAGTCATAACCTTGCCAATGTCAATACAGAAGGTTATGTAAGACAACAAATTGTAACACAAGATACAATCTATAACTCAATAGGGGCTTCCAGTGTCTCTATGTTACAAGTTGGATACGGTACTAATATTCAGACAATTCGTCAGGTAAGAGATGTGTTTTTGGATAAGGCATATCGTGTAGAAGTTGGACGAGAAGGTTTCTACAAATCACAAAGCGAAGCGACTCAAGAGATAGAAACTTTATTCGGTGAGTTAGAAGGCGAAGCATTTCATGATGATATTTCAGAATTCTGGACAGCATTACAAGAGTTGGCGAAAGAGCCAGATAGTATTGTAAAACGCGCTGCTGTCGTATCTCAAGCTAGTACATTAATTGAACGTGCTACTAGTATTTCTAGCGCATTAAGCGATTATCAAAAGAATTTAAATACAAATATTTTACAAAAAGTAGATAGAATCAATCAGATCGGGGAACAGATCGAATCTTTAAATCGTCAGATTGTACGATATGAAAGTGGATCTGAGAATGCCAACGACTTACGAGATTCTCGAAATTTATTATTAGATGAATTAAGTGAGCTTGTAAAGATTTCATACAGTGAAGATTCTACAGGAAATGTCAATGTTATGATTGAAGGTAGACAGTTTGTGTGGGATGGAGATGTATATGGTCTTACTACAATTGCAGAACAAGCTTCCGAATTAATCACAGTAGTTTGGGATGATGGGAAAAATACACCACTTTATGATTTGACACAAGAATGTAAGAGTGAAAATAACTCCAACATCGGTTCTTTAAAAGGTGTGTTAATTGCTCGAGGTGATGAACGAGCTAACTATACAGATATTCCAGTTCAAAAAGAAGGAGAATCTGATGACGATTACAAGAAAAGAGTTGAGGATTACAATAAGAATACAGCCCCATCTATCCTTGAGACAACACAAGCACAGTTTGACCAGTTGCTTCATGGTATGGTAACTGCGATTAATGATATTTTAAGTCCAAACGTAGATGTGGATGGTTTCCTTGAAAATATGGGATATGGCAACCAAAATGTTACAATTACTACTGTGGACGGTGAAGCAGTTGACCTAGATAGCGTTAAATTATGGGACGAGGCAAATGCACCAGTAGGTATGGATCCTGATCAGACTCCAAGACAAGAATTATTTGAAAGAAAATATACAGAACGTTATACCGAAGCAACGATGACCTACACTGATGCAAATGGCAATCCACAAACAAAAACAGTTTATGTCTATAATGAAGAAGATCCAAATGATATCTACTCTTTATATACATTAGGTCAGATTCAAGTAAATGAAGAAATTCAAAAAGAAGTATCTTTATTACCATTAAGTGGTACAACAAATCAAGGATTAACAGATGCCTTTGATTTGGATAGATGTCAAGCTTTAGTAGATGTATTTAATCAAAAATTTTCTACGCTGTCACCAAATGAATTAACAAAGTATACATTTTCAGATTACTACACAGCATTTATCGGTGGCATTGCAACAAAGGGAAATATGTTTGAAACAATGGCGGAAAAGCAAGAAGATGTAGCGACGAACATTGATAACCAACGTTCCAACTTACTTGGTGTTTCTTCCGAAGAAGAATTGACAAACATGATTAAATATCAATATGCTTATGCAGCTAATTCCAAATATATCAATGTAATTAATGATATGTTAGAAACGATTATTAATCGATTAGGATAAGATTTTGAAAGAGAATGAAGATAGATTTCGAGATAGTTCGATAAGAAAGTAGGGAACAGTATGGCAAATACATTTTTTGGGTTGAATATTGCAACCTCTGGATTATATGCGAGTCAAGCATCTATGAATACGACTGCACATAACATTGCAAACGCCAATACAAAAGGATTTTGTAAACAAGTAACTAACTTGAAAGCAAATCCAGCTATCTCTACCAATAATACCTACGGTATGATCGGTACTGGTGTAAATACCGCAAGTATTACACAACTGAGAGATAGTTATTATGATGTAAAATATCGTTTGAATAACGCAATTTACGGCAATTATTCTACAAAAGAATACTATATGCTTAGTATAGAAAATTGTATCAGTGAAGTAAATGCAGATGGTATTACCGCATCTTTTGATGAATTTTATTCTGCATTACAAGAATTAGATAAAGATACTGGTGATGATACAAAGAGAACACAGGCTGCAAGTATGGCACAAGGTTTTACAGAAGTTGTGAATTCTATGTACATTACACTTAGTAAATTACAAAGTGATTGTAACGAAGAAATTAAAACTTCCACAGAACAAATCAATGCCCTTGCACAACAGATTGCTTGTTTAAATAAACAGATTAATACAGTCGAGATGTCAGGGCAAAATGCCAACGATTTACGTGATACTCGAAATGTATTATTGGATGAACTTTCTCAATATGCCAATATTACAATACAAGAGACTCCATTAGATAATGGTTTATCTACTATTTTCACAGTTCGTTTAGATGGACAAATCTTAGTAGATAATTACGAATATAATACATTGAAAGTAGAACCAATGGGTACTTGCTACAACCAAAGTGATATTGACGGTTTATACAACGTTGTTTGGAGCAATGGTCAAGAATTCAATGAAGTAAGTACTACATTAGGTGGAAAACTTCAAGCATTATTCGAGATACGTGATGGTAATAACCTAGATGTCTTAACTGGAACATCAACAGGAAGTAAAGGGGATACCACACTTGTGCTCACAAACACAAGTTGTAATGATATCACAAAGTTAAATCTTCCAGCTGAAAATGGTGTTATCAAAATCGGTAACCAAGAATACTCCTACGACAGTTTCGACTGTGTTGTACAAGATGGAAAGTACACTTACACATTTCATCTAAAAGGTGAATTAAAGAAAGATGTAGATGGAGAAGTAACCGTAGGAAAGAGCGTTTCTTGTAAAGGTATTCCTTACTACATGAATCAGCTTACACAATTCGCACGTACATTCGCGTCCAAATTCAATGCCATTCACAATACAGGTGAGGATATGAATGGTGACAAAGGTGTTGACTTCTTTACGGGTAATATTGATAACGCGGATGAACAATTCGAATTCACAGAAGACCTACAGAACTTCACATTTTCATCGAAGCCAGCTTACGATGCCAATGGCAATTTAATTAAGAATGCAAACGGCAATATCGATGGTTCTTACTATAACATCACATGTAAGTCTTTCACTGTAAATGATGTTATTATGGAAGATCCAAATAAAATCGCATGTAGCGAAGATATTGATGCTGGTGTAAGTGAAAGCAAAATACTGGATAAATTACTTGCGTTGAAATCAGATGAAACAATGTTCCGTCAAGGTACACCAGATATGTTTTTGCAGAAATTGACTACTGACATAGGGACTGACACAAAGAAAGTTTCTACCTTTACAATAAGTCAAACCAATATTTTGAATGTAGTAGAAAATCAAAGAATGTCCGTATCTAGTGTTGACCAAGATGAAGAAAGTATGGATTTAATTAAATTCCAGAATGCATATAACTTATCATCCAAGGTCGTACAGACAATGAATGAAATCTACGATGTTTTAATCAATGGACTAGGAATCTAGTTTTAGGTTATGAGGAGGGAAGCCGTTTATGAGAGTAACAAGTAAAATGATGACAACTAATATGTTGAATAACATTAATAGAAATAAAAATAATATGTCCATATTAGGAAATCAGTATTCTACCCAACAAAAAATTCAACGTCCTTCTGAGGACCCTGTAGTTGCTGTTCGTTCTTTAAAATATCGTTCTAGTCTTGCAGAAATCGAGCAATTTTATAAAAAGAATGTACCTGATGCTATGTCATGGATTTCCAATACAGAGACAGCACTAACAAGTGTAAATGATATTTTGACAAGTATGAACACATACTTTAATCAGGGTGCAAACGATACATTAGAAACAACAGAGCGTGATGCGTTGGTTCAAACATTAACAGAATACAAAGAACAAATATTCCAATGTTTAAATGCAGATTATGCTGGAAGATATTTATTTACAGGATTCCGTACAGATACATCCTTAATCTTTGCTGAAGAAACTACAACTAGGGACTATACAATTTCAGAACCAATTAACTCCTCTAGTTTACAGATTTTTTCTTATGTAACATCCGATTTAGAATACACAGCAGGAACAACAGCAACTCAATATGCTGCCAACGCTGCGTCAACAAATAAGGGATACCGTTTTAATCTAGCTTATAATGAAATTGATAATGTGAATTCTATTAATTATAAACCGAATGGTGCAGCAGACACGGATCCAGCAACGGAATTAGACTTTAAAGTAATCTCTGTATCCGATGCCAATGCATACGATATTGATGCTTACAATCAAGCAAATGGAACAAATTATGATGCTCTTGTAATTAAAGAGACAGGTGAAACGATTATTACAGAAGATACGTATAATGCACTAAAAGATGCAAAAGATATTCAGGTATCCTATGATAAGAGTAAATTTAATAAAGAAGATGTTAGACCAGAACACTATTTTGAATGTACAATGCAAGAGTTGGACAAAGATGGAAACCCTGTGGGAAATCCAAAAAGTTATACTGTCCCAAAAGAACAAAAAATTAAATATGAAGTAAACTTTAGTCAAAGTATCACTGTAAATACACTTGCTAGTGAAAGTGTAAATTTTGATATAATTAATCAAATTGATGATATTATCAATCAGATCGAAAAGGTACAAAAAGTAGAGCAAAAATTAAGCGATATTGAATCTATGATTAAAAATGGAACTTATCCAGTTTCCGATAAAGATGCTATCAACGAATTAAAATCTCTAGTAGAAAATGAGCTTGCCCTTGAAAAGAGCGTCTTACAAGAAAAGTTTGGTAATGGTATTACAACTACAACAAAGACACAAGCATCTGTAAATAAAGCAGTTGCGGATCTAGGAAGCCGTTATAAACGTTTAGAGTTAACAGAAGCCCGTTTATCAGATCAGATGACATCGTTCAGTGAAATGCTTACAAAGAATGATACAGTAGACTTAGAAGATGCCATTGTAAATTATACATCTGCATTAACTGCATACAATGCATCCTTAAATGCTACTGCAAAAATTGCACAAAATAGTTTACTTGATTTTCTATAGGAGTTATGATAGGAATAGAAAATACTTGATTGCGAGAGGAGAACGTGCATGCTAATACAAACAAAATGCTTTGGAGAAGTTGACATAGCCAACGAAAAAATTGTTTATTTTCCAGATGGAATCCTTGGTTTTGAGTCGTTAAAGAGATATACTTTGATTTTTGATGTGAAAAAGAATGGTGAAAAGTCAAAGATAGCATGGCTTCAATCAGTGGAAGAGCCTGAATTAGCTTTGCCAGTTATGAATCCTTTTGATGTGAAGAAAGATTATGATCCAATTATTAAAGAATCATTATTAAAAAACTTAGGAGATGTGACTTCTGAAAATGTAGTTGTGCTTTTAGTTGTAACCGTTCCAAGAGACGTAAGTAAAGCAACAGCCAACTTAAAAGCACCAATTCTTATGAATTCCGATACTTGTATCGGTGCTCAAGTGATTGTTGAAAATAAGGATTATGTAATCAAATATCCTATTATTAAACAGTGTGATAAGGAGGAAAAATAAATGTTAGCCTTATCCAGAAAAATAAATGAATCCATAGTAATTGGACAAGATGTTGAGATCACCATTTTAGAGATAAAAGGTGACCAGGTGAAAATTGGAATTAATGCACCAAAGAGTGTACCGATTTTCCGAAAAGAGATATTTGTGCAGATTAAAGAAGAAAATCAACAATCTGCAGATAATACAGACAATGTTCAATTGTTAAAGGATTTATTATAAGAAGTTCGATAGAAGAGGTACTGTTATGTATAGTATCTCTTCTTTTTTTATGACATAACCATAACAAATTATGAATAATAATGAAAAAAGTATGTGTCAATGAGAAGGTATTAATATTTTAATAGGAAGTGCCGATATAAAAATTAGGAAAAAGAGATAAAGGATTATCGTATTTATTTACATGGAGGTGGATGTATGTTAGAACAAATAAATGGAGCGAATAATACTTCATTCAAGTCGACATATGTTAGTAAATCCGGAACAACCATAAAGAGTGTTCAGGAGGAAAGTCCTACTACGAATGATGAATCAAACCAAAAGGTAGAAGGAAAGACGGAAGCGAAAAAAGACCCAGTTGCAAGAAATGAAGAGATAAAAGAAGCAATTGAAAAAATTAATTTGGATGAACGATTTAGAAGAACTGGTTGCGAATTTACTTATCATGAGATTTCTAATCGAGTATCAATTACTCTTTATGACAAAGAGACAAAGGAAGTTGTGAAGGAAATTCCACCGGAAGAAACGATAAAAATGATTGATAAGATTTATGAGCTGGCAGGCTTAATTGTCGATGAGAAGAGATAAAGGAGGTTTTTGGAATGGCAATTCGTATGACGGGTATGTTTTCTGGGCTTGATACAGATGCTCTTATTGAGTCATTAGTAGAAGCTCAAAAACTGAAAAATAAGAAGACGACTGACAAGAAGACAACTTTAGAGTGGAAACAAGAAAAATGGAAAGATTTAAATACAAAGTTATATAATCTTTATACAAAACAAGTAGGTTCCTTGCGTATGCAAAAGAACTACTTAACAAAGAAGACAACGATTTCAGATGAAACAAAGGTGTCTATTACTGCAACTAAAGATGCACCAGAAGGTACACACCAAGTTTCTGTTGAGCGACTTGCAAGTGCACAGTATGTTACAAGTGGAAAAGTAGAAATAGCAGATTTTAGTACAAAGACCAAACTATCAGATGTTGGTTTTACTGCAGGTAGCTCTGTAATCACAGTAAAGAATGGCTCGAAAGAAACTCAGTTATCGGTAACAGATTCTACAACTGTAAATGATTTCTTAACAGTATGTAAAGATGTTGGTTTAAATGCATCTTATGATTCTTCTCAGAAAAGATTTTTCATTAGTTCTGGAAGCAGTGGTGCAGATAATGCATTCACTATTACGACAGGATCTTATACTGCAGAAGGTGTAGCAGCAAAGGATAAAGTTGAAAGCCTTGTAAACATGAATGATTCTGAAACTGCAACTACCGTTAGAGGATGTTTAGTAACATTACAAGGAACAGACGAGACAGCGAAGGATGAAGCAAAGGATAAGCTTATTTCCCTAGCAAAAGAAAGTGCAACTGCAGAAGCAACATCAAAAGCTACAGAGTTCTATAGCAAAATTGCCTATAACAATACAACAGTAAGCCAAGAAGATATTGAAAAGATTGAAAAGAAATATGAAAATATTGAAGATGCTGATGAAAGACAACAAAAGATCGATGCTGCTATCGAAGAAAAGAGAAAATCATTAGCAAACTCTACGTTGAAATCCGATGAATATCAGAAGAAGATTAAAGATGCAGTTGCAAATGGTATTACTGAAGATACGGTAAAGACAGAATTAGGAATTACTGATGCTGATGAAATTGCAAAATATACATTTGCAGACGAAGCGGCTCGTAATGTTATAGTAGATACTGCAATGGAAGAGGCAGTTGAGGAATACAAAACTGTTTACGAAAATGGTGGTGGTTCCGTTGCAACAAGTGGCAATAGCCCATTAGAGCAATTAGGTTTAGGAGAAATTACATCTACAGGTTCCGATTTACCCTCTACAGATACAAGAAAATATACATTAGTTGCAGCAAAGAACAGTGTTATCAATTACAATGGTGTAAAAATCGAAGATTCTACAAACAGCATTTCTGTAAATGGATTAACAATTGATATTAAAGCCGTTACAGATACACCAGTATCTTGCAGCGTTTCTAGAGATACAGATTCTGCATACAATATGATCAAAGATTTCGTAAAAGAGTACAATTCTATCCTAAAAGAAATGAATACTCTATACTATGCAGATTCCGCAAGGGGATACGACCCTCTATCCGATGATGAGAGAGAGGCCATGAGTGATGATGAAATCGAAAAATGGGAAACTAAAATTAAGGATTCCTTATTAAGAAGAGATAATACACTTAATGGTATTTTGACTTCTATGAAATCTGCATTACAAACAACAGTAACAGTAGATGGAAAACAATATAGTTTATCTTCTTTTGGTATATGTACATCTTCTGATTATACAGAAAAAGGATTACTTCACATTTATGGAGATTCTGAAGATACATTATATTCTGACCACGAGAATAAGTTACAGAAAGCGCTAGCTGATGATCCAGATTTAGTAATGGAAGTTATCTCAGGTGTTGCAAAAGAACTTTATTCTACAATGGCAGATAAAATGAAGAAAACTTCTTTAAGTAGTGCCTTAACATTCTATAATGATAAAGATTTCTCCAATCAGATGACAAAGCTGGAAAAGCAAATCAAAAAAGAGGAAGCAGCACTAATAGACTTAGAAGATAAATATTATGACCAATTTGGTGCAATGGAAACAGCGTTAGCAAAATTACAATCTCAACAAAATGCACTTTCAGGTTTACTTGGTTATTAATATTATAACAATATTAATGAATGAACAAATGGAGGAGAGAATATGCCAATTAATCCGGCTGCAGCTTATCAAAATAGTAAAATTTTAACAGCATCTGGCGCTGATTTGACATTGATGTTATATGAAGGAGCGATCAAATTTTGTAATCTTGCTTTAATAGGATTTGAAAAAAAGGATATTATGAAAATCAATACCAATATCCAAAAAGCAGAAAAAGTAATTACAGAATTACAAGTTACGTTAGATCGTAGATATCCAGTTGCCAATGATTTTGATAATGTGTACAAGTATATTCAGGGGAAACTATTTCAAGCAAATATAAAGAAAGATCCAGAACTTTTAGAAGAAGCTTTGAATCAGATTCGTGACATGCGCGATATCTGGAAACAAGTTATGGCGACAGGTAGAGGAAAATAGGCTTTGGAAAGGAGTAAGGATTGAGCAATATTGTTTATATAAATGTACTTGCAGATTCACTGCAGAAAAAACAAACTGCTTTACAAGAAATTTTAAAAATTACAAAACAGCAAGAGGAACTATTAAAAATAGGAGATTTTGCGGAGGAAGACTTTTTAAAACTTGTAAATCAAAAACAACGATATATTAATAAAATACAAGAACTAGATAGTGGGTTTGAAGCTATATATAATCGAGTGAAAGTTGAATTAGAGGCTGGGAAAGAACAGTATCGAAGTCAAATTACTCGTATTCAGCGCTTAATTGTACAGGTTACAGAATTAGGTGTTGATATTGAAGCGTTAGAAAAGCGAAATAAGGCTCAGATGGATAAAGTAATTGAACAACGCCAAGAAATCATTCGTGGAAAAAGAACGAATAACAATGGTGTTTCGAATTACTATCGTAACATGCTGAGTCAGCAATACAATCAATCCTATTTTTTAGACCAAAAGAAATAATAGAAGACAGTGTGAAGAAAGAATGAGCTCTTCACACTGTCTTTTTGTATGTAAAAAAATATGTTTAACGAGGAGAAGAGAAATATATCTATATTAATAATTTTATAGATATTTTGAGAATGGGAAAATAATACCATACAAAAAATGCAAATTTGCTATAAATAATTGTCGAATACTGTCGATATATAGTGTGCGAGTAAGGTTAAAGATATAATTTGACCTGAAATTCAAGAAAAAAGAATAGTAATAAAAATAGTAAGGATGCTATTTTTTTATTTCATGGAGGAAAAAGAATATGAGAATTCAACACAATATGACAGCTGCTAACACAAATAGACAGTTAGGTATTACAACAGGTAACTTAAGCAAATCTACAGAAAAATTATCTTCTGGTTACGCAATCAACCGTGCTGCAGATAACGCTGCTGGTTTAAAGATTTCTGAAAAAATGCGTGGACAGATCAGAGGTTTAGAGCAAGCTTCTACAAACGCAGAAGATGGTATTTCTTTAGTACAAACAGCTGAAGGTGCTTTAAATGAAACAACAGCAATTCTTCAAAGAATGAGAGAATTAACAGTTCAAGCTGCCAACGACACAAACGTTGCTGCTGACCGTGAATCTATCTCCGAAGAGTTATCACAATTAGAAGCAGAAGTAACACGTATCGCTACAGAAACAGAATTCAACACAATGAAACTTTTAAGTGGTGGTTTAGCTGGTGGTATGAAACTTCAAGTTGGTGCTAACAAAGGACAAGCAATCACATTTGCAATCGGTAATATGGATGCGAAATCTTTAGGTGTAGAAGGTATCAACGGTAAAGTAGATACTCATGAAAACGCTACAGAGGCTATCGATACAGTACAAAAAGCTCTTGACCAAGTAACAGGTCAAAGATCTGCTTTAGGTGCTATCCAAAACAGATTAGAGTACACAATCTCTAACGCTGACAATACAGCTGAAAACTTAACAACAGCAGAATCTCGTATTCGTGACGTAGATATGGCTGCAGAAATGGTTACTTATTCTAAGAATAGTATCCTTCAACAAGCTGCTCAATCTATGCTTGCACAAGCAAACCAATCTACACAAGGTGTATTATCTATTATTGGATAATTATAGACAGTAAAAAACTCCAGCAGTTTCAATGTTGCTGGAGTTTTTTGGATTATGAAATATAATTAGTCATCTGTTTCTATGACGTTTATGTTATAAATAATATATGTTGTATTAAAACGTACAAAAGCATCAGATAAATTATAGATGGTATGTCCGTTTCCGTTTATTACGCCTACAAATGGATTCTTTTTAGTGCCGATCATAACAAAATCATAACCAGCCATATCGATATCACAAACAACTTCATAGTAAGCATCTAAGTCATATCTTATAAGATCTACTTCTTCTGGTGTTGAAACTATGTAGGGATCTTCTTGAGTACCAGTTCCTGATAATGTTTCAGTTGTGATTTCGCTTGCCTTTATATTTGCTTCTGGTACGAAGACCAAAAAGAAAAGAAGGCAGAAAGCGAAAATACTGAGTTTCTTTGTGAAATTAATCATAATATATCCTCCTTAAGTAAATATTTACAAAACGTATATTAACATTCTTTTTCTAAAAAGCAAAGCAACTTAATAAAACCTTAAAGAATCTTAAGAAAAAAGTAAAAGACTATATTTGGGCAAATAGAAAAAGGTATAAAATGGAACGTGAGAAAATTTTTAAAAATTTTTTTGAAAAAGGTATAAACTTTTTTATTAGGGCGTCGATATATATTACAAATGTAATGCTTACATTTGAATCTACATAGAACATCATAGTGGAACATAATGTAGAATATCATTAATTAAGTAGCAAGGATGCTACTGGAATTTCAAGGAGGAATGAATTATGAGAATTCAACACAATATGACAGCTGCTAATACAAACAGACAATTAGGTATTACAAATGGTAATATCGCAAAATCCGCAGAAAAATTATCTTCCGGTTACGATATCAACCGTGCTGCTGATAACGCTGCTGGATTAAAAATTTCTGAAAAAATGCGTGGACAAATCAGAGGTTTAGAGCAAGCTTCTACAAATGCTCAAGATGGTATCTCTTTAGTTCAAACAGCAGAAGGTGCTTTAAATGAAACATCTTCAATTCTTCAAAGAATGAGAGAATTAACAGTTCAAGCTGCTAACGATACAAACGTATCTGCAGACCGTAAATCCATCAGCGAAGAATTAGAACAATTAGAAGCTGAAATCACACGTATCGCTGAACAAACAGAATTCAATACAATGAAATTACTTAGCGGTAAATTCTCTGGTTCTAAGTTAAATCTTCAAGTTGGTGCTAACAATGGTCAAGCTATTTCTTTCAACATTGGCAATATGAAAGCATCTGCTTTAGGTGTTCAATCTATCCATGCAAAAGTATCAAGCTATGCATCTGCTACAGCTGCTCTTGATACTTTAGATGCTGCTATTACAAAAGTAACAGGTCAAAGATCTGCTTTAGGTGCTATCCAAAACAGATTAGAGCATACAATTGCTAACGCTGATAACACAGCTGAAAACTTAACAACAGCTGAATCCCGTATCCGTGACGTTGATATGGCTGCTGAAATGGTTAAATACTCTAAGGACAGCATCCTTCAACAGGCTGCTCAATCCATGCTTGCTCAAGCTAACCAAGCAACACAGGGTATCTTATCCGTATTACAATAATTGTAATAAAATCAGAAATTTTAATAGGACTGACTTTAGTCAGTCCTATTTTTTTGCCTTTTTGTAAAGAGTTGGATGATAACTAGTAATATTCCGCCCTGAACCATTCCTTTCGATTAAAATAGTTGAAATGTTTGCCGATATATAAGTATAATAGTAGAAAATAAAGAATGAAGAAAAATGAGGTAATCGTATGAATAAGATAGTTAGTTTAGCAAGCCAAGTTTATAAGGATATAGATAATATGACAGAATTGCTTTATCAAGAAAAAGTAACGGAAGGATATGCAAAGCTAAATTCTGTTGTAACACAGATGGATCAACTTATTAATAGTATCGTTGCATATCAAAATCAAACAAATGAAAAGATTATAGATGAAGTAAAATTATTAGGTTCTGTAGAAGAAGCATTTCAAGCTATGGAATCACAAGATATCGTTTTATTAGCAGATATTTTTAGCTATGATATTAAAGAACAATTAGAGTGCTTAGTACAGGCATAAAGAATTTGAGAATAAAGAGTAAAGAGGTTGGGGTATGGAACATAATAGAAACCTAGAGATTTTAAAAGAAATTCGACCATCACTATATGACACAGTGATAAAGCTGAAAGAAGATAATATTGAAAAAGTAGTTGACTCAATTGAGACAATCATGTCTAGAGATAATAATCCTATCGCCACTATTACAAAAAATGGAAAGGCGTATCGTTTAAATAGTGCATTTCGACCAATAGAAGAAGCAGAAAAATGGGTACAAAAGTTTACATTTAACAATATGAATAATAATGTAACTATGTATGGGTTAGGAAATGGATATTTTGTAAAAGCCATACTAGAGAAGTTACCTGAAAAAGATTTTCTATTTATCTACGAGCCAAGTGCACAGATGTTTTTACACGCACTAGAACACTATGATTTAGAAGCAATTTTGGGTGACCCAAGAGTAGTAGTTGGTGTAGAAGGAATTAATGAATTTGATTTTCATAGAGCAATTAGAGGACTTTATGAAGTTACCAATCTAGGAAATGCAACTATCACAATTCATCCTGTATATGATAAGTTATTCCTTGAAAATTTTGAATCATTTAAAGAAGATATTAAAAATTCTGCAGAAACTGCAAGAATTAATTATAATACATTACTTTTCCAAGCGAAGAGTACATTTCGTAATGCATTTATTAATATTCCCAAGATCAAAAACAGTATATCTGTAACACAATTGAAGAAAGAATGGAATCTTGATGTTCCAGCAGTATTAGTTGCAGCAGGACCATCGGTAGAAGATAGTATAGAAGAGTTAAGAAAAAATCGTGATAAAGTTGTGCTTGTAGCAGTAGATCGTATCTTAGATTATTTATTAGAACGAGATATTCGTCCTGATTTTGTAGTATCGCTGGATCCAAGAAAGAATTCTAATAACTTTACAAAGAAAGACCATGTAGATGTTCCTATGTTTTGTGTTATGCAATCTAAACCAGAGATTATGGAGAAGCAGACAGGGAAAAAAGTTATCTGTTATACAAGTACTTATTTAGCAGATAAATACGTGGACGTTCTTGGTGAAGTACCATCCGTTCCAACTTCTGGTTCGGTAGCAACTTTTGCAGTGGAGATTTTAAGATATTTAGGTACAAAGAAGATTTTCTTAGTAGGGCAAGATTTGGCATTTCGAGGAGAATCTACACATGTTGGCGGTGTTGTAAGTAATCCTTTCTCTAAAAAATCAAAAATGGTTGATGGTGTAAATGGAGAAAAAGTATCTTCTCGTTATGACTGGATTGAATATAAAACTTGGTTTGAAGAATTTGTAATTCGAAATCCAGATGTGGAATTGATCGATACAAAGACTAGCGGAGCTTTAATTAAAGGAACAAAGCTTATGAGCCTATCAGATGGATTGAAAGAATATACGGCAATTGAGAGAAAGCTAGAAACTATATTAGAAGAGATTCCTGTGACATTTTCACAAGATATATTTGTTGAATTACTAGAACAAATGAAGGAAGAAAAAAGTCAATTGTCTAAAATGAGGCAAAAGGCAAAAGAAGGGGTATCTTATTCTAGTGATTTAATCAACTTAGTAAAGCAAAACAAGACACATTCACGTTCTATTGATTCTAAGGCAAATAAGGTAAGAGAAATCAATGGATATTTAAAAGAAAATGCATTTTATAAGCAATTAGATGAAATGGTTATTTCTCATATGAATAGCAGTTATCTAAAAGTATTTTCTCAAAAAGAAGATGAAACAGAAAATATGCTTAACGTATTTGATTCTAGTAGAACTTTCTTTGAAGGCGTTATCGAGGCAGTTAACTATGCAGATACGGTATTAGAAGAATCTATTAGTGCATTGGAAGAGGGATTACAATAATCTTTACTGTTCCAAGATCAAGAGCTATTGCTCTAGCAATAATACGATTTTCATAAGGAGGAATATGATGAACATCTTAGCCGTGATACCTGCGCGTAGTGGTTCAAAAAGTGTGAAAGATAAAAATATTCGTAACATTAATGGGAAGCCAATGTTGGCATATTCCATTGAGCATGCTTTAAATAGTAAGTATATTAATCGAATTGTAGTTAGTACAGATAGTGAACAGTATGCAGAGATTGCAAAGAAATACGGGGCAGAGATACCATTTCTACGTCCAGCAGAATATGCGACGGATACGGCATTAGATTATGATGTATTTAAACATTGTTTATCTTTCTTAAAAGAGAAAGAAGCATATGAGGCAGACATTGTAGTACAGTTGCGTCCGACGTATCCAATTCGTCATATTGAAGATATTGACCGAATGATAGAGATGTTAATAGAAGATAAAGAAGCAGATTCCGTGCGTAGCATTGCGCCTGCAAAAGAAATCCCATATAAGATGTGGCATAAGAACGAAAAGGGGGAACTTAAGCCACTCTTAACGGATATTCCAGAGTGCTATAATATGCCGAGACAGGAACTTCCGAAAGTATATTATCAAAATGCATGTATCGACGTATTTCGTGGAAATGTTGTATTAGAGAAACATTCCATGTCAGGAGATAAAATTCTTGGCTATGAGATGGAACACAATTATGATATTGATACAGAGGAAGAGTTCCAAAGGGCAGAAGAGTATATCAAGATTACATCTGGGGGAAAACGATTTGTATTTGATATTGATGGTGTAGTTGCGCAATTTGAGCCTAATTTAAATTATGCAGAAGTTGGCGCAAATGAACGAATGGTACGTATTATCAATCATTTATATGAATTAGGAAATGAAATTATTCTTTTTACAGCAAGAGGATATGTAACGGGAATCGATTGGTCTGATACTACGAAGGAACAATTAGAGCGTTGGGGAGTGAAGTATCACCAACTACTCTTTGGAAAGCCAAATGCAGACTATTATATAGATGATAAAATGTTGGATATGGAGCAGTTATATCATATTTTTGACCAAGGATAGAGAGTGAGGAAGGATAAGTGAGCGAGTCTATTAAGAGACTATTCGTGGAAAATCAAGAGATTATACAACTGATTGACTTAGCGGTTTCGAATTTTAGAGTGCAGAATTACGATAAGGCGCTAAGAAATGGGTTGAAGATTTTAGATAAATTTGCAAAGATTGTACCACTTTATGCAGAAGAAGCAGAACGTTTAAATGCTACAGGTGCTGTGCAAATTGATATTTCATACATTAATGAAATGTTAACAGGGATTATGAATACCCAAGAAAGTATGGATTATGTGTTGCTATCTGATTTATATGAGTTACAATTAGGTGCTTATGTGGCAGAAGTTCAACAAGCTGTATTTATGTGTTTAGATGAAAATGATTTGATTGGTTCAGAGGGAGTAGATGAACATTACCAGATAGAACTTTGTACAAATGGGGAATATACCCTTGCCAAAGAAGTAGATGGCAACCGATTTTATCTTCATAGCAATCATAAGCCAATTTTCTCAGCATGCGAGTTAGCAAAGTCTTGGTATCAAGAAGAGAAGACAAAGTATGTAATCTTTGGTTTTGGTTTAGGTTATCATGCGTACCAATTAGGTGAGTTAGATGAGACCATTGAAATCATTGTATTTGAAAGCGATAAACATGTGATTGAGCTGTCCGAAAAATATGGAGTAAAAGAAGCTTTCTTAAAGAATAAGAGACATAAATTAATTTACGATAAAAATCAAACAAAATTACTAGATGCATTATCCCAGTTAAATGAAAATGGTAATTTTGTGATACATTACCCATCCCTACAGGTATTAGAAGCAAGTGATATTAAGAAGAAATTAGAGAATTATTTTATTCAATACAGTTCTGTGGCAAATCAAAGTAGCTTAATGACTGGTAATTTTCGTGAAAATAAAATCCATGTCCCATCACCAGTTCATACTATAAAGAAAGAATGGGAAGGGAAGACTGCATATATTGTTGCAGCAGGTCCATCTTTAGACTATAACTTTAAAGAATTAAAAAGAGTAGATAAGAAGAATAGTATTATTATCGCAGTGGGAACTGTATTTCATAAGATGATAAAAGAGGAAATTCCGATTGATTATGTTGTAATATCAGAAGCAAATGAAAGAACACTAGGGCAAATTCGTGGAAATGAAACTAGTGAGGTACCATTGATCTTGTTATCCACTGCAAATCACAAGTTTGCAAAAGAATATCAGGGACCAAAGTATCTGGTATATCAAGAAGGATTTCCTTTAGCAGAAGATGCAGCAGAGGAAGAAGGCGGCTTCACTTGTGAAGTTGGTGGTTCTGTTTCAACGCTTGCATTAGATTTAAGTGTGAAAATGGGCTGTAAGAAAGTTGTTACAGTAGGATTGGATTTGGCGTACACCAATAATTATGTACACGCACTGGATACATCAAGACGAAATATCTCAGATGTTAAAAATCTTAGAGTTATTGTCGATATGTATGGTAAGGAAGTTTATACAACGCGTTCCATGGACAAGTATCGTGAATGGATAGAAAATTGGATTACCAAAGTCAAGGATGTGGAGTTCTATAACGCAACCGAAGGCGGAGCGAATATTAAGGGAATGCAAAACGTACTTTTAAAAGAAGTAATCGAATAGAAGAGAGGTTGTTATGGTGAGCAATATATTTGAGGATTTATTTATTTTTGAGATGGCGAATAGTCATCAGGGAAGTGTGGAACATGGTATTGATATTGTTCGTGCAATGGGAAAGATTGCGAGAAAGTATAATATTAAAGCAGCAGTAAAGCTTCAATATAGAAATTTAGATAATTTTATTCATCCAGACTATGTAAATCGTGAAGATATTAAACATGTGCCTAGATTTATGAGTACTAGATTGAATTATGATCAATTTAGCCAAATCGTTGATGCAATTCGTGAAGAAGGCATGCTTACAATGGTTACTCCATTTGATGAAGATAGTGTTGATTGGTGTATGGATCAAGGCATTGATATTATTAAGATTGCAAGTTGTAGTGCACTTGATTTCCCACTTTTATTAAAAGTGGCACAGACACATAAGCCAATTATTTTATCGACAGGTGGAAAGACGATTTCCGATATTGATAAAGTATATAACTTTTTAACACATAAAGGATGCAATTTTGCATTTATGCACTGTGTAGCAGAATATCCGACTCCAATGGAACGTTTACAATTAGATTTTATTGATAAAATGAATCGTAGATATCCAAACATTACAATTGGTTATTCTGGACACGAAGATCCAGATGACAATACAGTGCCTATGTTAGCAATTGCAAAAGGTGCAAGAATCTTAGAACGTCACGTTGGTCTTCCAACTGAGAAAATTACATTAAATGCATACTCCATGAATCCAGCACAAGCGAACAAATGGGTGGAAGCTGCATTAAATGCAAAAAATATTTGCTCATTAAAGAAAAATAATGAAAAGTATATAAGCCAAGAAGAAATTGATTCTCTTCATTCTTTAATGCGTGGGGTTTACTTAAAACATGATGTGGCAGCAGGTCAAGAAATCAAAAGAGAAGATGTTTTCTTTGCAATGCCATGTTTTGATAAGCAGATGACAAGTGGAGAATTCTATGATGGAGTGATTGCTTCCAAAGATTATAAAGCATTAGATGAATTACATGAAAAGAAAAAGGTTACGAACATTAACTTAGTTCGTAGCGTAATCCATGATGCAAAAGGTATGCTTTACGAAGCAGGAATTGCACTTGGAAATGATTTCGAAGTAGAATTATCCCACCATTATGGAATGCAACATTTTAGACAATTTGGTGCAATTATTATTAACATCATCAATCGTGAATATTGTAAAAAATTGATTATTGTATTACCAGGGCAAAATCATCCAGTTCATGCTCATAAAGTAAAAGAAGAAACATTCCAGTTATTATACGGAGATATGAAAGTAAATATCGAAGGAAAAGACATCGCGATGCTTCCAGGTGATATTCAAACTGTATTAAGAGGAGAAAAGCATTCCTTTACGTCTGTAAAAGGTGCTATTTTCGAAGAAGTATCCACAACTCATGTGAAAAATGATTCTTACTATGATGATCCTAAGATTCGTGAATTAGATCCAATTGAAAGAAAAACAATTATGAGAAATTGGTAAGATTAAGAAAGCGTAGTTCCAAAAATGGAGTTACGCTTCTTTCGAACTATAACGAACTATAAGAAAGCATTAGATGGGTGATAAATAGTGAAGAAGTTAAAGTATTGGCTACAGATATTTTTATTACCAGTGTACGGATTTTCCTTTTTAACTAGGAGAAATAAGAATATCTGGTTATTTGGAAGTAGTTTTGGAAATCGTTATGCGGACAATCCTAGATATCTGTATTTATATGCTGCTCAGAAAAGAAAAGATGAAGTAAGACCGATATGGATTACTCATAAGAAAGAGATTGCGGACTTCTTAATGGAGCAGGGATACGAAGCATATTATTATAAATCATGCAAAGGAATTTATTATTGTTTACATGCTGGCGTGTATATCTTTGATAATTATTCCAAAGATATTTCGTTCTGGCTTTCAGGTGGGGCTAAGAAGGTAAATTTATGGCATGGAAGTGGAAATAAGAAAATTAACTATGATAATAAATTTGATACACTCCGTCATCCAAAGAGTAAATGGGAGAGTTTTAAGAACTTCTTGATTACCATTTCTAATGAAAAGCCATCTCATTATGTGTTGGCAACGTCCGAGATGATGGGAGATATCTTTGCGTCAGCATTCCAAGTACCACGAAATCATATTATTGTGGATGGCTATCCTAGAAATGATGTGCTTTTTGATACTTGTAATTACGATATGGTTATGACGAAGCAGGAAAAGGAACTAGAAACTGAGATTCGAAAGATGAAAGAAAATGGGAAGTATATTATTTTATATCTTCCAACATTTCGTCAGTCAGAGGATATGTTCTTTGATGTGTTGGATTTGCAAAGGTTCAATGAGTTCTTAGTGGAACGAGATATGTTGTTTTACACAAAAGTACATCCGAAGTCAAAGTTGAAGGAACAGTTTGTTAAGATTTCGGATAGCAAAACTTATAGTAATATTATAAATGTAGATGTATCCATTGATACGTATACCATACTTGGATTGACAGATATGTTGACGACAGATTATTCGTCCATACACACAGATTTCCTTATGCTAAACAGACCTTCGGTATTGTTTACATACGATTTAGAGGAGTATTCAAAGGATACAAGGGAATGTTATTTTGACTATGATTCTTATATGCCTGAGCTTAGAACGTATACCATGGAGGAATTCCTAGATGGTATTGATAAGGTACGAGAAAAAGATACTTGCGAGGCAGGAAGACTAGAGTTAAGACAGAAAATGTTTGCATATGTAGATAGTAAGGCATCAGAACGAATATTTGATAAAGTGAAGAAAATATTGAATTAGGAATTCATATCAATAGGAGGTTTTAAGATGAATTTTGCAGTTGTATTAGCAGGTGGAATTGGTTTAAGAATGGGAAATATGGAGAAGCCAAAACAATATCTTGAGATTGGAAATAAACCAATTATCATTCACACCATTGAGAAGTTTTATGTATATCCAGATTTTGAAAAAGTGATTGTATTGTGCCCAGAACAGTGGATGAATCATACAAAAAATTTAATTGATAAATATATTCCATCTCATGAAAATGTAGTTGTAATAGCTGGTGGGAGTACAAGAAATGAAACAATCATGAATGCCATTGATTATATTGAAGAACAGCATGGATTGGAACAAGATACTATTATTGTGACACATGATGCGGTTAGACCATTTGTAACCCATAGAATTATTGAAGAAAATATTAAGGCGGCAAAAGAGTTTGGGGCTTGTGATACTGTTATTCCAGCAACGGATACTATTGTAGTAAGTGATGATGGAAAATGCATTAGTGATATTCCAGATCGTTCCATTATGTATCAAGGACAGACACCACAATCATTTCAGGCAAAGATGCTTCGAGAACTTTACTATTCATTGACAGAGGCAGAACAAGATATTTTAACAGATGCAGCAAAAATTTGTGTTATGAAGGGAAAACAAGTGGAATTAGTTCGTGGAGAAACATTTAATATTAAGATTACGTATCCATACGATTTAGTTGTTGCAAAGTCATTACTTGGGGGTGAGTAGATGTTAAATACAATATATCGATTAGTAGCACCGCGTCGTTTTGAAGCGTATTTTCAGAATCTTTCGATTGAGGAGGATATGGTTTTAATACGACCAGAATATTTGTCTATTTGTCATGCGGATCAAAGGTATTACCAAGGGCTTCGAAAGCCAGAAGTGTTGCGTAAGAAGTTACCGATGGCCTTGATACATGAAGGGATTGGACGAGTTATCTATGATGGGAAGGGAGAATTTCAAAAAGGACAGCGAGTGGTGATGATTCCAAACATACCAATAGAGGAAGATGAGGTAATCGGAGAAAATTATTTACGAAGTAGTAAATTTTGTTCCAGTGGTTATGATGGATTTATGCGAGATTATGTGTGCCTTCCTAGAAGTCGATTTCTTCCTGTAAGTGATAGCATTACAAATGAAGTTTCTGCGTATACAGAGTTGGTAAGTGTGGCGTATCATGCCATTACTCGATTTGAAAAAATAAGTCATAAAAGAAAAGAAGTAATCGGTGTCTGGGGAGATGGCAATCTTGGATATATTACAGCGCTTTTGTTAAAGACCATGTATCCAGAGCGAAAAGTTATCATTATGGGTGTGAACCAAGAGAAGCTAAGTAATTTTACATTTGCAGATGCAGTATATTTTGTGGATGATATGCCAGCGGAGCTTTCCATAGATCATGGATTTGAATGTGTTGGTGGAATGTACTCAGAAGGTGCGATTAACCAAATGATTGATATTATAAAACCAGAGGGAACAATGTCGATACTAGGGGTATCAGAAAATAACGTTGGTATTAACACAAGAATGATTCTGGAGAAGGGGCTTAGAATGTTTGGAAGCAGTCGAAGTGGAAGAACAGACTTTGCAGGGGTGTTGAAATTGTTAGAAGAACATCCTTCTTTGAATCGTTACCTTGGGACATTAGTGCACTCGGTGATAGAGGTGCATGATATTAAAGATATTGTAAGGGCATTTGAAGTGGATCAGCAAAAGCAGATGGGAAAAACCATTTTGAAATGGAATATATAAGGAGTAGTTAATGGGGGAATTCGTATGAGAATTGGTATTGGTCAAATCAATATTATTTGGGAAGATAAGATTCAAAATATGAAAAAAGTACAATCTTATTTAATGGAAGCAAAGGAAAAGGAAGTAGATATTGTATTTTTTCCAGAGATGACATTGACGGGATTTTCGATGGCAGTGGAGCGAACACAGGATGTGCAGTGGGGAGATACTATTGAACAGTTCAAAACCGTTTGTAGGGAGATTGGAATTGCAGCAGGATTTGGCTGGGTAGAGGGATGCTGTGATGGTAAGAGTAAAAATCATTATGCCATTGTAGACGAACAAGGAAACCTATTATCGGATTATACAAAGATACATCCATTTACGTATGGTGGAGAAGGAAAGTATTTTACAGGTGGGGAGCAGATAGTAAGTTGTCAATATAAAGAACATAAGATTAGTACGGCAATTTGTTATGATTTACGCTTTCCAGAGTTATTCCGAATTATGGATTTAGATAGTTCGCTGATTGTAATTCCTGCAAATTGGCCAGCAAAAAGGAGAGAACATTGGCAGTGTTTATTACAAGCAAGAGCCATTGAGAATCAAGTGTATGTTGTAGGAGTAAATTGTGTAGGTCAGATGGATACGCTTTATTATTCGGGAGACAGTGCCTTATATTCACCGTTAGGAGAAAAGTTGATATCGTTATCTGAGGAGGAAGGTTTACTTATCTATGATGTACCAAATGATATACAGCAGTACAGAGACGAATTCCCTGTACGAAAGGATCAGAAAATAGAAATAAGGAAGTTGCACAATGATAACAATTAGTGTATGCATGATTGTAAAAAATGAAGAACAAGTACTTGGTCGTTGTTTAGATAGCCTGAAAAATATTGCAGATGAGATTATCATCGTAGATACTGGTTCAACAGACCGTACCAAGGAAATTGCAAAACAATATACCAATCAGATTTATGACTTTGAATGGGTAGATGACTTTGCAAAAGCGAGAAATTTTAGTTTTGAAAAGGCTACAAAAGATTATATTTACGTAGCAGATGCAGATGAAGTGATAGATGAAGAAAATCAAAAGAGGTTTCATTTATTAAAAGAGGCAATGTTGCCTGAGATTGATATTGTGCAGATGATGTATTGCAATCAGTTAGAATTTGGAACCACTTATAATTTCGATGAAGAATATCGTCCCAAACTTTATAAAAGAGTGCGAACATTTTACTGGCATGACCCAATTCATGAATCCGTTATGTTAGAGCCAGTTGTATTCAATAGTGAAATTCGAATTGAACATAAACCACTTAGTGTACATGGTACGAGAGACTTTGCAATTTTTCAAAAGTTAATCGAGAGAGGAGAAGAACTTTCCGATAAACTTCATACGATGTATGCCAAAGAACTCTTCATTGTTGGTGAGAAAGAAGATGTATTGAATGCGGTTCCATTTTTTGAAGACACTATGAGAAATGGTACGAGAAGTTATGATGCAGTCTTAGAAGCAATTTGCGTTTTAGCAAGAGCATATCGTTTGCAAGATAACTTGTATGAGCTATTTAAAGTCGGATTGAAAGGTGTTGCAGATAATCCATCTTCAGAAGTTTGTTATGAACTAGGAGAGTATTTTTATCAAAAAGAAGATTTTGTGGAAGCAAGTCTGTGGTTTTATAATGCAGCATTTGAAACGAAAAGTATTTTAAATGTGAAATATGAAAAAGAGTATCCGATTGAACGATTACAAGTTTGTTATGAAAAAATGGGAAATGAGGAAGAAGCAAAGAAATATCAAGCAATGTTATCATAAAGGATGGTGGAGATGTGATTTATATTATAGTTGCATTTGCAATATGTGTAGCAGATTTAGCCATTAAATATTACATTGAGAAGAAAAGGACATTTTCACAGAAAAGCAAGTTCTTAAAAGACAGTATTGTGATTGAGAAAAGTCACAATAAAGGAGTTTGTTTAAATGCGTTAGAAAAATATCCGAAATTTGTACTTGGGTTATCTGGAGTACTGATCGGCATTATGATTGGAGTATTTGCAATGGTTCTTCCAAAGCAGAGGAAGCGATTGTTGAAATGGGGATTATCTTTATGCATTGGTGGTGCAGCAGGTAATTTCTTGGATCGCTTATATCGAGGCTATGTGGTAGACTATTTAAATTTGCCTAAAGTTAAGCCAGTGAAAAATATTGATTTTAATATTTCTGATTTATTTATTTTATTAGGTAGTTTTCTTCTAGTAGTTTACAATATATTCCGAAAGGATTCTTAGGACAATTGGTTTATAATAAGAAATAAGAAAACTAATTGGTAGACAGAGGAGAAATATAGTTGAAGAAAATTTTTATGAGAGCTGGTGTACTTCCTTACGAAGAAGTTACGCCAGAAGATTGTTTAACAAGAAATATTTTAGGTGGAAATTCAGGGAATTTACTTTATCAGTATAGTATGATAAAAACATTATCCACTGAAAATACAGAGGTGATTCCAAGTCGCTATCAAATTGATTTGAATTTAGTAGATTGGCTAAATGAAGAATGTAGCACATTTGTAATTCCTCTTGCAGATGCGTTTCGAAATGATTTTCGGAAAGAAATGCGAGAACTTACAGAGTTGGTAAAACGTTTGAAAATACCTTGTATTATTGCAGGAGTTGGAGTGCGTGCGGCTTATGAGCCAGACTTTAGTCAGTCTTTCTTATTCGATGAGGACGTGAAGAATTTAGTAAATGCAGTGCTAGAAAAATCACCTATGATCGGATTACGAGGTGAATTGACAGGAGAATATTTAAAGAAACTTGGATACCAAGAAGAAAAAGATTTTACCGTTATCGGTTGCCCATCTTTATATATGAACGGTGAGCATATGCAGATACGAGAAGTAGATTTGAATCCAAGTTCCAAAGTAAGTGTAAGTTCCATTCGTTATGCAGCACCAGAACTGGATCGATTTATAGACCGAATTTGTGACACCTATGAAAATCACCATTTTGTTGGACAGTTAAGACAGGAATTACGCTTGCTTTATACAGGGTATGGGTTCCACGCAAGCACCCTATATCCTTGTAAAAATAGTGATTCCAAAGATTATGTCAATGGAAAAGCAAGATTCTTTATCAATGTGCCATCTTGGCTGGATTACATGAAACAGATGGATTTAGCTGTTGGCGGAAGATTTCATGGAACTGTTTCTGGTTTAGTGGCGGGTACACCATCTATTTTAATTGCAAATGATGCAAGAAAAAGAGAGTTTATGATGTATCACAAGATGCCAGGGATTCCAGCTCATGAGGTCACAGATGATTTAACACTAGAAGAATTGGTGGCATCTGCAGATTTTAAAGTCTTAGAAGCAAATCATAAGAAGAATTTCGAACACTTTATTTCATTTCTAAAGAAATGTGGGTTAGATACGATCTATACACAACCACAAAAAGAAGATTATTTTCAAGAAAAAATGAATTCTGTTAAGTTGAATAAAGGTGTGGAACCATTGTTACAACATTCAAACGAAACCTTTCACGCAAGAACAAAAAATACTTACGATTGGTTACTTGATACCCAAACCAATTTAATCAACAACAATAGCCTATTATTACAATGGCTAAAACTAAAAAACAAAGGAAAAACAACACTTAATTACTTCAAGGAAAATGAATACCATAAGATTGCCTTATATGGAATCAATGACTTTGCCCATTTACTATATGAAGAACTAGCAGGCAAAGAAGAAATTCAGATAGAATACATCATCGAACCGCAATCAGGGCAAGTATTCCACAACCTAAAGGTTCAAACATTAGAAGAGAGTGATTTAAGTCCCATTGATATACTAGTGGTCAATAAAATCTCTTCCTATTTAAAACTAAAAGATCAATTATCCAAACAAGTAAAAGTGATTTCCCTTGCAGACATTATAAGTACCGTGTGCCAAGGATAATAACTTTTTACGCGTAATAACATGATAATCTAGAAAAATATCAGAACAAGGCATTGCTATATATTATTTCATATGAAAACAATGACAGCAGAAGGAGAATGACAATTGAGAAAAATTTATATGCGAGCAGGTGTACTTCCGTACGAAAGAATCACCCCAATAGACTGTTTAACAAGAAACTGTATCGGCGGTAACTCAGGCAACCTACTATTCCAAAATAGCATGACAAAAGCCCTATCCACAAAAGGAACAGAGATTATTCCTAATCGTTACCAAGTGAATCTAAACGATGCCGACTGGATTAATCAAGAATGTTCCGCATTTGTTTTACCATTGGCAGATGCATTCCGTCCAAGCTTCGTAAAAGAACTACGTGAACTAACAGAATTAGTAAAGCGTCTCACCATTCCATGCATCGTAACAGGAGTGGGACTAAGTGCGTCCTATGAGCCGGATTTCAGTCGCCCATTTTCCTTTGATCAAGATGTAAAAAACTTCGTAAATGCAGTACTAGAAAAGTCAACTATGCTAGGATTACGAGGTGAATTTACAGCTGAATACTTGACCAAACTAGGCTATAAACCGGAAAAAGATTTTACTGTAATAGGTTGCCCATCCTTCTATACCAATGGAGCACACATGAAATTACGTGAACTAAAATTAGATCAAGATACAAAAGTCAGCCTAAATACAATCCTATATCCACATGAGAATATGGAAAATTTCATTCATAGAACCAGTGAAACTTATCAAAATCACTACTTTGTCGGGCAAGAGAAAATGGAGCTTCGTCTCCTATACTCAGGATGTGACTTCCGTGCCAGTTCTCTATACCCATGCAATACAGTAGATTCCGACTACTACCAGCAACAAAGAGCCCGATTCTTCATTAACGTCCCAACTTGGTTAGATTTCATGAAAACAATGGATATCTCTGTTGGTCCAAGAATGCACGGCAACGTTGCCTCACTTCTAGCTGACACCCCAACTATTCTATTTGCTATTGATTCTCGTACTCGTGAGCTTATGCAATATCACAAAGTACCGGGAATGGCAGCCAAAGATATTACAGAAAACATGACATTGGAAGAGCTTGTTGAAAAAGTTGACTTTAGAGCCATTGAAACGCAACACCAACAAAACTTTAATCATTTTGTAGACTTTTTAGATAAAAATGGATTACAAAACATTTACTCAACTCCACAAGATAAAGATTATTACCAAGAAAAGATGAATTCTATTGAATTATATCCTGAGATAAAACCAATTCTCCAACACACAAACGAAACGTTTGAAAATGGAGTACGTGTAAGCTATGATTGGCTCTTAGATCATTACTACACCTTTAGTGCCAATTATTACTTATATTCAAAATGGATGGATGCAAAAATCAAGGGAAAATCAACCCTAGATTATTTGAAAGAAAAAGGATACCAAAAGATTGCTATCTATGGTATTCATGACATTGCCCATAAACTTTATGAGGAGATAAAAGATGACCCATCAGTAGAAATTGCCTACATCATAGACCCAAAAGACGGTCAAGTATTCCATGATTTATCTGTAAAATCACTGGAGTCTTGCGACACCAACCATATAGATGCGATTATTGTAACAAATGTGAGTCAGTTTAAAGAGATTAAAGATAAGTTTAGAGAGAAAGATAAGGTTATTTCAATTCGTGAAATGATAGATGTTATCTCGAATGTCTAAATAGAAGAGTAAGTTGATATTTCGGTGAATGATAAAAAAGAGGTTCATGAGTTTTTAAGTAAGTATCATGAACCTCTTTTGTTATATATTGTTTTTATTTACTTTCCATATTTTTAATAGAAGCCCCAAGGAATCCTGCAAAAAGAGGATGAGGTCTATTTGGTCTAGACTTAAATTCTGGATGGGCCTGAGTTGCTAAGAACCAAGGATGTGTGCTAAGTTCACACATTTCCACGATTCTACCATCTGGAGATAATCCAGATAAAGTAAGCCCCGCTTTTTGTAATTCTTCACGATAGTAATTATTTACTTCATAACGATGTCTATGTCTTTCATGAATTTCATGAGCACCATATACAGACTGAGCAAGAGTACCATCTTCCAAGATACAAGGATAAGAACCAAGTCTTAATGTTCCACCTAAATCTTCAACGCCATCTTGTTCTGGCATTAAGTGAATTACTGGGTGAGTAGTAGAAGGATTTAATTCCACACTGTGTGCATCTGTAAATCCTAGTACGTGTCTTGCAAATTCAACGATACAAAGTTGCATTCCTAAGCATAAACCTAAGAAAGGAACATTGTTTTCTCGGGCAAATTTGATGGAAGTAATCATACCTTCCACACCACGGTCACCGAATCCACCTGGAACGATAATACCATCAACATCACCTAGTAATTCAGATACATTTTCTTCTGTTACATCTTCAGAAGGTATCCACTTTATGTTAACGCTGGAGTTATGAGCTACAGCACCATGTTTTAATGCTTCAACAACACTGATGTACGCATCATGTAGAGCAGTATATTTTCCAACTAAAGCAACCATAACTTCTTTTTCTGGATTTTTAAGGGCATGTACCATTGTTTCCCATTCTTTTAAATCTGGTTTTGGGCAATCTAATTTTAAACATTCGCATGCGATATCAGCAAGATGTTCTTTTTCCATTGCTAATGGTGCTTCGTATAATGTTTCTACGTCTAAGTTTTGCATAACGTGTTTTGCAGGAACATTACAGAATAATGCGATCTTGTCTTTGATATCTTGTCCTAAAGGTACTTCTGTACGGCATACGATAATGTCTGGTTGGATTCCCATACCTTGAAGTTCTTTTACACTAGCTTGAGTTGGTTTTGTTTTGATTTCTCCAGATGCCTTTAAGTATGGAATTAAAGTTACATGAATTAAAATTGCATTTTCTCTTCCTACATCGTGTTGGAATTGACGAATGGATTCTAAGAATGGCTGGCTTTCGATATCACCAACAGTTCCACCAACTTCGATAATAGCAATTTGTGTATCTTTGCATCCGTCGTTGCGATAAAATCTGCTTTTGATTTCATTGGTAATATGAGGAATTACTTGAACTGTGCCTCCGCCAAAATCACCTCTACGTTCTTTGGATAAAACGGACCAGTAGATTTTACCAGTAGTTACATTGGATTGTTTGGTCAAACTTTCATCAATAAAACGTTCATAATGACCGAGATCCAAATCTGTTTCTGCACCATCATCTGTAACAAAAACCTCACCATGTTGTATTGGATTCATTGTTCCTGGGTCAATGTTGATATAAGGATCGAATTTTTGCATTGTGACATTATAACCACGCATTTTTAGCAAACGTCCTAGAGAAGCAGCAGTGATACCTTTTCCTAATCCAGAAACTACGCCACCTGTTACAAAGACATATTTCACAGACATTTTATTTCCTCCTTGGCTGTACATCTAACAATTGTTTCTAATATTTTTCATTTTAAAAGTAGTATTTATTCGTACTGTAAAAAATATAACTGTTCCATTATAACCTTATGTATAAAAAAAAGCTAGTTGAAAATTCAAAAATTTTAGAGAAAGTTAAGATAATAGCATATTGATTTATGGTTAAACTACATTTATAATGGGAATATCGCAAAGGAGGTCGATTATGGATAACCGAATGTACAACAATAGTGGTAATAACAATGTTAATAACAATGGCAATAACGGGAACAACAACCGTAATCATAATAAAAATGATGGAAACAAAAATCCAAAGTCTACTATTGCAATTTGCTTGATATTAGCAATTGTTGTTTTCATGGGATTTTCATATATGAGTACCCAATTTGAAAATCTGAAAAACATAGAGATCGGATACAATGATTTTATTTCCATGTTAGAAAGTGGAAATGTAAAATCAGTAGTACTTACTAGTACAAAGATAAAAATTACACCTGTGAAACAACCATATAGTTTCGATATTACTTATTATACAGGGCGTATTGGCAACGATTTAGAATTAGTTCAAAGATTAGAACAGTCAAAAGTACAGTTTAAGGCGGAGATACAAGATACAAGTTCTAGTATTCTTGACTTCTTTTTAGTATATATATTCCCACTTCTGTTATGCTGGGTAGTATTCTGGTTTTTCTACAAGATGATGTCTAAAAATGGTGGCGGAGTTATGGGTGTTGGTAAATCAAATGCCAAGATCTATGTGGAAAAGGAAACGGGTGTTACATTTAAAGATGTAGCAGGACAGGACGAAGCGAAGGAGTCCATGCATGAATTAGTTGATTTTTTACACAATCCAGGGAAATACACACAAATCGGTGCTAAATTACCAAAAGGTGCGTTACTAGTTGGACCACCAGGAACAGGTAAAACATTATTAGCAAAAGCAGTTGCTGGTGAAGCAAATGTTCCATTTTTCTCGTTGTCTGGTTCCAGTTTTGTAGAAATGTTTGTTGGTGTGGGAGCTTCCAGAGTTCGAGACTTATTCAAACAAGCACAACAGATGGCGCCATGTATCATTTTTATCGATGAAATTGATGCCATTGGTAAGAGTCGTGATTCTCAATATGGCGGTGGAAATGATGAAAGAGAGCAGACATTAAATCAGCTATTAGCTGAGATGGATGGTTTCGATACTTCCAAAGGTCTTGTTGTATTAGCTGCAACAAATAGACCAGAGATTTTAGATAAAGCGTTATTACGTCCTGGTCGTTTTGATAGAAGAATCATCGTTGAAAAGCCAGACTTAAAAGGTCGTGTGGATATCCTAAAAGTACATGCAAAAAATGTTCGTATGGATGAAACGGTTGATTTTAATGAAATCGCCCTTGCAACATCTGGTGCAGTAGGTTCTGACCTTGCTAACATGATCAATGAAGCTGCGATTATGGCAGTAAAAGCACGTCGTCAAGCCGTGTGCCAGGCAGATTTATTTGAAGCAGTAGAAGTGGTTATCGCAGGTAAGGAAAAGAAAGACCGTATCTTAGGAAAAGAAGAAAAGAAAATTGTTGCTTCTCACGAAGTTGGTCATGCTTTAGTTGCGGCATTACAAAAACATGCAGAACCAGTGCAGAAGATTACGATTGTACCTAGAACAATGGGTGCACTTGGATATGTAATGCAAGTTCCAGAAGAAGAAAAGTATCTGATGAGTAAAAAAGAAATGATTACTGAGATTACAACATTTTGTGGTGGACGTGCAGCGGAAGAACTTTGTTTTGAGACCGTAACAAGTGGAGCTTCTAACGATATTGAACAAGCTACAAAGCTTGCAAGAGCAATGGTTACTCAGTACGGTATGTCTGAGAAACTTGGTTTTGTTGGATTAGAATCTGTACAGAATCGTTATCTAGATGGTCGTGCCGTTATGAATTGTAGTGAAGAGACTGCAACAGAGATTGATAAAGAAGTTCGTGAGATAATCACAGAATGTTATCAAAATGCGAAGAAGATGTTAGAAGAAAATATTGACGTTCTTCATGAAATTGCAGAATATCTTTTTGAGAAAGAAACCATTACTGGTAAACAGTTTATGAAGATTTATAGAGAGATTAAAGGAATTCCAGAAGAAGGCGAAGAAAAAGAAAACGCAGATAATTCTACACAGGGTAATGTTACTGTGGATTCTAATAATGTTTCTAATACAATTGAAGCGACAACAGAAATATCTCAAAAAAATGCTTCTACAGATGAGGACATGCAAGAATTAAAAGATGTAGAGCAACAAGATAGTAATAAGAATAGTAATAATGAAAATGAATAGAGATATTTTATAAAAGTACTCATAAAAAAGAGACAAGTATGAGCAGAATTCCAAAAGTTAAAATTATAGGCCTAACTTTTGGAAAAACGCAACTTGTCTCTTTTCCTTTACACATCCCGCCCAAATATGATACCTTATAGAAGGATAAGATACGAACGGCAAAAGGGAGAATTTTGCTGAAGAGGAGGATAACTATGTCATATGAGATTTTGGTCTTAGATATAGATGGGACATTAACAAATTCAGAAAAGAACATAACGGAAAAAACAAAAGAAGCATTATTTGCATTACAAGAAAAAGGAAAGAAAGTAGTGCTTGCGTCTGGAAGACCAACACCAGGTATTATGCCAATCGCAGAGCAGATTCGTCTAAAAGAATATGGCGGCTATATTTTAGCATACAACGGTGCAAAGGTTGTAAATGCACAAACTGGAGAAATCATTTATCAAAAAGCATTACCAGCAGAAAGCATTGCAAAAATCTATGATGCATCCAAAGAATATAAAACGGGGCTTCTATCTTACGATAAAGAAGGCATTATTACACCAGAGGAACCAGATCAATTTATTCAAATCGAAGCGAAAATAAATAAGTTGCCAATTAAGAAAGTGGACGACTTTGTTGCATATATTAACTACCCAGTGAATAAATGTTTAATGACAGAAGAAGGCACGTATTTAGCTGAGGTAGAAGAAAAAATGAAGGAGCGTTTTGGTGATAGCTTAAATATCTATCGTTCCGAACCATTTTTCTTAGAAATTATGCCTCAGTCTATTGACAAGGCATACTCATTAGGAAAATTATTAGAATATCTTGGCATGACAAAAGAACAAATGATTTGCTGCGGAGATGGGTATAATGATCTATCAATGATTCAATACGCAGGTCTAGGCGTAGCGATGGCAAATGCAAATGATCAAGTTCGTGCAGCAGCAGACTACATTACATTAAGTAATGATGAAGATGGTGTTGCCCATGTGATTGAAAAATTTATGTAAGACAAGTGGCATATATGTTATTAAAGCATAAATATTTCTAGGTTTTGATAGACAAAATCAACATGCTAGAACTAGAAAGGATTGTGACAAGTGTTTGATATTAGTGAAGAATTAAAGAAACTACCAGACAAACCTGGTGTTTATATCATGCATGATAAAAAAGACGAGATTATCTATGTTGGAAAGGCGATTAACTTAAAAAATCGTGTTCGTCAATATTTTCAATCGGGGAGGAATCGTACTTCTAAGATTGAGAAAATGATATCTTTGATTGACCATTTTGAATATATCGTTACGGATTCTGAATTAGAAGCATTAGTACTGGAATGTAATCTAATCAAAGAACACAGTCCGAAATACAATACTATGTTAAAGGATGGAAAAGCCTATCCATTTATTAAGGCGACCGTAGGAGAACCATATCCAAGATTGTTTTTTGCAAGACAGATGGAAAAGGGGAAGAAAGAAGATGGAAAGAAGGTAAAATATTTTGGACCATTTACAAGTAATACGGCAGTAAAAGATACATTAGAGTTAATTCGAAAAATATTTTTTGTTCGAAATTGTAATCGTAATCTCCCAAAAGATATTGGAAAGGGAAGACCTTGCTTATATTATGATATCAAGCAATGCAAAGCCCCATGTTTTGACTATGTAAGCCAAGAAGAATATCGGAAAGACTTTCAAGGAGCAATTGAATTCTTAAATGGTAACTATGGTCCAATTCTTTCTATGTTAGAAGCAAAAATGATGGCAGCTTCGGAGAAAATGGAGTTTGAAGAAGCAGCAGAATATCGAGATTTGATGATGAGTGTCAAGCACATTTCGCAGAAACAGAAAATTACAAGTTCTGAGATGGAAGATCGAGATATTATTGGAATGGCACGTACCCATGATGAAGCAGTGGTACAAGTTTTCTTTGTTCGTTCAGGAAAATTAATTGGTAGAGAGCATTTCTTTTTTCGAGATGTGAGAGAGGAATCCAATGAAGATATTATCTCGGCGTTTATTAAGCAGTTTTACGCAGGAACACCTTACATTCCACGAGAATTATTCTTGCAAGTAGAATTAGGAGAGGCAAATTTATTAGAAGAATGGCTATCTAAAAAACGGGAACAAAGAGTATATATTCGAGTTCCAAAGAAAGGACAAAAAGAACGTTTGGTTGAACTTGCTGAAAGGAATGCATCTATCATACTGCAAAAAGATGCTGAGAAAATCAAACGAGAAGAAGCGAAAACCATTGGTGCGGTTCGTGAGATTCAAGAATGGCTTGGATTATCGAGTATCCAGCGAATGGAATCTTATGATATCTCCAATATAAATGGTTTTGAGTCCGTTGGTTCTATGGTTGTATTTGAAAATGGAAAACCAAAGCGTGCTGACTATCGTAAATTTAAAATCAAAACCATTAAAGGTGCAGATGATTATGGAAGTATGTATGAAGTACTTACAAGACGTTTTACACATGGTTTACGAGAGCAAGAGGAAATGGATGAGAAAGACTTAGACCATTCACTAGGGAAATTTACAAGATTCCCAGACTTAATCTTAATGGATGGTGGTAGGGGACAAGTAAACGTTGCCCTAAAAGTTCTTGAGGAACTAAAACTAAATATCCCTGTCTGCGGTATGGTAAAAGATGATACCCATAGTACCAGAGGATTATTTTTCAATAATGTGGAACTTCCCATTGATACCAGATCGGAAGGTTTCAAATTGATTACTAGAGTTCAAGATGAAACACATAGATTTGCAATTGAATATCATCGTTCCTTAAGAAGTAAAACACAAGTGCATTCTATTCTAAACGATATCAAAGGTGTTGGCGAAGTGAGACGAAAAGCACTGATGAAGTATTTCAAATCCATTGAAGCAATACGAGATGCATCGGTGGACGAACTAGCAAAAGCACCGTCGATGAATGAACAGGTAGCAGTGGAAGTATATGACTTTTTCCATCCAAAGGGGGACTAAAGTCTGTTTATTTGAAGTTGCAGTGACAATTTTAATATGGTAGAATTTACACTAAGGGCTGCCAGTAGGGATGGCAGTATTTGTATGCATAATTAAGAAAGGTGGAGGAAATATGGCAAAGTATTGTATGGGCGTTGACGTAGGGGGAACTACAGTTAAGATTGGAATGTTCAGTGAAGATGGTAATTTAGTAGATAACTGGGAGATCGCAACTCGCAAAGATGAAGGTGGTTCTTATATTTTGTCTGACATTGCAGAGTCACTAATAGAAAAGTGGAACAGTATGTCTGTAACCAAAGAGGATATCATTGGAATCGGTATCGGAATTCCAGGACCTATTATGGAAGATGGAACAGTTTTAAAATGTGCTAACTTAGGATGGGGCGTATTTAATGTAGCACAAGAAGTAGAGAAATTAACAGGTGTATCCAATGTGAAAGTTGGAAATGATGCCAACGTTGCAGCATTAGGTGAAATGTGGAAAGGTGGCGGAAAAGGCTATCAAGACATTATCATGATTACACTTGGAACTGGTGTAGGTGGCGGTGTTATCTTAGGTGGCAAGATTGTAACAGGTTCAAAGGGCGCTGCAGGTGAAATCGGTCACATTACAGTAAACTACGATGAAGAAGATACATGTGGATGTGGTAAAAAGGGTTGTTTAGAACAATTTGCATCAGCAACAGGAATTGTAAAAGAAGCAAAGAGACTGCTTATCACTTCTAATAAACCATCGAAATTACGTGACCTACAATATTTATCAGCTAAAGCGATTTTTGATTGTGCAAAAGAAGGGGACGAACTTGCTAACGATTTAGTAGAACAGTTAGGAAGATATTTAGGACTTGCTTGCTCTCATATCGCAGCAGTGGTAGACCCACAAGCATTTGTAATCGGTGGAGGTGTATCCAAAGCAGGTGAGATGCTTACAACATTAATTAAGAAATATTATGAGCAAAATGTTATGTTTGCGTTACAAAATAAAGAATTTAGACTAGCGGAATTAGGAAATGATGCTGGTATCTATGGTTGTGCTAAGATGGTACTAGACTAGTACTTGGCTTGGTGCTTGAATAAAAGAAAAAGAAAAGCATATATATAGGCATATATAGTTAAAAAAGAGGTAAACAGTGTATCAAGAATTAAAAAATGAATTAAGTGCAATATTAAGTGAGGGTCAGTTAAGAGTGGATGAGCCTATGAAGACTCATACTACATTTCGAATAGGTGGTCCTGTAAGATTTTATGCCTTGCCACAAACGGAAGAACAATTAGCAGAGATTGTGAAAGTATGCAATCGCTGCGAAATTCCATTTTTCATCTTAGGAAATGGAAGTAATCTTCTAGTAGGCGATCAAGGTTTTGATGGGGTAGTAATCGAAATCAAAGATAAATTCGCGTTTTGTCAGATGGAAGAGAAAGAATCTTTTGTGTCTGTTAAGGCAGGGGCAGGAATTATGTTGTCTAAACTTGCAAGAGAGGTTGCAAATCAATCTTTAGAAGGATTTGAGTTTGCGGCAGGCATTCCTGGTACACTTGGCGGTGCCGTTACGATGAATGCAGGTGCTTACGGCGGAGAAATAAAGGATCACATCGTGTCTGCAAAAGTAATGACAAGAGATGGCGATGTGATGGAACTTTCAAAAGAAGAACTAGAACTTGGTTATCGTAGAAGTATTATTACAAAGAAAGAATACATTGTACTAGAAGCAACATTTGAATTTTCTCATGGAAATAAAGATGATATCATGGCGATGATAAAAGATTTTAATGGTCGTAGAAGAGAGAAACAGCCATTAGAATATCCAAGTGCAGGAAGTACATTTAAACGTCCTGAAGGACACTTTGCAGGAAAGCTGATTCAAGACGCAGGACTTCGAGGTTTCCGAGTTGGTGACGTGATGGTATCCGAAAAACACTGCGGCTTCGTAGTCAATGTTGGTGCAGGAACAGCAGCTCAAGTTAAAGAGTTAATAGAAAAAGTTTCTGAGAAAGTAGAAGCAGAGTTCGGGGTAAAATTAGAACCTGAAGTACGTTTCATTGGCAAGTTCTAAAGCGCTCAGAGGGAAAAAACAGAAAGGTTTGGTGCAGAACATGAGATTTGTCGTGGTTACAGGAATGTCTGGTGCAGGCAAAAGTTCCGTTTTAAAAATGCTAGAGGACGCAGGATATTTCTGTGTAGACAATCTGCCAATTCCATTGATTCCAAAGTTATCAAGTTTTATCATTAGCGAACAGACGGTACAACAAGCAGCACTTGGTGTCGATATTCGAAATGGACAGGCGTTGGATGAATTGGAAGAGGTATTGAATCAGCTAGGTGAGTATGATGTGGAGCCAGAGATTTTATTTTTAGATTCCAGTACGGAAGTTTTAGTAAAACGATATAAGGAAACACGAAGAAATCATCCATTAGTTAGTGAAGGTCGTGTAGACAAGGGCATTGAATTAGAACGAGAAAAACTAGAATTTATCAAGAAACGCGCGAATTATATAATTGATACAACCCATATGCTGATTCGTGAATTGAAGACAGAGATTGATAAGATATTTGTGTCAGGAGGACAATATAATAACTTTTTCATCTCTGTTGTATCATTTGGATTTAAATACGGCATATTATCAGATGCGGACTTAGTATTTGATGTGCGCTTTTTGCCAAATCCATTTTATATTCCAGAGCTTAAGAAAAAGACTGGAAAAGATGAAGCAGTATATGAGTATGTTATGAAAAGTGATGCAACAGGAATCTTTTTAGATAAACTAGAAGATATGTTACGATTCTTGATTCCAAACTATATTATAGAAGGAAAGAATCAAATCGTAATCGGAATCGGTTGCACAGGTGGTAAACATCGTTCTGTTACCATTGCGAGAGCGATTACAGAACGTTTATCAAAACTAGAATACGGTATTAAGATAGAACACAGGGATATTGAAAAGGATGTTTGAGATGTCATTTTCAGGAGAAGTAAAAGAAGAATTATCGAAGCAGTTGCCTAGTTCAAGGCATTGTTGTATAGCAGAGATTGCAGCGATTATAAGCTGTTGTGGGGAAGTCAAGAAAAGACGAACTGGCGGATACTATCTGAAAGTTCATACGGAAAACTTGACAGTGGCAAGAAAATACTTTATGTTAATAAGGAAAACATTTCAAATCAAACCAGAGATTTTGGTGAAACGAAATGTCGCACTGAAAAAAAGTAAAAACTATTATATATATATACGTTCACAGCAAGATGTGGAGAAAGTTCTAAAGGCAACGAAGCTTTTGAATGAGAGTGGTAGGTTACAGGAAGAACTAATACCAAGCCAGTTAGTTGCGCAACATACATGTTGCAAGAGAGCATTTATAAGAGGCGCTTTTCTAGCGATAGGGTCTATTACGGATCCAGCGAAAACATATCATTTCGAGATAGTAACATCAAGTGAGGCCAAAGCAATTTACATTGCGGCTATTATCCGAACATTTGAGATAGAAGCAAAGATTATTGCAAGGAAAAAATATTTCGTAGTGTATGTGAAAGAAGGTGCCCAGATCGTAGATCTGTTAAATATTATGGAAGCTCATATTGCACTGATGAATTTGGAAAATGTACGAATTTTAAAAGAGATGCGGAATTCCATTAATCGACAGGTTAATTGCGAAACAGCGAATATTAATAAAACCGTTGTAGCTGCTACAAAGCAAATCGACGACATTTTATATATTCGTAATACGGTAGGGTTAAGCGAATTATCAGAAGGACTTGAAGAAGTCGCAAGACTTCGTATTGAGCAGCCAGATGCTTCGCTAAAAGAACTTGGAGCATTGCTCAATCCACCGATAGGAAAGTCTGGAGTAAATCATAGATTAAGACGTATAAGCGATATTGCGGATAGTTTAAGGGAACAAAAGGAGGAATAATGTATGGTAACAAAGAAAATGACAATTAAGATTCCATCTGGTCTAGAGGCAAGACCTGTTGCAGTTCTAGTTCAGATTGCAAGCCAATTTGAAAGTACCATTCATATTGAATGCGAAGACAAAAAGGTAAATGCAAAAAGTATTATGGGTATGATGAGTCTTGGTTTGGCTGCTGGAGAAGATGTAGTTGTTACAGCAGATGGCGAAGATGAAGAAAAAGCTATGGAAAAAATTGAAACATATTTAAATGGTAAAGAATAGAGCGGCTTTCAAAAGCAAGCATAAAAAGTCTGGTAATACATGAATTGTGTATTACTAGACTTAATTTTTACTATTCAAATTAGTAGTTGTTTAAAGAAAATACCTGCAATTTACTTAATATAAAAGGAAATGTAGATATTATGAATAGTCAATTTACAAATCAATCCAATGCACAAGTAGGTGGTTTGTATAAGGTACTAAAGTATAAGATAACACCTACATTAGCAGAAATTTTAGGTAAAAGGAATCTAATTCAGAATCAACTAGAATTTAGTTATCAAAAGAACATAGAAAACCCGTCATTTTACATAGATGATAGATTATTTGCAAGTATATCAACTCATGAGAAAACTATAGTGCTTTTTTTAACAGATACAGAATTAGAAGAGTTTAGAAAGATGAATATTCCTTATGCATAGGTACAAATCCTATTTCTATACATCCACCCATTATTTTAAAGTTTTTTTTCCCCAACACTTGTGATAAAATGATACTCAAACGACAATTTACCAAACAGGAGGGGGAAGAACTTGAATTTTACACATTTACATGTCCATACAGAATATAGCTTACTGGACGGTTCGAGTAAAATCAAAGAACTCGTAGCAAGAACAAAAGAATTAGGAATGGACAGTATCGCAATCACAGACCACGGCGTTATGTACGGTGTGATTGACTTCTATCGTGCAGCCAAAGAAGCAGGAATCAATCCAATCATCGGTTGTGAAGTATACGTCGCTCCTAATTCTAGATTTGATAGAGAAACCAACACTTCTGAGGCACGCTACAACCATCTTGTTTTACTAGCAGAAAACAACCAAGGTTACGCCAACTTAATGAAAATTGTCTCAAAAGGATTTACGGAAGGGTTTTATTACAAACCAAGAATTGATTATGAAGTATTAGAAGAATACCATGAAGGCATAATCGCATTAAGTGCTTGTCTAGCTGGTGTCGTCTCCATGAATTTACGTCGAGGATTCTACGAAGAAGCCAAAAAAGAAGCACTACACCTACAAGAAATCTTCGGCGAAGGCAATTTTTTCTTAGAACTCCAAGACCACGGAATTCCAGAACAACAAATCGTAAATCAGCAGATGCTTCGTCTAAGTCAAGAAACCAATATCCCAATGGTAGCAACCAACGATATTCACTATATCTATGACCAAGATGCTACCCCACACGATATTTTATTATGTATTCAAACCCAGAAAAAAGTACAAGACGAAAACAGAATGCGCTATGAAGGCGGACAATACTATCTAAAATCGCCAGACGAAATGGCAGAACTTTTCCCATATGCGCTAGAAGCATTGGAGAATACCTATAAAATTTCCCAACGTTGTCACGTCGACATTGAATTTGGAAACTACAAGCTTCCAAAATACGATGTACCAGATGGTTACACCGCATGGGAGTACCTACAAAAACTTTGTTTTGAAGGTTTAGATAGAAGATACGGCAACCCAAGCGAAGAACTAAAAGAACGTCTACGCTACGAATTAGATACCATTCACACCATGGGCTTCGTTGACTACTTCCTAATCGTATGGGATTTTATCAAATATGCAAAAGACAATGATATTATCGTAGGACCAGGACGTGGTTCGGCAGCAGGAAGTATTGTATCCTACACACTAGAAATTACTGATATCGATCCAATCAAATACAGCCTGTTGTTCGAACGTTTCCTAAATCCAGAACGTTTAACCATGCCCGATATTGATATCGACTTCTGCTTCGAACGTCGCCAAGAAGTTATTGATTATGTAGTAAGAAAATACGGCACCGACCGAGTAGTACAGATCGTAACATTCGGTACCATGGCAGCAAAAGGTGTAATTCGTGACGTAGGTCGTGCACTAGATATGCCATATTCCGCAGTAGATGTAGTAGCAAAAATGATTCCAACTGATCTTGGTATTACCATCGAAAAAGCATTAAAGCAAAACAAAGACTTAGCAGAATTATACGAGAATGACAGCGAAGTAAAAGAGTTAATCGACATGTCACTAAGACTAGAAGGTCTACCACGACATACTTCCATGCATGCTGCTGGTGTCGTAATCAGTAAAGAAGAAGTAGATAAATACGTTCCACTATCTCGAGCATCCGACGGAACTATCACAACCCAGTTTACTATGACAACATTAGAAGAATTAGGACTACTCAAAATGGATTTCTTGGGCTTAAGAACCCTTACCGTAATTCAAAATGCCGTCAAACTAGTAAACAAGCGAATTCGTTCCTTAGATAAGAATAGTGAAGAATACAAAGCCTTAGTAGCAAAACACGGTGAGCAAATAGTCCTAAACCAACTAGACTACGACGACAAAGATGTATTTCAAAGTATTAGTACAGGGAGAACCGAAGGGGTATTCCAGTTAGAAAGTGCTGGTATGAAAAGCTTCATGAAGGAACTAAAGCCAGCCAATATCGAAGACGTCATTGCGGGAATTTCCCTTTACCGTCCAGGTCCGATGGATTTTATTCCAAAGTATATCGAGGGTAAAAATGACCAGAATAACATTACTTACGATTGCAAAGAACTAGAGCACATCCTAGCACCAACTTACGGATGTATTGTATACCAAGAACAGGTTATGCAAATCGTACGAGATCTTGCTGGGTATAGTTACGGTCGAAGTGATTTAGTACGTCGTGCCATGTCTAAGAAAAAAGCCTCCGTTATGGAACAAGAACGTAAAAATTTCGTATATGGAAATGAAGAAGAAGGCGTAAAAGGATGTATTGCAAATGGAATTGAAGAAAGCGTAGCCCATAAGATTTTCGATGAAATGATAGACTTTGCAAAATACGCATTTAACAAATCCCACGCCGCAGCTTATGCAGTTGTATCCTATCAGACTGCGTATTTAAAATATTATTTTCCAGTAGAATACATGGCAGCCCTTATGACCTCCGTGATTGATAATACAGACAAAGTTTCTGAATATATCGTAACATGCCGTAAGATGGGAATTGAGATTTTACCTCCAGACATCAACGAAGGAGAATCTAACTTCTCTGTAAATGGAAATGCAATTCGATATGGACTATCAGCTATCAAAGGTCTAGGAAAACCAGTTATTGCAGCAATTGTAGAGGAACGCCATAAAAATGGACCATACAAATCACTGAAAGACGTAGTCATGCGTTTGTCCAACAAGGAAATTAATAAACGTACCATGGAAAGCTTTATTAAAGCAGGTGCATTCGATACCCTTCCAGGTACAAGAAAACAAAAAATGCAAATCTACGTAAAAGTAATTGAAAGTTGCAACCAAGAAAAGAAAAATAGTTTATCTGGTCAAATGTCCTTATTTGACATGTTCCAAGACACGCAAGAATTCTCAAATGAGATTGAACTTCCAGACGTTGGTGAGTTTGAAAAGGAACAATTACTTGCATTTGAAAAAGAAGTACTTGGAATCTATCTAAGTGGTCATCCACTAGAAGAATACATGGAAAAATGGGAGAAGTATGCAGAAAAACGTTCCTCTGAATTTAATTTAAATGAAGAAGGATACGTTTCCGTAGCAGATGGTTCTGTTGTTACTATAGGAGGAATGATTGTTGATAAGGTCGTGAAAACAACGAAAACCAATAGTGTAATGGCATTTATTACAATCGAGGATATCTATGGAACGGTAGAAGTCATTTTCTTCCCAAGAGATTACGAACGTTATAAGCAATTTTTAAATGAAGATGAGAAAGTATTTATTCAGGGGAGAGTAAATGTAGAGGAGGATAAACCAGCCAAACTCATTTGTCAAGATTTTATCTTATTTAGCCAAGTTCCAGAGAATGTTTGGATCCAGTTTGCCAATAAAGAGGAATATTTAGAAAGAGAAATTGACTTGTTAGAAACCTTAGAAGAATACCCAGGGGTATCCTCTGTTATCGTATATTTAAAGGAAGAGAAGGAACGTAAGGTTTTAAATCTTAAGGTAAATGTCGAAAAAAGGTTATTAAGTAAACTCCAAAAAGAATATTGTTATAAAAATGTCATAGTTCAGCAAAAGAATATTGATAAATTGTTCAAAAAGAGTTAAAATTGTACTGGATTAAAAACAGAGGAGTTTTTAAAGAACAGTCGAGATTATATTCTTCAGTTTGAAGTTTGTAATAGTGAATATTCTTTGTGGAGGTAAATAACATGTCAAAAGAAATTAATACAATCGGAGTTCTTACTAGTGGTGGGGATGCACCAGGAATGAATGCAGCAATTCGTGCCGTTGTCAGAACTGCATTAGCAAATGGCAAAAAGGTAAAAGGTATCAGACGTGGATATAGCGGTCTATTAGAAGAAGATATCATTGATATGGATGCTTATAGCGTTGCGGATATTATCGGACGTGGTGGTACTATTCTTTATACTGCAAGATGTGCAGAGATGAGAACAGAAGAAGGCCAAAGAAAAGCAGCTGAGATTTGTAGGAAACATGGTATTGATGGTTTGGTGGTTATTGGTGGAGATGGTTCCTTCCAAGGTGCGAAGAAACTTGCTCATTTAGGGATTAACACAATTGGTGTGCCTGGTACAATCGATTTAGATATCGCTTGTACTGAGTACACAATCGGTTTTGATACAGCTGTTAATACAGCAATGGAGGCTATTGATAAGATTCGTGATACATCAACATCTCATGAAAGATGTAGTGTTATTGAAGTTATGGGTAGAAATGCAGGTTACATAGCATTATGGTGTGGCATTGCCAATGGTGCAGAACAAATATTAGTTACTGAACGCTATGACCATGATGAGGATAAAATTATAAAAAATATCATTGAAAAACGTAATGTTGGTAAGAAACATTATATTATCATCAATGCAGAAGGTATTGGACATTCCGAAGAATTAGCTAAGAAGATCGAAGCAGAAACGGGAATGGAAACAAGAGCAACAATCATCGGACATATTCAACGTGGTGGTAGTCCAACATGTAAAGATAGGGTATATGCATCTACTATGGGTGCAAAAGCTGTAGATTTATTATGTGAAGGTAAATCTATGAGAGTAGTTGGTTATAGCCAAGGAAGCTTTGTGGACTATGATATTGACGAAGCATTAGCTATGAGCAAAGACTTAGATAATTATATGTTTGAGATGAGTAAAAAGTTATCTCGTTAATTTGAACATTCATTAAATGTAAATCTTTAGAGGCAGGAGTAGATGCTCCTGTCTATTTTAATTCATAAGATAGAGAATTTTGGAAGGGAGAAAGAAAATAGGAATCTGAGAGCCATGAAATTAGTGGCTTAAAGATTCAGAGAAATTATAAGTGTGGATAGGAGGATTTACTATGTCTAGATATAGCTATAAAAAAATCGATGCATTTACTAGTGGACAATCTCTGGGAAATCCAGCTGCTAGTTTATTTACAGGTAACATCTCTTTATCGGAAGAACAGATGCAGATGATTGCAACACAACATAAAGGGTTTGTATCAGAAGTGGTTTATTGCGAGGAATCAGAGCATGCAGACTGTAAATTAACTTATTTTTCATCAGAGTGTGAAGTAGATTTTTGTGGACATGGCACAATTGCAACTGTGTATGACTACATTAAGCAAAATAAAAACCTTTTAGAAAAATCTGAGATAACATTTGAAACAAATAAAAAAGGTATATTAAAAGTATACAATCAATTGTTAGAAGAGGATGCAATTTACATTACAGCACCAGAACCAAATTATTTGGAGGCAAAAGTATCTTCTGCTCAGATTGCGGATGCCTTAGGCATAGAGGAAACAGATATATTAGATAACTATAAGATTGGTTTTATTGATGCAGGGTTAAGAACTTTAATTGTACCAATAAAGAAGCTCGAAAAAGAAATCAGCATTTATCCAAATGAAATGGATTTGAAAGAGTTTTGTCTTTCCAATGAAATTGATATTATACTAATATTTTGTATGGAAGTATCGGATGCTGCGAATAAGGCACATACAAGAGTATTTGCACCAAAGTTTGGTTATTTAGAAGATCCAGCTACGGGTTCTGGTAATAGTGCATTTGGTTATTATATGCAGATGAATCAGATGTGGGATGGAGAAGCAATCTCCATTGAACAGGGTGGAAATAATTGTATCTACAATATTGTAAAAATGCTTATGAAAGAGAAGGCAGTTCTATTCGGTGGAAGTGCGACAACAAGGATTGAGGGAGAATACATAGTGGATTAGTAAAAGAATAAAATTAGTTTGATTAAGTAAATATGCAAAAAGGGTTTATGATCAATAATGTATCATAAACCCTTTTCTATTATTTAGTTTCTGATTTGGAATCTAAATCTAAATCAACAACTTCAACATCGTTATCTTGTTCATTTTCTTCTTGGTCCGCTTCCTTCGCAGCTTCCTCTTCAGTATCTTTCATAGCATTGATGTTTAAAGTAACATATTCACGAGTCGCTTTTTCACTTTTTTCATCGTTTTCATCAGTAGAAGGCTCAGACTCATCAAAATCTGCATAATCTAGATCATCAAGATCGTCTAAATCATCAAAGTCTTCGAAATCATCCAGATTATCTTCCCCTTTATTCATAACATTTTGATAAAAATAATATGCGCCACCAATTAATGCGGCAAGAGAAAAAGTTGTAACTAAAAACTTACCAAATTTTTTCATAGGTTATACTTCCTTTCGTTATCAATTATACCCTGATTTATGGAGTATGATACTTTATTGTTGCTAAGAGAACGAAAACTCTAAAGATTTAATTTTGCTCTCTTGTTGTGGAGTTATCATTTGTAGAATTATTAGTAGTAGAATCTTCATTTTGTGTATTGTTATCTTCAGTAGAGGTAACAACAGAATCTTCTACATTGCTTTTATTTTCTGTGTTATCCGAAGATTTGGAAGTGTTAGAATTGCTGATGGTTTCATCATCTTTCTGTGATTTGTAACATACAACAGGTGTACCTTTTTCAATGTTGTTGAAGATAATTTCTGCAACGCTTGAAGGTAAATTAACACATCCATGTGAACCACTTCGTTTGTAAATCTGACCACCAAAAGTACTTCTCCAAGATGCATCGTGTAATCCAACGTTGTAATAAAATGGCATCCAATATTTTACTGGGGAGCTATAATTTTCGCCGTTTAGTGTAGCATCTCGTTCTTTATAGGTAATCTGATATATTCCAGTTGGAGTGTCATGACCACGACTAGAATTACCAGTAACACAGTCGGTATCTACTACAAGATTTCCATCTTTATAGACCCATACATGTTGAAGGGACAAATCAATTTCAATATAACTATCACCGATATCATTGATGGATCTAGAACGAGCAGTTTGTGAATAGGTAGGTTCAACTTGAACACTTTTTCCAGCTTTGATTAATTCTACCAAACGTTCCGTTTCGGCAGAACGATTGATCAACCAACCGTAATCACCACCACTTACTTCGATGATTTTCCCATCATGGTTTACAAAATCTCTTGTTTTGCCCCAGGTATTATAGATACGGGCAATGGAATCAATATAGGAACGAACAGATTCTAAGTTAAAACTTACATCAAAATTATCGTCAACTGTTAACCAATCTTTGATATATGTTTTATCACATATTTCTTGTCTATCACCAAAATCATAAGTAATTGTAACATTAATATAATCATTTAAAGTGTTGGATAAATTAACAAGTTCGGTCGATTGTGATGTATATTTTGCATTGCTATAACATTCATTATCTTCAATGTTATAATAAGTATCACCGGACTTTATAGCATTTACAATATCATCTTTGAATTTATTTGTATCAATCGTAGTTCCGTTATCTTCAGGAATAATGACATATTGTTCGCAAGTTTCGTCAAATTTAACAGTTGCATCTACCGGAGTTCTAACATTATTCTCTTGAAAGAATTTCAGAGCGTTTATACTTTCTGCTAGCTTTCTTTCGTTGTAGGTTGTTGTAACCTGCATTTCGTTTATATGCTGATTGAATAAACTGGATATCCACATAAATGGATTCTGTTGGTCTAATAGTTTTTCTACAGCACCATCAGACACATATTTGTAGTCGATATCATCAGCTGTAATAATATCAGTTAAATCTTCACGACCATCAATTTGTAAGACATAATTTTTTACTTCATTACGTATACTTTCTTCAACAGATTCCACGCTCATACGGCTTGAATCAATGCCGTTAATCGTAGAACCAAAAAAGAAATGGTTGCGAAAATAAAAAGTAAAACCTAAGTATACAGCTAGCAGGATGAAAATAGTAATCGTAAAAGCGTAGATAAAAAGTTTTACATGCTTATTTTTCATTCTTCTTCCTTCTCTTTTCTGTAAATAATTGTATCGTTTGATACGTGGCATAAGCCAAACATAGTATATCATGTTTTTTTTATAAGTTCCATTGAAAAATATAGTTAATAGATGCTATGTTGTACTATTTCAAGTACCTATATTATATGTTATAAAAGAAACAGGTAAAATATAACTGAATATGATGAAATTGTAAAATTTCTATTGACATATAATAGTTTAAGAGTTAGAATAAATGCAGATGAAATTGAAATAATAAATAAAATCGAAGAACAAAAATAGTACTTCAGAATGTACATTTCAGAGAGTCGATGGTTGGTGTGAATCGATATGGAAGTCTGATAGGAATGGGTTTGCGAGATGTCAGATGAAGCTTTGTTATAAACTTAGTTTATAAGAAGTGTGTAGTTGAGACCGTGTCCTCACGTTACAGAGGGTAGATATCGAATATTATATTCTGTATCGGTAATGAGATAATATAAATGGTGGCGAGTATTTTCCTTTATGTATGGAAAGTGCTTTTTTTATTTTATAGGATGTTTTTGAAGCATCGTTTGGTCGACCAGTTATATTATGAATAAGGGTGGCACCACGAAGATTCGTCCCTAACAGTAATGTATATTGTTAGGGATTTTTTTTTGTCCTAAATTAGAAAGGGGTAGTTAGTATGAGAAATCTAAGAGCATATCGAAAGACTATTAGCATTGTAAATGAAACCACCATTGGTTTATATGAAAGTTTTGTAGGGAATAAAGTAGGATTTCTATTAGAAAGTTATGATAAAAATAATGGACGTTATTCCATTTTTGGAAGAGAACCAGATGAAATCATCACATCAAAAGGCTATAACTTAATGATTCAAAAGCGAAATGGGAAGAAAGAGATTAGAAGTGGGAATCCATATGAGAGACTAAAAGAATACTTTAGTGAATTTCATGTAGAAAAAGATGATGGTGAACTTGCCTTTATGGGTGGATTAGTAGGAAGTTTAGGATATGATTTTGTGCGATATACAGAAGTGCTTCCAGATAATAATGAAGATGAGATTGGAATCGAAACCATTCAATTTATGTTAGCAACGGAATTTATCGTGATTGACCACGTTGCAGAAACCATGTCTGGCGTAGTGTTAGGTGAGGATAACGAATATGGAAGAGAAGATGCTATGAAGCGAGCAGAACTTATTTTGGAAGTTGCCATGAAAGGTTATCACGAAGAAAAAGAACACAAATTTGAACAAGACGGAGTCATTGTTCATAAATCCGATTCCATTGAACAATATGGAGAGAAAGTAGAAAAGATTAAAGAATACATAAGAGAAGGACACATTTTTCAAACGGTATTATCCCAGAGATGGACGGTAGAAACAAAGCAAGATGGCTTTACCTTATATAAAGAATTAAGAGAATTAAATCCATCCCCATATTTATATTATTTTAAATTTCCAGAGTTTGAGATTATCGGAAGTTCACCAGAGATGTTGGTAAAGAAAAGTGAAAATAAAGTCTATACTTGTCCAATTGCTGGAACAAGAAAACGAGGCGAGACACAGGAAGAAGACGAGATTTTAAAAGCAGATTTATTGGCAGATCCAAAGGAAAGAGCAGAACATGTAATGCTAGTGGATCTTGCAAGAAATGATATGGGAAGAATCGCAGAATTTGGAACGGTAAAAGTTACACAATTTATGTCCGTGCAAAATTATTCTCATGTAATGCACATCGTTTCTTTAGTAGAGGGAAGACAAAAGGGAGAATCCCATCCATTAGAATTAGTGGCCTCCTTCTTACCAGCAGGAACATTAAGTGGTGCACCAAAGATTCGTGCCATGGAGATTATTGATGAATTAGAAGTGTACAGAAGAGGTTTGTATGGTGGAGCGACAGGATATCTTGCATTTGATGGAAATATGGATTTTTGTATTACCATTCGAACCATGGTGAAAAAACAGAAAAAAGTGTATTTACAAGCAGGAGCAGGAATTGTATTAGATTCGGTACCAGAAAATGAATATTATGAATGCTGCAACAAAGTAATGGCATTAGCAAAGACACTTGTAAAAGAAGAAAATTTATAGGGAGGAAAAGCCATGATATTATTAATCGATAACTATGATTCCTTTACTTACAACTTGTATCAATATATTGGAACCTTTGAACCAAATATAAAAGTAATTCGAAATGATAAAATTACAGTCGATGAGATAGAAAAATTAGACCCAGAACGAATTGTATTATCTCCAGGACCAAAAAGTCCAAAAGATGCAGGAATCTGTATGGATGTTGTGAAAGCATTTTATGAAAAGAAGCCGATTATGGGCATTTGTCTAGGACATCAATGTATTGGAGAAGCATTTGGAGCAACCGTTACCTATGCGAAAGAGATTTTTCATGGAAAGCAGTCTTTGATTCAGCATGATCAAGATGGAATCTTTACAGGAATTAATACACCACTGAAAATTGCAAGATATCATTCTTTGGCAATCGATCCAGAGACTGTTCCAGAATGTTTAAAGATAACAGCCCAGACAGAGGATGGACAGATTATGGCAGTGCGACATAGAGAATATCCAGTGGTAGGGTTACAGTTTCATCCAGAATCTATCTATACGGAGCACGGAAAACGATTGATTGAAAATTTCATAAATAATCGAATCTAGGAGAGGAGATGCCAATGAACGGAAATCAAAATTCAAATAGTGAATCAGGTAATATATTAGATCAAATAGTGGAAGATAAGAAAAAAAGATTGGTGCAGCATAAAGCGTTGATAAACGAAGAAACTATGAAGGAAATGGCACTTGCACTACTATCTGGAATTCCAGAACAACAGAAGGAAAAAGAACGTTCCTTTTATCAAGCGTTAAAGAAAAATGGTTTATCTATCATAGGAGAATTTAAGAAAGCTTCACCTAGCATGGGTGTGATACAGAGTAAAATTAATTTAACGGATCGAATTAGCCAGTATAATTCTTCCGTCGATGCTATTTCCTGTTTAACAGAAGAAGACCATTTTCATGGAAATGCAGAGTATCTAAAAGAAATAAGGAAAATTTCACCACTACCAATTATAAGAAAAGATTTTATAATAGATGATTATCAAGTATATGAGGCAAAGGTCATTGGCGCAGATGCGATTTTGTTAATCGCGGCTATTTTAGATGATGATCAAATGAAACACTTGTATGACTTAGCATATTCTTTGGAATTAGATGTCTTATTAGAAGTCCATAATGAAGAAGAGATGCTTCGTGCTCTGGATTTAGGGGCAAAAATCATAGGTGTGAACAATCGCAACTTAAAAGACTTTTCCATCTCATTAGATACGACAAAGCGGTTAAGTCAGTTTTTAGATGAACACAGCCAAGGAGAACGACCAGTATTTGTATCGGAAAGTGGTGTGACGGAAACGCCACATATTGAATTTTTAAAGAAATGTAATGTGGACGCATTGCTGATTGGCAGAGCATTTATGGAGGCAGAAAGTCCATTGGAAGTGGCAAAGGAATGGAAAGCAGTGTATAACCGCGTATAACTTCGTATCGCAATTAGCTAAATGATAGGATGGAGGAACCCATGAAATATAACAATATTCGAAAAGCACGTTTTCTATCAAGACCAAATCGATTTCTTGCATACGTAGACCTAGATGGAGAAGAGGTTGTGTGTCATGTGAAAAATACAGGAAGATGTAAAGAACTTTTGATACCAGGAGAATCTATCGTATTTATAGAAGATCATGGATCAGATACAAAACGAAAAACACGCTATTCTTTAATTGGTGTGTTGAAAGAAAATTTAATGATCAATATGGATTCACAGGCACCCAACAAGGTTGTGAAAGAATGGATAGAAGAAGGGGGATTTCTTCCAGGCATTACATTAATTAAGCCAGAGAAAAAATATGGGGATTCTAGATTTGATTTTTACTTAGAACAAGGAGAGAAAAAAATATTTCTAGAAGTAAAAGGTGTTACCTTAGAAGAAAATGGTGTGGCGATGTTTCCAGATGCTCCAACAGAACGTGGAGTAAAGCATATTGAAGAGTTAATTGCTTGCAAAGAAGATGGTTATGACGCGTATATCGTGTTTGTTATTCAAATGGCAGGAATGAAACAATTTAAGCCAAATGAGAGAACGCAACCAACATTTGGAGAGGCGTTACGTAAGGCAAGAGCCAATGGCGTTGAAATCTTATGTAAAGATTGTACGGTGACAGAAGATGAATTAAAGATTGTTGGGACGATTCCAATTGATTTGTAATTCTATGTAAGTTAAAAATAGATTGGTTTTTAAATTTATTTGATGAATAGAAGGTGAACCAGATGAACAAAAATGTTCCAGATATTAAGATATGTGGATTAACCTGTGTGGAAGATGTACAGATTGTGAATCAATTTCCAATTGCATATGCAGGATTTGTTCTATTCTATCCAAAAAGTAAGCGAAATGTATCGCTAGAACAGGCACAGCAGCTAAAAGAACAATTAAAACCGTCGATACAATCAGTTGCTGTGACTGTATCTCCAACTTTGGAACAGGCAAAACAAATTCAAGAAGCAGGATTTCATGCGATACAAATTCATGGACATTTTGATAAAAAAGTCGAAAAATACTTGTCAATTCCTATATTTCGAGCTATAAATGTTACAGATGAAAAAGATGTAAGGAATGCTTTTTCAGAGAGTTCAAAGAAAATCGCGTACTTTGTCTTTGATGGGAAAAAAGCAGGTAGCGGAGAAGTATTTGATTGGGATTTTCTTAAGGAAAATGTGGATAACACTGCGAAAATAATGTTGGCTGGTGGATTACACTGGAAAAATGTGAGAGAAGCGATTGAAAAGGTAAAACCTGGGATTGTAGATGTTAGTTCGGGTGTTGAGCATGATTCTGGAAAGGGAAAAGATTATAACAAAGTAAGGCAATTTATACATGCAGTTATAGGCATGGAAGATTAGGAGTTTAGGAAGTTAAAAATAATTGAAAGGATGGAGAAACATGAGTACATATTATGGTGAATTTGGAGGACAGTATGTTGCAGAGTCCTTAATGAATACCTTAGAAGAGGTAGATAGAGTATTTGAAGAGGCGATTCGTGATCCAAAGTTTTGGGAAGAGTTTGACTATTACATGAAGGAGTATGTAGGTAGAGAGACTCCATTATACTACGCATCTCGTTTAAGTGAAAAATATGGTCCTAAGATTTATTTGAAAAGAGAAGATTTAAATCATACAGGAGCACATAAAATCAATAACGTAATCGGTCAGATTTTATTAGCAAAACGTATGGGAAAAACAAAAGTAATTGCGGAAACAGGTGCAGGTCAACATGGTGTGGCAACTGCAACAGGCGCAGCCTTATTTAACATGGAATGTAAGGTATATATGGGGGAAGAAGACATTAAGCGCCAAGAGTTAAATGTATTGCGAATGAGAATGTTAGGTAGTGAAGTATATAGTGTAACATCAGGAAGTAGAACGTTAAAAGATGCTACCAATGAGGCAATTCGTACATGGGCAAAAGAAGCAGAAGATACCTTCTATGTAATTGGTTCGGCAGTAGGTCCTTATCCATATCCAAAGATTGTAAAGACATTCCAAAGCGTAATTAGTAAGGAAGCAAGAAAACAGATTCTTGAAAAAGAGGGAAGATTACCAGATACGGTTATGGCTTGTGTTGGTGGTGGCTCTAACTCAATTGGTATGTTTGCCGAGTTTATTGATGACAAAGATGTAAAATTAGTCGGAGTAGAAGCAGCAGGTTTAGGAATTGAAACAGGAAAACATGCTAGTGCGATGGCACTTGGTAAACCAGGAGTGCTTCATGGAATGCGTTCTTATCTATTACAAGATGAAGATGGAAATGTTCAATTAGCACACTCCATTTCAGCTGGTCTTGATTACCCAGGTGTAGGTCCAGAACATGCGTATTTAAAAGATTCTGGTCGTGCGGAATATGTTTCTATTACAGATGAAGAGGCAATGAATGCGCTATTAGAACTATGCAAAATGGAAGGAATTATTCCAGCAATCGAAAGTGCTCATGCCCTTGCATATTGTTTAAAATACGCAAAAACTTGTCCAAAAGATGAATTAATTTGCTTATGCTTATCAGGTCGTGGAGATAAAGATTGTCATACCATCCAAGAATGGTTAAGTGGAAACAAAGAAGCGTTAAATAAATAGGGGGAGGTTATTACGATGAATCGAATTGAAGAAAAATTAAGTCAGTTACAAGAAAAAGGCGAAAAAGCATTTATTACATATATGACAGCAGGACTTCCAGATATGGAAGGAACTAAAGCACTATTAAAAGCGCAGGAAGAAGCTGGAACCGATATTATAGAATTAGGAATTCCATTTTCCGATCCGATAGCAGATGGTCCAATTATTCAAGATGCATCTTATCGTTCTATTTTAAAGGGAACGAATTTAAAAAAGACTTTTGAGGCAGTGAAAGAAGCAAGGAAAACTTGTCAAGTGCCGATTGTATTTATGATGTATTACAATACGATTCTTCACTACGGTGTAAAAGAGTTTGTAGAAAAGTGTGAAGAAGTTGGAGTAGATGGTTTGATTGTTCCAGATATGCCATTTGAGGAACAAAAAGAATTAAGCCAATATCTTACTTCTGAGAAAGCACCAATTATTATTCAACTTGTATCACCAGTTTCTAAGCAGAGAATTCCGATGATTTTAGAAAATGCAAGAGGATTTGTATACTGCGTTTCCTCTATGGGGGTTACTGGGCAAGCTGGTGGATTCCATGAGAAAGTGAAAGAGTATTTAGAAGAAGTTAAATCACAGTCTAAGATTCCAATTATGATGGGATTTGGAATTAAAGAAGCAGCAGATGTGGAATTTGTGAAAGATACGATTGATGGTTGCATTGTAGGAAGTCATTTTATTGAAGTGTTGGAAGCAGCCAATTATGATGTGGAGGCTGCGAAGGAGTATATTAAGAAGTTTAAGTGTGAATTGAATCAATAGAATATGAATAAAAATAAAAAAACTACCGTATTGATCTTATGCGATAGTTTTTTTATTCTACATTTGAAATGAATTATTCTTGTTCAACAAAATCGAAAAGTATTTTATCAAATTCTTGTTGTTCTTCAATAAAACATAAGTGAGCAGAATTTTTAAAGGTTACAATATTTACATTTTTGTCAAATTTTTTAAGGAAGTCGTATGCTAATATAGTAGGAGCAGTATAGTCATATTTACCTAAACAAAATAGAGATGGTACTTTTATTTCCTTAACATGATCTTCTAATCGAAAGTGTGTAACTTCTGACCATAAATATGTAAGAGAGAGAGTATTACCTTGTAACCATTTTACCATATCAGACAAACGATATTCTTTTCCTTTTAGCATATGTGGGACATAAATCTTAGCAGGAGTTCCTGACTTTATCATGGCTCCAAATTTATTACCATAGTTTGCACGAACACTTGAACCACCTAAGAGATCGGCATAAGGAGGATGACCTATACGCTTTAGTTTTTGAATTGCTTTTTTATCTTTTCGTTCTACTGCACATTTGTAACAATATTCGTATGCCAGTTCTTCACCTTTCTCTCCGTCAATAACAGGTGAAATGGCAACATATTTTGAAACAAGATAAGGAAAACGATTTACAAATAGAGAACCAAGGATGGTACCCCATGAGTGAGCAACAAGAATGAGCCTTTTATCGGAAAACTTTTTGTGAATATATTGTACTAATTCATATAAGTAATCAATCATTCGGTCAATTGTCATATCTTGTTGTTGAATAGATTTATCATAGGAAAGTCCAGCACCAAGTTGATCCCAGTTTATTACGACATAACGTTTTTCCCATTCTTTTTGGAATGCACGTGCAATACCAATGTGTGCTGTACCAGGTCCGCCATGTAAAAAAAGTAACACAGAATCACTTTTTTCATTACCGCTTATCATAATTGCTTGTTTGTATGACCCTAATTTGATGAATTTCTTTTTGAAAATCATGTGTAAACACTCCTATCTATTACATTTTATAAGGTATTGAATTCATATGTATGTATTTTTTATGCTTTTTCTTTATGTACTAATATCATGAGGAAATATAATAATATTGTAAATGAGAAAGAATAATAAAACAATAAGAAAATGGGAAAATAAAGGGATGTTAGTATAAAAAATTAATATTGGCAATTAATATTGACATAGTAAGAGGGCATTTGCTATACTTTAAAAGGGTTATTCCAATATTTGCACATGATAAAATAGGTTGTTGGTAGAGGGGAAATGTATGGAGAAAAAGATAGTATTTATGTTTGCTGGTCAAGGCTCACAGTATTATCAGATGGGAAGAACACTATATGAAAATAATAGAGTTTTTCGAAGTTTTGTTTCTACACAAGACGAGATAGTGTATAGGCTGACTGGTACTTCAATTATTGAAAATCTGTATCAAGAAAGTCATACTATAAGCCAACCATTTAACGAAATTGAATATTCACATCCAACTATATTCATAATGGAATATGCATTGGCACAAACATTTAATTATTATGGTATGAATCCAGATATTGTTGTGGGCGCAAGTTTGGGAGAGATTGTAGCAGCAACGCTATCAGACGTAATTAAATTGGAAGATGCAATTAAACTTACCTTGAAACAAGTTGAATATTTCAACAATGAATCTTGTCGAGGAAGTATGTTATCCATATTAGCACATTATAGTTTGTTTCATCATTTCAAAGAGCAGGGATTTCAAATATCACTTGCAGCAATTAACTTTGATGAAAACTTTGTAGTATCTGGCACCCAAGCACAGATTCAGAAAGTAAAAAATGAATTGGACAAGCTGTCTATATCATCTCAATATGTTCCTGTAGATATTGCATTTCATTCACCAATTATGGAGAATGGATTAGAACCGTTTTTTAAGTTTGAAGAAGAAATTACAAAGAAGGCACCACGAATTCCATTCTATTCATCTTTACATAATAAGCAAATATTTGAACTTGAGAAAGATTACTTTGGGAAAGTAGCATTAGGTGAAATTAGAATTCGAGAAGCGATTCAACAAATTGAAGAAAAGTATAAACCGATTTATTTTGATTTAAGTTATACGGGAACTATAGCAAATTCAACAAAAAGAAATTTAGGTCAAGAGGCTAGTTCAAGATGCATAAGTGTTGTTACACCATTTATGCAAAAGAGTATGTGTGAACCAAGTTATATACAGAATATCATAGAGAAGTATAGTAAATAAGTCTACGTATAGGAGATAAGAGTTATGAGTACATATGTATTTCCAGGACAAGGCTCTCAGACAAAGGGAATGGGAGCGGAATTGTTTGATGAATTTTGTGATTTAACGAGTAAAGCAGATCAGGTATTGGGATATTCAATTAAAGAATTATGTTTAGAAGATCCAGATGACTTATTAAGAAATACGCAATATACACAACCAGCATTATTTGTTGTAAATGCTATGATGTATTTAAAGAAAATAAAAGAAACAGGGCAAGAACCAGATTTTGTGGCAGGTCATAGTTTAGGTGAATATAATGCTTTATTTGCATCGGGAGCAATTGATTTTGAGACAGGGCTTAAACTTGTAAAGAGAAGAGGCGAATTGATGGCCCTTGAAAAAAATGGTGCAATGGCAGCAGTACTTCGCTGGGAAGAAGAAAAAATTCGCGAAGCATTAATAGAAAATAAGTTAGATACGATAGATATTGCAAATTATAATTCACCAGGACAAATCGTAATATCGGGATTAGAACATGATATCGACCGTGCGATAGAGGTTTTAGCTGAATTAGGAGCAAGATGTGTTAAGTTAAATGTTAGCGGAGCATTTCATTCAAGATATATGAAACCTGCTTGTGATGAGTTTACAAAAGTATTAGAAGAAGTTTCGTTTGGTGATTTGAAGATACCTGTTATCTCCAATGTAACAGCACGTCCACATGAAAAAGATAGTATAAAAGAGCTTCTTTCGAAACAGATGATGAATTCTGTTAAGTGGATCGAAACCATTCGCTATCTAATGGGACAAGGGGAAGAAACATTTACGGAGATAGGTCCAGGAAATGTGTTAACTGGATTATGCAAGAGAATACAAAGAGAATGTGAACCTTTAATAATAGAGGAAGTCTTCCAAGAAGTAAAGGAATGTGATTTTGTACATAGAAATGAAGAGAGTAAGTTGGGAGACGAATCATTTAAGCAAGAGTATAACTTAGATTATGCGTATGTCCAAGGTGCAATTGGAAATGGTATTGCATCAAAAGAAATGGTTGTTAGCATTTGTAATAATGGTTTTCTAGGAATATTAGATACAGATGGTATTCCGTTTATGGATACCAAACAGAATATTTTCTTTTTAAAGAAAAACGTAAAATCAGGTAGAGTATTTGGTGTAAACTATACCTATAAACTATATGAAGAAGAGAAGGAAAAGGATTTCATTGCATTTTTATTAGCAAATGAAGTTACTTTATTAGAGATTTCTAATTATCTTCATATCACAAAGAGCTTAGTAAAATATCGATTAAAAGGATTGAAACGTGAGTCTGATGGAAAAATTATTGCCAAAAATCGAATTCTTTGCAAGGTTGATACAGTAGAAAATGCAAAGGTATTTTTACAAGCACCACCAGCCGAATTGGTAAATGAACTCTTATCAAATGGAGAAATTACGAAAGAAGAAGCAGAATTCGCAAAAGAAGTACCGATTGTTAGTGACATCTGTGTATATGATTATGCAGTAAATGAAGGTGGCAATACTTCACTTTATATCTTAAGTGCATTGTTAGGGGAACGTGATAAAACAATGGAAACATTGCCTCATGCGTCAAAAGTGAGAATAGGAATTAGTGGAGTTGGCAATCCAAAAGTAATTGCATTTATGTTCTCATTTGGTGCAGACTTTGTTATGACAACAACATTAAATGAGTGTACAAAAGAAGCGGATTTAAGTGCTTTCGCAAAAGATATGCTTCAGAAAGCTCATATACAAGATTTTGTTTCTGTTCCGTCTGCAGACTTATTTGAATTTGGGGTAAAGAATAAGGTGTTGAAAAAAGGTGTTCTTTATCATGCAAAAGCAAATAAGTTGTATGAAATTTATAAACGATATAATTCGATTGATGAGATTGATTCTGCCTTAAAGGAACAATTGCTTAAGAAGTACTTTAAAAAAGATATAGAGGAAGTAAAACGTGAATATCCAATGTATTTTTCAAAGGAAGAGATTGAGAAGGCAGAAGAAAATGCAAAGGGAGCATTAGCGCTTTTATGTAGATGGTTTATTAAGAAAAGTACAGATTATGCAAAACAAGGTGTACAAGAGTATAAGGTTGATTTTTGTATTTCTTTTGATGCTGAGTTAGGGGCGTTTAATGAATATGTAAAAGATACACCATTCTATGAATGGCAAAGTCGTGAAGTAGCAGCGATAGCGAAATTACTTATGGAAAAAGCAGAGAAGTTGAATGAATACAAAGGAGGCGAGTTGTAATGGAAGTAGGAATTGAATTTATTAATTTTTATGGTGGAGTTGCATATGTGAATGTAAGTGATATCTTTGAAAGAAGAGGTTTGGATCAATCCAGATTAAGTAATTTGATGTTAGGTAAAAAATCCATTGGTTTGCCATGTGAAGACCCTGTAACCAATGGTGTAAATGCTGCTAAACCGATTCTTGATCAAATGACAGAAATGGAAAAGAGTCAAATTGAGATGGTCATTACTTGTACAGAATCAGGAATTGATTTTGGAAAGTCAATTAGTACTTACATACATGATTACTTAGGATTATCAAAAAAATGTAGATTGTTTGAGATGAAACAAGCTTGTTACAGTGCAACTGCAGCATTACAGTTAGCTGCTAGTTACATTATGTCAGGTGCTTCCTACGGGGCAAAAGTTTTAGTGATTTCCACAGATGTAGCAAAATTTTCTGTAAAAGATACCTATGCAGAACCATCACAAGCACAAGGTTCTATTGCAATGGTTGTAAGTGCAGAACCAAAAGTATTAAAGTTAGATTTTGGAGCAAATGGATATTGTGGCTACGAGGTTATGGACACATGTAGACCAATGCCAGGAATAGAAGCTGGTAGTCCAGATTTATCTTTGTTGTCTTATCTTGATTGTGTGGGAAATTGCTTTGAACATTATCAAGATAAAGTAGATGGTGTAGACTTTATTGATACATTTTCGTATTTGGTATATCATACGCCATTTCCAGGAATGGTAAAAGGCGCACATAGAAAAATGCTCAGAGATCTGTATCGAATGAAAGCAGATGCAATTGAAGCAGATTTTGAAAAGCGTGTAAAACCATCCTTAACATATAATTTTAATGTGGGAAATGTTTATGCAGCATCACTTTATTTGGCATTATGTGGATTAATTGATACAGCAGATATTTATGAGCCTACAAGAATAGGGTTATTTTCTTATGGTTCAGGATGTAGTTCTGAGTTTTTCAGTGGTGTAATTACTCCAGAGTCGAAGAGACAGGTAGCAAAGATGCACATAGGTGAAAAACTAGAGAACAGATACTGCTTAAATATGGATGAATATGACCATTTAATTGCATTAAATGCAGTTTTGGATAACAATGTAGAATCATTAACCGTTCAATTTTCAGAGTTTGAAGATCTTTATAACAAGACATTTGAAGGAAAAGAACTGTTAAAGCTAGAATCAATAGAAGGTTATCATAGAAAATATAGATTTTAGCTATTTTAAATATGTTACAGATTGAGGAGGAAACGATGGAAAGTATAGTGATTAAAGATTTGAAAAAGGATTATCAATTAGGAAGTACGAAGGTAAGTGCTTTAAAAGGCATCAACCTTAAGATTAAGGAAGGGGAATTCGTTACCATTGCTGGTGCATCAGGAAGTGGAAAATCAACTCTTCTAAACGCTATTGGTTGCTTAGACAAGCCAACTAGCGGAGAGATCTGGATATCTGGACAGAAAGTAAATGATATGACAGAGAAGCAATTGAATATGTTACGATTAAATACAATTGGTTTCATCTTTCAAACATTTAACTTAAATCCAGTTTTAAATGTGTATGAAAATGTAGAATTACCACTTTCTATTATGAAAAATGTTTCTAAAACGGAGAGAAAAGAGAGAATTGAATACTTTTTAGAAGCAGTTGGTTTGACAAAATATTATAAACATAAACCATCCCAGTTATCAGGTGGTCAGAGACAAAGGGTCGCAATTGCACGTGCGCTTGCAACAAAACCTAAGATTGTATTAGCAGACGAACCTACAGCCAATTTAGATTCCAAGACTGGTATTGAAATCATTGAATTAATGCGTGAGATTAGTAGAAAAGAATCTACAACATTTATTTTTTCAACCCATGATCAAAAAGTTATGGATCGCGCAGACCATATTTTTTACATAGAAGATGGCGTAATTGGTAAGGAGGATATTCGAAATGATGTATAAATTATCTATAAAGAATATTACACAAAATCCAGTACGTTCCTTTACGTTAGGTTTTTTTGTATTCTTTGTATGCTTTATGATGGTCATTTGTAATACTTGTTTCGAAACGGTTAGTGATAACATGGAGGATGCTTTGATTAATACCTTTACAGGGCATGTTCTCATTAGACAAGACACAGGGGAAAACACAGATTTATTTTCCATGGATGCAAAATGGAATAAAAATGATAAATTAAGTGTAGAACAAGTAGCTCAAATGGAAGAACTAATTGATAAACAAGATACAGTAACGAGCTATGGAAAAAGAATTCGTACCAATACGATGTTTTCCAATGGTACAAAAAGAATGCCATCTATGATCGTTGGTTTAGATCAAGATATTACAGAATATAAGAAATCTGTAAAACTTGTGGATGGTGATTATCTTGATATGAGCAAGAAAAATCAAGTTATCTTGATGGAAGAACAAGCAAATTCATTCAAGATAGAAGTTGGGGATACCGTTACTGCATTATATTCTGTAGGTGATACATATGGTGAAATAGAGTTAGAAGTTGTAGGAATCGGTAATATGGATTTACTTTCTAGATTTAATTTCCCAGCAGCCTTTGTTTCTTATGAGACAGCAGTTGCAATGTCAAGTTTTGAAGAAGGAGAAGCTTCTGATATTGCGGTTTATTTAGAGGAAAAAGATGACTCAGAAACAGTGGCAGAAGAATTACTAACAAAGATTGAGAATGAAAATCTTACATTGACTACAACTTCATGGAAAGATTTAGGCGGTTATATTATGAATAGTATTGGCATCTTCAAGATTGCATTCAATGGATTTTTAGGTGTTCTTATGGTAATTGTCTCAATTCTTATTATTAATTTAATCTTTATGATGGGATTAGAAAGAAGACAAGAAATTGGAACATTAAAGGCGATTGGATTTAGCCGTGCTCAAAATATTAAAATATTCTTAACAGAAATTGTAAGTGTTGGTGCAATTGGTGCATTTTTAGGTGCAGGACTTTCTGGTGGATTAATTAAGATTATGTCAAAACATGCGATTTGCGCATCTTATCCAGTGAATTACTTACTAGGTGATGAATTTTATATTCAATTTAGTTTTTCACAATTAGCAGTGTCCTTTGTACTTATGGTAGTTATAGTCTTTATTGCGGCGTTGTATCCATGTTTCAAGATATCCTCTTTGGATCCAGCTGAGACATTACAAGAAGTATAGGAGGGAAAAAGATGAATACAATTATTAAAATTGCGTTTCGAAATGTAATTGCAAATAAAAGAAGGTCATTGCTATTAGGATTGGCTGTATTTGTATCTTCTTTTCTTTTACTATTCTCAAGTGCAGCACTAAATGGTGTAAAAGAGCAAGTATCCAAAGGTTATATGAATTTACAATCTGGAGATACTATTGTTTTATGGGAAGATCATAAGAAGTTAAGTAACAGTCTGCCAGGACGTTTTATTGATACTGGTAATACCGTTAGTTTTAATATTGATAAAGAAGAAGAAAATTTAGAAGCCATTGAACGATTAGATACATTTCTAGATGAGAATAAGAGCCAGATCAAATCTGCATTTAAGTTGATTCGAAGAAGTGCAACGTTAGAATATGGCTTAGAAGTATCAGAAGGAACAATCGTATATGGTTTATCCGAGGAAAACAAGAAACATCTAGAGGATAATAAAGTACTTTCCATGTACGAAGGGGAAATGACTTTAGGAAAAGGAAAGCTATGTATCAGTAAGGCAACTTCAGAAGAATATGATTTAAAGGTTGGCGATACAGTAGATCTTGAAGTAGTAACAAAAGATTATGAAGGTAAGAAAAAATCTTTTGAAATTGAAGGAATCTATAATAATGGTGCAGAGTATGATAATTGGTATTCCTTTATGTCTGACGAAGAAGCAAGAGATTTATATGAGATGGGGGATACATACTTTGATGTAACCTTAATCTTTTTGAAAAATGTAAACAAAGCAGATTCTTTTGCAGATAAGTTAGATAAGTATTTAGTAAAAGAAAGTAAGGTATTACGTGCAGAATCTTATGCAGAGGCATCAACATTCTACAATACAATGCCTTCCATGTATAAAGCAATGTACACTGTTTTCTGCATTTTTCTTCTTTGTATTATTGCGATTGGATTACGTTCTACTATTAAAATGAATATTTTTGAACGTATGAAAGAGTTTGGTACATTCCGTGCCATTGGTTATAGTAGAAGACAAACATTTTCAGTTATCTTTTTTGAAATTTTATTTTTATCTTTGATTGCATTGATGCTTGCGTTCTTAGTTTCTTTAGGACCAATTTTATATGTTGCAAATCATGGTATTTTTGTAGGAACAGGTAATCTAAGCAATGCCTTAGGTGGTGAAACATTCTATGCAGCATTTAAAGTAGGAGATTTAGTGGTTGCATTTATTATCATCATTTTCTTCTCTATTGTTGCAACGTTCCGCCCAGCATTAAATTTATGCTATCAAAATATTTCAGATATTATGATCAAGCGTCAGGGGAAAGTAAAAGTTTATAGATGTTTAATCAGAAGTATTTTTAAGAAGAAATAATTTTGAATTCTATGAATAGGCAATCTGTAGTAGATATGGATTGTCTATTCAAACAAAGGATGGAGAGGAAAAGAAGAAATGGGTAAAGTAAAAAAAAAAGTCTTGAAAAAGTCGCTGTAGTAGGAATTGCTTGTCAATTTCCTGATGCGAATAACTATCATGAGTTTTGGGAGAATTTGAAATCGGGAAAAGATTCGGTAAAAGAGGTATCCAATGAACGATGGGATATCGAACAATTTTATGGTATGCAGGAAGGAAAATTGAATTTTCTTTCCACAAAATGGTGTGCTACTCTTGATGAGGCTTTTGATTTTGATAACCAATTTTTTAATATGTCACCTCGTGAGGCGCTTTATATGGATCCGCAACAAAGATTACTCTTACAAGAGTCCTATCATTGTATTGAAGATTCTGGTGTAAACCTTGATACATTACGAAGGAAAAGGACAGCTGTTTATGTTGCAGCATCAGCTGTAGACTACATAGAACAAGTATATAATCAATCTATTGGCATTGATAGCCATTCTATTACAGGAAGCTATTTAAGTGCATTGTCTAATCGTATTTCTTTCTTTTATGGATTCAATGGAGAAAGTTTCACAATAGATGCAGCATGTGCATCTTCAATTATTGCAATCAATCAAGCAAGTGAAAAATTATTAGCCCATAAGTGTGATTATGCTTTAGTGGGAGCAGTCAATCTTTCATTAAGTGATTCTAGGTATATATCCCTGTCAAAAGCAAGAATGTTAAGTGAGGAAGGAAGATGTAAAGCATTTTCTAATGATGCAGATGGATATGTTCCAGGAGATGGAGTTGGAGTCATTCTATTGAGAAGACTTAGCGATGCAGAAAGAGAACAGAATCATATCTACGGAGTAATCAAAGGTGGGGCAGCAAATCATGTAGGAAGATCAAAATCTATAACTGCACCAAGCATGAAGGCACAAAGAGATTGTATTTTAGAGGCATGGAAATCTGCTGGGATAGAGCCAAAAGATATTAGTTATATTGAGACACATGGAACAGGAACTTTTTTAGGAGACCCAATTGAAGCGGAAGCATTAAAGCGAGCATTTCGAGTATATACAGATAAAAATGGATTTTGCAAAATCGGCTCTGTAAAATCAAATATTGGACATTTAGAACCAGCAGCAGGTATGGCCAGTGTAATTAAAGTATTATTAATGTTAAAAAATCAAACAATTGTAAAATCGAATCAAATAACACAGTTGAATTCTATTATTAATTTTGAACAAAGCCCTCTTAAAGTGTGTGAAGAAAATTGTGACTGGGAAGAAAAAGGTGGGATTCGTTTAGCTGGAATAAGTTCTATGGGATTTACTGGAGCGAATGGACACATTGTAATAGAGGAATATAGAAAAGAGAAACGTAGCATACGGAAAGAAAATAAATTATATCCGTTTATGATTTCAGCAAAAAATGAAAACAGTTTAAAGGCGTGTATTGATAAGTGGGATGAATATTTGAAAACCAATCCAGAATGCAGTGTAAAAGACATGTGTCTTACTATAAGTATGGGACGTGAACAGTTCCCTTATAGGATTGGTGGAGTAATAGGAAGTGTGGAAGAATTAGATGAAATAGGAAAATTAGGTTTAAGTTATCAGAAAGAGCAGGAAGCTTATACAGTAAGGATAGAGGAATTTGAATTTAATGGTTATCAAGAGGTACAAGAATATATTGACCAGAATCAATTTTTAAGAAAATATATTCAGAATACCTTGAGGGGATTAAGTAGTAATGTGAGAAATAACTTCTATCAAAGTACTTGGGAAGAAAGCTATATTAGAGTATGCCGTTATGTGGCTACCTATGTGATAGCAACCTCTTTCGTGAAACTTGGATTAAATATAGGAACATTGTACACAAAAGAGAATGGAGTTTGGACCATGCTTACCATGGCAGGAATGGTTCAAATGAAAGAAGTAATTGCTTTTATGCTAGGAGAACAAACAGAAATTGTATTGAAAAGACCAACGATTCCGGTATACGATGGCGTACGTGGAGAAACGATACCAGTAATTAAAATTACATCTGAATGGGTACATGATGTAAGAAGCATGATTTACGAGAAGCAAGGAATGGAAGAAAGCGAGTTTCAATACTTGGTGGAAAAGTCGTGTGTATTATATCAAAAACAATTTACATACAGGCAATTACTAGATGGCTTTAAGCAAAACTTTGAAGTGAAAGAATACAATTTAGATTTCTCTTTTGTATCAGAAAAGAGAGAAAGCTATGAAAGTAATTTACCAGATAACGTAAAAAAATATTTTGCAGTAATGATTTTATATTGCATTGATAAGCTAAACAAGAAATGGGATTTACAAGAAGAATGGAAAGCAGAATATGAGTGGCTTATTGAGATAAAACAATATCTGGATAGTGGATTGTTAACGAAGAAAGAATTACCTAAGTTGTTTTTAGAAAAGGAACTTCAAGAAGAAGCGCTTGCAGAAGCAATGAATGAAAATGTAAAACAGATGCCAAGAGAAGAATTATCCAATCTTGGATTTGGTGGAGAGGTACTGGATCAAAATGTGTATTCTATGGACTGGATTCAGAATATGAGAAAAGCCAATGAAGAATATGCCTCCATTCATTTACAATATGAACATCAAAAGGAAACATATATTACTTCTTTAATGCAACTTTGGAAACAAGGTATAAGCATTCATTGGGAAATTTATTATGAAAATGAAGGTTATGAAAAATTATCTTTGCCAACCTATCAGTTCAATAAAACTAGATTTAATCTAAAAGATAAAATTCTTGGAGTAAGGAAAGTAAAAGAAGCGGAAAAAGATATTGTACAATCGAATCAGGCATATTTCTATCAGAAGGAATGGAAAGAAGAAGAATGTATTGGTAATCTTTCTGACAAACAAAAAGCTTGTGTATTCGTAATGCAGAGTGAAGAAAGAGTAGAGATTGGCGATTTGTCCTCTTTGTTACATGTGAATAATGTATTCACAATAACCCAAGCATCTGAATTTCGAAGGATAGACCAATATACCTATGAGATGGATTTTGGATTAGAAGAACATGGACTAAAAATGATTTCAGCATTAGAAGAACTTGGAGTTGGCATAGATGTAGTATTGGATTTATCGGACATTCAGGCTAAGGAATGTGCATCTCATCATTTTGCAGAAGGAAAAATGCTGTTGTATCAATTTCTGATGAAACAAGCATCAGGAAAAAGATTGTGGTTACAACATATAACATGTGGATTACATCCATTTGAAAATGAAAATCCTGTATTAGTAGGAGCAGAGTTTGCATCTATTACAAAGTTGGTTGGTGGTGAAGCAAAACATGTTTTTGCAAAACAGATTGATATTGCAGTGGAAGATAAGAATGCAGAAACCATAAGAACGATTGTACAGAATGAATTGTTGAACTGGGATAATCAATCAGAGATTTGCTATCGTAATAAGAAAAGATATGTTTCAAGCATGAAGCCAATTAGCCAAATTTCTGTTGCGGATAGACAGCCAAAAACATTCCAAGAGCATTATCCAGACTGTAATGCTGTCGTGATTACAGGCGGAACAAGAGGATTAGGAGCTGAAGCGGCAAAATATTTAGCAGAGAATGGCGTGAAAAAGATTCTTCTAGTTGGAAAAAGAGAGATTCCAGAAAGAAAAGAATGGGAACGAATTTTGGAAGAAAATACCCAACAAGATAGGATCGAAACTATCCAATTGGTGAAGTGGTTAGAAGAAAAAGACGTCAGCGTAAAACTTTATTTTGGAAGTTTGGCAGATGCGGAAAGCTTAACTGCATATGTGGATGAAGTGGAAGAGGAATGGGGTCCTATTAACGGAGTAATCCATTGTGCGGGAGTCGTAAGAAACGGAAATACTGCATTTGTGAATAAGAAATTAGAGGATTTTAGAACCGTATTTGAACCTAAGATGGATGCTTTGTTTGCATTAGATCAAGTATTTTGCAATAGAGAATTACAATTCTTTGTGTTGTATTCTTCGGTGTCAGCACAACTTCCATCGCTTACCTTAGGGATAGTAGATTACGGAGCAGCGAATAGCTTTATGAATTATTTTGCAGAAGGTATGTCAAAGAAAAGAAGTTATACCTATCAAGCGATAAACTGGCCAGGTTGGAGTGGCATTGGAATGAAGTGGAATATGTCAAAGGCATATCATGAAACAGGATTGAAGGCACAGGATCGAACAGAAGGAATTGCGATGCTTGATGCGGTACTAGGCTACAAAGAACTCCCAACCATACTACCTTGCTTGCAGGAAAATGAAGATTGCTATCGTAACTGGCTGAATACAAAGAAGGAAAAAGATAATATTCTAGAGTTCGAGATGAAACAACTAGAATCTAAGAAAGTAGAACAAACGGCGAATACAAAAGAGTATTTAACGGAGTTATTTTCAGAAATCTTAGGTATGGACAAGGAAGAAATTGATACAGATACAAACTTCGGAGAATTAGGAGTGGATTCTATTTTCCTTGCAGATATCGTGAGTAAATTAAATAAAACGGTAGACGAGTCACTCGATGCAACCATACTTTTAGAATATGATACGATTACGTTATTAGCAGAGTATATCGAACAAACTTATAAAGAAATTACATTATGTAAGGAAATACCAATTATCATGCAAGAACAGAATGTAAAAGCGCAAAGCATATCTGTTCAAGTGCCAGAAGAAGTAGATGGAATGAAGAATAAGATTGCGATTATAGGAATGGGATGTCATTTTCCAGGTGCAGAAAATGTGCAAGTATTCTGGAACAATCTTAGAGATGGAGTAGATAGTGTAACAGAAGTACCAAAGAATCGATTTGACATCGAACCATATTATTCTACTACATATGAAAAAGGAAAGACCATTAGTAAGTGGGGAGGATTTATTCAAGATATTGAATACTTTGACCCAACTTATTTTGAATTAAAAGAAGAGGATGCAATCAATTTTGATCCATTAGTACGTCAATTTTTAGAGGTATCCAATGAAACAATTTGTGATGCAGGATATTCAAGAAAGGAAATTGGAAATCAAAAAGTTGGCGTATTTGTTGGTTCTAGAATTGCACAATATCAATCAAGAATTCAAGAGTACACCAAGAATACGGTTACAGGCATTGGTCAAAACTTTATAGCTGCCCATATTGCTCACTATTTTAATCTAAAAGGTCCTGCGTTAGTAGTGGATACGGCGTGTTCTTCTTCTATTGTAAGTGTTCATATGGCATGTAAGAGTATTTTAAGAAATGAATGTGATATGGCGATTGCAGGCGGTGTTGATATTTTATTAGATGAAAAGATATATTTGATGTTAAGCGAAGGAAGAGCATTATCACCAGATGGAAAATGTCATACATTTGATATCCAAGCAAATGGTTTTGTGCCAGGAGAAGGTGCTGGTGCAATTATGATAAAACGATTAGAGGATGCCATTCGCGATGGAGACAAAATCTATGCCGTAATAGAAGGAAGTGCAATCAATAACGATGGACATACTATGGGAATTACGACTCCAGATCCAGAAGCGCAGAGAAAAGTAATCGATGAAGCATTACAAGATGCACAGGTTGAGGCTAGCAAGGTAAGTTATATAGAGGCGCACGGAACAGGAACGTTAATAGGAGATCCAATTGAATTAAAAGCATTGAACAATGTATTTAGAAAATATACATCAGAAACTCAATATTGTGGATTAGGAAGTGTGAAGACCAATATCGGACATTTATTAAGTGCAGCAGGGATTGCAAGTATTATTAAGGTTGCTTTGAGTATTTATAACAAACAGCTTCCTCCAACATTAAATTGCAATGTCCCAAATGTTAGATTTCAATTTGAACAATCACCTTTCTATATCAATCATACGTTAAAAGAATGGACACCAATTGATAATTGTAGAAAAGCAGGAATCAGTTCATTCGGTTTTGGAGGAACCAATGCACATATTATATTGAGTGACTGCGAAGCGAAGTGGTTAGAGCATTATAATTTAAGTAGAAAAGAAATTCCAGTGGTGCAGTATTCGAAAAAGCGTTTTTGGCTTGAACCAAAGAAGGAACATACCAAACAACAAGATGTATCCAAACTGCTAAAATTATATCGTGAGTAGCACTTATGTAAAATGGAGGAACACAGTATGAGAAATGTTAAGTATTATACTATTATGAAAAATGACGATTACATAGTTCGTGATCATAGAGTTCATGATGTTCGCATTATGCCAGGAGTTACATTTTTAGACTTAGTGTATAAAGCACTAAGCGAAGAAAAATATGATATTAGTAATATTGAAATCCATGAGATACTATTTGAAGAGCCAGTTGCCACTTCTGAGCTTTATGAGCGAAAAATTCAGCTTGAGATAATGGCAGATGATACAGAAGGTACCATTGTTGGAAGAAGTCAAAGAATGCAAAATGGTAAGGTGTTAGATGGGAAATGGACGGAAAACTTCAAATGTAAATTTGTAGTGGGAAGTAAGCTCACACGTAATTCGATTGATGTAAACGCAATTAAGAATGAAGCTACTACGAAAAAGGATATGGATGAGTGCTATTCATGGGCGAGAAAGGTAAAGATTCAGCACTATGAATTTATGAAAGCACTTGGAACGGTTTATGTAACACCAAAAGATAAGTTAGGGGAATTACATTATAGTAGTTTAGCAAAGGAATACTCGGCATATGCATTTTTACATCCAGCAGTACTTGATTCCTCTACCATTATTCCGATTGAAGAACGTATTCAAAAGGAGTACGAAATCGATGGGGATGAGGTAAAACCGTATATTCCAATGTATATAAAGCGATTTAAAGTATACGAAAGAATTACTGGAGATTGCTATGTGTATATAAAAGAGTTTAAGCAAGAAGATAATATTGCACGAGATATTTATAAAACAGATATTTTAATCTATTCCTTAGAAGGCATATTATTAGCGGAATTTCAGGAGTTGACCTATAAAAAGGTTCGAAATAAAAACTTAATTGAGATGTTGATTCAAGCTCCAGGCAGTAAGGAAAAGAATAAACGAAAACGAGGAAGAAAGAAAAAGAGTAGTTTTGTACAGAACGTAGAACCATCTGAGCATGGAGATATGAGGGAATATATTGTTTCAGAACTAAAGGGAATGCTAGCGCAGGTAATCGAAGAAGAGATAGGCAAAATAGAAGAAAACGTTGGATTTTATGATCTAGGATTAGATTCTTCTAGCCTACTTCTTATTGTAAAAATGCTAGAAGATAGATTGAATGAAAAGCTGTATCCAACGCTATTATTTGAATATACAACAATCCAAGAGTTAGCAGACTTTTTAAATGAGCAATATAGCTCCTGTTTTCAAAGAAATGGGAAACAGGAAACACAGAAGTCTGTGAGCCAAGAGGTACAGAACAAAGAATTAAATCTATATACAAGTGTATGGAAAGAACAAGAAATTGAAACTATCAAAGAAGAGGAAGAATATTGTATCTGGCTTTTTGATGAGGATGAAGCGTTATGGAATCAGTTAAGAACAGTTAACAAAAACACAATTCTCATCCAAAATGGAGCAAAGTACCAAAAGCACGATTCTATGCATTATATTGTAAATGGAATGGAAGAGGCAGACTATGTAACGGTAATTGAGAATCTATTAGCCGATGGAATGATTCCAGATAAAATGATAAAGAACATTCCATTACAAGAAGAATTATCACTATTTGCAGAACAGCAAAGACAAATGGGAATGGAATCGATTTTCCTTCTAAGTAAGGTATTGGCTGGAATGAAGTCCTTCAAACAGATTTCATTTTATGTATTGCATTATAAAAACAAAGGAGCAGAATGGGAAGGATATAATCCAATTCATGAAGGAATTGCAGGTTTTTGTAAAACGGTACTGGAAGAAAAACAGACAATGCAATATAAGTTAATTGGCTTAGAAGAAATGAATGTAAAATGTATTTTAAGTGAATTGGCAAGTGATGACAGTATAGATATCGAGATCGAATATCGAGAAGGTAGAAGATTTGTAAAGGTCAATGAAAAGATTGATGTTTCCAAACAATCTGCGGGCAGAGATTTCATTAAGAAAGATGGCGTGTATTTACTTACAGGTGGAATGGGCGGTCTTGGACAGATTTTTATAGAAGAGTTGTCGACACAACCAGGGGTAAAACTGATTGTTTGTGGTCGAAGTGAATTATCGACAGAAAAAAAGCGCATCTTAGAAGATTGGAAAAAACAGAATCGATTCATTGAGTACCAAAAGGTAGATATTACTTCCTATGAAGATGTGAAATCTTTACATGAACGAATTCTGCGAGACCATGGAAGGATAGATGGAATCGTACACATGGCAGGGATTAACAGAGATTCTTATATAATTAAGAAAGAATTGGATGAGTTTTTATCAGTATGTAAACCAAAAGTAGATGGAACGATTCAATTAGATCGCGTATTTGCAGAGGATGACTTAGACTTTTTTGCACTATTTTCCTCTACAACAGCAATTATGGGGAATGCAGGTCAGTGTGATTATGCATATGCAAATTATGTTATGAATCATTTTGCAACGTATCGTAATGAGTTAGTGAACCTTGGAAAACGAAATGGAAAGACAGTTGCCATCAATTGGCCATTATGGGCAAATGGTGGTATGCAAGTAGACAAGGTCAAGAAAGACGATCTAGTGGAATCCGTTGGAATGATACCGATGAGTAATGAATCAGGAATGCAAGCATTTCATTTTGCATTAACGAATTCGTATGAAGAAGTTATTGTAGTGGAAGGAATTGAAGAACGAATAACGGCAGCATTAGAAGCTTATTATGATGACGGAGCGGTTGAAGAAAAGGATGATAAGGTTGAATTGGTAGCCGAAGCAGTAGACGAAGGATTACCATTACCAAAACAAATGCCACAAGATATTGCCATTATTGGTGTCAGTGGAAGATATCCACAAGCAGATAATATAATGGAGTTATGGGAAAATCTCAAGGCTGGAAAAGACTGTGTAGTAGATATTCCAAAGGAAAGATGGGATAACGACAAATATTATGAAAAGCAAAAGGCAACCCCAGGAAAAAGCTATGGAAGAAGGGGTGGATTTATCAACAATGTGGATAAATTTGACGCTTTGTTCTTCCATATCTCACCGAGAGAAGCAGAAACTATGGACCCACAAGAAAGAATCTTTTTAGAAGAAGTATACCATGCGTTTGAAGATGCAGGATATACGAAGTCTGCTTTAGAAAATAGTCGAGTTGGCGTATTTGTAGGAGCCATGTGGGGACAGTATGAGATGCTAGAAGGGGAAGTTGATGGCACTTTTGTTACCCCAGCATCCATTCATTCTGCCATTGCCAATCGAGTATCCTATTACTTTAATTTCAAAGGACCAAGTATAGCAGTTGATACGATGTGTTCCTCCTCATTAACATCTGTTCATTTAGCTTGTAAAAGCATCTTGGATGGAGAATGTGAGATGGCAGTAGCAGGTGGTGTCAATACATCATTACATCCAAATAAATATATTTACTTAAGTCAGAACGGATTCTTATCAACGGATGGAACTTGTAGAGCATTTGGAGAAGGCGGAGATGGTTATGTCCCAGGAGAAGGTGTTGGTGCATTAATCTTAAAATCACTATCCAAGGCAGAGCAAGACGGGGATTACATTTATGGCGTAATAAAAGCCACTGCATTGAATCATGGTGGAAAAGCAAGCGGATATACAGTTCCAAATGTAAATTCACAGGCAGAAGTGATATCAATGGCGTTAGAAAAGGCAAAGATTGATCCAAGAACTATTAGTTATGTGGAAGCGCATGGAACAGGAACTTCTCTAGGAGATCCGATTGAGATGTTGGGATTGACGAAAGCATTTAGAAACTATACAGAAGATAGTCAATATTGTGCAATCGGTTCGATTAAGTCCAATATAGGGCATTTGGAATCAGCAGCAGGAGTAGCTGCAATTACTAAGGTATTATTACAATTAAAATACAAGCAATTAGTACCTTCTATCCACAGTGAAGAATTAAATCATAATATTGATTTCCATACGACACCTTTCTACGTGCAGAATACACTTTGTGAGTGGAAACAGACAAGAGAAGAGATGGAATTCGCACCTAAGAGAGCAGCTGTTAGTGCATTTGGAGCTGGTGGAAGCAATGCCCATGTGATTATTGAAGAATATAGAAAAGAATATAAAAAGGCAACTGAGGGCAAGGCAAGTTTGGATAAAGAGAATGAAATTATTATCTTATCTGCAACCAATGAAGCCCGTTTAAAAGAAAGTGTGTCCAATTTATTAAACGTACTTGTATCCAATAAGACAGAAGTGGCGAAACCAACCAATATGGTTTCCGAGATCGAGATTGCAGAAGAGATAAAAGAAGTTCTATCATCCGAGATGCAAATTAGAAAAGATGAGATTGATCATCACTTTGAACTGGATTTATTAGTAGAGGAAGTTTCCGTTTGGGAAGCAATATCCAATCTACTTATGGATAAGTACAAGGTAGTTCTATCCATGGATAAGCTTGTTCACATAAGTGAATTAAGTCATTTAGCCAAAATGGTATGGAAGGAACTTCAAGCATCCCAACAAAAACAAATTGCCTATGAAGAGTCAGAATCGATTCGTAAGGATATTCATATAAGTGACTTAGCATACACCTTGCAACACGGCAGAGAAGAAATGAACGTACGAATGGCAGTTGTTGCTTCAACGATAGAAGAACTCGTTTATAAGCTAAGAGCATATAGCAATGGGAAAGAGACAGATATCTTCTTTGGTGAAAATAAAAAAGAAGATAAGTCACAACGAATCTTCCAAAATAAAAATATTCAGAGTTTAGTAGCCCAAGCTGCCCAAAACAAAGATTATAATATGCTATGTGAATTGTGGGTTGCGGGAACGAAGATGAACTGGTCAGAGATATTCCAAGACAGGGAAGCCGAGAGAATCTGGTTGCCGGGATATCCGTTTGAGAAGAAGAGATTTTGGATTGAAAAAGCAGAAAGAATAGAAAAAGTGGACGGAAACTATCTGGTATCGAATAGAAATATACATCCATTGATTGATGAAAATGTATCTACATTCGAAAGAATGTGTTTCCGCAAGACACTACACAAAAATGAATTTTATTTGATGCAACATGAGATAAATGGGAAAAGGATATTCCCTGGAGCATTTTCCATTGAAATGGCATTTGCAGCAATCAATTTAGCATTGCCATCCAATGAAATAACAGAACTAAAAGATATTCAGATGTCCAATATGCTTTCTGTAGATGGAGCAGATACAAAAGATGTTGTTGTAAATGTTTCATTTGGAGAAAATGGAGAAAAAGAAATGGGATTCCAAATCGTTTCTGCTTGTGAAGAGGATGAAAAGGGACCTATGGTTTATACAAAAGGGAAGATAGGAACAAATTCAGATGTAACATTTGAATCCGTTTCATTGGAACAATTACAAGAAGGATTACATAAGGTAGCCTCAAAAGAAGAAGTATATAATCGTTTTCAAGAAATTCATTATAGTTATGGAAAGGAATTTCAGGTAGTTGAAGAAGTGCGATATTCAGACAAGGAAGCACTAGGTACACTGGAATTAACCGAATTGGGACGTGATTGGAGTGAAATCTGTAATTGTAGTCCAAGTTTAGTAGATGGCGCATTTCAAGTGGCAAGCTTGCTCCTAGAGATGGAAGCAGGAGTAAATTATATTCCTACTGGCGTACAAAAGATTTCTTTTGATGATTCTATGGGAGGAGAACTTTCCTCTAAATATTATGCGTATGTAAAAGAAGAAAGCAATGATAACAATCAAGTTTATCACTATAGTATTATGATTTTAGATAGTGAAGGAAAGCAAATAATCAAAATGGATCAGTTTGAAATTCGTAAAATGCTTGCTTTTGTAGAATTTAACAAAGTAGAAAAAGAACCGATCGTGATTTTGGATGACGATATCTTTAACAAGACAAAAAGTTATTTGCGAAAAGTCATTACTTTATGTATGAGAATGGAAGAAAATGAGCTGGATGAATCGGAACATTTTGAACAATATGGCTTAGATTCGATTATTATCATGAGGCTAAATGATGAATTAGGAAAGCACTTTAAAAAGTTATCGAAGACAATCTTTTTTGAAAATAGCAATTTACTAGAACTTACACAGTATTTTGTAAAGTATCATAAAGAAGAATTAATAAACCTATTCCAAGGTGAACATGCAACCATTTTAAAAGAAGATAACATCGAACTGGGAGATACAGGAGTATGCTATTTAGCTAGAAAATGGATCGCAATGAAACGAAAAACTTCAGAAAGAAAAATAGATACTTTGGTTGTATTTTCATTAGAACCTGCGTTAGCAGAAGCGATGAAGGAATATGCGGAGCAAGTAATTTTAGTATTACCAGGAGAGTCCTATGTGAAAGAAAATAATGCGACATATCGAATGAATCCATCTAATAAGCAGGATTATGTTGCACTTTTACATGATTTAAGTATGGATGAAGAAGAATCAATTCGCATTTTATATGCATGGACCAATCAAGAGATTGCCTTTGAGGTATCGAATTTAGAAGTACAGTTAGAACAAGCACTACAATACGTATTCTACTTAACCAAAGCACTATGTACGTATAAAAAATCCATTGAATTTCTTTACTTAATGGAGAATCGCAAGGGATGGGAACAACCGATTTATAAATCCACATCTGCGTACTTAAAAAGTATTGTAGAAGAAGAACCAAATTTCAAATTTAAATGTATCGAAGCCTTTGAACTAGAAAAGGAAGGAGTTGCAAAAGAAGTCTTTCTTGAGTTTGGAGATTCGGAATCATGGAATATGGATATTTTACTTCAGAAGAGGGGTAGAAAAGTATCTGTATTAGATGAATGTAATCCATTGAAAGAAAAAAGGGTACAGTTGAAAAAGCAAGGTGTATATCTAGTAACTGGTGCAATGGGTGGCATTGGATATCAAATTGCAACTTACTTGGCAAGTGAATATCAGGCAAAACTTATTTTAGTAGGAAGAAAGCCAGAAGATGCTGGAATTCGAGAAAAAATGAATGCCTTGAAACAAAAGGGAAGCCAAATAATATATGTATCTGGGGATGTAGGAATACAGGAAGATGTCAAACACATCATGGAAGAAGGAAGAAATGTGTTCGGACATATTGATGGGGTTGTTCATAGCGCAGGTATAACCATGGATTCCTATTTGATGCACAAGAAAGAAGAACAGATTTGGTCTGTTATCAAGCCAAAAGTGTATGGAACTGTATACTTGTATGAAGAAATGAAGCAAGATACGTTTGACTTTATGATATTGTTTAGTTCATTAGCTGGATTAATTGGTAATGTGGCACAAGGGGATTATTCATTTGGTAACTGCTTTATGGATCATTATGCAACCATGCAGTCACAGAATGTAACTTCCATCAACTGGCCATTATGGAAAGATGGCGGAATGAAAGTAGACAAAGAAGTGGAACGATACTTAGCAAAACAACATGGATTGACATCCTTAGAAAAGTCAGATGGAATGAAAGCATTCGAGGCATTATTATTAGAAAAGGGGCAAAATGTTGCAGTATTTTGCGGAGATAAGAAAAAGTTCTTGAATAAGTTTGGTACAAAACAAAGAGAATTTTCTGCATTAGCAAATTACAGTGCTTTATCAAGAAAGAAAAGCAATGCGACCAAGATGCTCCCAGAAGTAAGAGAATATGCACAAAGACCAAAGAAAGAACAGGAAGAGATTGCCGTTATTGGATTAAGTGGTAAATATCCAATGGCAAATGACTTAGATACACTATGGGCGAACTTATGTGAGGGAAAAGATTGTATTACCGAGATTCCAAAGGATAGATGGGATTGTGATGAATTTTATACAAAAAATAAAGATGAAGTTGGCAAAAGCTATAGTAAATGGGGCGGGTTTATAGAGGATATTGATAAATTTGATCCACTATTATTCCATATCTCACCAAGGGATGCGGAAATCATGTCACCAGAAGAAAAATTATTTATGATGACTGCTTGGCATACATTTGATGATGCAGGATATACAAGAAAAACATTGAATGAAAAGAGAGTTGGTGTCTTTGTAGGGGCAATGTATAGTCAGTATCAATTAATGAGAGGTATGATAAATCAGGTAGAAATGTCAACCATGTCATTCCATGCGGATATTGCCAATCGAGTATCCTTCTTCTACAATCTACATGGACCTAGTATATCAGTAGATACTCTTTGTTCATCGGCAATGACAGCGATTCACTTAGCATGTGAAAGCATTCGCTCAGGCGAGAGTGAGATGGCATTAGCAGGAGGCGTAAATCTATCCTTACATCCAAACAAATATAACATATTAAGTTTGAAGAAATTTGTATCGACAGATGGAAAATGTAGAAGTTTTGGTGAAGGTGGAGATGGTTATGTTCCAGGAGAAGGATGTGGAGCCGTATTACTAAAGCCACTTAGTAAGGCAATTCAAGATGGGGATAACATATATGGTATTATCAAGGCAACTACGATAAATCATGGAGGAAAAACAAATGGTTATACCGTACCGAATCCAAAAGCACAGACTCAGTTGATTGTAGATGCGTTAGAAAAAGCTAATATATCAGCAGAACACATTAGTTACATCGAGGCACATGGAACAGGAACTGCCTTAGGAGATCCGATTGAAATTACAGGATTAACAAATGCATTCCGTCGAGATACAGAAAAGAAAGGCTATTGTTCCATTGGTTCTATAAAATCCAATATAGGACATTTAGAAGCGGCATCAGGAATAGCTAGTTTAACGAAGGTGTTGTTGCAGTTAAAGTATAAAAAATTTGTACCATCCCTACATTCTAGTGAGATTAACCACAATCTGGACTTAGAAGAAACACCATTTTATGTACAACAGAAAGTCCAAGAATGGAAACCGACGGTAGTTGAACAAGAGGGCAAAAAGGTTGTAGTTCCAAGAACGGCAGGAATTAGTGCATATGGAGCAGGCGGAACAAACGTACATGTAATCGTTAGTGAGTATCAAAATGATAGGAAGGAAAATGAATTGTCAAAAGAGCAAGTGATTCTTTTATCTGCAACAGATACCGTAAGATTACAAGAATCTGCTAAGAAATTGAGTCAATATATAAGGAAGCGAGTAGACGATAAGCAAGTACAACTAAGAGATATTGCACATACCTTGATGTTTGGAAGAGAAGAAATGAGAGAAAGACTGGCAATTGTATGTGCAAGTAAAGCAGAGTTAGTAGAACGTTTGGAACAGTACTGTGAAGGAAACATAGGACGCGATATCTATGTGCGAAACGCGGATAAGAACATCGAAAATCAAGAAGATACCTCTTTTGCACAAGGAAAAGATCGTCGGGAGCAAGCATTCGCATGGGTAAATGGAGCAGACATAGAATGGGAACGTGACAAAGAAAGTCATATAATTTCATTACCAGGATATCCATTCAAATTAAGTCGTTACTGGATTGGAAGTTATGATCAAACACAACAACAGCCAGAGAGTAAGAAAGAAAAATCTGTGGTTATTGAGGATTCAAGAAGTAGTAATGATTCTGTGAATGAAATTCGTCCAGTCAATTCAATGGAAGCTTCTAGAAATGACTATGTGGGTGACGAAGTTATATTAGATATAATAGAAGGCAACATTGGAATTATCAGACTGAATGATAGAGTAAATAGAAATGTATTTTCAGAGGTATTCCGAAAGGGAATTACAAAGAGATTATGGGAAGTCGAGCAAAATGAAAATATTAAAGTCGTTATTGTAACTGGATATGACAATATCTTCTGCATGGGAGCAACCGAAAATCAACTGAATGATATTGCAGATGAAAAATCAAGTTTTACAGATGAACCAGTTCTTTATAAAGGCTTATTACAATGTAAGGTTCCAGTTATTTCGGCAATTCAAGGACATGCCTCAGGTGGAGGTTTCTTATTAGGTTTATATGGTGATATGGTTATACTTGGAAAAGAATCGGTATACAGTGCTGTCTTTATGAAGTATGGTTTTACACCAGGAATGGGAGCCACTTTAATACTAGAAGAAAAACTAGGACGTAATCTAGCAACTGAAATGATGTATACGGCAAGATATTATACAGGTGAAGAACTAGAAAGACGTGGTGCTTCTGTCATTGTGACAGAACAAAATAATGTCTTAAATGAAGCAATTAAGATGGCTAGAATCATTCGTGAAAAGCCAAGAGTATCCTTAATAGCATTAAAAGAAGAACTTGCAAGTCGAATTTTAGAACGTCTAGATGCTATTATAGAAAAAGAAGATGCGATGCATAAAAGGACATTTACTAGTGACGAAGTGAAAGAGAATATTGAGCGTTATTATATTAACTCCAACAAGACACAGAAAAAAGTGAATGTGGCGAAAGAAGAGGATGTTGAGTTAAAACAGATTGAAGCGGAATTAGCCAATGCAGTGGAACATTTTGATATGAGTCTAGTTGACGACAATTTTGATGAGTGGTTTCTAGCTGAGACCGAAGAGATTGAAATGTTGGAACATATGGAAAGGCTAGAATCGATTCAGGTAGAGAAAAAGAACGAGGATGATATGGACATGGAAGCGCAACTAATGGACATATTAAATCAGCTCGAAGATGGGAACATATCAATAAATGATGCATTGTTTTTAGAAGAACAAATAAATGGATAATGGATTAAAGGGGTAAAAATTATGGATGATAAGGAAATTTACATTGCGGTAAAAGAAGGTAGGCTTACAAAGGACGAAGCAGTTATTTTATTAAAAGCAAATTTAATTCAAAAGAAGATGCAGAATGCAACTGCAATGCCAAAGAAAGTATCAAAAGAAATGAACGTTACAATGAGTGCAGTAAATCACGTTCAAGAAGAAAAAGATATAAAAGATATTGTAATCGAAGCGTGCTCTAAAGTATTACATTTAAGCAGAAATGAGATTCCAACCAACTTAGAATTTGACGCATTAGGAGTAGATTCCATTAGTGGCGTAGAAATTATACGTGATATCAATCAAAAATGCCATTGCAATCTAGACGTAACAGCACTTTATGATTATCAAACAGTAGATAAATTAAGCGATTACTTAAAGAGCATGAATGTTACAACACCAACTACGACTCAAGCTTCTCAATTAAATGTAAAAAATGTATATGTAGAAAATAAAGATAAGAATTACGATTATAATAACCAGAGAAAAAGAACAATTTCTTTAGAACCATTAGGTTCTAAAGAAAAGGCTTCTGTACAAACAGGAGTACGTCCAGGTGAAAAAATTGTATTAGGCTTTGGTCAAAATCATACTACCTCAACCATTAAGGAATCACAAAAATGTGTATTAGAGCCAAAAGCAATGAATAGCTCAAAGGATATGGTAAAAGATTATTTGGAACAAATCGTAAGAAAAGTTCTACATATTAACGAAATAATTGATGTCAATGCCACATTACGAGAAGTGGGAGTAGATTCCATTACAAGCGTAGAAATCGTAAGAGATATAAATCAAGTATTTGGAACCTCATATGATGCAACCGTATTATATGACTATCCGACGATCTCCGTACTAAAAGGCCTAATCGAGTCCGATGTATCGCCTGCAAGATTGGAAGAATTAAAAAAAAAACAGTAAAGACAATCTTAAATAGCGTTACTTCAGCTCAGTCAGATTGCAAAAATGATACAAAAGAACGTGTAGATGGGGTTGCAATCATAGGGATTTCAGGTCGATATCCAGGAGCGCGTAATATCTATGAGTATTGGGAAAATATAAAAAATGGTGTGGTGTCCATTGGTGAGATCCCAAAAGAACGTTGGAATATTGAGGAATATTATAGCGAGGATAGAAGTGAAAACGGAAAAACGTATAGCAAAATCGGAGGTTATTTAACAGATATTGATACATTTGATTCCCTCTTTTTCAATATCTCTCCATTAGAAGCAGAAACAATGGACCCACAACAACGTTTATTTTTGCAAGAAGCATGGAGTGCACTTGAAAATGCAGGTTACACCAAAGAAATGTTAAATGATAAAAAGTGTGGAGTATATGTTGGTGGAGGTTCCGGAGATTATGTTAAAGAATTAGAAAAGGCAGGAATAGAAAATTCAGCAGAGGCATTTACTGGTATGGCAGGATCGATTTTAGCATCTCGAATTTCCTACTTTCTAAATCTAAAAGGACCAAGTATTGCTCTTGATACAGCGTGTTCTTCTTCCTTGGTAGCCATTCATCAAGCCTATTGGGGCATTGTGAACCAAGAAATCGAAATGGCGATTGCAGGTGGAGTAGAACTTATGATAACACCAGAACTTCATGTTCGTTCAAGCAAGACTGGAATTATCTCACCAACAGGAAGATGTGCTACCTTTGATGAAAGTGCAGATGGAACCATTATAAGTGAAGGTGTTGGGGTAATCGTATTAAAATCACTACAAAAAGCAATTGAAGATCAGGATTATATTTACGGTGTCATAGAAGGAATTGGATGCAACCAAGACGGAAAATCAAATGGGATTACAGCACCAAGTGCTCTTTCGCAAGAAATGTTAGAGACAGACGTTTATGAACGTTTTTCTATTAATCCAGAGACAATCGATTATATAGAAGCCCATGGAACAGCAACCAAATTAGGTGATCCGATTGAAGTAAAAGCGCTCACAAATGCATTTCGTAAATTTACACAGAAAAAGCAATTTTGTGTGCTTGGTTCTGTAAAGCCAAATATTGGACATACTACAGCAGCAGCAGGTGTTGCAGGAGTTATCAAAGTGCTTCTTGCAATGAAGCATCAGTTAATACCACAATGTGTAAATTACAAGGAACCAAACAAGCATATTGATTTTGAAAACTCTCCTTTTTATGTAAATACAGAACCGTTAGAATGGAAAGCAAATGAAAATGAAATGCCAAGACGAGCAGCAGTAAGTTCATTTGGCTTCGGAGGAACAAACTGTCATTTAGTAATTAGAGAATATAGAAAATAGTGAGTAGGGATGTAAAAAATGATGGAAAATAATTGGGAAAATGGTCAAGTCATGCATCGAAATAATGTTGCAGAAATATTAGAATGTTGGTTCATTCCAATCTCTACTAGAACAGAAGAAACACTAAAGTTAAAAATAAACGAATTAAGAGATTGGATATGCACAGATGGTAAAAATGAGACGATTGGTGATATCTCCTATACAATGTGTTGCTGTAGAGAACACTATGAAAAGAGAAAAATACTAGTAGTTTCAAGTGTGGAAGAATTATTGTTTGAATTAGAACAACTCTGTCAAGATTGGGAGTATTTCAATACGAGTAATGTGGAACATACAATTGCTATGCAATATTTATCAGGTGAGACGGTGGATTGGAAGCCTCTTTTTGAAGGAAAAGCAATTCAAAAGATACCAATGCCAACGTATCCATTTGAAAAAGTACATCATTGGATTCCATATGTTAATTCAAAGAAAGAAGAAATACCATATGGCAAAACCTATATAGATGCAAATATCTCAGATTTGAATGGTTTAAAATATAAGAAAAATTATCCTAGTAAGAAAAGCGTTTACTTTTTTCAAAATGGTGAGAAAACCTACCTAAATCCATTCAATTATATAGAAATGGTAAGAGAAGTATCGCAAGCAGCATTAAACATAGAGAGATTAGAGTTAAGAGAACTGAAATGGGCGAATCCTACAGAATGGCAAGGAATTGATATAGAAAAAATTGCTAGGGTTACCAAACAAGGGGAAACATTTTATTGTGATATTCATGGAAAGGAAGAACGCATTACCTTTCAAACCATGATAAAGAATGAGAATTTCGAGAGCATACAGGGCGTTGCACAAGCATTTGATAAGAATATGCATCGAGATAGGAACGTCAATCATGTGATCGTAGAAGATAAATCCTTTTTTATGAAAGTAAACAATACCAATTCAAAAATAGAAGGCTGGTTAGCAGCAGAGACCTTGGTAAATGCTTTTGGTTTGGTATTGGAAAAAATCTTAGGACAAACAGGAGCGATTTATTTTCCTTATGAAATGGATTCCGTATCCATGTTAGAAGCCATAGGAGAAGTATTTTATCTATGCGGAACCTTTGAAGTAGAGGCAGAAAATATATGCTTTGATTGCGAGGTAAGAAACCAACAGAATGAAGTGATTCAGGTATATCGAAAGCTGTGTTGGAAGAAGTGGAAGCAAGAAAAGAAGGGACGTGAACTTGTCTTTGCACAGGAGATTTTAAAAGAAAAATCTAGGGATACGAATCCAACAGGGAAAGATGTAGCATATGTGGTTTTTGAAGATGCATTTGTAGAGCATGGATTTCATACATTCAGAAATGCATTGGATAAGCATGTTGTATTTGTTCAAAGAGGTGAACAATTCGTAAAGATATCAGAGAATCATTATAAAATGCAACATAACAATCCGAACCATTATCAAATGCTATTGGATGCAATCAAACAGGACAAGATATATGTTATTTATCACTGGGCAAATAGTCCATTTTCGGAGCGTACAGAAGACATTGTAAGACAATTGGACAATAGTTTAAAACCACTAATCCTATTTTTAAAAGAGTTAGGGAAAAATGCACGTAGGAAACAGGTGAAATTGGCATATGTGTATCAGGAGAAAAAGCATGAACAACCAATATATAAGGCAATCAGTTGTTTCCTTAGAAGTGTTCAATTAGAGCTTACCAACTTAGAAGTTATGACGGTATCTGTAGAGCGTTTGACAGGTGAAGTTGTGGAAAATATCATGAAAGATTTCGAGGCTCATGATACCTGGATTCGCTATGAACAAGAAAAGCGCTTAGTACGTGCAATTCAAGTAAAAGATTTGACTGGTGAGGATGAAGTTGCATTTAAAGAAGGAGAGTATTATCTAATCACTGGTGGATTAGGTGGTATTGGTATAGAAGTTGCTAAGATTTTACTAGCGCAGTGGAACGTAAATTTGATTTTACTAGGTAGAAGTAAGGCGGATGCAGAGACAGTAAAAGAGAGATTGGCTTTGTTAAAAACACTTTCTGGACAAGTTGATTATATTGAGGCAGATATTTCAAAACAAGATGGAATAAAGAAAGTGGAAGATTATCTAAGTAAAAAAGAAATAGCACTTTCTGGAATCCTTCATTGTGCTGGAATGTCCAAAGATAAGTTATTCTTAGACAAACCAGAAGAGGAATATTTTGAAGTACTGATGGCTAAGTTATTTGGAACCATACAGTTGAATCATTTGTTAGAAAAATTTCAACCAAAGTTATGTATGCTATTCTCATCAGTTGCAGCAATTAAAGGAAATATTGGACAAGCGGATTATAGCTTTGCCAATGGCTTCATGGATTCGTATATACCATTGCTTCGTGAACGATATGTTAATACAAATGTAGTGTCAGTCAATTGGACTGTTTGGGAAAAAGGAACGATGAAACTTTCAGAGGATAAACAAAAGAATCTGGAAGAGACAATTGGATTTGCAATGCTTCCAAGTCAAGCTGGAGTGCAAGCAATGAATACTATTGTTACACATGGCATGGGCAATTGCATTGTGGGATATGGAGATGCAGAGAAGATAGAATCCTATTTGTGTGAAGAAGAGCAAGAGACACAAGAAGCTAGTACAGTAGAAGAGGGAGTAGCAGATGAAGTATTATATAGTGAAACCATTGAATTTTTAATTCGCTTATTCTCAGAAGTATTTCGTTTGCCAAAAGAAAGTATAGATTCCAAAGTAGAATTTAAAAATTATGGAATTGATTCAGTTATCGTAATGAATTTTAATCATACTTTGGAACAGTATATCAAAACCATATCCAAAGTATTACTTTATCAGTATCATACCATTCATGAGATTGCAGAATATATGATAGAGCATCATAAGGCAGAGCTTCTTGTTGCACTTGGATTATTGGAGCAAGAATCAGATAAGTCCGATTCTGCGAAAGCGAAAGAACAAGGTATCGAAGAATGGGATCGCTTACAGAAAAAAGGAAGTCTAGCGTATGGTCAATCGCAAAATCGAATACAAGATATTGCGATTATAGGAATGAGTGGAAGATTTCCAATGGCAGACAATGTGGATGAGCTTTGGGACAATCTAGTGTCTGGAACAGATTGTATTACAACAATACCAGAAGAAAGATGGGATTATAAAAAGTATTTTTCACCAGATAGTTCCGATAGTGTCAAAGGGAAAATGTATAGTAAATGGGGCGGATTTATTAACAATGCAGATCAATTTGATCCAATGTTCTTTAATATTACGCCAAAGGAAGCAGAACTGATGGACCCACAAGAGCGTTTGTTATTAGAAGAGGCTTGGAAGATCTTAGAGGACGCAGGTTATAGCAATGAGAAATTAGAAGCATATAAGAAAAGTTACAATGGATACAATGTTGGGGTATTTGCTGCAGTAACAACTATGACGTATTCTTTATTGGCATCCGAGCAGTGGAAAGATGGAATTGTAACCATACCGAATTCCTTGCAGTGGTCCATGGCAAATCGTATTTCTTATACCTTGGATCTAAACGGTCCAAGTATACCAGTAGACACAGCTTGTTCATCAGCATTAACTGCAGTACATCTTGCATGTGAAAGTTTATATAACAAGGAATGTAAATTAGCATTAGTAGAAGGGGTAAACCTATATCTACATCCAGCACGTTATATTGGAATGTGTCAGATGAATATGCTTTCACCAACGGGAAGATGTCATACATTCAGTGCCAATAGTGATGGATTTGTTCCAGGAGAAGGGGTAGGCGGAATCTTACTAAAACCATTGGATCAAGCGGTAGAGGATGGAGATCATATCTATGCAGTAATTAAATCTACCTCCATTAATCATGGTGGAATGACAAGTGGATATAAAGTGCCAAATCCAAATGCCCAATCTGATTTAATTGTGGAAGCTTTTAAGAGAGCGAATATCAATCCAAGAAGTATTAACTATATCGAGACACATGGAACGGGAACAAAATTAGGAGATCCAATCGAGATAGCAGGTCTTGTAAAAGCATTTAGCGAATATACAAAAGATACTGCATACTGCGCATTAGGTTCTGTAAAATCCAATATTGGACATTTAGAAAGTGCAGCAGGAATTGCCAGTATTATTAAAGTAATTCAGCAGATGCAACACAAACAGTTAGTGCCTTCTATTCATTGCGAGGAAATCAATCCAAATATTATCTTAGATAATACGCAATTTTATATTCAAAGAGAGCTAGAAACTTGGGAACAAGTAGTGGTAGAGGAAGATGGAAAAGAGGTTGTTTACCCAAGAAGAGCAGGCGTTAGTTCTTTTGGAGCTGGTGGTGGAAATGGTCATGTTATCTTAGAGGAATACATAGAAAAGCCAAGGGAACAGAGCACGCAAACAGACAACTATGTATTTGTATTATCTGCAAAATCAGAAGAAAGGCTACATGCGTATGCGAAGAAAATTCTTGCATTTTTAGAAGAAAAAGAGTCTGTAGATTTTGAGGACTTTATATATACACTTCAAGTGGGTAGAAATGCAATGGAATATAGGATGGCACTTGTAACTACAAGCAGAGAAGATTTAATCCGCAAAATCAAACAATATCTAGCCAATGAAATGGAAGGCATTTTCACTGGATATGTAAAACGTATTGCTGAACGAAAAGAAAATGTTTCGGATACTGCATTAGATGTTGTAGCAAAGAAGTGGGTAGAAAACTATAAAGTTACTTGGGAGGATTATTATAAAGCAAGACCAAATATCATATCTATCCCAACGTATCCATTTGAAAGAGAAACATATTGGTTACCAGATGCCAAAGGAAAAGAAGAGGCGCGAGAAGTTCAAATTCACCCAATGGTAGGAAAAAATGTTTCTACATTAAGAGAGCAAAAGTTTGTAACAAACTATACAGGAACTGAGTTTTTTATTACAGATCATAGGATTAATGGAAATGCTGTATTACCAGGGGCAGCGTATATTGAAATGGCGAGAGTTGTATTAGAACTATCCTTGGAGATGGAAATTAGTTGTATCTCAAATGTTTCTTGGCTTAGACCGATTGTTTTTCGTGGACAATCCATCGCAGTATATACACGATTAAAGGTGAAAAATGGAATCTGTTACTTTGAGATTTATTCTAAAGATACAAAGGGCGGTAAACAGATAAACTGTGAAGGGGAAGTTATTATTGCACAACAGGAAAGAGTGAACTTTACTGCAATGGACGATGTGATAGATACACAGAGTATTGTAAAATATGCAGAAAAAGAAATACACAAACAAAGCTTCTATGACGCATATCAAGAGGCAGGATATGTGTATGGAGAAACCATGCAAGCATTCCAATCTGCATTTGTAAAAGGAAGGGAAGCAGTGGTGCAATTAGAGATTCCTGAGCAGACAGCCAAGGAACAAGAAATGTATGTACTACATCCAACACTTTTAGATGGTGCATTCCAAGCGGTATCCACTTTGTTGAGTGGCAAAGAAACAGAAGGAAAAGTATATATGCCATTCCAATTAGACAAAATCATGTTCTTGAAAGAGTTTAATAAAGTGAAAAAGGTATATATTCGCTTACAGAATGAGGAAAGTAAATCAGAAGTTTTAAAACTAGATTTATTTATGACGGATGAAAATAATATTCCTTATGGAGAAGTTCGAGGATTTACAACAAGAGCAATGAATACAAATGGTGTGAAACATAACGCTTTATTGGATGTGCTCGTAAAACTCAAAAAAGGGGAAGTCACGATGGAAGAAGTGAAACAATATATAGGGAGGGACAAAAGTGGAGAATAACATGAATAGAGATGCTATTTTGAAACAAATTCAAGATGGAACAATGTCTCCCAAAGAGGGATTGAAAAATCTTGAGATGATTATGAATACTGGATTTTTGGATCATTCTTCTATATATTTTACACAAGAGTACTGTCTAGATGAGGAAAGATTGGAAGAAAATCAATGTGAAGGCGATATCATACTGATTGGTAATTGTCAAACCATTCAAGCGCAGATTCGTCAGCAATGTGAAAAGAGAGTGATATCGGTTTCGTTTGGTGATACTTATCATTCATTAGCACAAGACGAATATGAAATCGATCGAAGTAAGTTAGACGATTATAAAAAAGTGTTTCGTCAAGTGGTAGAATCCGGAGCAAAACCAACCTCTATTATGTTCTATCTGGATACAGAATGGCAGGAAAAGAAGGTTGGAGCAGGATTACAAGAACTATATGCTGTTTTACTCTATATGACACAATCCCTTATGCAGTTAGAGTTAAAACATGATATTTTACTTACGGTTGCGTATTCTAATGAAAAAGAAATCGTTCCAATGTATGAAGCGATTAGTGGATTTTTAAGAACGCTTGTGTTAGAAAATAGTAAGTTTGCTGCTAAGATGGTGTATTTAAAAGAAGTAAAATCAATTAGTGCATCACTGTATCGTGAAGGAATTCAGTACGCTGAAAGATATGCACAAGTGAGATATGAACATGATAAACGATATGTAAAGAAACAAAAAGAAATTCCATATAAAGAGGGAACCTATACGTTTCAAGAGCATCAAGTGTATATCATTACTGGTGGCGCAGGGGCATTAGGTTTATTGTTTGCAAAGTATCTAGTGGAACAAGGAAAATGCCAAGTTATCTTATTAGGACGAAGAAAGAAAGAGAGTAAAATTGAAGCAGCGATAAAAGGTCTGCAATTGCCAGAAGATCGTGTTGTGTATATGTCTTGTGATATTACAGATGAAGTGGCAGTCAATGAGACAATAAAGGCAATTAAGAAAAAATATTGTCATATCAATGGATTACTTCATTGTGCAGGTGTCATTCATGATAATTATATTGTGAAAAAGAAGATAGAAGAAGCACAGGAAGTAATTGCAGTAAAAGCAAAAGGTGTAATCAACCTTTCGAAAGCATTAGAGGGAGAAACACTAGACTTTGTAATGTATTTCTCCTCAATTGCAAGTAATATGGGGAATCTAGGTCAGTCTGATTATGCATATGCGAATGGTTTTATGGATGCATGTGCAGAAGCAAAAATGGGAATTCAAGCAAAGAAATCCATTACTATGAATTGGCCATTTTGGAATGACGGAGGAATGGAAACAACCACAGAAAGACTGCACGACATGATGGATAAGTGGGGAATTGTTCCGTTATCAAAGACGATAGGAGAAGAAACATTTTCAATGGTACTTTCCTCAGAATATAGCAATGTAACTGTTTTAGAGGGAAATGTAGACAAGATACGTGAATCCGTTCATAAGCTCTATTTACTTCCAAAGAAAAGGAAGAGTATACAAAAGGACGAATTTGAAACCCTATATCAGGTAGCAGAAAACTTATTAAAAACACTACTATCCGAAGAAACGAAGATTCCAGTTGAAAAGATCGATAGTAGCATGGAGTTAGAGGAGTACGGAATTGATTCGATCATGATAGTGAGTTTGAATAAGAGATTGGATAAACAATTTGAAAACTTGTCAAAGACACTATTTTATGAATATAAAGACATTGCTTCACTAGCAACCTATTTTGCAGAACATTATGGGGAACAATTAATGGAACAGGCAGACCATCATGAGGTGGAGGCACAAGATAATGATTTTGAAGAAGTAGAAGATGCAAAGACTTCTGAATGGATGGATATAGAAGAACGCTTTTTATCGCAGTCGAAATTTGATTCCGAGTATGAGTTCGATTCTGGCTTTGAAACACAACATAAAAAGGAAGAATTTTCAGATGATATTGCAATTATTGGTGTAGATGGTATTTATCCAAAGGCAAATGATTTAGAGCAATTTTGGACGAATCTGATGAATGGTGTAGATTGCGTTACAGAGATTCCAGAAGATAGATGGGATTGGCGAGAACATTTTGATCCAGATAAGAAGAAGAGTGGAATCACTTATTGTAAATGGGGGGGATTCCTTGATCAAGTTGATAAGTTTGATCCAATCTTTTTTAAGATTTCTCCGAAAGAAGCATGTACAACCGATCCACAAGAGCGTCTATTTTTAGAAGTGGCATGGAATACCATTGAAGGAGCAGGCTATACAAGAAAACGATTAAAAAATAGTACAGTGGGTGTGTTTGTTGGTGTTATGTATGGGCATTACCAAATGTATGGTGCAGAAGAGTCACTAAAGGACAATGTAATGGCATTGAATTCCTCCTTTTCTTCTATTGCCAACCGAGTATCCTACTTTATGGACTTTAATGGGCCATGTATTGCTTTGGATACGATGTGTTCCTCTTCCTTAACATCCATACATTTAGCGTGTGAAAGTATAAAACGTGGGGAATGTGATATTGCATTAGCAGGTGGTGTCAATTTATCCCTACATCAAAATAAGTATATTATGTTAAGCCAAGGAAAGTTTGCATCTAGCGAGGGAAAATGTAGAAGTTTTGGAGAAGGTGGAGATGGTTATGTTCCAGGAGAAGGAGTTGGTGCGGTTTTATTAAAGCCATTATCACAAGCAAAACGAGAAAAAGACATTATCTATGGTGTGATTAAGGCATCCTCCATTAACCATGGAGGAAAAACCAATGGCTACAGTGTGCCAAATCCAAATGCCCAATGTGACTTAATCAAGAAAACATTAGAGAAAGCCCATTTGAATCCAGACTCTATGAATTATATAGAAGCACATGGAACAGGAACGCCATTAGGAGATCCAATTGAAATTACAGGATTAACGAAAGCATTTCGCGAATATACACAAAAGAAACAATATTGTGCAATTGGTTCCGTAAAAGCCAATATTGGACATTTAGAATCAGCAGCAGGGATTGCAGCAGTAACCAAAGTACTATTACAATTCCAGCATAAAAAATTAGTACCATCGATATTGTCAGATACATTAAATACTAATATTCATTTTGAAGAAACACCATTTTATGTTCAGAGAACGCTAAAAGATTGGGAACCGGTTACCTACGAGAAAAATGGAGTAACGTATTCTTACCCAAGACGTTCTGGAATTAGTGCCTTTGGTGCAGGTGGTTCCAATGCACATATTATCTTAGAAGAGTATATTGATACCGAACAAGAGATAAGAGAGAAAGGGAAGAAGATTTTTCTATTATCTGCCCGTGATGAAGAACGATTAGATGAATATGTGAGCAAATATATCCAGTGGCTGAAAAGAGTACCAATTGGAGAAAAAGAGTTACTTACTTGTCTACAAGAACATAAGAATGTCCTCTGCGAAATATTTGAAGAGATACTAGGAATTCCTAAAAATGAATTGGATGTAGAGGCCGATATATTCGAATTAGGAATTCAGATGTTAATGTTAGAACAATTAGAACGAATGCTGAATGAGAGATTTGAATGTCATATTACGATAGATATCTTTACGAATTGTAATACTATTCAAAAACTAGCGGAATATATCAATGAACATAGCCAAGGTACAGACTCTACATTTTTCAATAATTTAATTTACACACTTCAATATGGTCGAGAAGAAATGGAACAGCGTCTTGCATTTGTTGTAGGAAGTGTAGAAGAATTATTAGAGTATTTAGAAGCTTACTTAAAGAGAAGTAAGGAAAAGCGTTATTACACGGGAAATATTTTAGAAGCGAATGGAAGTAATCCATCATCTGAGGGAAGTGTGGGAAGTAGTACATTAGACCAGAAAGCACAAGCATGGGTAAGAGGAGAAAAACAGGATTGGGCAAATGAAAAGAACGGAAGAATGATTCGAATTCCAACATATCCATTTGCAAAGGATAGTTATTGGTTTGAAGCATCTTCACAGCCAATCAAAACATTGGTTCAAGGAATCCACCCTCTATTAGATAAAAATATATCTACTTTTGAACAGGAAAGCTTCCAAAAAGTATTTTCTCTAAATGACCCAGTAATTGGAGAACACATTGTAAAAGGAAAAAACATCCTTCCAGGTGCAGCTTATCTCGAAATAGCAAGAGTTGCAGGGATGCAAGCAACCAATCACGCGGTGTCAGTTATAAAAAATGTTACATGGAATTATCCATTTGAAATAGAAAAACAGGAGAAAGCGTTATTAGTTGAACTAGAGACAGATGGGACAGAAATACGTTATCAGATTAGAGCGGAGGATACTTCTTTATGTTCAACAGGTGAAATGCGAATTGGAGCAATCGGTGACTTCGAATATATGGATTTGGATCAAATTCGAAAAAATGCAAATCATAGAATCGAGAAGAAGGAAATCTATGATAGGCTAGAAACACTTGGTTTCTACTATGGACCAGCATTTCAAGTAACCAACTGTATTTATGAGGGAGAACGAGAGGCACTTGCGGAATTAGAGATACAAGATGATAATGAACAATATGGTTTAAATCCATTTTTATTAGATAGTGCATTTCGAGCCATTGGTGGAATCTCCTATGGCAAGAGCGATGAACTAAAGATTCCTTTTGCATTGGAACAAATTGAAATCTACGAACGAATTCCGAAGAAGAGTTACGCTTTGGCGCAAATTGTTAGCGAGCAAACGGACAATAGTAAATATGATATTTTCATCATGAATGAAGAAGGAAAAGTGCTTGTGAAAGTGAAAAAATTTATGGCAAGAGCATTTAAGAAAAAAGAAGATGTCTATTATTATGAGCCAGTTTGGAACACATTAGAACCAACCAATGGACTTCAAATAAACACAATCAAACAAATGCTTATATTTGCGAGAGAAGATCAGCTCGAATATTACCAAGAGATCTGTTATTCAGTTGGAATTGATGTGATATTTGTATTGCCGAATGCAGTAGGAGGCAAAAGGGAAGCTCAAGTATATTATGTTAACAACGAAGACGAGTCGTATTGTCAATTATTTAAATCACTAAAAGAGGATGGGGTAGACCCAGCCGTTATCTTACATGTATGGAATCTTGGTGAAGATAGTGCACAATTAGAATTGTCAGTACTATCGGTGAAAAAGATATTCAAAGCCATTGAAGAACAGTTCCGTTCTAGCAAAGTAAAATGTTATTATGCAGGAATGAAAATGCAAAAGAATGGCTCAGAAGCCATAACAGGGATATCAAAATCATTAGTGATGTTAAATCACAATTTTGAATTAGTTTATTTTTCATTTGAAGAGAGTACAAAAGATACTGCTCGCATTTTAATAAGTGAGATAATAGATGGCCGACTCAAAAATGGTGCAGAAGTTCGATATGTAAATGACTCTTGTCTTGTGAAGAAGATTGAGAAGACCACAATTCCAAGCAGACATAGTGCAGTTTTAAAGGAAAACGGAACCTATCTTATTACAGGCGGTGCTGGTGGAATTGGAAGATTACTTTCAAAATCAATAGCCCAAAAGGTAAATGCAAATCTTATTCTAATTGGAAAGTCTTCATTAGATGCTAAGAGAAGTGCATTGATACAAGAATTAAACCAATTAGGTAGTAGGGCAATCTATCTTTCTTGTGATATAAGCCAGCAAGAAGAAGTGCAAAAAGCGATCTCAACAGTAAAAGAGAAAGGCTGGAAAATAGATGGTGTATTCCATTGTGCAGGCATTGATAGTACGAAGTCGATATTAGAAAGTAGCGATCAAGAATTTGAAAAGATATTACAACCAAAATTGTATGGTACTCAAGTATTAGATCAGGTACTAGAAAATGAACCATTAGAGTATGTTGTTCTTTTCTCTTCTATTTCATCTGTAGTAGGAGATTTTGGTGTAGGAAGTTATGCAGCGGCAAATGCTTATATGGACTATTATGCATTATATCGAAATCAACTTGTAGAACAGGGATTGCGTAAAGGGCGCACAATTTCGATTAACTGGTCTTTATGGAAAGAAGGCGGTATGAGCCTTTCAGAAGAAGATACATCTGTTACAAGTGTATTTTCTAATTATTCTGGAATGGTTCCACTGGCTACAGAGGAGGCATTGGAAGCATTATTTCATGTAATGGCAAGTGGAAAAGAACAAGTAATCGTTGTGTCTGGTGAGGAACAAAAGATTGATAAAGTATTAAAGATAGGACGTGGTGAGGCTGGTTTAAAGAAAGAAATTTTAAATCAACAGACAATGGAAACTGCACCAAGTAATACGTTAGATTTGAACTCAAGCACAGATACAAGTTCAGATACAAACTCAGATATAAGTTCAGACTCGACAGACCAATTAAAAGCCAAGACCATGCAATATTTGAAAGAAGTATTGGCGAAAGTAATTCATTTTCCAGCGGAGAAAATACATACGAAGGTTGCATTCGAACAGTACGGAGTAGACTCTGTGTTGATTATGGATTTAAATCGAGAATTAGAAAAGAACTTTTCCAATCTTCCAAATACCATTTTCTTTGAATATACAAATATCGAAGAACTATCCGCATATTTATTGGAAAAATACGAATCTGATTTGAGAAAATATCTACAAGTAGGCGACACAAAACAGGATAAGAAACAGGATAAGAATCAGGATAAGAATCAGGATAAGAAACAACAAAAAATACAAAATGTAGAAGCGACCAAAGCTGAGATAAGAAAGACACCAGAGATACGTTCTAGATTCCATAAACCAATTGAGGCAAAAACAGAACGAGATGATATCGCTATCATCGGCATGGATGGTAGATTCCCTATGGCAGAAAATCTAGAAGAATACTGGGACAACTTAATAAATGGAAGAGATTGTATTACGTTAATTCCAGCAGAAAGATGGGACTACAATGAGTATTATGATGAAGATCGGAATGCATCAGGAAAAACATATAGTAAGTGGGGAGGATTTATTCCAAATGTAGATAAATTCGATCCATTGTTCTTTCATATTTCACCGATGGAAGCCGAATTTATGGATCCGCAGGAAAGAATCTTCTTAGAAATGGCATGGAATGCATTTGAAGATGCGGGATATGCAAAAAGAGATTTGGCAAATCAAAATGTAGGTGTGTTTGTTGGAGCTATGTATGGACACTATCAATTGATTTCAGCGGAATATAGCAAACAGAACAAAGAAAGCTTAATTGCAGGTTCTATATTTTCAACGATTCCAAATCGAATATCCTATTATATGGGATTAAACGGACCTAGTGTTGCGATAGACTCTGCATGTTCCTCAGGATTAGAAGCAATTCGACAAGGTTGTCAAAATATCCAGGATGGTACCTGTGACATGGTATTAGCTGGTGGAATCAATCTATCCATTCATCCGAATAAATATTTATATCTTAGCCAAGCAGGTTTCTTGTCATCAGACGGAACTTGTAAGAGCTTTGGAGCAGGTGGAGATGGATATGTGCCAGGTGAAGGTGCAGGTGCCGTAGTATTAAAGCGACTATCCGATGCGAAACGAGATGGGGACCACATCTATGGTATTATCAAAGGCATGTCGGTTCGACATACTGGCATTACCAATGGATACGGTACTCCAAGCTTAAAAGCCCAAACAGAACTTGTGAAAGATGTATTTAAGCGAGCAAACATAGTACCAGAAACCGTGAGTTATGTAGAATCGGCAGCATTAGGAATTGAAATGGGAGATAAAATTGAAATAGATGCACTTAGTAGAGTATTTGAAGCTGGAGATTGTGCAATTGGTTCAGTAAAATCCAATATAGGACATTCAGAAGCAGCTTCTGGTATGGCGGGACTATTAAAAGTGCTATTGCAAATGAAGTATAGAACAATCGTACCATCCATTCATTCGGAAGTATTGAATCCGTTGATTCCATTTGATGAATTGCCATTCCATGTACAGCATACAGTCGAAGAATGGAAAGAAGGGGAAACGCCTAGAAGAGCACTGATCAATTCATTTGGTGCTGGGGGAACGTATCTGAATATGTTGGTAGAAGAATATAATGACTCCAGAGTGAGCGAAGAACTAAGCGTACCATATATTTTTGTGCTATCTGCAAGAACAAAAGATTCCCTTAGAATATATGTAGAAAAGATGCTGACTTTTATACAGAATTACAAAGGAGAAATCGAAATGGAACGATTCCTTTCTACCCTACAAACAGGACGAGAAGTGATGGAAGAAAGAATGGCATTTGTAGTGCAGAATCAAGAGGAACTTGTTCAAAAACTAACCTCTTATCTAGGTGGAGATTTAACAGATATTCTGGTATCACAAAATACATCAAATATGGAAGCTTTCGTATCAGGTTTTGCAGGAGATGAATTTATTAAGACGATATTTGAACAAAAAGATTATCAAAAGATTGCACTTTTATGGGTATCAGGAGTAGAGATTTCATGGAAGGATTATTATCAAGCAATTCCAACTAAGATGTCATTACCAGTATATCCATTTGATAAGACACGTTGTTGGATTGGTCAAGCATATGATATGCAAGACGAAAAAGAAGACGAAACAGATGAGGTCGGACAAGAACGTGACATAGAAAAGGAATTGAAGGAAATGCTCAGTAAGTTTCTAAAAGTTCCAGAAAATCAAATAAAATCAGAAGCAAAGCTTACCACATATGGATTTGATTCTTTGACAGGAATGAAATTAGCCAACCGACTAAAAGAAACGTATGGAGAACAGATTTCATTAAAAGAAGTTTTTGCATGCAAAACACTTGGGGAGCTTGTTGTTTATATTGAAACTATGGTACAAAGTATAGAACCAATAGAAGAGCAAGTGTTAGATGAAGATGTGGATATAGAATTTTACAGTGCATTGATTGATGAACTAACCCAAAAATAATTTTTTGGATGGAAGTAACAAAAGGAATTTCTCATCTGAGGAAAGAAGGAGTCACATGAAAGGTACCGTTAATGATATAATTAATTTGGTGGTAGAAGGAAAACTCACCAAGCAAGAAGCACTTGATAAAATAAAAGAATTCAATCAGAAAGCAAAAGGCGAGTGTTCAATAAAACAGATAGAAAGTATTTTAAGTGAAGCACAGAAAGCATTATGGATTCACAATAGAATGTATGCGGATAGCTATGCCTATAATGTACCGTGTGCATTTCATATTAAGCAAAAAGTTGATATTTCCTTGTTAGAAAAGGCAATTAATGAAGTAATTTGCAATAACACACAGCTTAGAACGTATTTTTATCTAAATGGGGAGACGATTTATCAGAAAATACGTGACGAGTTTGAATTGAAGATGGCAGTTTACCAAGTACAACATTTGGAATATCATGATTTAATGGAATGTATCAAAGAAGACGGAAAGAAATCATTTGACTTAGAAAAAGAACTCTTAGTACGTGCAGCATTGTACGTACTAAGAGATAGTGAATCTATTTTGTTGTTAACATTTCATCATATTGTAATTGATGGTTTTTCTCTTTCGATTATATTCCAAGAGATTGAACAAGCATATCATGCGTTTTGCAAGGGAGAAACATACACAGGGAAACAGAAGGCAGAGTATTTTCAGTTCGTAGAGGAACAGAATAAGATGTTAACTGGTAAACGAGGAGCTACCAATAAGAATTTCTGGCTCGATACACTGAATGGGAATATTGAACCATTGGACTTAGAGTATGATAAAGTTCGAAGTCAAGCGCATTTATTTGAAGGAAATAGTGTTGAACTTCGAATTGACAAAGAGACAATTGATAAGTGGAAAGTAGCTTCGATTCAGAGTGATAGCTCCTTATATGTATTTATGTTAACAGGATTTTTCGTATTACTACATAAATACACAAGACAGGATACTCTTGTGGTAGGTTCTCCATTTATGGCAAGGATGAATGAAAAATATAAAGAGACCGTGGGAATATTCGCAAATATGCTTCCAATTGTAGGAACGATTCAAGATGAGGCCGAATTTCAATCTTGTTTAAATGAAATTGGTCAAATGGTGATGGATGTTATGGAACACTCAGACTATCCATTGGCAGCGGTAGAAAAGGCAGTGGCGGAAAAGAAGGGAACGAAACAAGAAGCATTATTTCAGGTATCATTCCATTTCCAAAGTTGGATAAAGGAAATGGATATGGAAGAGACACTATTGGCGAATCCGATATCATCCATTCATCAAGAAGGCGAAGCCGTTTTAGCAGTTGAGATATTCCAAGGGAAAGAGGATGGTGTTGTTATTTTTCAATACAATCCAGAATTATTCTTTCAGGAATCTGTGCAGTATATGTTGGAACAATATGTTGTATTGCTGAATCAAGTGGCAGAAAATGTAGAGTTGGCTATTAAAGATATTGATATGTTGTCAGAAAAAGAGAAGACATTAGTCTTAGAGACATGGAATAAAACGGAGTCCGCATATCCACAGTGCTGTATTCATGAACTAATTTCACAGCAAGCACAGAAAACACCAGATCGAATTGCTGTTCAATTTGAAGAAAATACACTTACCTATAAAGAGTTAGAAGAAAAAAGTAATCTGCTTTCAAACTATATCAGTAGTAAAGGGATCGGAGTAGGAGATAGAGTCGGTGTATATGTAGATCCGAATGAAGAATTATTAATCATTGTTTTAGGTATTTTAAAAGCGGGAGCGACCTTTGTTCCATTTGATATGAATACGCCAAAAGAGCGATTGGAGTATATGGTAGAGGATACACAGCTGAAACTAATCATTGCAAATGGTAAGTTACCAGAGGTAAGCAGTGTAAAATCAATTATCTTAAAAGATACTTGGAACGAGATAGTGCATCATCCATATCGTGGAGCTAGTGAACAGAAGGCAACATTAGATGATATCGCATATATTATCTATACATCTGGTTCAACAGGCAAACCAAAGGGTGCACAAGTATATCATAGAGGGTTAACCAATGTCATTACTTCAATGGTGAAGTTTCATCATTTTAACGAAAATGACTGCATATGGGGATTAACTACCATATGTTTTGACATTACGATGGTAGAAATGTTTACACCACTAATTGTTGGCGGTAAAATTGAAGTGATTCCACAATCCATCCGAAAAGATGGAAGTAAATTAAAAGAAAAATTGGAACAGACAACAGCAAATTACATTCAAGCAACGCCCGCTACGTGGCAGATGCTCCTTGCAGCAGATTGGAATAAGAAGATAGATGCAACCGTAATTACTGCGGGAGAAGCCTTGAGTAGAGATTTGGCGGATAAATTATTGGCACGTACTCGTGCAGTGTGGAATCAATATGGACCAACAGAAAATACCGTGTATACGACAGTCAAACAGATTCAAAAGGACGAAAAAGTTACAATTGGTTTTCCGGTTCATAATAATAAATTATATATTTTAGATAGTTGTGGGAAACTTTGTCCAATTGGTGTACCTGGAGAGCTTTACATAGGTGGAGATGGACTATTTAAAGGATATTTGAATCGACCTGAAATCAATCAAAAGAGTATGGTAAAGAATACAATTGCACCAGAAGTTGGTGAATATCTATACCGAACAGGAGATCTATGTCGCTATATGCCAAATGGAGATATTGACTATATGGGCAGGATTGATAATCAGGTAAAATTAAGAGGGTATCGAATTGAGTTAGAAGAAATTGAAGCGGTTTTATCAAAAGAAGAGAATGTAAAGTCTTGCGTTGTAGTAATTCGTACTGATAAGAATGGACATAAGAGTATTGTTGCATGGAACTTACTTCATGATCCAAACAAAGAAAAATCCAATATGGAGTATCGAAACTTCTTGAAAAAGTGGTTGCCAGAATATATGATTCCAACGAAGTTTTATTCGCTCAAGGAATATCCGTACACACTGAGCAAAAAAATAGACCGAAAACTACTAGCAACAGAAGAAGTTTCTGCAATTCAAAAACGATACGGAGAACAGGAAGAAAAGCAAGTAGAAAAAAAGGTGGAATCCAATGAAAAAACAGTTGCACTTGCACTAGATAAGGAAGAAATTTTATCAGAAGTAAAAGCATTGATTGCAGATGTCGTTGGAATAGAGTACTCTGAAGTAGAAGAGAATACGCATATTGGCGAGTATGGATATGATTCTATTTATTTTACAACATTAAGTATTAAATTGAGTAATCGTTATCAATTGAATATATCGCCAGCAGTATTTTATGAATATTCTACCAGTAAGAAAATCACAGAATATATATGGAATCATGTAGAAACACCAAGAATGGAAGTAGAAGTGGAAGAAGAGGAAAAGGAAGTCGAATTCGAAGCAGCAAAAGAATCACAAGTAGACATTTCCTCTGAGAAACAAACATCAGAAAGACACATTTCCGTGATTGGAATTGGTGGAAGAATGCCACATAGTGATAATTTGGATGACTTCTTCGAGCAATTACTACAAGGAAATGATTTGGTAGAAGAATTAAAGGGACAAAGATGGAAGGATAACAAAGGGACTCGAATGTGGGCATCACTCGTTCGAGGGGAAGATGAATTTGACGCAAATTTCTTCCATATATCACGAAGAGAAGCAGAATTAATGGACCCACAACAACGATTAATCTTAGAAAGTGTTTGGTCTACCATTGAAGATGCAGGGTATAAGCCATCTGAGTTACAAGGGAAAAGAGTATCTGTATTTATTGGAATTACTGGTGATGACTACATGAATGTACTTAAAAAGAGTGGTAGTGGATTGGATGTGTACTCGTTATCAGGCGTTGCACGTACCGTTGTTTCCAACCGCGTGTCATTTTTCTTTGATTTTATTGGACCAAGTCAGTCCATTGATACTGCATGTTCTAGTTCCTTAATTGCAGTACATAGGGGAATTCGTTCTTTGCAAAATGGAGAATGTGATTTATCCATTGTTGGTGGTGTAAATCTATTATTAGATGACGAAGGATTCCACGTAATTGGAAAGACAGGCATGTTAAGTCCAGATGGAAAATGCAAAACATTTGATAAGAGTGCAAATGGATATGTACGTGGTGAAGGGGTAGCAACCATCTTATTAAAACCACTAAGAGAAGCACAGAAGGATAAAGATTACATTTATGCAGTCATTCGTGGCTCTTATGAGAACCACGGAGGAAAAACCAATTCATTAACAGCACCAAATGTGAATGCACAGTATGATTTGCTTGTAAATGCAATGGAAGATGCAGGAGTTACACCAGATACCATTAGTTATATTGAAACCCATGGAACAGGAACTTCACTTGGAGATCCAATTGAAGTAAATGCCTTAAAGAAAGCATTTCAGAAGTATGGAGAGTTACCGAAACAAGAATACTGTGGGTTAGGTTCTGTGAAGAGTAATATTGGACATCTAGAAGCAGGGGCAGGAATTGCTAGTATGTTGAAAGTGATTTTAAGTCTTCAAAAGAAAGTAATACCAGGAAATCTTCATGTAAGAGAAGTCAATCCATATGTTGAAGTGACAGGAAGTCCATTTTACATTGTAAGTCAGAATCAAAAATGGAAACGATTAATAGATGAACATGGATGTGAAATCCCAAGACGAGCAGGAGTAAGTTCATTTGGTTTTGGCGGTTCTAATGCACATGTAATTTTGGAAGAATACGAGAATCCAATACCAGTTATTCCATCAAAGGAGAAAGAACTTTTTGTCTTGTCAGCAAAAACAGAAGAATCCTTACTTGCTTATGCAAAACGCGTTCAACAATGGCTGATAGAGAAAGGAAAGGAAGCAGAAGATTTATTCCAGCATATTATTTATACGTATCAAGTAGGTAGAGAGTGCTTTGCCCATAGGGTAGCAATTGTTTGTTCAAATAAAGATGAGTTAGTGGAGCTATTAGGAGATTATTTAAAATGTAATGATAGTAGTGGTCGTATATGGACGAGTACAAACAGAAGTGAAAAAGAGAACAAGCAGGAAATGAGTGTGGAAGAGCAAGAGAAATGTATGCGTGATAAGGACTATGCTAGATTGGCAAGTTATTATGTACAAACTGGAAATGTAAAATGGGAAATACTACGAAAAAATGCTAAACAGAGACGCATTCCAGTACCAACGTATCAATTCCAAAGGAAGAGCTATTGGATTGCATATGACGAACATCAAGAAGAATCTCAGGAAAAGAGATGTAATACGGAAATGGATCAGCTCATAGAGGCTTATGGGGATGGTAGTTTAGATTTAGATGATCTCATAAGTGTATTGGAGGGGAATGGATGAAGGAGAAAGAAATCGAAAAGATACTTTTGGGAATGAAAGATGGAAGAATTTCAAAAGAGCAAGGTTTAGCCATCTTAAAACAATTAAGAAGTAATACGAAACAGAGTTCAGATATTTATTATTTTCGTAGTACGTGGAAACAACAAAATAGAGAAAAGAGAAATCAAGCATTTGAAAAGGTACATTTACTTTTACTTGATACAGATGAAGTGTTATATGAGGAACTTTGTAAAAGTGGAGTTGATGTACAACTAGGAATCAAAGGGAAAACCTATCAGCAGATAGGTTCCCTTTTAAACTCCATCCATATATCAAATAAGAAAATAAATACAATTATAATAAATAGTGCCAAGAAACAAATGGACATTCATAACCAATTTGTTGAGGAGTTACCATACGATGTATTTGAGCTACTAAAGAGTATCCTAACGATGAAAATGGAACTAAATAGTGTTGTAATCCTACATGATAAATCATTAGGAATGCAACAACCATGTATATCAGCACTAAGTAGTTTAGCACCATCTATGAATATGTTAGCACCAGAACTTACGATTAAGACGATTCAGATTGCGTTAGAAGAAAAATATCCATGTGAAGATATCATAGAAGAATTGACAGTATCTTACAATAAGAATCAAGAAGTAAGCTATCAAAAGCAGGGACGTTTTATTAAAGTAGAAGAAGAAATTACATGGGAACAAGTTGGAGAAAAGAGATGGAAGAAAAATGGAACATACCTAATCACAGGTGGTATGGGAAAATTAGGGTATGTATTAGCACAATATTTAGCAAAAAAGTATCATGCAAATTTAATTCTTGTTGGTAGGAGAATAAAAAATAGTCAGATAGAAGAACAAATCCAATGCCTAGAACGTTATGGTGCACAGGTAGCATATCATAGCGCAGACTCTGCTAGTCAGATTGAGATGAAGCGTGTCTTGGAAAAAGGAAAACAGCAATTTGGAACAATAAATGGAGTATTTCATGTTGCAGGTATTACTAGTCAGCAGGATATTCTATCTAAGAATATAGAGCAAATGAAGGATATTATCTATCCAAAAGTAGAAGGATTGAAAGTATTAGATACCATTACAAAGGAAGAACCACTAGACTTCTTTGTAATGTATTCTTCGACAGCAGCAGTACTAGGAGACTTAGGAATTTGTGATTATGGATATGCCAATAAATGCTTATCCGATTATGCAGAATATCGAAATGATTTAGTAAAAGAAGGTCAAAGATCTGGTTTTACAGTTGCAATTCAATGGCCAATGTGGAGAAATGGTGGAATGCATTTTGACGCAGAAAGTGAAAAACTTTATTTTATGTCATCTGGTCTTCAATATTTAGAAGATGAAGACGGCATGCATATTATAGAACAAGTGCTTTCGGGACAAGAAGACCAACTTGCCGTAATGAAAGGCGATGTAGAAAAGATTCGAAAGTCCATTTTGAAACCAATAAAGATAGAGAAAGTAGAACCTGTTGTAAATACTGTAGATCTCAAAAAAGCATTGCGCGTGGACTTAGCAAAGCTTGCTTCCTTCATTTTGAAAATGGATGTGGAAGAAATACAGTATGATCAAAACTTTGCCGAATATGGTTTCGACTCCTTAACATTAAAAGAGTTTGCCGATCAGACAAATGACTTGTTGGGAGTTACGATTTCACCAACTGTATATTTTTCACACAGCAACATAGAGAGCTTAACAAGTTATCTGTTAGAAGAAAATAAAGAGCAGATTAGAACACACTATGCAGATACAATGGTAAAAACAGAAGAGAATCGAATAGAAGATGATAAAAAGGAAAATATCGAAGTAGAAAATAGTGAAATAGAGAACGGCAAAAAAGAAAATGAAAAAATAGAATCTCAGAGTGTAACACTTAAAATGAATGATGTGGAAGAATCCATTGCTGTAATCGGAATGGATGGAATATTCCCACAATCAGAAAGTCTAGAAGATTTTTGGAATAACCTTGTAACAAAAAAAGAATTGGTAACAGAGATTCCAAGAGAAAGATGGGATTGGCGAAAGTATTATAGCGAAGAGAAAGATGCCCCAAACAAGACAAATGCAAAATGGGGAGCGTTTATATTAGATGCGGATAAATTTGATGCTGAATTTTTCCATATTACACCGAGAGAAGCAGAACTAATTGATCCGCAACAAAGATTATTTTTACAAACAGCATGGAAGGCAATTGAAGATGCTGGATACAATGTAGATGAGTTAGCGAAGGCTAGTATTGGTGTGTTTACAGGTGTTCAATTCAGTGATTATCAACAACTTATTTTTAGTAATTTAAAAGAAGGAAAGGCACATATTGGAACAGGAAATGCTACTACGATGTTGGCAAACAGAGTCTCCTATTTTATGGATTTGACAGGACCAAGTGAAACAGTAGATACAGCTTGTTCTAGTAGTTTAGTTGCAATTAATCGTGCAGTTAAATCCATTCTGGCAAAGGAATGTGAGATGGCAATTGCAGGTGGTGTAAGTCTAATGATTTCACCAAGAACTTATCTTGGAGCAGCAAAATTAGGAGTGTTATCACCAGAGGGAAAATGTAAAACGTTTAGCAAAGGTGCCAATGGATACGTAAAAGGAGAAGGCGTTGGAGCCATTCTTCTAAAACCACTCAGTAAGGCTATTGCGGATAAAGATAATATCTATGGAGTAATTCGTGCTTGTAAAGAGAATCATGGAGGACATGCAAACTCAATCACAGCACCAAATTCAGAGGCACAGGCAAAGTTAATTGCATCTGCTTATCAAGCATGTAATGTGAAACCAAGTGAGATTTCGTACATAGAAGCACATGGAACAGGAACAGAATTAGGAGACCCAATTGAAATTGAAGGAATAAAGCAAGCATTTCTAATGTTACAACAAAATTATGCGGAAGATACCTTGTCATATAATTATTGTGGTGTTGGTTCTGTGAAAACAAATGTGGGACACCTAGAGCCAGCGGCAGGAATTGTATCCATTATAAAAGTACTATTGGCAATGAAATATAAGACATTACCAGGTCTTAAAAATATGGAAACACAAAATCCATATATTAAGTTGGAGCATTCACCACTCTACTTAGTAGAACAGACTCAAGAGTGGAAACGACTAAAGACAAAGGATGGAGAAGAGATTCCAAGAATTGCAGGAATCAGTTCATTTGGATTTGGTGGTTCTAATGTACACTTAGTGTTAGAAGAATATGTGGATGAACATAAGGCAAAGATTGATACATCAAAAACTACGACATCAAAAGAACATGTTATTGTTTTATCTGCAAAAGATCAAGAACAGTTAAAGGTCTATGTAAAAGATATGATTCATTTTGTAGATACTCAACTGAATACAAATGGGAATCAGTCCTATTGGAATCAATTGAAACAGATTATCGCGGATGTAATCCATATTTCAGTAGACCAAATGGGAATGCAAGATAGTTTGGACGAGATTACAACAAGTCTTTATGATTATGATTGTATCGCACATGAGATGGAAGCAACCTTTGGAATTTCAATGAATGCAGATGAATTAAGGCGTTTAAATGAAATTCAAAAGATTGTAGCTTATATTACCGAAAGAAAAGGCATTGCAAAAAATCTAGGTGAAACCATCTCCTTATGGGATATGGCTTATACACTCCATGTGGGCCGTCAAGAGATGAATGTAAGACTTGCCTTTACTGCAAGAACATATGAAGAATTAAAAATGAAATTAAATCAATTTTTAAATGGTGGAGCAGCAGACATCTATAGTAATGCAATTAAAGGAAAAAATATTGATTTAGAAGAAATTGAGGATATTGAACATAAATCATCTTCTGAAATTGCAAGATTATGGACATTAGGCTATAAAGTAAACTGGTCTAAGATTGAAGAAAAAGGAAACCGAGTATCCATTCCTACCTATCCATTTAAAAAGGAGCGTTACTGGATTGGTAGTGCAGACCGTATTAAAGTCATCGAATCAGAAGACGAAAGTACAGTGAAAAACAAATGGTTACATCCATTTGTACAGGAGAACACATCTGAGATAACGAAGTTCCAATATAGTACCAATCGAAAGCAGTGCGAAGAACTATTAGACATTTGTAAGATTAAGAATTATTCGGTATGCTCAAACACTGTATTATTGGAAATTGCAACGGTCATCAGTAAAAAGATATTACATTATACAAAATGCAAGATGAAACATATTTTATGGTATCAACCAATGGTATTGGATGCAGTGGAACAGTATGACATTGTATTACAACAAGATGGAAATATAGTCGTATGTGAGATTCGAAGTAAAGATGTGCTATATGCACAAGTTGAACTAGAAGAAGATAATAGCACCATCGGCGACAGAATGGTGTTAGAAGAGCTAAAAGCAGATACGATAAGACAGGTTAGTAAAGAAGCATTTTATCAGAAGCTAGCATTCCGATATCCTATCCAATATCAAGTTGTAGAGACTGCGTATCTAGGAAAACAGAGCATATTACTTAGTATACAGCCAGAAAGAAAAGAAGAAATATTCTTAAATCATCTTTCAGTAATGGAAGCGGCGATACAGGGAGTACTATTTTTAGAAAAAGAAATCAACAATCAGGCAATCCGTTTAATTCGTAAGATTCAGATGACTAAGTTTGATTCCAATCTAGAAGATGGAAGATATCTATACATTTCATCTGGAGAGGTAAAATTCTTAGATTGTTTTGGACAAGTAATTGGTTACTTGAAAGGGATTGAGACAGAAGAATGCCTAGATGGGGAAGAAAGTAACATAGAGAATGGTACAGAAGAAGACTGGATATTACAAAAATCCTTTATAAAAGATAGCAAAGTCATAGACTCCGTAGAAGGCAAAAACATTATTGTAATCGTTCCAGAGGAATATCAGAATGAAGAACTTGCAGGGAATAGCAGTGTAATGGCATTCCAAAACTATTTTTACTTTGTTACAGTACGAGAATTAATGCAAGGTACAGACTCCTTACCAACGGGAGATAAGGTACAGGCATATGTTGATTTATGTGATCTTTATGGAACAGAGGAAGCGTTGCCAGAACAAAGAATCGAATTTTTACAAGAAATCATTCGTAATATGAATGGAGAAGCGCTTACTTTACTTCACATCACAAATGGATTACATACATTCCAATGTACAAAACCTTCTTTACAAGGTGCCAAAATAGCCATGCTTTACAAAATGTTAGGTGCAGAGTATAAAGCGATTACAGCTAGAACGATAGATGTAGATGCTATGGGAAGTACGCTACAACAAGTATTAAAGATTGCGTTGAATGAATTAAGCAGATTGGAACCGAATAGTGAAATTTGTTATCGAGGAATGGAACGATATATTCCAACTATGACTAAGAGTAAAATAGAAACAATTTCAGAAAAGAAAACATCCGATTATCAAGGAAAAACAATTATTCTAACGGGTGCTACCGGTGGAATTGGAAGTAGAATTGTTCGAGAGTATGTGAAACAGGGTGCAACGCATTTTATTTTCATTGAGCGTACAGACTTACCAAGAAGAGAACAATGGGAAGCGATAAAGAATAGCACTCACAAAAAGCAGATTCAGAAGGTAGAACTATTACAATTCCTAATGGAAAGAGGATGTCAGGTAGATGTATATTCAGAAGGTTTGAAGAATCGAAGAGCATTAGAGGCATTTATGTCTACACATGTGAAGGGAACCATTGGTGGAGTGATTCATTGTGCGGGAGTAAGTATTGAAACAAATCCAGCATTCAAGAGTAAATCCATGCAAGATATCAAGCAGACCCTAGAGCCAAAAATAGATGGTCTTGTTAATTTATTCGAAGTTGTGAAAGATAGAAATCCACAATGCTTTGTAGTATTCTCTTCTATTTCAGCAATGCTACCATCTTTAGCAGTTGGAGCAAGTGATTATGCATTAGCCAATTCTTACATGGATTATTTTGTGGAGTATCAAAATGCAAAAGGCTATACATTTATGAAGTCCATTAACTGGCCAAGATGGAATGATGTAGGAATGCAGGGAATCGAATCGCCTATTTATAAGGCATTAGGATTTAAAAGCATTACTTCTGAATACGGGATTCGTATCTTGTTTGACTTGATGCAAGATAGTGAGAAGAAAGTTGTATTACCAGCTAAAGTGGATGCAGAAAAAGTGAACCTTGAAACCATATTCTTTACAAGAATGAAACAAGAGCATGTAGAAGAATCCAAAGTAGATAAAAAAGCAGTTGTATCCGTAAGTGTAGAGGAAGATGAAGTTACAGATATCGTACGCAATGTATTTCATAATGAACTGAAAATGGATAAGAGTAAATTAGGTGGAGATATTCGTTTTGAAGAGTTTGGAGTGGATTCTATTGTAATAGCAGAATTAGTTGTACAATTAGAAAAGGAAATACATATGTCTGTAGAACCTTCTGTATTGATTGAATATTCGACTATCAATGAATTAGCAGCCTACATTCGTAAACAAATGGGAGTTAAATTAGACAAACAACCTGTACTGGAAGAGACTGTATTTACACCGATACAACCAAAAGAAGCAGATAAAAAACAGACTTCCTTATATTTCAAACAGAAGATACAGGAGAGACAACTGGTTCGAAATAGACAAGCACAACAAGCAACGCAACAAGGAAGCGGAAAGATTGCAGTTATTGGAATGGGATGTAACTTCCCTAAGGCAAAAACGAAACAAGAATACTGGAACAATATTGCCAATAAAGTAGACTGTGTTGTAGAGATACCAAAGAGTAGATGGGATATTGAAAAGTATTACTCACCAGAGCCAAAAGAAGGTAAGAGTATTAGTAAATGGGGAGCAGTAATCGGAGATTATCGTTACTTCGATGCAGAATATTTTAAAATAAATGAAAATGATGCAAAACAATATGATCCTCTTATTCGTTTAGTATTAGAAGAAAGCGCGCAAACAATATGCGATGCAGGATATGAGAAAAAAGAAATCTCAGGAAAAAAAGTAGGTGTATTTATTGGTGCACGTACAGGAGGATTTGCTTCTAAATTAACGGGCTTATCCAAAAACAGTGTTACAGGAATTGGACAAAATTTCATTGCTGCACATGTTGCACATTTCTTTAATTTGAAAGGACCAAACATGGTAGTGGATAGTGCATGTTCTTCCTCTTTGGTTAGTTTACATCTTGCGTGTCAAAGCATATTGACAAATGAGTCGGAGATGGCATTGGCAGGTGGTGTTGATGTAATTTACGATGAAAAAACATATGTGCTTATGAGTGAGGCAAAGGCATTGTCACCAGATGGAAGATGTTACACATTTGATGAAAGAGCAAATGGTTTTGTACCAGGTGAAGGATGTGGAATGGTTCTATTAAAGCGTTTGGAGAAGGCCATGGAAGATGGAGATCAAATCTATGCAGTGATTGATTCTTCCGCTGTGAACAATGACGGACATACGATGGGAATTACAACACCAAATCCAGAAGCACAGCACGATGTAATCTTAAATGCATTGGAAAAAGGCAATATCGATGCAAGAAGTATCGGATATGTCGAAACTCATGGAACAGGAACTATGATTGGCGACCCAATTGAGCTTAAAGCGTTAACAAAAGTCTTTAAGAAATACACAGAGGAATGTAGTTTTTGTGGAGTGGGTTCGATTAAATCCAATATGGGACATTTGATGAGTGCTGCCGGTGTAGCAAGCTTTATCAAAGTAGTACTAGCACTAGAGAATAAATTAATTCCGCCAACCATTCACTGTGAAAGACCAAATCCAAGATTTGAATTTGATAGTTCCCCATTTTATGTAGCTACTAATTTAAAGGCATGGGAAAAACAGAATGGGGTTCGAAGAGCTGGAATTAGTTCTTTTGGCTTTGGAGGAACCAATGCGCATGTAATCGTAAGTGAATTTGAAGAGAAAGAGAGTTATCAACCTATTAGAAAATCAAAACAACCTATTGAATTTCATAAAAAATATTTGTGGAATGAACCATTGGAAATGGACGAGGGTGAAGAGAAAGAAGAAGCAGTAGAAAATACCATATTGAAAATAGATTTTTCAATGGATAAAGACTCAAATCCATTTTTATCATAAGGAGAGAGAATATGGGAAAATCAAATGCAATCGTATTTCATACAATTATTCGATTTGATGACTTTATAGTTCGAGACCACAGGGTACATGATGTTCGAATTATGCCAGGTGTAACGTTCTTAGATATTATTTATCGTGGTATGGATGTAGCTGGATTCGATGTGAATAATGTTTATGTCAAAAATATCGTATTCCAAGAACCAATTGCAGTGACAGAAGAGTATGATAAAAAGATTGAAGTTAAGATAGAAAAGCAAGATGCTATTGGGATTATTACAGTTCGAAGTTTGAAAATGAAAGGGGATAATATCTTTAGTGAGGAATGGGATAACAACTTATCAGGAGAGCTTCATTTTGGAAATCCAATGCGTGGAAAAACAGTTGACATCCAATCGTTAAAGGCAAATGCTGATAACATTATGGATATGGATGAAGCATATTCATTCACTAGAAAAGGAAATATTAAGCATTTTGACTTTATGAAGGTGAATGGAAAAATCTATGAAGGAGAAGGATACATTTTATCCGAACATCAATTAAGTAATATTGCGTTAGAACATTATAAGGAATTTTATTTACATCCAGCACATATGGATTCATCTACAATTGTGCCAGCGATTTTGCTATTTAAAGATCCGATGTTAAAGGATGCAAATGAACATAATATGCAACCGTTTATTCCAATTTTCATGGATTCCTTTTATGCCAATGGCAGAATTACAGAAATGTGTTATGTATTAGTACAGCAGGAACATGTTAAGGTAGCGGGTACAAAAGATATTGTTTACATTGACATTGAGATTTACAACGAAGATGGGGAATTACTTGCCTGCATTCAAAGATTGGCAAATAAGAGAATTCGCTCACAGAATTTAATTACAAAACTTGAAGTGGTAAATAAATCAGATGAAATGCTTGAAAAAACAGAGAAAAAGCAGGAAGTTGTACCGACAAAGCATCAGTCTTTACAAACAAAAGAAGATGTCATTCAATACTTAAAAACAATCGTTGCAAGTGAAATGAATATAGATAGTACATCCATTGAAGAAGAAGTGGGATTTTATGATATGGGATTAGAATCTACCAACTTACTTCATGTTGTAAAACGTATCGAAGAGAGCTTGCAAGTACAACTATATCCAACCTTATTATTCGAGTATAGTAATATAAAGGAATTAGCAGGGTATTTGGATGAGGAATACAAAGATAGTGTGTATGGTGCGTTGATGAATCAAATGCCTGAAACAACAGATGTGGAAGAACAAGCAGGAGTAGCAGAATTATCGGAAACAGAAACACCAGAACCATCTGTTACAGAATCTTTGTCATTGCTTGAATTAGTGGAAAAAGAGTTAATTTGCATTATTCAAAATGTAGTGGAAGATGATACATTTGAGGTTTCTGTAGAAGAAGGATATTATGACCAAGGTTTAGACTCAGGTAATTTAATGGATATTGTAAAAAGGATTGAAACTACATTTCAAGTCCAATTGTATCCAACCTTGTTATTTGAGTACAATACAGTTACAGCACTTGCTGAGTATTTAGTAGAAGAATTCCATGAGAAAGTTGCAGAGAAATACGAAAAGGAAAAAGGGAAAGCTCAGACAAAAACTCAGAATGATGTGAAAATAGAAACTCCAATACAATCCAACGATTCCATCCAAGTAGAACATCTAACCCCACAAACTGAATATTCCGACGATGATATTGCTGTAATTGGTTTATGTGGAAAATATCCAGAGGCAGATAACATTGAGGAATTCTGGGAAAACCTAAAGGCAGGAAAAGATTGTATTACGGAAGTACCAAAAGATCGTTGGGATCACAGCCAATATTATTGTGAAGAAAAAGATATCCTAGGTAAAAGTTATAGTAAATGGGGAGGATTTCTTCGAGATGTAGATAAATTTGACCCACTATTTTTCCATATCGCACCAAAGGAAGCTGAGTTTATTGACCCACAAGAGAGAATTTTTCTTGAAAATGTATACGGAACATTAGAAGATGCAGGCTACACAAAAGAGAAAATTGGTGGAAGAAAAGTTGGTGTATATGTAGGCGTTATGTGGGGACAGTATCAAATGTTAGAAGGAAATATAGATGGGGTTGCCATATCCCCAATTTCCTTCTATGCATCCATAGCCAATCGAATCTCCTACTACTTTAATTTGAAAGGTCCAAGTATTGCATTGGATACCATGTGTTCCTCTTCGCTCACAACCATTCATCTAGCATGTGAAAGTATACGAAGTGGTGAATCAGAAATGGCACTTGCTGGTGGTGTTAACGTAACTGTTCATCCGAATAAATATATTTTCTTAAGCCAACAGCATTTTGCATCGAGTGAAGGAAAGTGTCGTGCTTTTGGAGAAGGTGGAGACGGTTATGTATGCGGAGAAGGTGTTGGTTCTGTTCTCTTGAAATCGCTGAAGAAGGCAAAAGCAGATGGAGATAGAATTTATGGAGTGATCAAAGCTTCTTCTATCAATGCAGGAGGTAGAAGTAGTGGATTTACTGTACCAAATCAGGCAGCCCAGAGTGATTTAATTGAAGAAACCTTACAGAAGGGAAATATAGATCCAAGAACCATTTCTTATATTGAAGCACATGGAACAGGAACAGCATTAGGTGATCCAATTGAGATTGCGGCACTCCATAAAGTGTTTAAAAAGTATACTGCAGATACGGGATTCTGTGCAGTTGGTTCTGTAAAATCCAATATTGGACACTTAGAATCCGCAGCAGGAATCGCATCCTTTACAAAAGCTATTTTACAGCTTTATCATAAAAAGCTAGTTCCGACCTTACATGCAAGTGAAACAAACAGAAAAATAGATTTTGATAAAACAGCATTTTATGTAAATCAAAAGTTGGTTGATTGGAATACAGAATTCGATCAGCCAAGAAGATTGGCAATTAGCTCATTTGGAGCAGGCGGAGCCAATGCACATATGATCTTGGAAGAATATCAAGAGCCAAGAAGTAGTGTCAATAGAGGTAGAACGAATCAGAAATATCCGATTCTAGTATCTGCAAGAGATAAACAGCGATTACAAGATCTAGTGGCACAATTGATAGAATATGTACAGAAAAAGAAACAGGAAGAAGAGTATAGTCTAGAAAATATTTCGTATACACTTTGTATTGGAAGAGAAGCCATGCAGGAGAGAGTCGCTTTTCTAGCTGGTGATATTCAAGAACTATTAGATGGATTATTAAATATTCAGAACGAGCAATATCACAAAGGAAATCTAGTAAGTGGCAATATATTTGAAAACCGAAGCGATCGAAAACAACAAGTGGAAGCTGCAATAAAACAAAAGGATGTTGCAACATTAATTCAATTATGGGCAAAAGGAAGTAATGTACATTGGAATACCATTTTCCAAGAAAACACTTATCGAATCGTTAGCTTGCCTACCTACCCATTTGCAAGGGAGCGTTACTGGGTTTCGAATACACATAGCAATAAGAAGAGTTATGGAGATGTACCAAGTTTACATCCTTTTATTGATTTAAATGCATCTGATTTTTATGCACAAAAATATAAGAAGACTTTATATGGAAATGAACCATATCTATGTGACCATGTGATTAACGGAGACAAAGTACTTCCAGCAGTAGTGTATTTGGAAATGATTCGTGCGTCAGTAGAACAAGCAATGCCAGCAAACGTAGTAACATCTTTGGAAGAAGTGGTATTACTACAGCCAATTGTAGTGAGAAATGAAGCAGTGGAAGTGTGTATCAAGTTAGTTCCAGAAGATGGGAAAGTTGCCTTTGAGATTTGTACAGATGATGGAAAATGTATGCATTCAACAGGAAAAGTGGTGTATCGTGCCAATGAAGTAGTAGAGGCTGCATCAGAAAAATTAGAAAAACTAGAATTTGTACAAGCTAGGGAGCAGGCAGAGCAAGTCATACCAGGGAAAAACATATATACAGAATTCAAAGATGCTGGTTTTCAATATGGTGATTCATTGCGAGCTGTTCAAAATGTTTTTGTAAGCAATGGCGAAGTAATTGCTGAATTAGAGCAGAATGAGGCAATGAAACCATATGAGGCACTAAAAATTCATCCATCTATTGTGGATTCCTCCCTGCAAGTTGTATCCGTTTTATCGGTATTAAATAATGTACAAAAAGATAAAGTATTTTTACCATATGCATTTCAAGAGATTCAGTTACGAAAGGTATGTACGAAAAAGGCATATGTATGGGCAAGAAAGTCAAGTGTTATGCCAAAAGATTCGAATACACTTCATTATGATATTACGATCTATGATGCAGAATATGAACCAGCTATCGTGATACGCGGATTTTCATTGCGAAGTGTGAAACAGGAAAATGCGAAGAAAAATATTTTATTACAGCCAAGTTGGATAGAGAAACCTTTAGAAGTGACTTCTGTTGGAAAAGATAAGATTCTTCTTCTATTCGATGATAATCGAGACTTGTTCCGTGCAATAAAAGAACAAGGAAATTATGATAAGGTGATTCGTATTCATTGTGGAATGAATTTTGAACAAGTAGAAGACGGATATGCAATTCAAGCAGATAATGGAGAAGATTTTAGAAAAGTACTAAAAGACTTACAAGAAAGAAACATAAAAGTAGAGCACATTTTATGGAATCAGAATCCATTCCAACAGGAACAAAGGGAGGAAGTATCTACAAACGAATGGAACCAACGATTCCTTTCCATATTAGATATCTTACAATCTTTGATGAGGACAAAAATGGCAAAAGGTGTGTCCTGCATCTATTTAGCTCATATGCAAGAAAATATGGATGCTATGAAGCGAGCAGTTGCTGCCATTTGCAAAACATTGCAATTTGAAAATAAAAATATGGATTTTCGTTATGTAGAGATTGAAGATTCCATTGTAGAACATGTTTCTCAGATTTTAAATGAATATGGTCAAAAAGAGGATATCGAGATTCGATACAACAATAAGAAACGTTATGTTCGTACATTAGAAGAACTTCCAGTAGTAGAGCAAGAACAAGAATTCAAAGAGATAAAGGAAGATGGAGTCTATATCATAACAGGCGGTGCAGGTGGTTTAGGAAAAATATTTGCAGAATACCTAGCGCATACAAGTGCATGCAATATTATATTAACAGGGCGTTCCAAAGAAAATGAGAAGATAACCAGTTTCTTAAAGAACATCAATGCTACAGGAAAGGCAAATGTATCCTATCTGCCAGCGGATGTGACAGACTATGAAAGCGTGTGTCAGTTGGTTCAAAAAAGTAAAGAAAAATTTGGAAGAATCAATGGCTTGATACATAGTGCGGGAGTGCTAAAAGACTCTATGATGATTCGAAAAGAACCAAATGATGCAAGAGCAGTTTTGCAACCTAAGATATGTGGTTCCGTATATTTGGATCGAGCTACAAAAGACGAACCATTAGACTTTTTTGTTCTATTTTCATCCAATGCAGCCATTACAGGAAACATGGGACAAAGTGACTATGCATTTGGAAATGCATTTATGGACGAGTTCGTAGAATGGAGAAAGAAACAGAACAGAGTAGGAAAATCCATTTCCATCAACTGGCCATTGTGGAAAGATGGTGGTATGCATATTGACACAAAAATGGTTCAAGAAATGGAAAAGGCAACTGGGGTAAGTCCATTAGAAAAAGAAGCGGGAATTGATGCATTTGTAACTGCATTGCAGAATGGATATTCTAGAATGGTTGTATTTTATGGAGATGTAAACCGCATTCGAACTGCAATTGGTTTAAGTAGTTCTGGTACAAAACATGTAGAAGTAAAACAAGAAAGTGTACAGAGTAGTGCAAGTGTCGAAGATAGAAAGATATTGCAGATAAAAACCGTGAAATATTTAAAAGAAATGCTTGGAAAAGAGATTGGATTAGAGGCATCAAAGATTCATGAATTAGAACCATTGGAGATGTATGGGATTGATTCAGTTCGAATTTTAAGCCTAACAAAATCTCTGGAGAGAGATTTTGGTGAACTATCCAAAACTCTATTTTTCGAATATCAGACTATAAAAGAATTAAGTGAATATTTATTAGAAAATCACATCGAACAACTAAGCAAGATGTTCCAATTAGAACCAGCTCAAAGTACTAAGAGTGTACCAGAAGAAACAAAACAATCCAATCAAGTGACAGAACAAAAGCTTCGTTCCATTCTTACTAGAAAAGGAACACAACAAGAAAAGAAAATAGCGAATAGCAATGGGGATGTTGCGATTATTGGATTAAGTGGAATGTATCCAGAGGCAGATAATTTGGAGCAGTTTTGGATGAACCTAAAAAATAGTGTGGATTGTATTGTAGAGATTCCAGAAGAACGTTGGGACCATAGTAAATTTTATGATCCAGACAAGAAGAAACAAGGAAAGACATATGCGAAGTGGGGCGGATTCTTGAAAGACTATAAATCCTTTGACCCAATGTTCTTTCATATAAGTCCAATTGAAGCGGAATTTACTGATCCACAGGAACGCTTATTCTTACAAACTGCTTGGAGTGCAGTAGAAGATGCAGCATATACCAAGAAAGAATTAAGCAAATATAAAGTGGGTGTATATGTAGGTGTTATGTCAGGACAGTATCAATTTTATGGAGTAGAGGAATCTCAAAATGAGAACGGAATGGCACTTAGTTCCTCCTATTCCTCAATTGCAAATAGAGTTTCATACACCCTAAATCTACACGGACCAAGCTTGGCAGTCGATACGATGTGTTCTTCCTCAATTACAGCAATTAAAATGGCACTACTTAGCATTTTAGGTGACGAATGTGACATGGCAATTGCAGGCGGTGTAAATCTAAATTTACATCCAAATAAATACATTCAATTGGCACAAGGAAAGTTCGCATCAACAGATGGCAGATGTAGAAGTTTTGGAGAAGGTGGAGACGGCTATGTACCAGGAGAAGGTGTTGGTGCGGTTGTATTAAAAAGGCTCGATCAGGCAATCGAACATGGTGACCATATCTATGGAGTGATTAAGGGATGTTCGATTAATCATGGAGGAAAGACCAATGGATATTCTGTACCGAATCCAAATGCACAATCAGATGTTATCGAAGAAGCATTAGAACAAGCACAGATTGATGCAAGAACGGTGAACTATATAGAAGCACATGGAACGGGAACTTCACTAGGAGATCCAATCGAGATAACAGGATTGAAGAAGGCATTTTCAAAATACACTAACGATACACAATTCTGTTCCATAGGTTCTTTGAAATCCAATATAGGTCATTTAGAATCAGCAGCAGGAATTGCTTCCATTACAAAGGTACTTTTACAAATGAAATACGGAAAACTAGTTCCTTCTCTACATTCGAAGATAAGTAATCCGAATATTGACTTTGAACATTCACCATTTTATATACAACATGACCTAGAAGACTGGAAACCAGTTATATTAGAGGAAGACGGAGTGGAAGTGGTTTATCCAAGAAGAGCGGGAATAAGCTGTTTTGGAGCAGGTGGTTCCAATGGACATATTATATTAGAAGAATATGTTCAAGATGCAGAAATCAAAAAAGGCACTACTACAAATGATAAGCAATTATTCCTTTTATCAGCAAGAAGTCAAGAAGCACTATTACAGTATGCAGAAAAAATGGTAGGGTTTATCAAACAAGTAAATTGGAAGGAAGAATCCTTTGAACAGTTCCTTTATACATTACAAGTAGGTCGAGAATCCTTTGAAGAGAGACTTGCAATCGTTAGTTCCAGTGTAGATGAGTTATTAAGTGTACTAGAACAATTTATCAAAGGAAACAAGGAGATAGAAGTACTTTTCACTGGAAATGAAAGTACAAAACAGAAATACGCCTTCTTAATTGATGAAGAATATCAAGACCTAATTATCACAAAAGCAATGGAAGAAAAGAATTGTGAGAAACTGGCGAAGTTCTGGGTAAATGGAATGGATTTCGATTGGGACAAGTTATATGTGGGACAGAAGAGAAACAAAATGTCATTGCCAACCTATCCATTTGCAAAAGAAGAATATTGGGTGCCATTGAAGAAGGGAGAAAAGAAGCGTTCCAATACAGAGAAAAGTGTATCCGTCCTTCATCCGATGTTAGATGCCAATCAATCTACCCTTTATGATGTGAAGTTTACCAAGCATCTAGACTATCAACAGTACTATTTAAATGAGCATCGTGTAAATGGAAAGAAAGTGTTGCCAGCAGTTGCATATTTAGAGATGGCGAGAGCAGCAGGAACGATTGCATTAGAAAAACCAGTTACGACAGTTCAAGGGGTAAGATGGATTCACGCAATTGAAGAAGAGAAGGTTGAAGATATATCTATAAACTTTGAAGTAAATGAAGACAACATAGAATTCTTGGTGAAGGCAGACGAAGGGCAAGAAATTGTATTTGCCAAAGGAAGTGTTGGAACAGAGACACCGATACAAGAGACCATTTCTATAAAAGAAAAGATGGCGCAATGCATTTATCGAGAATCAAAAGAAACGTTCTATCGTCGGTTTGGAGAAGGAAGCATTGAATACGGAAGACATTTTCAATGTATGGACGAAGTGGTATATACAGAGGATTGGGCAGTTGGAAAAATAACAATTCCAAAAGATATCTTGGTTCAAGATGCCTATGTATTACATCCATGTGTGCTAGATGTGGCATTACAAAGTATAGCATGTTTACTAGGAAATGAAGGTGGGTATGTACCAGCAGGAGTTGAGTCAGTAGTGCTTCATAAGCAAGACATTTCAGAAGCAATGTATTTATACACAGTAAAAGAAAACATCCTGAATACATCTCAAGAAGTATGCTTTTCTTGCTATATTGTTTCAGAAGATGGCGCTGTGCTGGTATCACTTCAACAAGTTATTATGAAAAAGATAGCCAATAGGGTGTTGCAGACGAAACAAGATAGTCTATTAGCCAGTCTCTTAGCGGATGTTGTATCGAAAAAGATAAGTGTAGAAGAAACAGAAAAAATTTTGGGGGAATTTTATGAATAACCAAGATGTAATTGAAAAATTAAGTAGTGGTGAAATGTCAAAGGAAAAGGCATACGAACTCATCTGTCATAATCTTCTTCAAGCAGATGATAGAAAGCTCGATTACTATACATTAAAGTGGAATAGAGAAGAACTAGACGTTAAGAAAAACAAGCAGATGGAATTGCTTATTGTATTTTGCCTAGACAATTCTACTATGGATGTATTCCAAGCATTAGAGAATACGCAAATTGTACAAGTTCTATTAAGCGATAGCTATAGGCAAGATGCAATGGGTTATCAAATTGATAGAAATTGTAAAGAAGACTATGCAAAGGTTTTTCAATCTCTACCATGCAATAAGGATTGTGTGAAACGTATTGTGTATTGTTGTACGGAAAATAAGAATACCCTTGAACACAATGGCACATTTGAAAACGTTAAAAGAGATTTGGAGAATAGCGCTTATTCCATTTTTCATATTTTTCAGTACTTATTAAGTCAAAAAGAAAAATTTGAATTCATTTATATTTATAATCAACAAAAAGGAGAACAAAACCCTGTGTTTGCAGGGGTTTCTCCTATGTTAAAATCAATTGCCATGGAAACTAATTTATTTCATTGGAAAACAGTTGGAATTGATGAATGGAATCAAAACGTATTAAAAGAAATAGGTCAAGTTGATGACAAAGATGTACAATATCAAAATGGAATTCGAACTGTGAGAGGATTACAAGAGTATCCAAAGAAAGCGCAATTAGAGGAGACCGCATTTCGCTACAATGGAGTGTATTTGATTACTGGCGGTTTAGGTGGATTAGGCTATACATTTGCAAAATATCTGATACTACGGTATAAGGCAAATATTGTGTTATGTGGAAGAAGTCAATTAAATGCAGAAAAGAAACGATTATTAGAAGAACTGCAAGCTTATCATACGCAAGTAGAATATGTTTGTTGTGATATTAATCAAGAAAGCTCAATACGTTCTTTGAAAGAGTATGCAGAAGAAAGATTCCACTGTATCAACGGAATTATACATTGTGCAGGAGTTATTCGTGATGCATTTTTGCAAAACAAAAGTTTGGATGACTTTAAGACAGTATTACAACCAAAGGTTTTTGGAACGTTAGGACTATTACATGTTTGGAATCAAGAAAAACTTGATTTTGTAGTACTATGTTCTTCTATTAGCGGATGTAATGGGAATGTTGGACAGTGCGACTATGCATTTAGCAATGCGGTTATGGATCAAATTGCGTTGCAAGGATATAAGAAAGGAAATATCCAACAAGTAATCTCCATCAATTGGCCTCTTTGGAAAAATGGAGGACTTAGTCTAGATGAAAAAACAATGGAGCAGTTAGTAAAGAAAACAGGCTTATTACCAATTACTAATTTAGAAGGAATTCAAATATTAGAGTATGCGTTAGGTCAGAAAGCCAAAGCGATTTTGCCAATTGTAACGGATGGTTTTGCAGCATCTAAGCATGTAACAATGAACCAACAGAAGGAACAAGGTAATAACGTTGCGACTCAAAAGAAAGACGTTCAAATTGTTGAAAGAAAGGTAGTTCATACAAAGAGCAGTACAGAGTCCATGGCAAAACAATTAGAAGAACATTTACTAAATGTGTTCCAAGATGCCCTAAAGATACCGAAGGATAAATTAAAAGTGAACGAACCATTTCATCGTTATGGAATTGATTCTATTATGTCAACAGCAGTTACATCTGAACTGGAAACTGTATTTACCAATATTCCTGCAACCCTACTATTCGAGTGTCAGAATATCTTAGAACTAAAAGACTATTTGCTTGAAAATAATGGGGAAGAAGTGAAACAGCTTTTTGGTGTGGAAGAACAGATAGAAGAAGTGCAAGAAGAGTCAATTGTTAACACCCAAGTAAATATGCAAACAGAATATAAAAACACACCAAGAACTATGCGAAAACTTAAAAATGCATCGGTTGAAAAGAAGACAAGTGAAGATATTGCAATCATAGGTTTTAGTGGAAGATTTCCAATGGCAGATAACTTGGATGAATTTTGGAATAAGATAAAAGACGGGAAAAATTGTGTATCGGAGATTCCAAGGGATAGATGGGATAGTGAGCAATATTATGATCCATCCAAACAAGATATAAACAAGAGCTTTACAAAATGGGGTGGATTCCTGAATTCAGTCAAAGAATTTGATTCTTTGTTTTTCAATATCGCACCAAGACAGGCAGAATTGATGGATCCACAAGAAAGGTTATTGATAGAAGAAGCATGGCGCACGATAGAAGATGCAGGATATACGATAGAGGGATTAAGTGAAAAAGAAGTTGGAGTGTATGTAGGTGCTATGTATTCACAATATCAACTTTTTGCAGGAGCATCCAATTTGAAAAAGGATGCGATGATTCCAGGTTCTAATCTATCCGCATTTGCCAATCGTATTTCCTATTTATTTAACTTTAGAGGTCCAAGCTTAACCGTAGATAGCATGTGTTCTTCGGTATTTACAGGAATCCATTTAGCTTGTCAGGCGATAAAAGACGATGAGATTGATGTAGCATTAGTTGGTGGAGTTAACTTGTCTATTCATCCGAATAAATTTATCTCCTTATCTCAGACAGGCTTAATTTCCAGTACAGATAAGAGTATGAGTTTTGGAAAAGGTGGAGATGGCTATGTAGTTGGTGAAGGTGTTGGTGCCATATTATTAAAGAAATTAGAGGAAGCGGAAAAGGATGGCGATCACATTTACGCAGTCATCAAGGATTGTTCCATTTATCATAGTGGTACAACAAATGGCTATATGGTTCCAAGTCCAGTAGCCCAAGCACGAGTAATTGGAAAATCATTAGAAAAGGCAAAGATTCATCCAAATACAATTAGTTATGTGGAGGCACAAGCAACTGGTTCTGAGATGGGCGATCCATTGGAGGTACAAGCACTAAATAAGGCTTGGGGAACTTATCAAGTCGAACCACAGTCTTGCCCTATCGGAACTGTAAAATCGAACTTAGGCCATTTAGAAGCAGCCTCTGGTATTGCTGCAATTGCAAAAGTCATTATGCAGATGAAACACAAAAAGTTAGTGCCAACGATTCACGCAGAGGTGCCAAATCCTAAAATAGATTTTCAAAAAAGTTGTTTTTATCTTCAGACAGAACTGGCAGATTGGAAAAAGAAAAAGGTGTTCGAGAATGGACAAGAACATGAAATCGTTCGAAGAGCGGCCATTGATTCATTTGGCGCAGGTGGAAGTTATGCACATATGATATTGGATGAATACGAAGATAGAAGACAGCAGACATTGGATGATAAGGAACAATACTTATTCGCATTTTCAGCAAAATCAGAAGAAAGCTTAATGCACTACCTACAAAAATTTAAAAGATGGTTATCTGAAAATATACAAGCAAAAGAAAAAGTATCTCAGAATAATCCGTTGGAAGCAATTAAGTCCATAATAGGTGAGATATTAGAGATACCAGTAGAAAATTTATGTGAAGAAGATGCATTAGGCGATTATATCTTAGAACTTCAGGATTTTACACGTATTCGTCATTGTATACAAGAAACACTAACCATTGCACTGCCAGAAGTAAATCAATTGACAGCCTTATCCATAAAAGAATTAGCGGAATCTTGTAAAATGGAAACGGGCGATATGAGTTTATCTTTGAAAGGAACTTTAACGCTTCAAAATATCTCATATACGTTACTAGTTGGTAGAGAACAATTTGAAAATCGAATCGCATTTTGGGCAAAAGACATCGAAGAATTATTACAAAAACTTGATGATGCAATGAAAGGCGAAAAGGGAGAAGAAAATAATGAACCTAAGATTCGCCAATGGCTTTCTAATCCAAATGAAACGATGGATTTCCATGAACTATTTACAGGAGCGTTTGTGATAAAACAATCCATTCCAACGTATGAATTTGAAAAGGAAACCCACTGGATCGTTGAGGGGGCAGTTGAAGACGCAATAAAAACCACAACGGAAACTACAGTAGAAACTACAATAGAAACTACAACACCAGATTTACAACCATCCCAAGCGAGCCTAGCGTCAATTGATTTCGTAGAAAATAAAATAAAGACCATGCTATCCGATCTCTTAAAAATAGATAGCAACAAATTAGATAGTAAGAAAAAACTAAAACAATATGGTATTGATTCCTTAAATAGTTTGCGTTTTAAGAGTATGGTACAAGAAGAATTTGATATAGAGATAGGCTTAGAAGAGTTCTTAGACTTTTCTACTATTAGCGATATTGTAACATATATAAAACTGCATGGAACCTACGAAGAAATGCAGATAGAGTCACCAAAAGCATCAACAGTGGAAGAAAGTCTGAATTTATTTGTACTTCAGCAGATTCAAAAGGGAACGCTTTTACCAAAAGAAGCATTTCAATTTGAAGAAATATTTATGAAGCTTTTAGATAATGAAACAGTAGACGTTAGCATGAATTTTTCAGAGACCTTTGTAAATGAAGTATATTTCTTTTTGTTAACAGAATTAAAGAATGGCATGATTACAAAAGAAGAAATAAAGAGAATCGAACATGCTCTGATAAAAAGGGGGGAAGAAACTCATGAATAAGGAAGAAATTTTTGAGCTTGTTGCCAAAGGTGAATTAAGTGTAGAGGCAGCAATGCAACAAATTGCGGAATTACAAAATAAAGAACGAAATCAAGAAAAACCATCATACGACTTAAAAGTATGGGGGAAAACCATCGAAGATTATCCGCTTACAGAAGCACAAAAAGCATTGTGGGTATTTTACCAGATGGACCCAGAAAGTTATGCTTACAATGTTCCATGCGCCTTTCGTGTAAAAGGAGATTTGGATGTAGTAAAGTTAAGAACAACTTGTAATGATATTGCAAAAAGACATCCTATTCTAAAAGGGCATATTGTATTAAAAAACAATATGCCATTTATGAGAATTGAGGAAGCTCAAGAGACCTTAGTAGAATCGATTGAAATAGACAAAGACCAAATAGAAGATGTGGAAGCACTTGTTTTACAAGAGGCAAGAGCCAGTTTTGATTTAGAAAACGGACCATTATTCTGGGTACGCCTACTATTGATAAGTGATACGGAGAAAATCCTTCTTTTCAATTTTCATCATATTATATTTGATGGAATATCATTATCCATTTTTTTATCTGAATTCAATGATATCTATGAAAATGTTTTGAATGGAAAAGCAAATTCGTTAGAGAGAATTGAAGCAGATTATAGTGAATATGCCAATATGCAGCAAGAAGGCTTAAAGAATGGAGGTATGGAAAAAGACAAGCAGTATTGGATGAATGAATTAAGAGGAGAACTTCCATGCCTTGAATTTGTACCAAAAACAAAAAAAGCAAAGTACTCAAAAGAAGGAACCAACCGAGATCTTATAATAGAAGGCGAATTGTTTAAAAAGCTGATGGAGATGGTTCAGAAAGAAGATACAACCCTATTTACCATTATGTTGTCCGCTTATAATGTATTAATGTACTATTTTGGATATCAAGAGGACATTATCATCGGGATACCTGTAGCAGGACGACCAAACCACAAATTCGACAAACTCATTGGTTATTTCGTAAATCTAATTATGATTCGAAGTAATCTAAGTGATAATCCTACCTTTGCAGATATCCTTAAACAGGTAAAAATGAAAACCATTAAGGGATTTGAACATAGCAATTATCCTTATGCATTATTATGTCGGGATATCTGCCAAGGAACAGAAAGAGATCAAATCTTTGAGGTATCCTTCCAGTTTCAAAATTGGATTATGGATATGGAACGAAAGAATCTAGTATGTAATGACTTTGAATTAGAGGCATTTAACAATATTCAACAAGATGGAGCAATCGATTTTTCCATTGAAGTACATCAATTTCATGATAAATTGAGAGTTTATTTTAAATATAATCCAGAAGATTATGAGGAAGAATTAGTTGGTTCCATGGTAGATACCTACTATAATATCTTGGATTCTGTTACAAAGAATGGAGAGGTAAGACTTTGGGATATAGATTTAGTATCCAAAAGTCAAGAAACACTCCTAATTGAAAAGTTTACTGGACCGTTAGAGGAAATCAATCGAGAAAAAACAATGATTGATTTTATTGATAAAAATGCAGAACTAGATCCAGATAAACTAGCGATTGTATGCATGGAAAGTTCCGTAACCTATGGAGAATTAAAGAAAAAAACAGATGTATTAGCGCAAAAATTAATGGATATGGGTGTGAAACAGCATGATTTTGTAGGTGTGTATATGCAACGCTCCGTAGAATGCATCCTAGCATTTCTAGCAATTATGAAAGCAGGGGCAGCCTATATTCCGATTGATCCAATATTTCCACCAGAACGAGTAGATTATATATTAGAAGAGTCAGAAAGTAGCCTCCTATTATACAATGACAACCTAATTAAGAATTGTAATAGCAACATTTCATCCTTTGAAATTACAGAAGAAGCAATTCTTTTGTTAGAAAAAGAGTATGAAGGAAAAGAGAGTTTATGGGAAAAACCATTGATCCAAGGAAAAGATGTTGCATATGTAATCTATACATCCGGGTCAACAGGAACACCAAAGGGAGTTTTAGTAAATCATGCAGGATTGAGCAATTTTACATTATCCTGTTTGCATGTACCAGAATATCAAAAAGAGGACTATTCCTTCTCGGTGGCATCCATTTCCTTTGACTTTACTATTTTAGAATATTATTGTCCTTTGGTTGCAGGCGGAACCTTTGAGATACTTCCATATCACGTATCCCGTGATGGTACCCTGTTTAAGGAAAAATTAGATGAGGGAAAATGTAATTTCTTAATGTGTACTCCAGCAGCGATGCAGATGCTTTTAATTAGTGGATGGAAAAATAAATCAGTGAAAAAGATTCTGTTAGCAGGGGAAGCGCTAAATAGTGCATTAATAGAGCAAGTAGCAGATGAGTGTCCTATTATATGGAATGGATATGGACCAACAGAAACAACGGTAGTAACTACCTTTAGTCGAGTGCACAGAGGAGAAAAGATTACAATTGGAAAACCTGTTGAAAATGTAAACATCTATATTTTGAATAAAAACAAAAAGTTAATGCCATTGGGAGTTCCAGGTGAAATTGTAATTGGAGGAAAAGGTGTTGGAAATGGATATTTAAAACGTCCAGAACTAAGTGCAGAAAAATTTATTGTCAATCCATTTGCATCCGAACAGGAGAGTAAAATGTACTGTTCTGGTGATCTAGGAACTTATCAATCTGATGGAAGTATTTATTATGGAGGAAGAATCGACCAACAAGTTAAGTTAAATGGATTCCGTATTGAATTAGAGGAAATAGAATCCCATTTGAAGGAGATTCCAGAGATTGCAGAGGCAGTTGTTGCACTTAGAAAGGATCATAAGAATAAAGATTATCTACAGGCATTTGTGATAGTAGAAGAGGAACAAGAACTACCACAGAAGGAAGAGATTGTTGGAATACTGAAATCCACGATGCCATTTTATATGATACCATCTTCCATCCTTGTGCTGAAAGATATGCCAAAGAATGTTTCCTGTAAAATTGATAGAAAGTACCTTACAACTACAAGCTTAGAAGAGATTAAGGAAAACTACGAAGCAAAAGAATATGCAGATAGGGAAAAGAATGAGAATGCCCAAGTCAAAAGCATTGTTGTAAGTACCAAGAGCAATCAGAAGTTTGAAGATGTAGATACCTATCTAACGTCTTGTATGGAAGCAGATTTGACGAATATGATTGCTGAAGTATTAAGTATAGATGCTTCCGATATTCAAAGAGATGAAGCAATCGCAGAATTGGGATTTGATTCATTACTCTTTACATCGCTTACCGTAAAAGTAAGAGAGCATTTTAAAATTAAGTTAAATATTCAAGCATTTATCGACTATCCGACAGTGGAAGCATTTGTAAGATTTGTGCAATCTCGTAATTATCAAGAAATGCGAGAAATGTATCAAGAAAAGATCGATGAGTGGAAAATGAGTAGTGCGGAGGAATCAGAGGGGGGAAATGTTTCGGTAGATTCAACTGATTTTGATGATACAATAGAAAAAATGACAGTCATCCGTCCGAAAAGAAAGAAAACTCCTATGAAAGTCTGTGCAAGCGATATTGCAGTTGTTGGTATGTCTGGTATGTTTGCGCAATCCAATGATGTACAAGAATTTTATGAGAATTTACTAGAAGGAAAACAACTGTTTACAGAGTATCCTCGAAATCGTGGAATTAAATTTCCAAAGCAACAGGATAATCAAATGTATACAGGATCATATTTAGAAAAAGTAAAGAAATTCGACTATGAGTTTTTCAATATTCCACGAAAAGAAGCCGAATTCATGGATCCACAAGAACGTATTTTGCTACAAATGACTTGGAAGGCCTTAGACGAAGCTGGATACAGCAAGGACAAGATAAAAAGTACCAATATGGGTGTCTATGTCGGTGCAACGGATTGCGAATATGATAAAGTTGTAAGAGAAAATATCAGACGTGTAGATGCCAATGTATTGTATAAGTTAGAACTAAATCAACTTGCAGAACGTGTAGCAGGTAGGTTAGGAATCAATGGTCCAAGTAAAGTGGTTCAAACCGGTGACTCCAGTTCTCTATCAGCGGTAGTAGAAGCGATAAATAGCTTACGTTTAGGTAATGTAGATATGGCAATTGCAGGTGGTGTAAATCTAAACTTTGATTTAGACAAGTATGAGCTACTGCGCTTACAAGGCACTTTAAATATGGAAGAATGTTGTAATCCATTTGACAAAGCAGCGAAAGGGTATTTGCGAGGTGAAGGAGCAGGAGTTGTCATTCTGAAATCCTTAGAGGCAGCAATTGCAGAAGGTGATACCATTTATGCTGTAATTAAGGAGTATGGTGAAACAGGTTCGGGAAATCAAGGATACGGAACCTTCTCATCAGAAAATCAAGTGAAATCCATTGTGCAAGCATATAAAAAATCTGGAGTGGATATATCCGATGTTCAATACATGGAAACCAGTGGTTTTTGTAACGCAAATGGTGACATTACAGAATTAAACAGTATTCAGAAAGCCTACCAGTTACTAGGTGGAAGAAAGGATCATTTTGTAAAACTTGGATGTGTAAAAGGCAATATCGGACATTTAGATGGTGCATCAGGAATGGCATCACTCATTAAAGTAATTTCCTCGTTGAAACAGGATAGAATTCCTCCAACTGTTGGGATTACAGAATTAACAACCTATTCCAATTTGGATAGGGAAGTGTTCTCATTTACACAAGAGGAATGTGAGTGGACAGAAGCAGAAGCAAGATATGCAGCAGTTAATGGATTTGGTTTCACAGGAAATAATATACATATGATCTTACAGGCATATGAATCAGAAGAGGATGAGCTATGTGAAAATGAAAAGCAATTAACTAGTTTCCATGAAAAAGATTGTTGGGTGCAGCAAGATATCTATAGACAACTAGAGTCTGATAAACCACTTCAGCTTGTTCAAGTGAGAAATTCAGGACTTGATGAAACCTTTACAACCTTTTGGTACAATTTGAAACAGAAAGGTATCAGTAGCTATCTTAGACAATGCGATTCGGATAAATTACTTTATCGAAATAGTTGTTTAGATGGAAATAATGTAATTCACTTATTGGTCACAGTTCCATCAACAGGAAAGAAAGTAGAAGTTGTAAGTGTTGGAAAGGGTACTCCAGTGGTAATGCTCGCGGGATACGGAATTACAGCGCCACAATGGATACCACAATTTGCGCAGTTTAAGAGAAAGTATCAGATGATATGCATTCATCAACCAGGTGTAGGTTTAAGTGAACCGATTGAAGAAAATTCATTTGATGTGATTGCAAAAATCTATAAAGAAGTGTTAGATATTTTAGAAGTACAGGGACCTGTACATGTGGTTGCATCTTCCTGGGGAGCCTTTGTAGCTCAATATTTTGCTAGTATGTATCCAGCAGAAGTGAAAAGTATGATATTAGCGGGATGTTCTGGCAGACAGACAATGGATTTCGGAGAAAAAGTAGAAGATAAGTTGAAACGAGACTTTGAAATCAGTAATGCGGAAGATAAAGTGGGAATATTAGCGATTTCTTCATGTTTAACAATTGTTGAGACAGAGGAGAAAGATATCGATACGTTAGCGGAAGCGAAAAAAATAAGTACTCCTACTTTAATCATCTATGGGGAACACGACCAAGTCGTATCAAGAGAACGAACAGAAGAATTGTATGCAACTATAAGTACTGCTAAGTTACACATAATGAAAGGAGCTGGACATATTCCAAATGTAACACATGCGTTGAAATTTAACCATTTAATGTCCGGATTTATTGAAAAGTACGACAAAAGGAAATAGTGCATCCCAAAATAAAAAGAATTAAAAGAACAGGTGGACATGCCTCCTCCTGTTCTTTTTCTGAAATGTTTTGTAAATCAATGTAAGAATATTTGTATTCTTTCAATGCTACTTAGATTAAATTAATATCTTCCTCATAATCCACATTTTCAAAGTTAAATCCAAACATCCTATAAAAATCATCCCAGTATCCATCAGGATCTGCAAGTTCTCTGAAGTTCTCCGTCGTTACTTCATCCCATCGCGCCATAACCGCCTTCTGAACATCCTCGCGCATTTCCCAGTCATCTACACGAATCAAACCAGTTTCATCCGTAATCACACCATCAGAACCTAGCATCTTATCATGGAATAAACGATACATCTGTTCAATACAACCTTCATGAATATTTTTTTCTTTCATAACCTTGTAAAGTAAGGAAATATATAAAGGGACAACAGGAATCGCAGAACTAGCTTGTGTTACAAGTGCTTTGTTTACAGAAACATAAGCATTAACACCTTTTGAACCATATTCCTTTGTAATCTCTTCTGCAGTGGTACAAAGATGACGTTTTGCCATACCAATGGTACCATTTGTATAAATAGGGTGAGTAATCTCAGGTCCGATATAGGAATATGCAACAGTCTTTACATTATCTGCAAGAACACCAGCTTCATCTAATGCAACAATCCAATCTTTCCAATCTTCACCGCCCATAACCGTTACAGTATTTGCAACTTCTTCCTCAGTGGCATAAGGTATACTAGCGTCTGTAATTGTATTATGTACTAAATCCCAGTTTTTATTTTTAAATTCATCTGAAATGGCTTTAATTACAGATGAATAAGTAACTCCATCTTTGGTTCTTCTTGGAGCAGCAATACTATATACAAGCATATCGATTTTTCCGAGGTCTTGTTTAATCATATCAATGGTTTGCTGTTTTACTTCAGGTGAAAATGCATCCCCATTAATAGTCTTCGCATACAGTCCTTCACTTTGTGCGATTTCATCAAATGCCAATGTATTATAGTAACCAGCAGTCGCACATCTTCTTTCGGTAGGTTGTTTTTCAAACATAATCCCTAGTGTATTTGCCTTTCCACCAAATGCAAGACTAATCCTGGAAGCTAGTCCATATCCAGTGGAACATCCGATAACAAGAACGTTTTTTACACCATCAATTGGAGCTTGTTCTTTTACATATGCAATTTGTCTTTTTACGTTTTCTGCACAGCCAATTGGATGAGCTGTAGTACAAATAAATCCTTTTACCTTTGGTTTTATTATCATTTTCATCGTCCTCACTATTCATTTGATTATCAAAATATATTTTAGCATAGAATATTTTAAGATACAATGAAAAATATGGAAGAAGAACTTACGAAATTATGACTTTTCAAATAGTCTATTTACATTTTGGAAAACTTCTTCTATTATTTAGGATATATTATTTTAGGCGAAAGTAACGCCATATATGGAGGTTAATTATGAATATAGGATTGTTTACAGAAACCTATTATCCAGAGATAAATGGTGTGGCAGCGTCAGTATTCGTGTTAAAAGAAGAATTGGAAAAGCAGGGACATAATGTATATGTATTTACAACGACATCTCCCAATGCGCCGAAAAAAGAAAAGAATGTATATCGAGTTCGAAGTCTGCCATTTATCTTGATGACAGATAGAAGAGTTGGTTTGATGTATCAAAGAAGAATTGCGTCTGCAATAAAAAAACTACAGTTGGATGTGATACATACACATACGGAATTTTCCCTTGGCATCTTCGGAAGAATTATGGCAAGTGAATTAAAGATACCAATTGTTCATACGTATCATACAATTTATGAAGATTATACCCACTATATAGCCAAAGGGGCATTTTTAGATAGAAGGGCTAAAAAAGTGGTAAGGGGAATTACAAGGGTATGCTGTAATTCAGTTGACGAAGTCATTGTGCCGACAGAAAAAGTGGAGAAATTACTAAGAAATTATCATGTAAAAAGAGAAATTTATGTAATTCCAACAGGAATCAATTTAGATAAATTTAAAAAGGAAAATATTGACATCAAGGAAGTGCAACAGATTAAAGAGAGTCTTGGTATCTTAGAATCTGATAAGGTGATTTTGTATTTGGGAAGAGTATCTAGTGAAAAAAATATCGAAGAGTTGATTCGAAATATGGAAGGGTATCTGGAGGAACGGCAAGATGTGAAGTTTGTCATTGTTGGAGATGGACCAGATAGAGCACGCCTTGAGAAGATTGTAGGTGGGATGATTTGCAAGGATTCTATTTTATTTGCAGGTGAGATTCCATATGATGAAGTAGGAAAATATTATCAAATAGGGAATGTATTCGTAAGTGCATCGACTAGTGAAACACAAGGAATCACTTTTATAGAAGCAATGGCATCTAGTCTTCCAGTAGTTGCAATGGAAGATAGATGTCTTGACGGAATACTAGAGGAAGGAGAGAACGGATATTTCTTTCATAACAAACAAGATTTTCAAGAGGCATTAGACGCAATCTTGTATTCAGAGAATGCAAAAGATTTTTGTAGAAATGCAAGGGAATGTGCACTTCAACATTCCACGAAGAAGTTTGCAGAGTCTGTTCTTGATGTATATGAAGCAGTATTAGAACGTTCCAGTGTAGAGTATGTGCGATAAGAAAATGGAAGGAAAAAGGAATGTGCTTGTATTAAAAGGAATATTAATTGTAGTGGGAGTACTTGCATTCCTATATTATGGTGTGATTATCAGTATATTGGGATTTCGCAAAGATTTTTCGCTCATATGGATTGTAGGTGCTTTTGGGTGCTTCGGTCTTTTTGTATTGATTCAAGTGCTAGAAAAGAATCATTGTGAGAAGTGTTCATTGTTTGTAAATATTATTTTAATTACTTTGTCAATGGTGGTGCTTCTATTTGGTATCATGCAGACAATTATTATAAGAGCTGGATATGAAGTGCCTTCCGCAAATGCGGACTATATGATAGTTCTAGGTGCACAAGTACGAGGAGAGACAATCACATTGGCGTTAAAAAATCGTTTAGATGTTGCCTACGAGTATGCTATGGAGAATCCAAAGACAAAGGTAATCGTGTCAGGTGGTCAAGGAAAAGGGGAACATGTTAGTGAAGCCAAAGCAATGCATGATTACTTGATTCAGAAAGGCTTACCAGAAAAACAAATAATTATGGAGGCAAAGTCAACTAACACCAATGAAAACATTATGTACAGCAAACCGTTGCTAAAGGATGCAGATTCTGTTGTGATTGTGACCAATCGATTTCATTTATACCGAGCAAAGAGGATCGCAGAGAAGCAGCTTGATATGAATGTGCAAGGGTTAGGTGCAGAGACTGGGACTTTGTTATTTATTAATTACTATGTAAGGGAAGTATTCGCAACAGTGAAAGATAAACTTGTTCAAAATATTTAGGAGGCGTTATTTATGGAATCAAGAGATGAATTAAGGAAAGAATGTAGAAAGGAAAAAGCAGTTCGATTATTTAGAGAAGGATTTAACTGTACACAGTCAGTATTTGCAGCTTACAGTGACCTGTATGGAATAGATGAAAAAACAGCACTTCGATTATCTTGTTCATTCGGTGCGGGTATGGGACGTATGCGTGAAGTGTGTGGAACTTGTTCTGGTATGTTTCTAATTGCTGGTTTAGAGTCAGGAACAACAGAAGGAAGAGACAGCGAAGGGAAAAAGGCAAACTATGATATGGTACAGATGTTAGCAGATGAGTTTAGAAAACGAAATGGAACTATTATTTGCAAGGAATTGCTTGGTTTAGTAGAGCCCCAAGTTGTCAGTGCAGCAGAATTTAAAGAGACAACACCAGAAGAGCGAACCAAAGAGTACTATAAAAAACGTCCTTGTGTTCAATTAGTCGAAGAAGCCGCAGATATTTTAGAAAAAACAATTTTAAAAAACAAGAAGAATTTGTAAAAAATTCTTCTCAGACTGTTGACAAAGTGGTCTTAGGATTTGAAAATCCTAAGACCACTTTGC